>NZ_JBRKCV010000020.1:0-88770 GCF_052983275.1 Robertmurraya sp. GLU-23
GAGCCAGGATCAAACTCTCCAATAAAGAGTAAGATTAGCTCTTAAAGTTAAAACGTTGGCTAGTGTATTTTTCAACACTAATCATTTTTTGTTGACGTATGATTTGTTTAGTTTTCAAAGAACAAATTTGTTGGAGCGGGTGATGAGAATCGAACTCACGACATCAGCTTGGAAGGCTGAGGTTTTACCATTAAACTACACCCGCATATTAATATTTTATTAAGATGGTCGGGAAGACAGGATTCGAACCTGCGACCCCTTGGTCCCAAACCAAGTGCTCTACCAAGCTGAGCTACTCCCCGTTATTCAAAATGGCGCGCCCGAAAGGAGTCGAACCCATAACCTTCTGATCCGTAGTCAGACGCTCTATCCAATTGAGCTACGGGCGCTCTTTTTAAAGAAGCAACTTTTATATAATATCATAACCACATTTTAATGTCAAACATTTTTCTGTAGTTATTTCTTGGTGCGGCCGAGAGGACTTGAACCTCCACGGGGTTGCCCCCACTAGGCCCTCAACCTAGCGCGTCTGCCATTCCGCCACGACCGCTCATTAAGAGCGATAGAATATATTATATATGATTTCTCACAGTTATTCAACTGGAAATGAATGGTGCGGGTGAAGGGAGTCGAACCCCCACGCCTTGCGGCGCTAGATCCTAAGTCTAGTGCGTCTGCCAATTCCGCCACACCCGCATAATAGAAAGTTATTTTGCTGAAGCAAAATACTTTGGTGAGCCATGAAGGACTCGAACCTTCGACCCTCTGATTAAAAGTCAGATGCTCTACCGACTGAGCTAATGGCTCGTACAATTTGAAAAATACCTTAAAATAAAAAATGGCTGGGCTAGCTGGATTCGAACCAACGCATGACGGAGTCAAAGTCCGTTGCCTTACCGCTTGGCTATAGCCCAACAATATGGCGGTCCCGACCGGGGTCGAACCGGCGATCTCCTGCGTGACAGGCAGGCATGTTAACCGCTACACCACGGGACCATTTTTGCTAGTATAATAATTTGAAAGTGACCCCTACGGGATTCGAACCCGTGTTACCGCCGTGAAAGGGCGGTGTCTTAACCGCTTGACCAAGGGGCCATATTTTTTTTAAAAAAAGTGATGAAAGTTACTGGCGGAGAAGGAGGGATTTGAACCCTCGCGCCGGTCACCCGACCTACACCCTTAGCAGGGGCGCCTCTTCAGCCTCTTGAGTACTTCCCCAAAATGGCTCCACAGGCAGGACTCGAACCTGCGACCGTTCGGTTAACAGCCGAATGCTCTACCAACTGAGCTACTGTGGAATAAGAAAAGTGTTCGTGTCGTAATCTCGACTCTTTATATTATATTGAGCCAAGCTGTGAAAGTCAAGGGGAAATTTCAATTACTTATTTCCACTCATATCAGTCACGGAATAATAATTTAACATCATTTTCTCCAACTGTCAAACAGGAATTTCAATTAACTTCCCCTGGCACTTTCCACAAACATACTTTGATATATTGATCCTTCTTTTTCTCCTATATTGCAGAGCGCATCCAGAGCACTGATATATCCGAACAGTCTTTGCTGATTTAACTTCAGGGCGATTTGGGAGAGTAGAACAAAATCGTGGTGCATTCACTTTTTTAAGAAGTGTTTTAAAGTCATGATCTCTGTGCTGATAGCCTTTTCCCTCTAAATGCAAATGATAATGACATAACTCATGCTTAATGATACCAATTAATTCTTGCTCTCCAAGCTGTTCTAGATAACTTCGATTAATTTCAATATTATGAGACCTTAACATATAACGTCCACCTGTTGTTCGAAGACGGGAATTAAAAAAAGCAGTATGTCGAAATGGCTTGTTAAAGAACCGCAAGGAAATTTCCTCAACTAATCTTTGTAACTCTTTATCCTCCATACTCCCACCTCCGTTCCTAACTAAATAAAATTATATGAACATGACAACCCATTATAGCATACATTGAATATACCCCTTGAAATTTGTGCTAGGAGGTATGTCTATGCCTACTTGGTTTCAAAATCAGATGCAGAAAGCATTTTTAGAGAAAAATGCCTATCAAATAAAACTTCTTAACCAATGTTGGTTTTTTTACAGAAAAAAACACCGTTCATCTTGATAACGAATTTAGATTAGTGGTGCAAACATTATAAAACTCATATGAAAACGCACTTGAATTCACGATATCATTCACAGTGCGTTTTTTATTGCTTATTTTGTCTTTTTTAACAAAGGAAATCACAAGGTATGAAGTAATTATTGGCTGGTGTGTGAATCATTTGTAATTTAGTCCGTGGAATATGCTGAGATTACAAAGCTTTTATGGGCACGTAAACTCCTTTAGACTTAGCAGACTGGGCGAACCACGTAGTGGCGAAGCTCCCTGTAACGCATTTAAATAAGACATCTAATTTTTTGAACATAGTAACCAGTAATAAGAAACATAAGCGGAGATTTTTCGGTTAGACTACTGAATTGAGCTTGATTCGGGGTATATAAGCGGAGTTTTTCCGACTAAGCAAAAGAAAATCATCCAATTTCACGTTTTTTAAGTCAATAGTCGGAAATTTTCCGTCTATTTTAGCTTTTTCCAGTGCAATTTCCTAAATAAGAGAAATATCTCCGCTTATTTCAAACCCGCTTTAGCAGCTAACTAACTTTCGGGTGCTTTAGTAAATAAAGAAATCCAAAAAAGGATTAGAAAGATTTACATCTCTAATCCTTTTTGACTGTGAAATATACTGTAAATGATTTGGTCTACTTTTACCGTTTGTATCTCACAAGTAAACCCGTTACCATCGTGAACGCTATTTCTTTTACCTTTAATTCTGTAGCATCGTTAAAGCGACTCTACCTTTTTGTTGATCAACACTATCCACCCACACGGTTACTACATCTCCAACTGAAACAATATCGAGCGGATGCTTAACAAAGCGATTGCTTAGTTTCGAAATATGAACAAGCCCGTCTTGCTTTACTCCAATATCAACAAACGCTCCAAAGTCCACTACGTTTCGGACGGTTCCTTGAAGTTCCATTCCCGCTTTTAAATCTTCAAGTTTTAATACATCTTTCTTTAATAGTGGCGCTGGAAGTTCGTCACGCGGATCTCTTTCCGGTCTAACTAACGCATCGAGAATATCCTTAAGGGTTAATTCTCCAATCTCAAGCTCTGCCGCAATAGCTTTTATATCAACAGCTGATAATGTTGTTTTTAGTGCTTCAGAACCTAGGTCAGCTGATGTAAAACCTAATTTACTTAGGAGATTTTTAACTGCTTGATAATTTTCCGGATGAATCCCTGTGCGGTCAAGCGGCTCTTTTCCATCGATTACACGTAGAAACCCGATGGCTTGCTCATATGTTTTTGCACCTAACCTCGGGATTTTCTTTAACTGTGTTCGATTGACAAACTTCCCTTCTTCTTCTCGTTTCTTGACGATGTTGGTTGCTACTGTTTTCGAAAGACCAGCAACATATTGAAGCAATGAAGCAGAAGCTGTATTAACGTTCACACCTACCTGGTTAACTGCGGTTTCCACGACAAATGTTAATGACTCAGATAATCTCTTTTGAGACACGTCATGTTGATACTGTCCGACACCAACCGATTTCGGATCTATTTTAACTAATTCAGCTAACGGATCTTGCAAGCGTCGGGCAATGGAAACTGCACTTCGTTCCTCAACCTGAAAATCAGGGAATTCTTCACGCGCTAAGTCAGAAGCAGAATAAACACTGGCACCCGCTTCGTTCACAATTAAATAATAAATCTCTCTCTTTTGTTCTTTAAGCATATCTACTACAAACTGCTCTGTTTCCCGGGAAGCAGTCCCATTTCCCACTGCTACCATCTCAACTTCATAGGTCTCAATGATTTCTTTAAACTTTTTCTCAGCTTCTTGTTTCTTCGATACAGGTGGATGAGGATAAATCACATCTATTCGAAGGACCTTCCCTGTTTCATCCACTACAGCTAACTTACATCCTGTTCGATACGCTGGGTCCACACCAAGAACTACTTTTCCTTTTAAAGGTGGTTGGAGCAGAAGATTTCTTAAATTTTCAGAGAATATATGGATCGCTCTTTCTTCTGCTTTTTCAGTTAGCTCATTACGAATTTCTCTTTCTATTGAAGGTTGAATTAATCTCTTATAACCATCTTCAACGGCCTCAATAACTGTCTCAACAACAAAGGAATTAGAATTCTTAATCCATTTTTTCGTTAAATAATCCATGTTACGTTCAACATTCGGCTTAATCGCAACACGTAGAACATCTTCTTTCTCTCCCCGGTTGAGAGCAAGCGTACGATGGGGAACTACTTTGCTAATAGGCTCTGAATATTCGTAATACATCTCATAAACTTTTTTCTCGTCTTTTTCCGTATCCTTAACGGTAGCTTCAACAAATCCAGATTTAGCTGTCTCACTTCTAACCCATTTTCGTGAATCTGCATCGTCTGAAACCCACTCAGCGATAATATCCTTCGCCCCATTTATGACTTCTTCAATAGATTGGACCTCGAGTTCGTCCGACAAAAATTCACTCGCTTTCTCTTCTATTGACCCATTTACGGGGAAGGTTACTAACCATTCCGCAAAAGGCTCTAATCCTTTTTCCTTCGCGACAGTTGCCTTTGTGCGTCGTTTTTGTTTATACGGACGATATAAGTCTTCAACCTCTTGCAGCTTAATGGACTTTTCTATCTGACTTTTTAACTCTACCGTCAGCTTCCCTTGTTCTTCAATAATCCGAATAACCTCTTCTTTTCTTTGCTCAAGGTTTTGTATGTATTGCCAACGTTCCATAATGTCACGA
Organism: Robertmurraya sp. GLU-23; assembly: GCF_052983275.1. NCBI lineage: Bacteria > Bacillati > Bacillota > Bacilli > Caryophanales > Bacillaceae > Robertmurraya > Robertmurraya sp. GLU-23. The sequence goes on from NZ_JBRKCV010000020.1 coordinate 4,823, forward strand.
ATTTGTACCTCATCCAATGCTCCCGTTTGTTCTTTACGGTATCTTGCAATGAACGGTAACGTGTTTCCTTCTTCAAGCAATGAAATAACATTGTTCACTTGTTTGAAATTTAAATTTTGCTCTTTGGCTACCGTTTGTAAGAGTTCCTTACGCTTATCTATTGTTTGATCCAATGTACGTTTCCTCCAACATGAAAGTCTTTTTCCTTATTTTATCAAAAATTTCAAGTGCAACAAAATGAATGATATGCACAAAAAAAGAGTTACCCCATTATGTACAGGTAACTCTAATGCAATGTCCCTATAATAAATGTAGAATCATCCATTTTCGAAGTGAACCGCTCCCTAAGTTGGTTCGCAATGCATTCATTCGACAACCCGGAACTTAGTAGGGATTTTACTCCATTTGGGGTGATGCCATCCGAATGTATAAGAAATTTTGAGTTTGCTTGATAAAAGTATCTCTTTGTATTAAATCTTACCGGTCTTCCAGATAAATATCCTGAGACTGGTAGGGGGTAAGTTAGTTCACCTTTATCAGAATATAAAAAGAAACGAATATTCCCTACACAACTATAGTGAAATTCTTTTGTTTGAAAAAAAACCTTTAGTACAGCTACCGCAGCTCCTCTTTTTTGAAAAAGAGCCTGATTGCATTTTTTCATTAACTCTTCAACATCTTCATGATGATATTGTTGGACCACATCAACCACAGCTGAAGATGCCTCATTTGCAAGTTTCCCACTGCCCAGACCATCCGCGACGACACAGGTAAAATAATCATCTTGGAGAACGTAATAATAGCTATCTCCGCATTCATACTTACCTTCCTTAGTTGTTTGTTGAACAATCACTTCTATTGGCTGCGTCACGATAAGCACTCCGAGCTGTTATGATCTGAACGTATGGCATCTTGAAGCTTTTTAATCGCTTTTCTCTGCAATCTTGAAACATGCATCTGTGAAATACCTAATTTTTCGCCAGTATCTTTTTGACTCAGATTATCCAAATACGTATATTGAATAATCTCCCTTTCTCTGTCTGTTAGAACATGTAGAACCTTGTCTAGTACGAGCTTTTGATTCACTTTTTCATATCCCTCATCAATGTTCCCTACGACGTCCAATAAGGTGACCGTTCCTCCATCCGAATCAGCCTCAATGGAATGGTCCACAGACAATGCCTGATAACTTCTTCCCATCTCCATTGCTTCAAGTATATCCTCTTCAGTTTCCTGCAAGGCTTCAGCAATTTCACATACTTTGGGCGAACGCTGGAGGGTAGTTGTTAACTCTTCAACCGTTGCTTTAATTCTCGGTCCCAGTTCTTTGATTCTTCTTGGAACATGGATACTCCAAGTTTTATCTCTTAAAAACCGCTTGATTTCTCCCACAATGGTAGGTACTGCAAAAGCTTCAAAGCTTCTCCCAAAGTCCTCATCGTACCTTCGAATAGCACCTAAAAGACCAATATTCCCCACTTGGACAATGTCCTCATGATAGGATTTTCCTTTTGAGTACTTTCGGGCAATCGTTTCAACCAAGCTTTTATAATGTAGAACCAACTGATTTTGGGCTTCATCATCCTGATTCTGCTGATAAGCTTTAATATATCGATGAATTTCTTCTTTTGATAGCGAATTAGGTTGAGATTTGTTCTGCATTCCTCTCCACCTGCTCCCCTTCTAGGTATTTGGTCATAAAAACCGTCACACCTTCATTCTGATGAATAATAACTTCATCCATCAGCGTCTCTATCAAGTAAAGCCCTAGGCCTCCTTCACGCATAAACTCAACCGGTTCATTCCCATGATAAGGACCTACTTTTTCTCGAGCCGATTGAAAATCGAAACTCTTTCCGCTATCAGCCACGATGACTTCCAGTCGATCGCCATATGACCCAAATCCGATTGCAACTTCTCCAAGCTTTCCTGTTTTATAGGCATGCTGCACAGCATTGGTTATCGCTTCACTTGTAGCAATCTTCAAATCTTCAATTTCGTCAAACGAAAAGCCCATTCGACTTGCAATGGCAGATAATGTTAACCGAATCACACCTACGTATTCCGGTTTAGCAGGAATTTTCATTTCAATGTAGTCACAAACTTCCGTCATTTTGGTTCACCCTCAATCTGGCTAATATTCATAATATCAGCTAGCCCGGTGATCTCAAAAAGTCTCTTTAACCGATCAGAAAGTCCAACTAACTGAAATTTCCCATTACTTGAGCGCACATTTTTAAACGTCCCCACAAACACACCTAAGCCTGTGCTATCCATATATTCTACTCCAGAAAGATCAATCATCATGTCCACTCCGTTTCTCTCGGACAGAGGAAATAGTGTTTCTCTTAGCTTCGGTGCCGTATAAACATCAATTTCCCCTGTTACATGAACAACAACACGACCATCACTCTCCGTGATATCTAACTTTATGTTCATATTCCCCACCTCTTTACAAGTCAATTGCTCTTATTCGATACCCTGAAAAAATAGTACTTAAACATTTCTTTTCAAGATTATTAACGTAAAATCATCTCGCAATTGAAAGTGTTGGAGCTTTTCTAGCTCTTTATATATGTTGGTTACAATCTCTTGTGCTGGTAAATGGATATATTTTTTTATATAAGAGATTAATGTTTCTTTTTCGATAAACCCTTCTTCTGACCGACATTCTGTAACACCGTCTGACATCAAGATAATCATGTCTCCCACATTTATTGCTTGCTCATACTGCTTATATTTCGTCCGTTTTTCTACTCCTAACAACAAACCCTTTGCCTCAATTTCAATAAATTCTCCCGATTGCGCTCGGTATAGAAAACCCGGCTCATGACCAGCAGAAGAATAGGCAAACGTATGCTTTCTTGGATGATACACACCGTAGAACATGGTGATAAACATACTAGGATCGACATTTTGTTCAACGACCCGATTAAGATTTTCTAGCACCTTACTCGGTTCTTGTTGATTATCTGGTTGACTATCCATCGCATATTTGATCATGGACATACACAACGCCGCTGGAATTCCCTTCCCAATCACATCGGCAATAGCAATACTGATGTTATTGGTTTCATCTTGAACAAAGTGATAATAATCTCCATTCATATGCTTGGCAGGAACACTAATTGCACCTATATCAAGCCAAGGAACCGATGGGACATTGGTTTCTAATAAGGTTTGTTGAACATTTGCCGCAATCTCCATTTCCGTTCTTAGTTCCTGCTGCTTATGGCGCAAGCTTTGATGCTCTCTATAAGCAAGACCGTAGCCTAACATCACTTCTAGTAACATATCAAAGGAGAGCGATACTTCTTCTGGTAAATCCGGAACCATTTCATGCATAAGTGTTTTATGTAAACTGATGATTTCCTCAGGAGAGATTCGATGCTCGATAGACTTTCTACTGAACTTTTGGCCCTGATATAGAACTTGTTCAGAAGGGTCGTTTATGTACTTCTCAAGTATGTGCCGATATTTTGTCTCCATCAATTCTCGGAAATCCATAAATGTTCCCCCTAACGTACCCACTTAGTTGCCGTTATCTCTGTTCCATTACCTGGCGTTGAGTTAATCCCAAACTCATCCATCAAGCGTTTGACACCTGGCAATCCAGCTCCTAAACCACCTGAGGTAGAATATCCATCCTCCATTACTTGCCTTATATCCTTTATACCAGGTCCATTGTCTATCGCCACTACCTTCAATCCCGCTTTACCGCTTTCATATAGTTTTTCAATGCAGATTTGGCCCTGACCAGCGTATAAATAAATATTTCTCGCTAATTCACTAATAGCAGTCGTGATTCTGGCCTGATCGACAGTTCCAAATCCAAGCTCTTTTGCCACATTTCGGCCTAGCTGCCTAGCTGCAACGATGTCCCATTCATTAATGATTTTTACGCAGGATTGGATTCCCATACGGTTATTCCCCCAATTCCTGATGTAATTTCTCCAAACCTTTTTCTAGATCCAAAGCTGTTAGGACATCATCTAAACCAATTCCTAATTCTATAAGAGTAATCGCCACCGCTGGCTGAATACCTGTAATGACAACTTTAGCACCCATAAGTTTAGACATATTAATTACATCACCAAGCACCTTTGCGATGAATGAATCAATAAAATCAATTGAAGTTATATCAATCACTACACCATTTGCGCTTGTTTCGTGTATTTTATGTAGCAAATCTTCCTGAAATTGAAGGGCCGTTTGATCGTCCAATTCCCATTGAATCGATACTAGTAAGCAATTGTGTAATTTTAGAATTGGTATCCTCAATTTTCTCCCCCCGTGCTGATAATCTTCTTGTTCATTATTTCAAGGGCTGACTCGATTCCCTTTTTTAGTGTATTTTTTGTTGTAATCTGATTTAAATTAATCCCAAGATTGACGATGGTTTGTGCTATTTCCGGACGAATCCCGACTAGCATACATTTAGCCCCAACTAGCCTAACTGCATCGGCAGCTTGAATAATATGATGAGCGACCATTGTATCAACGACCGGAACACCCGTAATATCTATAAGAACCACTTCTGAGCGATTTCTAACCACTCCATTTAACAAGTTTTCCATGATCTGTTTTGCCCTCTCGGTATCTATTGTCCCAACAAGTGGCATAACTGAAATGCCATCAAACACAGGAATTAAAGGAGCGGACAATTCTTGAAGAGCGATTTTTTGAAGTGATACCGTGCGCTCCCATGTTGAAGAATATACATTAACAATTTCGTTTGTCATCGGACTTATCCAGTTATCAAAGTCATAAATGATTTCCATTCGGTTCTTTTCATTTACAATGCCTGTTGCACTCATTCCTTCAAAAGCAATCCTTGCAAAATCTCGTAATCCGTCCGTAACAAAACTTAAAGGCCACGCAAGCCTAACTACTTTTTCAGCAAACTCTACAAGCTTTTCACTATACTTTTCATCAGAATCTTGTAGATTTGAAACAATTAGATCTATGAACTCTCGGCTTGTCCCTACGAATACTTGGTCAGAAACTACCTTTAAAACCCGTTCATCTGACTTTTCCTTCATGCTCTCGATCCACTTTGTAAGTATTTCTTCCCGATTCGTTTGAATATACTGTTCAATATCTTTGTTCATTATATCCTCCCAATTTTAACATGATAGGTTCTTTCATAACGGATTGTCTTTAAACTGTAACGTAAGCTTAAAACCCCATTTTTGTACCTATCAGTAATGATATCAATTTTATGCGAAAGCTTAAACTAATTATGACAATATTGCGACTTTGTTATATACCCTTTTTTTCGAGTATCTAAACATAGAAGAGCCCGCCATAGCAACGTATGTACCGGAATCAAAAAAAGGATAGCACTATAGGCTATCCTTCTTTTGCACATTATGATTTCTTTTTCATACAATAAAAAAACGCCCTTAGTAGAGCGTATTTTTTAGAATTCAATTAGACCTAGGCTAATTTGTAAAGCTTCGTCCACTTTCTCCATCATTTCGTCATCGAGATGAGTGATCTTATCGGTCAGACGTTGTTTATCAATTGTACGAATTTGTTCCAACAGGATAACTGAATCTCGTTCGAAACCATAGCGTTTCGCATCAATTTCAACGTGAGTAGGCAGTTTCGCTTTCTGAATTTGAGCTGTAATGGCTGCAATAATCACTGTGGGACTGAACCGATTCCCGATATCGTTTTGGATCACAAGAACTGGACGAACGCCACCTTGCTCGGAACCAACAACTGGGGATAGGTCTGCAAAATAAACGTCACCACGTTTGACAATCAAAGGATTATCCCCCACTTACTAGACGTTCAACTGTGTGTTCTGCCTCATACTCTGCTTGAAACGCTTCTGAAGCAATTGTTAAGTTGATCTTCGCCATCTCCATGTAGCCTCTTCGCATGGATTCACGAATTTGTCTCTTTTTCCGCTCACGCAAGTACATTTTAGTAGCTTGATAAATGAATTCGCTTCTGTTCACATTCTCCTGTTTCACAAAACCATCCAATTCGGTTAAAAGATGTTGCGGTAATTTCACCATAATTTCTGTTGTTGCGCTGGACTCAGACACAAACATACACCTCCACCATCACTACACACCATTTTATCTCTACCATATTTTATAATAACACCAATCCACAACAATGCAAAGGGGCAATAAGTCATACTTCAATATTATCCACCAAAAAAATACCCTTTTATTCATGATGTCTCCAAAGATTCATAAATATGGTTCTTTTTCTATAAATCCTTATTCTAAAAGGGTTTCAACTATACATACGAATGTAAAATATCATTTCTTTGCTCAATCATTTTTCCATATTTTTTATAAATTCTAGGCACACGACTTGAAATCATACAAGGAATTTCATAATTGATTGTTTCTAGTTTTGATGCAATTTCATTCATTGAAATGCTAAGTGCTTCTTGTTCGCCAATCAGCGTAACGAGTGTTCCAACGGGAAGTTCTTTAGGTAATCTAACCATGCATTGATCCATGCAGATCCGACCGACAATCGGTACTCGTTCTCCTTCAATCAGCACCTCTTGTCCATGTAGCTTTCGGATCCAACCATCTGCATAACCTATTGGCAACGTGCCTATCCACTCAGGCTCACGAGCCGTATACGTGGCACCATAGCTAACCGAATCCCCTTTTTCTAACTTTTTCACATGAATAAGCTTTGTTTGAAGAGAAAATGCCTGTTGTAACGGAAACGGTAGCAATGACTCCATTTCTAATGATGGTGTGAGCCCATACATCCCAATGCCAAACCGAATCGCGTTAAATGAAGCTTCACTAAAACGAATGGATGCTGCACTGTTGCTCGCATGGATCATGTCCGGTTTCACCCTTAAATAGGATAAAAGCTCATGAAAACGCGAGAGCTGCTTTTGAAAATAGCCCTCCTCTAGCTCATCCGCCGTAGCAAAGTGAGTATAGATTCCCTCAAAAAGAAAACATTCACTTGATTCTAGTAGCTCTTCAATGAATGTTAATTCTTCCCTTGAACGGACACCAATTCTTCCCATACCTGTATCAAGTTTTATATGAATAGATAATTTTTCTCCCTCACCTAACATTCCCTTTGCTTGTTGTAACCATTCATATCGAAATACAGTTAATGTAATATTATTTTTAACTGCGACTGATGAATCTTCCGGACGACTGGCTCCTAATACAAGGATTGGAGCTGTTACTCCTTTTTTCCTAAGGGCAATCGCCTCATCTAAAAACGCAACGGCCAAAAGGGTGGCCCCTGCTTCTAAAGCCGCTCTTGCTACTTGTACATCTCCATGACCGTATGCATTAGCTTTAACAACCGCGATTATTTGTACGTCATTTGGCAAATGTTTTTTTAACTGCGTAACATTATACATAATTTTATCTAAATCAACTTCTGCCCATGTATCTCGATAAAACAAAGTCATTTCTACACTTCCTTCTACTTCCGGTCTTACATATACATACGATTATCGAATCCTTACCGTCGATTGTCAACTTTCTTTCTCTATGCAAAAGAACAGGCTCCACAAAAGGAAGCCTGTTGATTATTTATTTACTTACATCCCCTTGTACTTCTACCGATCTGGCTAACATGGCCATTTCTTCTTCGGATAAGTCATTAGAGGCAAGCATGTAATCTACACCTTGATACGTCCATGAAATCGTATTTCCTGACATAGCACCAATTGTAAAACCAAGATCAATCGGTTCCCCAGAAACTGTGGTTGATGTAACTGACGCTTCAGCGACAATGGCTTTTTCCTGTACAAGCGTGAAGCTCTTTTCACCATCATAAGTTAAAATCACGCGTTTACCATTTTCAGTTTTCACTTCTTTTTCTTCGATTAAGTCCACACCAGCAATCTCTTGTGATGGATACATTACCGTGAACTCTGCATCTTTTACATTTGACATAACAGGAACTTCTAGCTGGGCACCTGTCATATTTTTAGCCATATCAAAATCCTTCGCATCAAAGCTAGCATCAAATTTAACATTTGTAAATTCGACGGTTACTAATGCCTTTCGATCAGGATCCATTACTTTTACACTTACAGGTGTTAAATCCTTTTTAAACGTAATCTCTTGGTAAGGAAGCATCTTGTTGTTTTGATATCTAGTCTTTGTTTCAAATACATAATGATCCTTAGTTGCACTAAATTTTGCTTCCTTATCAGCAATAATATCTTCAATCAGAGATTCATACAAATACGCCTGGCTGCTATTTTCCGGCCAATCACTTTGGAAGCGGAAGCTCTTGTTAAGGGCTGGTGTTAACACAAACACTCCATCGTCATTACGTAAAATCATTTGACTTTGGTCTTTTTGAGCATTCTTTAAATTTACTCGATAGTACGTAGGAGCTTTGTGCCAAATTTGCACATCATACGTTTGTGGCTCAGTTCCCATTTGCAAAGTCATAGTGGCATCTGCCTTATACCCTTTCAAACTTTCAACCTTCCCGCTTAAATCCTTCACCACATCCTCTTGTGATTTAGATCCACAGGCGGCTAACATAAGTACTGCCATTAGCCCGGCGAATAGCAATAATAATTTCTTCCTCATTCCTTCAACCCCTTTAGTTTCATTTCTTCGTAGTAAGAAGGGTGAGGGAAGGATATGAACTCTTACGGTTGTTTAGTAACCGCTAAAGAAACTCGCCGCCATCCCTCGCTCTTCTGTTGCACTATGAATATATGAGACAACCTTGGGGAATATGTCCAACGATTAGAACAAGCTATTTATTTTTTTCAATGACCACCTGCGCAACCGCATACTCTTTACTATGTGAAATGGAGAGGAAGACGCCCTCACTAAAGGGTTTTATAATCATTGGCTGTCCTTTTTCATCCGACTGAATTTCTATGTCTAAAAATGATAACGATTCACCAATCCCCGTTCCAACTGCCTTAGAAAAGGCCTCCTTTGCAGCAAATCGCCCGGCTAAGTATTCCGTTTTCCTTTTACCGTTATATGTATGATATTTGTCTTTTTCTTTATGTGTTAGTATTCGATCGACGAACTTACTTTGTCTTGCACTTAGCTCCTCAATTCGAGAAAGCTCAACGATATCAACACCTATTCCCGAAATCAAACGTAGCAACTCCTTCTAAATAGTTATTAAGATGCATATGGTGTACAAACTGTAGAGTAATCACGTGTATTATAAATACAAAACAGTTATGATAGTAAAAATAATGAATATATTGGAGGGTACTTATGTTTATCCGAACGGAGAGCTTTAAAGATTTCACCCGTTATTACCCCATTATAACCGGTATTGTCTTTATTCATATTGTTTTGTACTTACTACTGTTTCTCCCCTTCTTTCCAGGTGGGTTGATTTTTGAAAGATTTGCGGGAGTGAATCTTTATATAATGGAAGGTGAGCTTTGGAGACTTGTGACTCCTATCTTTCTACATAGTGGGTTTGCACATCTATTATTCAATAGCTTTTCTCTCGTTTTGTTTGGCCCTGGACTCGAGCATATACTCGGAAGGAAAAGGTTTATCATCCTTTATTTATCCACAGGAATCCTAGCAAACATTGCCACCTTGATGTTAAAACCATTAACTTACACCCATGTCGGGTCAAGTGGAGCCATCTTCGGATTGTTCGGTATCTACTTAGCCATGATTTTTTTTCGAAAAGAAATGCTTTCTCGAGAGAACACACAGGTTGTGTTGGCCATTGTCGTAATTGGAGTCATCATGACATTCGTTAATGCAAATGTAAATGTGACGGCTCATATTTTCGGTCTTCTTGCAGGTCTTATTCTTGGTTCCTTTGCCATCGATCGCGGAAGAGAGCTTACCTCCTCCTTTCAAAGAATCACCAAAAGAACTCTCACTTCTTCCGGCAGCCCCAGAAAGTGGAGTCCCACGTCCATTCTGCTTGCATTGCTTATTTTCTTAGCATTGATTGGATTATTAAGCAGATAAAAAGCGCCTCAAAAAGGCGCTTTTTGGCTATGTGAATACCATTGATAAATCTCTCTGGCATCCTCCTTTTCAATATCAACAATCGTTCCTCCGATTGCTCCCATCCCCGATTTAATGAGGCTTGTCATCGTGGCAAGATTCTTTCTTTTTTGAAAGATACTTTCTTTGTAGTCCAGTGATTGCACATTAGGCTTTTTCATAAATAGTGTATGCTTAATTAAGCCTCGATATTGGATATTTAACTGCTGACCCTCAATACTCCATCCCGCATCCTTATATATTAAATATGACCAGGCACTAGAGAACACGAAAAGCATAATCGACAGTAAACCCCATAGTTTAAAAATGGTTATCGCAGCGATCACCAATGGAACAACCACCAATGATCCACGGAGCAAATACCTTGGAAGGGATCGCTTCGGCGGCTTATTAAATGTCTGTGAAGTCAATGAAATCGGAAGATGCTGCTGCAGGATATGAGCAACCTGCACTTTTTTCACAGCGGGTAGTAAAAGCACCTTCGACCCCTCTGTGTTTCTTACAGAACCACCCGCACTAATAATATAAACCGAACATAATCCAAAGGGCTGCCTTAGAATATTTTCTGAAATACGAACGGCTTGGATTCGATTCAACGGAATGGTGATTTGTCTCTTTTCTAACAAGCCCCTTGATATAATGATTTCACTTTCTGTTTTCTTAACGGTAAATTGAGCGAATTTCACCATCGTTCCAATTAATGCTACTATCCAAGCAAGTAAGAACCCTAGAAAGACGAGTACAGCAACGATAACGATACCATTTGATATCATCTTCTCTACTTCACGATAGGCACTCTCATAAGGGATCAGATCATCTAATTGAGACAAAAAGGCCACCATGGCTGAAAGAACCACTCCCACCCCACCAGAGGTAGTAGCTAACAACAGAAGTTCTTTAGAGGTAATTTTATAAATCACATGTTCTTCTACTGTATCTTCCACTTTTGTATCGACAGCCTCTTCTGCAAGCTTGTTCTTAGCCTGGGCAATCGTTTCTTGTATCCAATTCGCTTCTTCCTTTGTAATGGCAGTAAGAACCGCCTCAGCATCCGCTGCACCACTCGATCCAGCTGTTTCTACCTTCACTTTTACCAGACCAAAGGGCCGGTGGAGGATTCCTTCAGAAAAATCAAGACTTTGAATACGATCAAATGGGATGTACCGCTTCTTTCTTACTAGTAAGCCATACTCCATTCGTAGCTCCTCCTCTTCCAATCGGTAGGAGAAACGGAGCCAATTTAATACTCCCAGTCCAAGTACCACAAGCACGACAGCAATGGAACCTACAAAAAACCAAAGGTCTCCCTCTGATGCCCTTGATCCAAAAACAAAGAAGGCAACAAAAGGGACAATAAGCTCTTTAAGCTGTTTGAAAAAATTCGTCACTGCTGATATGGGATGAAGTCGTTTCGAATTAGACATCTTCATCCGCCACCCTAGCTAATCTTGAAATAAATAAACGAAGCTCCTCTGCCTCCTCCATAGGAAGAGCAGGGATTTCGTGCACGGTTGCCGCTGTAGACACGTCAACGGTAGCAAGTCCATACCTTTTCAAAAGAGGTCCCTGCCTTGTATCAACATGTTGTACCCTGATCATCGGGACAAGCGTTCTCTTTACAACAAACACCCCTTGTTGGAGCTCGATTTCTTGCTCTCTTACCTCATAGCGCCACCTTTTCCAGCGTAGCATAGGAAATAAATACACGTATAAATAGACATGTAAAATGGCTACTGCAATCCCAGCTATTGGGATCCAAATGGGCCAGGAGAATATACTTGAAAGCGATATGACTCCCCCTGCCAAAATCGCAACAATGACAGAGGAAAAGGCTCCTGTCATTCGCCATACCGAAAGGGCCTTGTCTGAAATTCGTTTCTGTGGTTCATTCATATTTGCAAGTTCCCCCTACTCCATATAAGCTCTTCTCACTTTCATACGGTTTGAGCAGGAAATAAGTTTCATTATTGTATTTCAAAACTTGATTGATCCAACCAACTTATGCTATTTTCTCCCTTTAAATCCTCCACTAGTTGAAATAGAGCGGCATCCTTTTTTTTCGCTTCAATCATACAATGTATCTCACCAATAGATCCTTTAATCGTATGTAAAAAACGCAAAAACATTTCAGGGTCAATGGTATCCGCATGGGCACGATATTCTTTCTCAGACTTTGGGCTAGAGATATGCATTTTTATGGGTAACTTTGATAAACTCCAAGTCGACAGAACACGATTCCATTCCTTTTCCCAGTCTGGATTTTCATGATTCGCTAAATGGTGGTGATAGTCGAATACTAAAGGAATCCCTAGCTTTTCGCATAAATACAACGTATCTTCGAGGTGAAAGGTGATATCATCATTTTCCAACATAATCATCCGCTGAATAGAAGTCGGAACATATGCCCAGTTATGTATAAACTGCTCAAGAGCTTTTTCTTTATCCTTATAGGCCCCACCTACATGCATAACACAACGGTGCTCAGGGTCAATTCCCATTCCTTTGAGCAAGGCTTCATGCATCGCAAGGGTTTTTATCGAATTATTTAATATGTCGGTGCTTTTGGAGTTCAATAGGACAAAATGATCAGGATGGAAATCCACTCGCATCGGATGATCTTGTAAATATTGCCCGATTTCTTTTAGGATACCTTTTAACGGTCTCATATACTTCCAGTCGGTCAATTCCTCATGATTAGCAAGCGGAATGAGCTTGGAACTAAAGCGGAAAAAATGGATCTCATTTGCTACATTATGCTTAAGAAGTCGTAGGCAGTTTGTTAGATTGTTAACTGCTATTCGCTCAAGCTTCTGAATCGCTGCTTCCCGGTCAGAAATTTGCGAGAATTGTTTATACGTCATCGTCTGTGAAGGAGACGCATTTTGCAGCTCCATGCTCATCGCCACATACCCAAGTCGAACAATCATTTTTCAGATCACCTTCGTTATCATGTTTTTGCATAGTTTATGGCAATTGAGCTGTAGTATGTATGAGATAAAGAGGAGTCGCTAAGGTTAGCCCCGACTTGCATAAGACGAATCTTCACAGGAGGTCTGCCTTCTTGAAGTCAATTTAGAAATTATATCCTGTAATAACCTTTATGGACGCGCGAGCTGGAATTCGGTTGCTTTTACACGTCATAAATACACACTTATGACGCCTGTGACCGGAAAAACAGGTGCGTTCACGTTATAAGTAATCGTTTATGACGCGCCAGCTGGAATTCGATTGCGTTTACACGTCATAAAAACTCACTTATGACGCCTGTGAACGGAAAAACAGGTGCGTTCACGTTATAGTTATCGTTTATGACGCGTGAGCTGGAATTCGAATGCGTTTACACGTCATAAAAACTCACTTATGACGCCTGTGACCGGAAAAACAGGTGCGTTCACGTTATAAGTAATCGTTTATGACGCGCGAACTGGAATTCGCATGCGTTTACACGTCATAAAAACTCACTTATGACGCCTGTGAACGGAAAAACAGGTGCGTTCACGTCATAAGTAATCGCTTATGACGCGCGAACTGGAATTCGCATGCGTTTACACGTCATAAAAACACACTTATGACGTGTAAACTAGGAAAACAGTTGCCTTAAACGTCATATAAAAAACCCCTAGCTTTCCAGCTAGGGGTTCAAACACATTTAACGATTATAGCTATTCGATCTTGAATCCGTTCTGTTAGAGCCACTGTGGTTCGAACGGCGATTGCCTTGACCTTGACCCTGTCTTGGCTTGTAAGAACCTTTGCTTCTATTCTTAGAATCATACTTTCCACGGCGGTCATTGCTACGGAAATCTTTTTTCATTGGTAATGGTTTCTCTTCCGTTAACGTCACCGGTGTTGAATCCGGCTCCTTCGTTAGCATTTTGAGAACCGCTGCCACGATTGTGGATGCATCTTGTTGTTCTAAAAGCTCATCCGCCGCCTGCTTGTAATATTGTAAGTTCTCAGATTCGATCGATTGGAGAATTTTTTCGATGGCTGCTTTTTGCTGTCCTTCTAATGCCTCATCTAAAGTTGGAGGGACCATTTTATCCATCTTTCTCTTGATCGTTTTTTCTACCACTGATAGGTATGATTTTTCTCTTGGCGTAATTAACGTCATCGCCATACCTGTTTTACCAGCTCGGCCTGTACGACCAATACGGTGTACATAGCTTTCAGGGTCTTGTGGAATATCGAAATTGTACACGTGAGTAACACCAGAAATATCAAGTCCACGTGCAGCAACATCTGTTGCCACTAGCACATCAATCGACCCTTCTTTAAACTTTTTCAAAACAGACATACGTTTCGCTTGGCTTAAATCACCATGAATTCCTTCAGCCATATACCCGCGTAAATTTAAGGCTTCTGAAAGCTCATCAACTCTACGCTTTGTACGACCGAATACAATCGCAAGCTCTGGCGCTTGAATATTCAATAGGCGCGTTAAGATATCAAACTTACTCTTTTCCTGAACTTCTACGTAAAATTGTTCAATGGCAGGGACTGTCATTTCCTTCGCTTTTACTTTAACAACTTCAGGATTCTTCATAAACTTCTCAGCCATACGTTGGATCGGTGCAGGCATCGTTGCTGAGAATAATAGAGTTTGACGCTCCTCTGGAGTTTGGGCAAGAATAGACTCAATATCCTCAATAAAGCCCATGTTTAACATCTCATCTGCCTCATCCAATATCACTGTGTGTACATTTTCAAGGCGAAGCGTTTTTCTGTTAATGTGATCAAGAATTCTTCCTGGAGTTCCTACAATGATTTGAGGGAATTTTTTCAAAGCACGAATTTGTCTATTGATATCTTGCCCACCGTAAATAGATAGAACTCTTGCTCGTTTTCCGTAGCCAATTTTGTATAGCTCTTCAGATACTTGGATCGCTAACTCTCTTGTTGGTGCAATAACAATTCCTTGTACTACATTCGAGTTAACATCAATCTTATCGATTAAAGGAATTCCAAAGGCAGCTGTTTTTCCTGTTCCCGTCTGTGCTTGCCCGATCAAGTCCTTGTTTTCCAAGCTAAGTGGAATGGTTTGTGCTTGTACCGGAGTCGCTTCCTCAAAGCCCATTCTCTTTAACGACTTCATCGTTGCTGGACTAATACCTAAATCTTGAAACTTTGTCATCAATGTTACCAATCTCCTTTTGTAACGAAAAATATTATCCCGTGTCCACTTTCCCCGGCGTAAGGGGGACGAAGTGAAACTTTCTCTGCATACGGCATCTTATGAAAAGTGCTCTTTAGGTAAATAAGAGCAATCAGAAGTTTCACTATGTATAAGGTAATTTAGCATCTATAAGTCAGGTAACACACCCAACCGTCTTAATCACTATAAAGTGAACAAGTATATAAAAGTGAAAAAAGACATTCCCCAAGTGGAGTATGTCCGAAAGTTATCCTTCTCGTTGTCACTTTGAAGTTATCTTACCATCTTAAGGAACTGAATGCAATGAAATAGGTCTCCTCCTATTCCTCCCCTTTAAGAAACGATAACACTTCTTCAAACAGCTCATTTCTTTCCTCGCAGTGGCAAATCAGGTGCTTCGCATTCTGATAAAAAACGATTTTCTTTTCCGTCGCACTGATTCTTTCAAAAAGGAAACGAGCACTTTTTGGAGGAACAATTCCATCCACATTGCCTTGTGCAATAAAGGTTGGGATATGAATCTCAGGCAGCAACGGTCGAACATTAGTTACCAATCGTCTAAATTGCATCGTCGCTGCTAATGGCGTTTCTTTTATTTTTCGTTTATAGCGGAGAAACATTTCATTTTCTAATAATCCACCTCTAAACGTATCTTTCACCATTTCTTTTATATCTAATGCCAATTGCTTTGGATTCATATAATAGGCAGCCGCACTCAACAAAACAAGCTTATCGACCGGATAATGAACCGCTAAATAGCTAGCGATCATTCCCCCCATTGAAAAACCAATCACATACACTTCATCACATGTTTCTAAAAGAGACTGTAATTCTCTTTCCGCGTGATCAATCCAATCATGGTAGGCGACTCCCTTAAGTTGTAGGGTTTCACCATGTCCTGGAAGAGTTGGTGTAACGATTCGCCAGTCTGTATGTTTCTGTAAAAATAAAACTAACGGCTCCACCTCAAAAGGTGCACCGGTAAAACCATGGATACATAGACAACCAATCACCTTTTCTCCCCCTTTACCAATTACTTTACATTTCTATTTTACACCCTATTTCTGTAAAAGGAAGATTTATTATTGTAATTTTACACTTTTAGAGAGGATTCGGGTTTAATTAGCCATTGGTTATATTTATTCTCCAATGATTTCTGCTATTCGTGAGAGTCATAATGTAGTAGGATGATAGAGTAACGCTTTAAAGAAAGGATGTTATTATGACTCTTCCATACAAAATGATTGTGTTAGATTTAGACGATACTTTGCTCAATGACGAACATACTCTTTCAAAAAGAAACAAAGAAGCTTTAATGGCCGCGCAAGAGCTTGGGGTGAAAGTGGTTCTGGCTTCTGGCCGACCAACATTCGGAATGGTTTCGATTGCGAAGGATTTACAACTAGATCAATACGGAAGCTATATACTTTCCTTTAACGGCTCAAAAATCATAAACGCTAAAACCCATGAAGAAATGTTTAATTCTACACTCTCAAGTGAAATGGCTCACCGTCTATACGACTTGAGCAAACGCGAAGGTGTGGGTATTTTATCTTATAAAGATGAATCCATTGTCATTGAAGAGGCCAACGAATATGCAGATATTGAAGCCACAATTACAGGTCTTCCTATGCAAATCGTTGATCAATTCAAGGCAACCATCACAGAGCCTGTTGTAAAAGCCATGATGCTTGCACATCCAGATATTCTTGTAAATGTTGAACAAACACTTATTAAGGAAGTAGGAGAGGAAGTAAGTGTGTTCCGTTCGAAGCCTTTCTTCTTAGAATTTACCGCTCTGAACGTGACAAAAGGAACAAGCCTCCATCAATTAACTCAAAAGCTTGGCATAAAGGCTGAAGAAGTAATCGCGATCGGTGATAGCTACAACGATATTACGATGATTGAATTTGCCGGCCTTGGCGTCGCGATGGGGAACGCACCAGACGCGATTAAAGATATTGCTAATCACGTAACCGACACAAACAACAATGATGGTGTGGCTCAAGTGGTTGAGGATTTTATTCTTTCGAAGGTAGAAATCGTAACTAAGTAAATAACAAACGTCCCGGAACTTTTCCCCGGGACGTTTGTTCTATCTATTTCTGCAACTCATGAACTACTTCTTCTAGACGCATTCCTCTCGATGCTTTCACAAGCAAAAGAGTCTTATCGTCCGTGTATTTCTTTAATTCGGAAATCAAATCCGGTTTACTTTCATAAGCTTTTACTCGATCCTCTGGGAGTATAGACTTTGCTCCCTCTGCTATGAATTGACCGAGCTTCCCATATGTAAATACATAGTCGATTGCTGCCTTATTCACACCAGACCCGATTTCATAATGGAAATTCTCTTCATTTGGGCCAAGCTCCAGCATATCACCGAGAACAAGAATCTTTTTCTCATAACCAGAAAGAGTGGTTACCAAATCGATTGCTGCCCTCATGCTAGTTGGACTCGCATTATAAGCATCATTGATGATTTTCTCACCTTTCGCTCCAGGAACAAGCTCCATTCGCATGCTTGTCAGTTTCAATTGAGCAAAGCCCTTATTCATCTTTTCAAATGGAACATCAAAGTAGTTCGCAATGAGCATGGACCCTAAAGCATTTAAAATATTATGGGTACCAAGAACCGGCAAATGAAACTCCCCATCCACTTTATTCATCGTAAAGGTACTGCCGTCATCCTTTTGGTCGATTGATACCGGGTATAAGGTGTTTTCACTAGAACGACCAAATGTTTGGAGCTTTGCACTTCCCTCATAATGTGATAGTCCTTTACGTAGAAGTGGCTCGTCTCCATTATAAACAATCAAGCCATTCTCATTGATTCCTGAAATGATCTCGAGCTTTGCTTTCGCAATATTTTCCCTGCTACCTAAGTCCTGTAAGTGGGATTCTCCGATATTTGTCACAATCACCACATCTGGTTTTGCTAGCTTTGACAAAAACTCAATTTCCCCTAGTGCACTCATTCCCATTTCAACAACGGCAATATCCGTGTCCTCTTCAAGTCTTAACAATGTTAAAGGCAAGCCAATATGATTATTAAAATTCCCTTCCGTCTTTTGTACCTTATAGGAAAGAGAAAGGAGGTTCGCGGTCATATCCTTCGTTGTCGTTTTCCCGTTACTACCTGTTATGCCTACTACTTTAACATGAAGCTCATTTCGATAACTACGTGAAAGCTGCTGTAAGGCCTCTAATGTATTTTCAACGATTAGAATCGGAAGTCCAACAGGTGGGTTAGGCACATCCTTTTGCCATAGTGCGGCAGCCGCACCATCTTGAATAGCCGCTTCTACAAATTGGTGACCATCCGAATGGGCCCCTTTAAAAGGGACAAATAAATTCCCCTTATCTATCTTCCTCGAATCAATCGAGACTCCAGAAATCTCGACCTGTTCAAACGGACCCACTTCATTTATGACCGTCATCATTTCCGATAGTTTTTTAATGGTTCTTTTTATCACTCTCGTTCCTCCTACTCATTCCGATAATGAAGGAAAACACGGCAATTACTTGCCGTGCCTCCATTAAAACGTATACTTGATTTTTTGCTTTTCCGCGTGGCGCTCTTTGGCAAGGTCCACTAGCTTTTCAATTAACTTTGGATATTCTACGCCAGTATGCTTCCATAGCAGAGGGAACATGCTAAACGGCGTGAATCCTGGCATCGTATTCACTTCATTAATATAAGCCTTCCCGTCTTTTGTTAAAAAGAAATCCGCACGAACTAGTCCTGAGCAATCCAGTGCTTTGAATGCTTTTATCGCTAATTCCTTCAACTGGCTGTACTCTTCCTCACTAATTTCAGCTGGAATGATTAAAGCTGTATTTCCATCTTCGTATTTTGCTTTATAATCGTAAAATTCAACCTTAGGTACAATTTCTCCAGCAACCGAGCATTCAGGGTCATCATTTCCTAATACAGCAATTTCGACTTCTCTTGCTGTCACCCCTTGCTCGATAATGATTTTACGATCAAATTGGAAAGCTTCTTTACATGCTAGTGCAAGATCCTCACGGTTGGAACATTTGCTAATTCCAACGCTAGATCCAAGGTTTGCTGGTTTAACAAAACAAGGATAGCCAAGCTCTGCCTCTACCTGATTATAAGCTTCTTCTGTGTTTTGTTCAAAACTGCTGCGGATAAAAGATACATAGTTCACCTGTGGCAAACCAGCTTGAGCAAATACATTTTTCATTAATACTTTATCCATTCCTACAGAAGAAGAGAGAACTCCATTTCCTACATACGGAAGGTTTAACAGTTCTAGTAATCCTTGGACGGTACCATCTTCCCCGTTCGGACCATGAAGAAGTGGGAAAATGACATCATAGCCAGCTTCTTCCCCTTTGCTTGATAACGCTGGTGTTAAAGAGGTTGGCGGGAGAGCATCACCTTCTGTAAAAATTAATTCTTTTACCGTTTCAACCGGGCCAGTTAATAGCCCGCCACTTACCCAGCTACCACTTTCCGTTATATAAATAGGATGTATTTCAAATTTGCTATGATCAAGCGCATTAATGACTGCTAATGCTGTTTGTAACGACACTTTATGTTCAGCAGATTTCCCACCGTATAATAACCCTAACTTCGTTTTCATAAACGTACCTCCATATAGTCATTGCCTTTACTATTTTACCACTATCTATTTTAAGAAAGGAACCGTACTTCTGTGCATTTATGTAGTTTTTTTCCCTAAGCCCTTCGTTCTATACCTATGTCATAACTAGCTTGCTTCACAACCTTTTTCCTATTACCAAAATAAAAAGACGCATAAATTTATGCGCCTCAAATTTTAAAGGTGTTTTCCGCTCCAGGCGCTTGCTTTCCAGGAGTCAAGCGCCTCGAGCTCCAATCGACTAGATACTCTTTAATATCAAAGCACCTAGTTAAAAAGCCTCTTCAACCAGGAGTCATTGTCTTCGTTCTCTGGTTTTGGAAGATCTTCTCCGAGTAGATCTGTCTTTCCAATCTCTTTCCCTAGAACAAGTACTTTAAGCTCGCCTACTTTTCCTTTTCGCATGTCCTTTTGTTTAGATGGCTTAAATTTGACTTCAACACTTTCTTTTTCCTCTTTTGTCATTGGATAGACGATTTCATGTTCTGGTACAACCCCACCTAAGTAAGAGCCCTGGAAGGAGGCAAATTTCTCTTGGCTAACTACCTCTACTCGCTCATATTTTTGAAAGGCCATGTTAAATAGGGACATATGGTCTTTCCAATCTTGCCGGTCATTGATCGTGACGACAATCAATTTTAAATCATCTTTTTCTGCCGTTGATACAAGAGTGCGTTTCGCTCGAATAGTATAGCCTGTTTTTCCACCTGTTGAATATGGGTATAGAATCGTAAGAAGCTTATTTTTATTAAACCACGTTCCGATTGAACGATTTAAACTTTTGCAATGATATTCCTTTGTTCCTGAAATTTTACGGTACTCTTCATTTTGCATCGCATATTTGGTGAGCAAGGCCATGTCGTAGGCTGTAGAATAATGATTTTCATGGTCATCTAAGCCATGCGGGTTCGCAAATACCGTTTTGGTCATGCCAATTTCTTTCGCCTTTTTATTCATCATTTTCACGAAATGTTCTAGGCTTCCTCCCACATGTTCGGCTATAGCCACAGCTGCATCATTTCCAGAACGTAGCATTAATCCATATACAAGGTCTTCTAGTTTTATTTTATCACCAGGTTGTAAATAGAGAGAGGACCCTTCCGTGACGGATGCCTTTTTACTGATGGTCACCATCTCATTCATTTTCCCAGATTCAATCGCTAATGTCGCAGTCATAATCTTCGTGATACTAGCAATACGCATTGGCGTGTGAGCATCTCTTTCAAATAATACTCGTCCTGATTCTTGCTCCATTAATATAGCCCCTTTTGCAGCAATGGCATGGCTTCTGGTTGGAACAGCTATCACCGTTGACAAAAGTACTAAACATACGAGTATCCATTTTAAGTGTCTCATTCTATCCCCTTTCTAACATCAGTAGCAAGAATTATTTTTTGAATTTGATGGTTTTTATATACTTAAATCCAATAAAAAAGCATAAAAAAATCGACCCTTCATAACAAAAGGATCGATTTTTCTTTTAAGGAGTAGGAGTGCATATTTCAATATAATGCCCGTCTGGATCTTCCACATAAGCAACCTTTTGGCCCCATGGTTTCTCTGTGGGCTCAAGCAAAACAGGTACTCCCGCTTGACGAAGTCGGTCTACAAGCCCCTCGACATTCTCTGTCACAAAACCTAACTCAAACGTATGACTTCTTTGAATACCATCTGGGATAGGCAATCCCGTCACTTCTCTTCCGCCCGCCCTTGTATTCATGCTTAAGATCGTCGAGCCTGTTTCATATTCAATGTAGGAACCAAACTCATTTCGAAGCTTTAACCCGAGTAGTTCACTATAAAATTGCTTTGTTTTTTCTAAGCTGTCCACGTACAAAATGACATAACCAAGCTTAACTTCCATCGACAATCTCCTCTTCCCTACATTATCTAATTTCGAAACACCTTCGCACTTCTTACATATTCCACATCTTTGACACCTAAACGGAAATTTATTACTCTCGCCAAAGCAAAAAAGTAATCTGAAAGGCGGTTTACATACTGTAAGCACACAGTTGGGGTGGTCGAATCTGCCTTTGATAAACTGACAATTAGACGCTCAGCGCGACGAGCAACGGTACGAGCAATATGAATCGTAGCAGAAGCCTTTGTTCCTCCTGGTAAAATAAATCGTTCAAGCGGTGGCGCTTCCTCGGTATACACATCAATTCTTTGCTCTAAGTACTGAACTGCATCCTCAGTAAGCTTCGGAACACGCTTAGCCGTTACATTAGCTAAATCTCCTCCGCAGTCAAATAACTCATGCTGAATTTTCTCCAAGTCTGCAAGAACATCCGCAAACACATCTTCATTGAGCTCAGATGCCGCTTGTCCAACAAAGCTATTCACTTCGTCAATCGTCCCATACGCTTCCACTCGGATATCATCCTTATCCACTCTTCCACCGATGATACTTGTTTGCCCCTTATCTCCCGTCTTTGTGTAAATCTTCATTTGCTCATCCCCTTTAAATGGATACTTTATTTAGTGAAAAGGCTCGTTCTCCCTTTTCAAAGGCTCTTTTCGAAAATAGTAATTCATAATAATAATCATGGGACACACTCCAGTCCCAGTATGCTCGTTCGTCTGGTGCAAATCTAGCTAATAAATGCCTGATCACACCTGCATGAGTGACTACAAACGAACGTTTCCAATGATTATTTTTCACTTCCGAAATCATTTTGTTCCACCCCATATCAATTCTTCTTACAAATTGCTGAAAGCTTTCGCCATTAGGTGTGGCTGCTTCTTTGTAATGATCAAGCCATTGATTATACTCTTCATTATCCTTTAAGTCGTCAAAGGTACAACCCTCAAAGTCACCAAAATGCATCTCCCTTAGCTCATTCATTCGGATTGGTTCTACCTCAGGAAAGAATGCTTGTAACGTGGCAACACAACGTCCTAAATCGCTCGTAAAATACCCTTCATAGGTCGTTACTAATGGTGAGGGTTGATGGCATAAAGGGGAATCCGTCCAGCCTAGATAGGCTCTTTTTTTATTTGCCTCTGTTAGGCCATGCCTGCATAATGCCATAACCACACAATCATCCATAAAAACCATTCCGTCCCTTCTGCAGATGCTCCTAACACATCTCCGGTTATTCCGCCAAACCAGTGCACTGTTTTTTTTCGGATTAATAGAAAACATAGAAAAGCACTTGCTAATAACAAGAGGAACACGGGAGTAATCGCTGGAAAGAACAGGGCTAATCCTATTAACATGACCATACAATAGAAAGGATAACTGAGTAAAGAGATCTTGCTCAACCGTTCTCTAAAAAACGCTGCAAGTCCCTCATTCTTTGCCAGTGGAGCAAGCACTAATAACGCACCCATCACTCCCCTACTGAAAAAAGGAATGAACAGGATGATGATGTAAGTGTAAGAATGAGCAAAACTCGTGATTTCATATAAAAACAAATAGCGACCACTTAACAGCACAATAGCAGATAACACACCAAATGCTCCTGTTCGGGGATCGCTCATAATTTCTAATCGTTTTTCCTTGTCGCGATAGGAAAAGAACGCATCGCTTGCATCCATCCAACCGTCTAGATGAAGACCTCCTGTAAAGAAGATCCAAGCCAACCATAAGATGAAAGCAATGGCGACTGTCGATAATGGGGTCCACTCTATTAAGGTGAAAAGAAGGACCGAATACATGCCTCCTTGTAAAATTCCTAATAATGGGAACATGCCAACCGCACGTTTCATATGTATGGCATCCATTGGCAAGTTCATGTTAACAGGAATTGATGTAAAAAATTGTAAGTTTAATAGAAATGCACGGACCGTTTTCACAGCTTTTCCTCCAGGAACAATTTTGACCGAGATTAACTCATGCCTTCTTTTCTCAATCGGGATTTCCGAATGGCTTCCGTTGTACATTCGAGGACTCCTCGGCTAATTAATCGACCTAGTTGAGTAAAGGAGCCTGCATATTCAATGGATGTCCCCTTTTGCGTAGCTGCAATTAAGATGCTATCTGTTGAAGTACCTGTTGCAATTGTCCCGGTGTTTAAATCAAGCACTTCTTCATTTTGCAAAACCTTCACCTTTACTTCTGTTGCGGTCATGATGGATTGGATAAATGCTTCCTCAGACAATTCACCGTTTACAAAGATCCACGTATTGATGGTACCGGGCGTATAATCAAACACTTCTCGATCCATAACAGATGCGTCTATGGCATTTCCAACACCTGCCGTCACGACAATAAAAATGGAAACCTGGCCATCTATATAAAGCTTATAAGAGACATCTTCAAGCTTAACAGCGGTCATCATTCCAACCGTTTCCCCTGGAAGGAACCCATTTCTTTCTAAGTAGTGGGCCATTTCTTTTTTATGGTCACTACAATTATAGGTTTTGTCTACATGGCGATTAACAAAGTTCTGATACCAACCCGTTCCAGAACCAATTACTCCAGAGCTCATCGTTTTTAAGGGTTGCTCCGTTTTTACTACAATTCTTTCTGATGAAGCATGAATCACTGATGGATCAATTTGATATACATCTTCTATCTGGTCATTTTCCCACTCTGGTAATAACACCATTTGTGGAACCGGAACCTTTGGATGAGGCTGTTTGGCAATTTTCGTATGATAAACGGTTTGAATTCGATCTTGTTTCAACACTTCGTTCGGAGTATCTTCTATTACAATCTTCCCCTCGTGAAGGAGTAGAAGTCTGTCGCAGTATAAGCCCGCTAAATTGAGATCATGGAAAATGGAAACAACCATTAGTTCACATTCCTTTGACCACTTTTTTAACAGATCAAACAACTCTTTTTGATAGCTTAAATCTAAATGGTTGGTTGGTTCATCAAGAAGAAGGATACGTGGTTCCTGAGCAAGTGCCTGAGCTAAGTAAACCCTTTGTCTCTCTCCACCAGATAAGTCTTGAATATTTCGGTGTTGGAGGCTCAATGTTCCCGTTTGCTCCATGACTCTTAAAACCGTTTCCTCATCTTCTGTGCTCCAGCTATGAAACCAGCCTCTTTGATGGGCATAACGCCCAAGTGATACGGTTTCTTTTACCGTGTAGGAAAATGGATCTGCTGCATGCTGAGGCAACACCGCAATCAGCTTAGCAAGCTCCTTGGGAGTATAATTGGACAGCTTAGTACCATCAATGGAAATGGTTCCTTCAGAAGCCGGCAAAATTCCACTTATCATTTTTAAAAGTGTGGTCTTACCGCTTCCATTCGGTCCAAGAATTCCGAGCATCTCGCCTTTTCTCACTTCAAAGGATATATCCTTTACGATAGAATTACCAGCGTATCCACCACTGACATGCTGAATGTGTAGCATGTTAACCACTTCTTTCTGCTTTTGTTTTTAGGAGAATCACAGCAAAGACAGGTGCCCCGATCAGAGCGGTAATCACTCCAATTGGAAGCTCAATAGGAGCAATGATGGTTCTTGACACTAAGTCAGCTAAAATTAAAAAGGCACTACCAGTAAGAACCGATAACGGAAGTAGATGTTTATGATCTGGTCCCCAAAGCATTCTTGCTAAATGAGGAATAACCAATCCAACAAAACCAATCGTACCTGAAACAGCTACTGCGCTGCCAGTTAACATGGAGCCCGCCATCAAAATAATATGCTTTCTTCGTTGGACATTCACTCCTAGATGATGAGCTCTTTCCTCTCCAAACGACATCGCATTTAATTCTTTACCGTTAAAAATTAAGATAGCTGATCCTATAAGGAAGAATGGGAGAATAATTTTTATGTATACCCACCCTCTCATGGAAACGCTTCCTAGTAGCCAACCAATAATTTGACGCAACTCCTCACCTGTTAAGGCAATCATTAATGAGATAAGGGCACCGAGAAAGGAACTAAAAATGATTCCTGTTAAGATAATCGTCTCCACCCGCATCGATCGCTCTATTTTTTGTGCAAAACCTAAAACGAGGAAAATAGTGATAAAAGAGAACAAAATACTGAGAACAGGAAGGGTAAATGCCCCAATGACTGGAAGGGACAGTTGAAAAAACAATGTAACAACTGCTCCAACTGAAGCACCCGAGGAAACTCCTAATGTATAAGGGTCTGCCAGTGGATTTCTGAGTAAACCTTGAAAGGCAGCTCCAGCAATAGCTAGAGCCGCTCCAACAAGTCCTGCTAAGATGACTCTTGGCAGGCGAATATTCGAAACAATGTTGACATGCATTTGGTCAATTCCATCTAGTGAAACAAACGGAAAAAGTTGTGAAAGTAATATTTGAATCGTACTTAAAACTGGAACTTTCACGGTTCCTAGTGAGATGCCTAGTACTATAGCCAATAGGAGAAACGAGGCACCCATTAAGTAGGCTGCTATTCGATTAGTTATTAAATACTTCCGGATATACGGCTTTTGCAAGTTCCTCTACCCCTTCAACGAGCCTTGGCCCTGGTCGTGTGACAAGATCGGAATGAACATCTACAACCTGCTTATTTTTCACGGCAGTCACATCCGTCCAGCCTTCTCTAGAAGTTACTTGACCTACAGGATCTTCTGAATAGTAGCCGTACGTAGTGATGATCACGTCTGGATTTCTCTCAACAATCGATTCTTGGTCGATGCTCGCCCAGCCATCTAGATCTCCTGCTGCATTTTCTGCATTGATCACTTGAAGCATAATATCCATGAACGTGTTTTTCCCTGGTGTGTAAATGTCTGGTGCTGGTGAAACTTCTACAAATACATTTTTCTTTTCAGTAACAGTTGCCGCTTTTTCCTTAATTTCTTCAAGCTTGGTTTTCATATCAGTTGTTAATGCTTCTGCTTCTTCTGTTGTTCCGGTCATTTGTCCGATGAGGTTAATGGTTTCGTACACTTCCTCAAAATTCACTGCGTCGTTCACAACAAACACGGTGATTCCAGCATCTTTTAATTGAGTAAGCCCCGCTTCTGCAGATAAAGCGGAAGATTCATGTGCTAAGACGATATCAGGATTTAATGAAACAATTTTTTCCACATTAAATTCCATGCCGCCGACTTTTTCAACTTTAGCCGTTTCTTCTGGGTAGTTGTCATAATCAGAGAGACCAACTACTTTCTCACCTAGACCTAACTCATACACGATTTCTGTGTTACTTGGAATTAATGAAACAATGGTCTTTGGCTCTTCTTCTATTACCACTTTATTGTCTAAAGCATCTGTAAGTGTAAGTGGGAAGGCGGCTTGTTGTTCACTTTGTTCCGTTTGACCTTCTGTGTTTTGGTTTTCTTCTGTGTTTTCAGTTGTGCTCCCACAACCAGCAAGAATTCCTAGTGATAGTACGAGTAATGCAAATAGTGCGTAAAATTTTTGACGCATGTTCTTTCCCCCTGTGATATGTACAAAATAAAAAGCATCTTCCTACAGAGGCAGGAAGATGCTGGTATGATAGACGTTTTACACTAATTGGAAATAAAATAATAGGTAACAGTCTGCCACACCACTCCTATCCTCGTAGGAAATTCGGTGCATAGCAATAGGCGAGTCTCCTGGCTTATGGTCATTGCTTGCTGCAACCTTCCCATACGTTCACGTACAGTGGCATTACTTGCAGCTTGCTCCCATTTACAGTGGCGGGACCGCGTTGGAATTTCACCAACTTCCTTTTTAAGTCTTCAGTTATGAAGACACCTACTACTAGTCGAATTATGAAATTTTCTGCTACGTCTGATTATACACCAACAAAACCCCAAAAACGCAACCCCTTTTTAACAAAAAGGTGACAGACACCCTTCGTGGACAAAATGGCCAAAATGTCCACGGAGGGTGTCTGTCACCGCTCGTGGACACTTGGGGTTGTTTTGTCCGTCTGGGGTGGACAGTAACTTCTTATTGTGAAGAGGTTTTGCTTAGCATAATATGGAATATATACAACAGAGCGCGGAGGTCATGTTCTATGGTAGTAGTGGTTTATTTCTTCGTTTCCTACTTTATTGGATGCATCATGTTTGGATACATTATTGGAAGACTGTTTGGAAAGATTGATATTCGGGAGGTAGGTAGTGGAAACGTAGGTGCTCGTAATATCGGGCGAAGTTTAAATAAGACGGCCTTTGTCGCTACCTTTTTAGGAGACGCGTCTAAAGGAGCGGCGGTTATCCTTCTTGGCAGAATGCTAGGCTTTTCAGAGGAGATTCAATTAGTTGGATTCCTATTGGTGCTTATAGGACATATTTGGCCCATCACCCTTTCCTTTAAGGGAGGAAAAGGGATCTCTAGTTTTCTCGGAGGAATCATTGCTTTTGAACCGACCGTAACCATTGTCATTCTCGTAAGCTTCGGCCTCACATATCCCTTGTTCCGCAGCTTTACTATGTCTGGTCTACTAAGCCTATGCATTCTTCCGATCTATTTCTTTATTGAAACTTATACATACACATCCGTCGGAATAATCGTACTCACAATAATCACGATTCTTTTTGCTCATCGAACAAATATAAAGGCTCTTTTCTAAAACATTGTTGCTATACACTTTGTCAGAATTAAACTATATGTTTCAGCAGCCAATCAGGATTTTATCCTCCTTAGAAAAGAGCTACTCTCCAAATAGACCAATAAACTCAGCGTTATGCGGGGAAAAATCCGGCTTCTGGGATTTTTCCAAAACAACAAACTTTACGAAAACAGCCAATATAAAAGAAAGAGTATAGGGGGAAACCAAATGGGCTTGCTTTTTAAGATTGCAAGAAGCGAAGAAGAAATGGAGCAAATACACAAACTAAATTATCGTACCTTTGTCGAAGAGATCCCACAACATCCAAAGTCTGATACAGAGAGAAGAGTTGACCCTTTTCACGCTGAAAATACGTACCTTATTTGCTTAAAGAATAAACAACTCATTGGAATGATTGCAGTTCGAGACAAGCGACCTTTTTCCATTGATAAAAAGATTGGTCCTGTAGAAGAGCATCTTCCTTTTCTAGCACATCTATTGTGCGAAATTCGCCTCCTCGCGGTTGATGCAAAGAATCGTAACGGCAGAGTGTTTCTAGGACTTTCACAATTATTAGCCAACTACTGTATTAAACAAGGATACGACGCAGCGGTTATTTCAGGAACCACCAGACAAACAAAGCTGTATACACAACTTGGTTTTACTGTATTTCACGATCCAGTCGGAACAGAAGATGCACAATTCCATCCTATGTATATCACTAGAGACACCTTTGAAAAACAAGTCTCTTCACGCATCGGGATATCTTCGAGCCGGTTTATACCCGGACCCACTATGGTAGCGGATGATGTGACCAAAGCACTTATGAGTCCACCCCTTTCTCATCGTTCCAAAGCCTTTCTAACATTATTTAACTCTGTAAAAGAAAGACTACTGAGATTAACTAAAGCGGCAAATTGCCAGCTTCTTCTTGGATCTGGAACGCTGGCGAATGATGCCATCGCCATGCAACTGAAAAAACTTTCGAACGGAGTTATTTTTATTAACGGGGAGTTTGGAAAGCGACTTCAAGGTCACGCCATCCGTGCTGGCTTAACTTTTGAAAGTTACGAAATACCGTGGGGCACACCATTTACTCTTATAGAAATAAAAGAGGTTCTTAACAAACATAACCCTGAGTGGATCTGGTTTGCGCATTGCGAAACTTCCACTGGCGTTTTAAACTCTTTGGAAGATATGCATAAAGCCTGCATGGAAAAGGATATAAAAATCTGCCTTGATGCCATTAGTTCTATTGGAGCTAGCCCATTAAATCTCTCAAATATCTATCTTGCCTCAGGTGTTAGCGGAAAAGCACTGGGCTCGTATTCAGGTCTTTCCATTGTGTTTCACCAGCATTACATAAAAAAAGATGAGAGGATTCCCGGCTATCTTGATCTTGGATGGTACATAGAGAACGACGGAGTCCCATTTACACACTCTTCAAATCTCATCTCCGCTCTTCATCAGGCACTAGAAGCCTATGAAAATGACCAGCCCTTTGAAAGAATTGGTCGTCAATACCTGTATATTCGAGAGTTTCTCGAATCTCATAACAACCAGGTACTATCTAAGTTAGAGCATTCTTGTCCGACCATTATGACCATTCCATTTCCAACAAAAATACCCTCTACCTTTATCGGAGAGGATATGGAGATGAATGGCTATTTACTACACTATGAAAGTGCGTATTTGAAACACAATAACTGGGTTCAAATCTCTCCTATTAGTCATATTGAAGAAAAGGAGACCCAACGCATGCTAGCCCAGTTTAATGAACTAATAACATACTATCAATCGCAATAAAATTATAAGTGTCCACCCCACGTGGACAAATCAACCCAATTTGTCCACGAAAGGTGTCTGACACCTTTTTACTGCCATTGCTTTGTTTTCTTGTCGAAGGTGAGGGTTGCGTCTGACTTGGTTTTAGACAGTTTTTCGTATTCTTCGAACATATCGTCCATATTCATGTAGTCGCCAATAACCCAAATAGGTACTTCAATTTTCGTTCTACTTTGGACCGCATCTTTAAATGATATTAATATCCCCTCTTTCATCAACGGTTTTAACGAAAGAGAAATATCAATATCCATCGGAGGGTACTCCCTCCTCTTTTTTAACCCTAAAACTCCTTTTTCTGGTTTGAACTCATTTAACTTCTCAGGCACGAGATCAGATAATAGCCGATAAAAATCGGTTAACGTCCGGTAATAAACCTTATTCCACCAGCCATCATCGTGAGCAAAATAACCATATCTATTTCTCAGATGTCGGTTAAATGGCTGCTTTAGGTGCTCCTTCATATGTCCCATATAAAGCAATTCGGCAATCTCCTCGCCTGATAAGGCATTTACTCCTTCAAGCTCCTCGAAATCTACCCAGCAAAAATCACCATAACCATGTACATCATCACCCATTAGCCGGTGCAATTTCTCTTTAGGTACATATTCTAGTAAAGTGTGACGATTAAACTCTCCCGATTCGTAAGCATGTTTAATCAACAAAAGATGATTCAAAGAATCGGAAAGAGACCGAGCAAACTCTTTAAATTCAATCCCGTGTGTCAGAACATATTGTTCACCTTCATTAAGGAATATGTAGAGAAGATCGCGTTTCTCCTGATTGCTTTTTTTCACCTAGTAAACCCCCACAATAATAGTAATATCTCCCTTACTTATGACGAATGAACGTATAAAAAAGTTTCGAAGAATTTCCCGCACTGTTCTTCTAAATAAAACTATACTATTGTATAAGCACTATATAATTCAAGCACATTCTTAACAATTCACAAACTTTTATGAAACTTCCATTTTAAAATAACTTGTTTTTCTCTATAATTAGCATGTTGCTTTTAAAACTGAACTTCCCCACCAAAGAGGTGATACGTATGATTACAAATATGACAGAAAATCAAATTACCCTATACATTATTAAAGCGTTAAAAGAATCAAAACGAAAAGAATTTGATGCGATATTAGATGAACTACAGCCTTATGATGTCGCTAGAATATATGGGGAATTACCCGAAAAACACAAAAAAAGATTTTTATTGTACTTAAATATAGACATGCTTGCAGACCTCATCGAGGAATTAAGCAAAACCGAACAGCTGGATGTTCTAAATCGACTGGGTATTGAACGTTCGGGTGAAGTCCTCGATGAAATGGATAACGATGACCTCGCCTCATTGCTTGATGACCTGTCACCTGAAAAAATCAGCCAGCTCTTATCTGGAATGAAAAAAGAGGAATCCAAAGCCGTTCAGGATATCATGAACTATCCTCCAGAAACAGCTGGACGATTGATGACGAATCGTTTTGTATGGATAAGAGATTACTATATCGTTAAGGAAGCTGTAACCAAGCTTAAATCGTTCACCGATTATGCAGAAACCATAAATTATCTTTACGTGATTGATCAATACCGCAAACTAGTTGGAGTGGTTTCCTACCGTGATATTCTAATGGCAGAAGCTGACGCCGTTGTTCGTAATATTATGTACGAACGGGTCATTTCTGTTTCGGTCGATACGGACCAAGAAGAAGTGGCCATGCTTATTCAACGTTATGATTTCATGGCCATTCCTGCTGTAAACGAAGAAAATGTACTTATGGGTATTATTACCGTAGATGATATTATTGATGTTGTGATTCAAGAAGCGAACGAAGATATCGAAAAACTATCCGCTTCAGGTAAATCCATTGATTTTGATACAAGTGCCTATGTAGCTGCATATAGAAGACTGCCATGGCTCATCCTTCTATTACTAATCGGCATTTTATCAGGAAGTATCATCAGTACGTATCAAGAAACACTCAAAGAAATTGTAGCACTCGCTTTTTTCATTCCCATGATATCCGGAATGACCGGAAATACCGGCACACAGTCTCTAGCTGTGGTGGTTCGTGGACTTGTATCGAATGATATTAATAAACGTGTCATTACGAAACTTGTCCTGAGAGAGCTTGGTGTTGGTGTCATTATTGGTATTACCTGTGGCATCCTTATTTCACTTATCGCATTTATTTGGCAGGGTAATTTAATGATTGGCCTTGTAGTCGGCATCTCCTTGCTACTTACTCTTATTATCGGTACCTTAGCAGGAACAGTAATCCCATTGGTTCTTTATCGACTGCAAATCGATCCAGCCATTGCTTCTGGACCTCTTATTACAACGTTAAATGATATTTTTTCGCTCTTAACTTATTTTGGGATCGCTACACTTTTCCTACATCATATACAGTAAAGAGGCACGAAGCATAGCGCTTCGTGCTTTTATTTTGCCTCCTCAGCTACTCTTTCTTTTTTCAACTTTTTCTTAAAAAAGAATCCCATTACGAGAATCATCGAAGGTAAACCTACCGCAACCCCTATGCTAATATACACCCACCAACCTTCTAAAAAATCAACGGCACGATTTTTATCAAAGTTGATCCAATAACCAAATGCACTGAGAATGATAGCAGTAGGAATAATCACTTTCCGATAATCCTTTAAACCAAGCATTTTTTGCATAGCAACCGAAGCACATAACAAGCTCATCATAATCTGTGTAAGAATCGATAAAGCAAAGAAAGCAATCATAATCATTTCATATCGATGAACAAAATAACCAATTTGTGCACTTCTAGCCATTTGCATACAAGAAACGATATACTGTGCAGCTGTCTCAGGGGACAGAACACCTGCCTCTAGAATCGGCCACATAATAATGAATACCATTCCGTAACCAATCCCAGCAAACCCCATTTTCCCCCAAGTCTCCTTATTGGCAACCATCGGCAAAATAATTCCCGCCATAATTGTTGCCATAGCCCAGTCCGTATTATGATGTCTACTTGCCCAAACGGTTTTTAAAAACCCCATTTGAAACGTTGGACGTAATTCTCTAATATCAAACTCGGACAGAGAGCCAAGCATGAGCAATATATTTAAAGCGATAATTGAAAACACACCGATTAAAGCCATCCTAGCTATCACTTCTACTCCAAAGTAAATCGCATAAGTACCTATTAAAAAAGCTGAAAGGATAAACAATAAGATCGGTGCCTCTGGTAGGAAGTAATCCTTTAAGTGAAAAACAAAGGTGGACATCACAGGCCCATATGCAGCTAGAAAAAATAAAAAGGTGATGAGCGCGACAAATTTCCCAACCCATTTGCCAAGTAACCTTCCCGCTTGGTCAATTAAGTCCCCCTCAGGCATTCGACGGATGACAAAGATCACCAAGAACATAATCACCCCACCTTGGATGGTCGCAATCAGGGTCGAAATCCATATATCCCCACCTACTTCTCTGGCCATTGATCCTTGCGTTACACCGATTGCCTTTGCATAGATCATATTAATTATTAATGCCATAAACATACCATTTGAGATTTGTACCTTCATTAGTTTGCACTATTCTCCTTTTTACCGGAGTTTGTTTCCTCCCATAGTAGAACTGAATCCTTCACCTCCACATTTACAGAGACTTCGATATCAACCGTAGGGAATACTTCCTCCCAATCATCCGCAATTTGCCTCCAGTACCCGGGATACTCATTGTGAAACACTTTCCCGAGCTCGATTACATCTGTTTTATACTCCGTTTGCACCTTATCTACAGTCATTTTTATTTCCTTTTCCAACTTTTTCTCAACTGCTTTTTCTAATTCTGTTACTTTCTCTTGATTATCAATAGAAAATGGACAACCCGCTTCAACCACCCTAGCAAAAGCATCAAACTCAGCAGTAAAACTGATTTGGTTACCCTTTAAATGAGGTGTAACCTGAAACATCTGATCCCTAAGCTCTACACTTACGGTTCGTTCAGGTTTACTTTTACATGGAGTGGTAACGACACCAGACTTTAATCTTTCTGTAAAAAGCATTAATGCCCTTATTTCTTCTGGTTTTAAAATTCCAACCAAACGATCTTCCTGAAACACTCCTGCACCGGCCAAGTCCACTTGTTTGATCGTAGGACCTTTTTCTGGTTTTTTGTTAGAGACCATCACTTCTTTTAAGGAAACTCTAGCGATGATCGGTTGTGAGCTTTGACTTAAGTAGGCCGCCTGAACATCCATGATTTGTGAATTTGGAGCGACATTTGAGATTTCCCCATATCGAAAGAGTTTATTTACTGCCTCCCCCGGTATGAGCTCCAACCCCGTAACGGTTGATACTAAGGTGCTAGCCTTTTCTGGAGTGATAACAACCCAAGTTCTCATCCGAAGTTCTGGGTTTCTTGTGAAAAAATCAATCACCTGCGCAATTCCTTCCTTGGCCAAATCCTCATTGATAACAATGACTTGATTGTGGGCCCAAAAAACATTTCTTGTGGTAAAGGAAGAAAGATCCCGTATCGCATCAAACAAAGATTCACCTTGTCCGACAATGGTGAGAATAGGCTCCCCCGTCTGCCCAGAAGGAGCACCTGTCTGTCCCCTAGCATCTGCTGGTCTGGCTATCTGTGCCGTCACTTTAAAGGAGTTCTCTTCCTCTCCTTTATCAATACCTACAGCCATCACCAAGGCTAGGTCATTTAACTCTCTCTTCCCTGCACATCCCGCTAATAGGAGAATTATTATTAATAAAAGAGACCATGCCAGGTGTCTTTTCATTCTTCATCCTCCCCCTTAAGCTTGATGATACGACGGGTTTTCTTCTTCCGTGACCCCTCTTTTTGATCTTCTTCTTTTCCCTTACCTCCTTCTTTAGAATAAGGATCTGTATTAGGAGGTTCTGGAAATTGATGATCTCCTACACGCTTCTCATCCCCCGTAACCCCTTCAGGCCTCGCCTGCATTTTCCACCAAGGAAAGCGAATGATCGAATCCTTCTGATCATTTGGTTGGAAAGGGGTTGCTGGTGCTAAGTATGACTCCCCGAAAGAGCGCAGAGTAAGAGCATGAATGGCTAATAAGGTGAACATCGCAGAAAAACCAAGCAATCCAAGCGTCCCAGCTCCTAGTAGCAAAGGAAACCGAATAAGACGAATCGAGAATGATGCAGCATAATTAGGTATGGCAAACGACGAAATACCCGTTAAGGCAACGATAATAACCATAAATGGAGACACGATCCCCGCTTGAACAGCTGCTTGCCCAATGACAAGAGACCCCACAATACTAACAGCCTGACCAACAGGCTTAGGCATCCGAAGCCCTGCTTCCCTCATCAATTCGAAGGAGATTTCCATCAATAACGCTTCTAGTAAAACCGGAAAAGGAACCACCTCGCGTCCGGAGGCGATGGTTAGGATCAGTTGGGTAGGAATCATCTCTTGATGAAAGCTTACGAGCATCACATAAATGGAGGTAAGAGTTAAGCTCAGTACAAAGGCCAAATATCGTATCGCACGGAAAAAACTACCCGTCATAAATCTTGAATAATAGTCATCACTTGCCTGTAAAAACTGCCAAAAGAAACTGGGGACTACCAATACAAAAGGAGTATTGTCAACAAAAATAGCTACTCTTCCTTCAAGTAAAGACGATGCTACTTTATCCGGTCTTTCTGTACTTTGTACGGTAGTAAAAGGAGATCGAGGTGCATCTTCAATTAATTCTTCGATATATCCGCTTTCTAAAATGGCATCGATTTTTATATCACGTAACCTTTTCTTTACCTCCTCAACCAAACCTTCCTTCACGATGTCTTCTATATAGGCTATATTGACATCTGTCTTTGAGCGCTTCCCGATATTCATTTGCTCAATCCGAAGCTTTGGATCTCTAATTCTTCGTCTTACAAGCGCCGTATTGGTTCGGATGCTTTCTGTAAAACCATCTCTTGGACCACGAACCACTTGCTCTGTTTGCGGTTCATCAACCCCTCTTTTTTCCCATCCTTTTGTTTGTATAACAAACACTTCATCGCTTCCATCAAGAATCAAGACTGCGACTCCAGAAAGGATTCCATCTACCGCTTGACTAACCTCCTTGATTACCTGAAATGAAGCATTTGAAAGCATATGGTCCTTCAGCAAGGTGAATGGAGGTCCCGTAGGTAAGGTCGAATGTTGCAGCAACAGATTCCCCTTATAAAGTAGGTCACTAATAAATAGTTCTATTTGTATAACATCAACTAACCCATCCGTGTAATAACAAATTGCTTGAACATTTTTATGTTCATGAAAGGTAATACGCCGTTTGACTAAGTCAACACTGGTTCCCAAAATCTCATTCATCAACTCTTCATTATCTTTCAAATCTCTAAAAAAATAATCCTTTTCTTCCACTTCAGTCATAAATTGAAAACTCCTAAGATGATTATTTCCACGTTCATTACCCTTTCCTTTATTTTTCCAACAAAAACAGATTCTAGTCAGAAATTAGTTTATTTCCTGAAGGGTTTGGCAAACATGTAGCCAAATAGGCTACGAGAAAGGCGGGTGATTTTATGGAGTTTTATAGCACTTGGGTCTACCGGAATATCCTGAATGCGGAATGGGCCATTTGGACTTTTGTTGTCTTGATTATGGCTTTAAACCTTCTTGCTCCGATCTTTATATGGATGATTATGAATGGAACCCCAATTACCAAGGTATTAAAGAAAAAGATGAAAAACAAAAAAGACAAGGAACTGAATGGCTCTTAACACTCCAAAATTGAAACTATTACCTAGTCTTCTTCGTCTATATAAAAAGAACTATGATAATGAATGAACATAATCTTTTGTGCATATCTTGAATGAGGAATTTTTGTTTGATAGGATAAAATTGTAAATAGTAGAGGGAATTAGGTGCAGATGAATGGAAGTTGTTAAAAAACCGACAGAAAAGTTTGATTGGACCTTAAGTCTTATTTTGTTTTTATTGTTTCTAGTAAGCTGCTTATCTATCTATAGTGCTCAAACGACAGGACAGTACAACGAAAATTATTTTGTTAGGCAAGTATTTTGGTATGTAGTAGGAAGTATCATTGTTGCGGTCGTTATGTTTTTTGATAGTGATCAATATAAAAAACTTTCCTGGTATCTATATGGATTCGGCATATTTCTGCTGTTCGCTCTGATTATCGCGCCCGAAAGCATTGCGCCTGAAAGAAATGGAGCACATAGTTGGTTTCAAATTCCGGGTTTTGGTACAATTCAGCCTTCGGAATTTATGAAAGCCTTTCTCATCCTTTCCCTTAGTAAGGTCATAACCTCTCACCACGAAAAATACATAAAGAAAACCTTTCAGTCTGATTTTTGGCTTTTCACTAAAATGAGCTTATCTACGGCTCTACCATTAGCGTTAATCATGCAGCAACCTGATTTAGGAACTAGCCTTGTTATTGTAGCCATATTTACTGGACTTATTTTCGTATCAGGCATTACATGGAAGATTATTCTAACCATTTATGGACTTGGCTCGCTACTTGGAGCAACCATTATTTACTACGTGGTTTGGGCACCAGAGGTTCTTGTAAAATACTTAAACGTCCAAACATACCAGTTTAATAGAATTTACTCCTGGATTGACCCTGACAACTACCAAGCAGGGTCCGGATATCATCTTTATAATTCGTTAAGAGCAATTGGTTCCGGATTATTAACCGGAAAGGGCTTTGGGGAGAGACAAGTATACATACCCGAGAGTCATACCGATTTTATTTTCAGTGTGATTGGTGAGGAATATGGATTTGTAGGAGCAAGCATCGTTATTGGTCTATTCTTTATACTAATCTATCATTTAACAAAAACTGCCTTAGATGCGAATGATCCGTTTAACACCTATATTTGTGCAGGAGTCATCTCAATGATTACCTTTCATGTCTTCCAAAATGTCGGAATGACGATTCAAGTTCTGCCAATTACGGGAATTCCCCTCCCTTTCGTCAGTTATGGAGGAAGTTCGTTAATGGGCAATATGTTTGCGATGGGTTTAATATTCAGTATTCATTACCATAAAAAAACTTATATGTTTGGATCGGAAGGAAAGCAATGATGTTACGAATATTAAAGATTCATACTACAAAGCCTCGTTCTTTTATAGGAACGGGGCATTTGCTATTATCTAGTATTTTGTCGAAAATATTTTCTTTAAAACGAACAGTACCGGTAGTACAATAGGATGGATAGCATATGCAAATGAAGAATACCATGAAGAGTTGGATCTCCGTTCTTTTTTAAGAACTGTTTATAAATTAATTGAAGAGGTGTATAAAATATGACTAAAAAAATGTACACAAGTCCAAAGGTAATTAGTCATCAAGTGATTAAATTTGAAACATTAATAAGTGGACCACCTGAAGAGCCTGAAGAGCCAACTGAACCAGGTGAACCTATCATCCCACTAATTGATATCAAACCTGGCAGTGACCCAAGTAGCTTCGGGGCTAACTCAAAAGGAAATATTCCTGTAGCTCTATTAGGTTCAGCAAACTTTGATGTTTCTAAAGTTGATAATAGTACGGTTCGGTTTGGCGATAGTCCAACCGGAGGGGCAGTAGCTTCTCCTAATGTTGGTACAGAAGATGTTAATAATGATGGATATATGGATAAAGTCTATCATTTTCCATTCCAAGATACTAAGCTAGATCCTGATGATAATACAGGATATCTCAGTGGCAAAATTAACGGAGAAAACTTTGTAAGTTCGAGTGACGTTAATATTGTTGGGAAGAAATGATAAAGGTAATGGAAAATAAACATTAATTTGATTTTGGATTATAAGGGCTGAGTAGAGAATCCCTTATAATCCAAAAATTAGAATATTTTATTTGTACTACAATTCTGAAGTTTGAGATTCATTGTAAGATTCTTTACACTCTTCCTGTATTACCTTCAGAGTATCCCTCTAAGTAATCCCTCTCCATTTTACTATTAAAACTTTTCCTACCTTACTGGTATTTATTAAAGTAAACTAACGGAGGATCTTAAGTGAAAGAATTCATGCACTATTTTAAACAATTGTATCAATACACCGGAAACATTATGTATATCAATTTTCTTGGAATGGTAATAGTCAGTTTTCTTGATGGTGTAGCCATTCTATTATTGATTCCGATATTAAGTATAAGTGGAATTATAAATTCAGCTAATGAATCTTCTTTAATGTGGGTGTTTTCAGATTTGTTGAAGGATCTTCCTACTGGGATTGGTTTACCTTTTATATTAGGATTTTACGTTATATTGGTATTAGGACAAAACCTCCTACAGAGAAACCTGTCCATTCGTGACATTAAGATTCATCAGGGCTTTATTAATCACCTGAAAGAGGAAATCTATCAGAGTTTATTACATGTTAAGTGGGAGTTTATTATAAGGACGAGAAAATCCAATTTAATAAATTCTTTAACAAAAGATATTAATCGAGTTAGTACTGGAATTAAAATGTTTATGCAGTTTATTACAAACTTTATATTTACATTGATTCAAATTGGAATTGCTTTTTGGCTCTCTCCTCAAATAGCGAGCCTTGTTCTAGTTTGTGGGTTAGGGCTTGCATTTTTTTCATGGAAATTTGTTCGACAAGCAAAAAATCTCGGGAAAGAGTCAACTGATATTTCGAGAGCCTATCTAGCAGGTATAACTGATCATCTAAATGGTTTAAAAGACATTAAAACGAACCGACTGGAAAAATCGAGGATGACTTGGTTAAAATCGCTAAATATAAAAATGCTTGATGAACAAGTGAAATTTGTTGAGTTACAGACTAGCTCTCAGTTGTCTTACAAAACCGCTTTCGCATTAATTCTTTCTTGTTTTATCTTTTTTTCAGCTAATTTGTTCTATACTCAACCAGAGAAATTATTAATTGTCATTATTATCTTTTCTAGATTATGGCCCCGTTTTGTTACCATACAGTCAAATTTACAGCAATTAGCATTAACCATTCCAGCATTTAAAGTGTTATTAGCTTTACAAAATGAAACTAAACATTTGATTGAAGTATCAGATGATAATGAAGAGATTCTGTATATGAATAAGATGATTGAATGTAAAAACGTATGCTTTAAATACAATGGAGACCATACGTCCTATGCACTTCAAAATATCAATTTACAAATTCCAGCAAATCATATGACCGCTATTGTCGGACAATCAGGTGCTGGTAAAAGCACTTTAGTTGATATATTAATGGGATTACAGCGTCCGGAAACTGGTGAAGTATTAATAGATGATATGCCTTTAACAGATGATAAATTGCTAGCCTTAAGGAAAACCATTAGCTTTGTTCCACAGGACCCCTTCCTTTTTAACGCAAGCATTAGACAAAACCTTCTATTAATGAATCCAACGGCACCTGAGGAACATTTGTGGGCTGCCTTAGAATTTGCTGCCGCTGATTTTGTAAAAGAACTTCCAAACGGCTTAGATACCCCCCTTGGTGATAGAGGAATAAGATTATCAGGTGGAGAAAGACAACGTATTGTTTTAGCTAGAGCTATATTACGAAATCCTTCTATTTTAATTCTTGATGAAGCAACAAGCTCCTTGGATACTGATAATGAGTCAAAAATACAAATGGCATTGGAACGACTGAAAGGAAAAATGACCGTCATTGTCATTGCCCATCGCCTGTCTACTATCCACAATGCTGATCAAGTAATCGTATTAGATAAAGGGAGAATTGTACAAAAAGGAGAATATATACAGTTAGCAAACGATAAGAAAGGGATATTTCGTAGTTTCTTAAATAAACAGTTAGAGGCTAATTAACTATTAAATGAAGGTATAGAAAGGTCGATTGATCTCTCTATACTTTTTTTATTTTAGATGAATAATATACCTTTATTTATAATAATTATAATTTAGTATTGATTATAATATTAGATATGTTATAATTTATTCATAAGATAACTGAGGAGGAATAATATTATGGAATTACAAGCTCAATTAAATCAACAAATCGCAAACTGGAATGTTTTATATACGAAACTTCACCGTTTCCATTGGTACGTTAAGGGTCCTTTATTCTTTACCCTACACGCCAAGTTCGAGGAATTATATAACGAAGCAGGTTTAGTAGTTGATCAATTGGCAGAACGATTATTAGCCATCGGTGGACAACCAGTTGCTACCATGAAGCAATACTTAGAAACAGCTACTCTAATTGAGACAAATAATGAAACAAAAGCTAGCGAAATGGTTGCTGCCCTCGTTGCAGATTACAAACAAATCAAAGATGAACTTTCTTCATTAGCTAATCTAGCTGAAGAAAACCATGACATCATCACAAACGATATGGCAACAGGACTCATCGAATCACTTGATACACATATTTGGATGTTGACCGCTTACTTAGGAGAATAATATTAATAGAAGAGAAAGTCAGTGACAAATGTCGCTGACTTTCTTTTTTTCCAATAAGCTCAGCTGAATTAAATTATATTAATATATCGTTTTTATTGTAAGCGTTTTCAATAAATAGCGATTATTTTATAAACACTTTCTAAAAATCCTTGTAATTACAGTCTTTTTTTATCACTTCAAGGGTAAAATCATTGTTCATACTTTGTTCAATATTTCACAAACTATTATTGTTTTTATATGTTATATTTAATTCAAGAAAAACATTAGGGGTGATAAACATGATGGTATGCGAATGGAAGAACTTTTCTACAGACACTGAGACTTATACAATAGAAGTTTTTGAGGAAGTTATTGGAGATGAATTCGAGTCAATGATGTTTAAAGAAAATGAAAGCCTTCCAGCATTCATTTGGACAGTTAACTACGTAGTCATCGTAAAGAGCTGTTCTAA
This sequence comes from Robertmurraya sp. GLU-23, assembly GCF_052983275.1. Lineage (NCBI taxonomy): Bacteria > Bacillati > Bacillota > Bacilli > Caryophanales > Bacillaceae > Robertmurraya > Robertmurraya sp. GLU-23. Next base: position 46,699 of record NZ_JBRKCV010000020.1, read on the forward strand.
ATATATTTCAGATATTTCTTTCGAGAAGATCCCTAGAAATCCAGTTTGCGCGTAACGTCCATTTAGGCGTTTACCTATACATCTTGCAATACTTCAAGTTAATTTTTTTTACTACCGAATGTGAAGTGTTTCACAAACTAAATTGTTTAAACGGAGGTCTTTAACATGGCAGTTGAAGAAAAAGTACTAACTGAAAATCAAGAAGTAGCCAAAATGATTGATGAGTTAGTGGCAAAAGGTCAAAAAGCGTTGAAAGAATTCCAAGGTTTCACACAAGAAATGATTGATGACATTGTAAAAGAAATGGCTCTTGCTGGACTTGACCAACATATGCCTCTAGCGAAACTAGCGGTAGAAGAAACAGGCCGTGGAGTTTTTGAAGATAAAATGATCAAAAACATATTTGCAACAGAATATGTTTACAACAATATTAAGAATAACAAAACCGTTGGAATTATCGATGACAACCAATATGAAGGTGTTTATACAATCGCTGATCCAGTTGGAGTGGTTGCTGGGGTAACACCTGTAACCAACCCAACATCAACTACAATGTTCAAATCATTAATTGCTATCAAAACAAGAAACCCAATCATCTTTGCTTTCCACCCATCTGCACAAAAATGTAGCAGTGAAGCAGCACGTGTCGTACGTGATGCAGCAGTTAAAGCGGGTGCTCCTGAAAACTGTATCCAGTGGGTTGAAAAGCCATCTGTTCAAGCTACTCAAGCATTAATGAAGCATCCTGGAATCTCACTTATTTTAGCAACTGGTGGACCTGGAATGGTTAAATCAGCTTATAGCTCTGGTAAGCCTGCTCTAGGTGTTGGTGCTGGTAACGTTCCTTGTTATATCGAAAAGTCAGCAAAAATTAAGCGTGCAGTAAACGACTTAATCTTATCTAAAACATTCGATAATGGTATGATTTGTGCATCTGAACAAGCGGTTATTATCGATAAAGAAATCTACAATGAAGTGAAGAAAGAACTAATTTCTAATAAGTGTTACTTCCTAAACGATGCAGAAAAGAAAAAGGTTGAGGCATTGGTTATTAATGAAAATACATGTGCTGTTAACCCAACTATCGTAGGGATGCCTGCTGCTAAAATTGCAAAGCTTGCTGGAGTAGAAGTGCCTGAAGATACAAAGATTCTTATTGCTGAACTTAAGACAGTTGGACCTGAATCTCCACTTTCTCGTGAAAAACTAAGCCCAGTTCTTGCTTGCTTCAAGGTAAACAGCTTAGAAGAAGGATTAACACGTGCTGAAGAAATGCTTGAATTCGGTGGACTTGGTCACTCAGCTGTTCTTCACTCAACAAATGAAGAAGTAATGAAGGAATTTGGACTTCGTATGAAGGCTGGTCGTATCATCGTTAATGCTCCTTCTTCTCAAGGTGCAATTGGCGACATCTATAACGCATTTATGCCTTCATTAACACTTGGTTGCGGTACATTCGGTGGTAACTCTGTATCTCAAAACGTAGGAGCTATCCATCTTGTAAATATTAAAAAGTTAGCGAAGAGGAATAATAATATGCAATGGTTTAAGGTTCCACCTAAAATCTATTTCGAAAAGAATTCTACTCAATACCTAGCTAAGATGCCTAATATTTCAAGAGCATTTATCGTTACTGACCCTGGAATGGTAAAACTAGGATATGTTGACACCGTGACTCGTTACCTTCGTCAACGTCCAAGTCTAGTTCATGTTGAAGTATTTTCAGCAGTTGAGCCAGATCCATCTATCGACACAGTTATGGCTGGTGCAGAAGCTATGGCAGCATTCCAACCAGATGTCATTATTGCACTTGGTGGTGGTTCTGCAATGGATGCTGCAAAAGGTATGTGGTTATTCTACGAACACCCAGATGCAGACTTCTTTGGATTAAAACAAAAATTCTTAGATATTCGTAAGCGTGTTGTTAAGTATCCTAAGTTAGGTGAAAAAACTCAGTTTGTTGCGATTCCAACAACATCTGGAACTGGTTCTGAGGTAACATCTTTCTCTGTTATCACAGACAAGGTAAACAATATTAAGTATCCATTAGCAGATTATGAGTTAACTCCGGATGTCGCAATCATCGATCCACAGTTTGTTATGACTGTTCCTAAGGTCATTACTGCTGATACAGGTATGGACGTATTAACTCATGCGTTCGAAGCTTATGTATCTATTATGGCTAACGACTATACGGATGGATTAGCAATGAAAGCCATTCAGCTTGTATTCGAATATCTGCCAAAAGCATACCGTGATGGCAGCGATGCAGTAGCGCGTGAAAAAATGCATAATGCTTCAACAATTGCTGGTATGGCATTTGCTAACGCATTCCTTGGAATTAACCACAGCTTGGCACATAAGCTTGGTGCAGAATTCCACATTGCTCACGGACGTTCTAATACCATCTTAATGCCACATGTTATTCGTTATAATGCAACAAAACCAACAAAGTTTGCTGCATTCCCTAAATACGAGAACTTTATTGCTGACCAGCGTTACGCTGAAATCGCAAGAACATTAGGTCTTCCTGCTCGTACAACTGAAGAAGGTGTTGAAAGCTTAATCCAAGCGGTTATCAAGCTTGCTAAAGAGCTAGAAATCCCTATGAGTATTGAAGCTAATGGAGTCACAAAAGAAGCATTTGAAGCAAAAGTTGATTACCTTGCTGAGCGCGCCTTTGAAGATCAATGTACAACAGCTAACCCAAAATTACCGCTAGTAACAGAATTAGCAGAAATTTACCGTGAAGCATTCAAAGGTGTATAACCGTTAAATCCAAGAGTGTTTTCCATTAGGAGATTCCCCTATCTCCCATTCATAATAGTGACCCATCCCTTTCCCCGGGGATGGGTTATTTTTGATACACTCTTTCCAAATGGAAAGAGGGAGAGCCTAAACGGCTCTCCCTCTTTTGGTTAGCAACACTAACCACTATTCCTTTTTCCTCATATCATCAAACTATCCCTTACCAGCGATGGGCTTTCGCGTTCCTAAACAGAATGATTTCTGATTGGGATTTTCTTGTTTGCCCATTCACTTGAGAACTACTTGCATGCTTTCGTCTCGTCCACGTGTGACAAAAAAGTTGAGAATGTTGATCCAAATGATCTCTAAAACTCATCTCTAATCACCTCATTGGTCAGGATACGTGCTGATATTCGGAGGAATATCTATAATAGCTTTTCACTTTTACCCAATAATTATGATAGCTGATTTTGGAAATGTTTATATTCCTCTACAACTGTCTGGACAATAGAATGACTTGAATCTAAATTTGTTAACCTCGTTAATACCACTAGAACCCCATCGTTCTCCAAGCTTTTTTGAAGGTCCACCGCTTCTTGATCATCATTTGATGTAAATAATAACGCAGCTGCAATGACTTTACATAGATTAACTGGTGCTTCCTGAAACACGCTGAAATATTCTACAGCTGGAGCAAATAATCGGTCGTGAATGCCTAGCTTTCGAAGAGGTGACCTTCCCACTCTTTTCACATCATCAATAATGTATTCATTTTTGAATCGGCCAATAATCTTTTGAATATATGCTTGGTGCTGGTCATTGGAAAATCCATACTTTTTCACAAGCACTCTTCCTGATTCTTGTAACGCTCCCGAAACAATCTGATTAACTTGATCATTTTGTATTGCTTCTGCTATTGGATGAAACCCGTATACAGAACCTACATAAGCAATAGCGGCGTGCCCTGTATTAACTGTAAACAACTTTCTCTCTATAAATGGTGCCAAATCATCCACCAGTGTTGCTCCCTCAATAGATGGCTTTTCTCCTACCCAAGCCGTTTGCTCAATGACCCATTCGAAGAACGGCTCTACTTTTACTAAGAGCTTGTCGTCATTCGATTGATTCGGAACAATTCTGTCGACCGCAGAGTTTGGAAATCCATATAGGGAATCAAACATATTTCTTTCTTCCCCAGTCAGATGTTCATATACCTTCTCTTTTAAAAAAGCACTCCCGCCGATCATATTTTCACAGGCAATAATATTTAATGGTTTATCAGAAATAGCGGCTCTTTTTTTCAACCCCTTAGCAATCATCGGTGCAATAATGGCTAAAATATTTGGCCCCACTGCAGTGGTAATAAGATCTGCCTGAACAATTGCCTCTTCAACTAATTCACCATTTTTTGCACTGTTAATAGCCGATATGTTCGTTACCGTTGTCTCGGTTTGTTCCTTATTTGCTAATACCACTTTGTATTCTTTACGCTCATTAAGTAAATCAACGATTTCTGCATTCACATCGGCAAAGCAAACCTCATAGCCTGATTGTTGTAATAACAAGCCTATAAAACCACGACCAATATTCCCCGCACCAAAATGTAGAGCAAACATATTAGTTCACCTCAGCAAATAAACTTAAAATTTCTTCTTCTGTTCTAGCCTGAACGAGCTTCTCGATATTTTCTTCCTCCGAACAAACGATGGCGATATTTGATAAAATATCTAAGTGTTCGTTATTTTTCCCTGCAATTCCAATAAGAACCTTCACCATATTTCCACCACCAAAATCCACTCCCTCTGGAGCTTGAATGATTGAGATTCCTGAGTGCTTAACCATGTCCTTTGCGTCTTCTGTACCATGTGGAATAGCCACATAATTCCCCATGTATGTGGAAGTTAACTCTTCTCTAGCAAGCATTTTCTCGATATATGATGCTTCAACGTACCCTTTTTCAACAAGAATTTGTCCCGTCTTTCTTATCGCTTCCTCTTTTGTTGATAAAGCTACATTTAATTGGATATTTTCTGCTGTTAATATTTGTACTGACATATTGTCCACTCCTTAGTGAATATTTTTTGTTTCAAAAATGTCTCTTATCTCGTTGCATAGAAAATCAAAAAGGGCATCCTTTTCTCCCTTCTCATACAGGTGTATCGAATCATCATTTCGGATAATTGAAGCACTGATTTGACTTAGTATCTCGAGTGCCTCCTCAGTTGAATCTTGTGGTGATAGCATCAGGAGAATTCGTTTATTAAAAATCTCTGTCCCATCCATCGCACTCACTTTCACAGGTTTTTCCAGTTCATACATCGTGAAAGAGGGTTTATTCACCCCAGTGCTTCTTGTATGGTAAAGCGAGAGAGTGGTTTCAGGTATTCCAAGTCCACCTAATGCTGCTCTTTCCGCTAAGTGATTTACGACTTTTTTTACATCGTTAATGACATCTTGTTTTCGAAGTGTTTCACACGCGTCCAATAAGACTGATTCAATCGACCAATCTCCTCGTAGTTTTTCGATATTATAACCGGAAAGTATGTCAATGGCTGCTGATGTAAAACGATTGTTTCGTTGGATTTTGGAAAAAAAATCTTTCCCCGTATCTTTTTTTAGGACTGAGTGGAGATCATTTTTCGGCTGATCCGGATAATCAACTCGAACCGACTGTTTTATTCTTTCAATTTCAGCCTGAGAAAGGATAGGGCTTACAAGAACATACTGACCTTGATAATCCTTTAAAGGGACTGTCGAAATAATAATCGAATACTCCTCAGGATTGATCTGCTCAAAATCAAATAGTGAAACATTTTTTGTTTTTAACCACGGCAGTTCTTTTTGAATTTTTGTCGCAAGAATCTTTGATGTTCCTATTCCACTCGAACATACGACTAGTCCATTCATTTGCTTATTTACTTCTCCCTTTAGCATCGCAGAAGCAAAATGCATGACTAGAAATCCTATCTCTTCTTTTGGAACGATGAAGTCTGGAAAAACAATTTCAACCCCATCCTGAATAATGCTAAATAATTCTTCGTAATCTTCCATAATCCGCTCAAGCAATGGATTACTAATCTTCATATGTTGCTTCATCCGATAGATAGCAGGACGCAAGTGAGCAATTAGACCTTGGTATAGATCAATATTATTTTCAAATTGATATCCCATTCTGTTCCCCACATACTGGATGAGCTTTTGAGCGGTATATCCGACTTGTACAGCCGTTTCTTCGAAAACATCTCCTTGTTCATTCCTCAGCTTTGCTCCTAAAAGATGCATCGTAATATAACTTGCTTCACCTTGAGAAACAGATATTTGAAAGGCCTTCTCTAATCCTGATACAATTTTTTCAGCAATTTTATACTCCTTTGTTGCCAATAGCTGATCGGGGAATCTGTCATCTAACACGATCTCCACACCTTGTTGAATCCTTTCTGTGGCTAAAGCTAGATGGACAACCAAACCGATATAAGCACTATCAGCTATTGGGTAAGTCAGTTCCTTTTTTACGTCATCAATGATACTTTCAATGATAATCAGCTTCTTTTTATCCACCAATCCAAGTAAACGATCGGTTGCTGTGTCCATATCCATAGCGGAACGCTTTCGGATATTTTCCCTGATAAAAGAAATAAATTCAAACTCATCCAAGTGATCTAAAATCAGACTGCTCATGACTTTTCTCTTAGCTGTTTCTAATCCCGACAGTTCTACTCCATATCCTCTTTTCCGAATAAGTGATAGACCATACGGTTTGATTTTTTCTTCAATTTTATTTAGATCATTACTTACTGTCGCAATCGTGACATTGAGGTCATTAGCTAAGACAACCAGTTTCACCGGTTCTAAGCTCTCCAGCAAACTAGAGAGAATAATGGTTTGTCTTTCATCAGGACTGTATTCGTTATGGGAAGCACTAAACAGGAATAACTTTAGCTTCTCTTTGTTTTCACTACTCCCTTTGACGAGAATTCCAACCCCAGATTGCTTTGAAAGCGACAAATCGTAGGACTTTAATATTTCTTCTACTCCTTTTAAATCACGGTGTACCGTCCGAGAACTCACATTAAGTATTTTGGCAATACTACTCACGGTCGTTTCCTCTTCACTAAGAAGTATCACCTCGAGAATTTTTCTTTCTCTCGCTGTAATATACAAGACCATCAACTCCTAAAGAGTCCAACTTACTGACAATTTTAAAATAAAGATATTTACATATCTAATGATACTCTTGCAAATAGTGGTTAACAACCGTTTACAAATACACATTCGTCATAGTATTTGTTGACAAAATTAAATAAATGTATCAAAAAAGGAGCCCAGATTTATTCTAGACCCCTCTTGAACTTATAATAAGAAAACATAAATAATAACCATTATGACTAATCCAACAGGCACCCCAAAATGAGCCCATTCCTTACTTGAGATGCCCAGTTTATTTGCAGCTATGATATTAGGAATATTCCCAGGAATCAACATCCCTCCGCTAACGAGCAATCCTAATAGAACCGCTCTTACTTTTTCTTCTCCCATCTGAGGACTCATTTCAGCAGCTGCGAGTGTCGCATTATCTAAAACAGCAGAAACTGTATTAATCCAGTACAGCAATGGTGTGTTTAGATGAATAATATAGAGATCAATCACGGATTTAAATCCCGATCCAAGTAATGTTAAGCCCATAACAAACAAATATATTTTGATTCCTCTGTACAAAACCTCTTCATACGTTTCATTGTTAATATGCGACTCTCTGAATTCGTGTAAATACTTTGGCTTTTTGACTAATATAGCAGCCAATATACCCAATAAAATGATTAATGGAATAATAATCGGTCCTAATAAATGGATAAGATAGAAAAAATCTTCCCCCAATTTGTTGATGGCTATAGTAGCCACAGGTTCACCTACAGGTGTTAAACTTGCCCCTAATCCAATACTAAAACAAGAAAGGACCACATAACGGACGGTTGATTTTGTATCTAACCTCATAGAAGTGACAATCGCTACCAAGAGGAGAGAAGAAATAATCGCTGTTATAATGCTTGAAACTAAACCCAAGGTAATCACGGTTATAGCTACGCACCATCTAAAGGATAACGCACGTAACAACCGATTGATGAATTTGTCGATACTGCGGTGAAACCACTTTAATAGTAATGATGCCATTAATACAGCGATGGTGATCCCAATTGGATTACTCGCGGCTTTTAAAAATAAATCTCTGCTCCAACTTCCACTAGTAAGCGCAGTAATCACACCCATAATAAAAATAAATAATTCAATATTATTCTCTACAACTCTTACTCTTAAGGGTAAAAGTAATACTAACAAAAAGATGATTATCAACCACAAAACCATTGTTTCATCTCATCTCCAATAGCATATTTCCTTTTGTAAGGATTTATATATATATGCTCTATCTGGGACAAACTTGCCATTTCATTCAAACATAAAACACCCCTAAATCTTAAAGTGATTTAGAGGTGTTGATTTTCGTTTATTATTTTAAGTTATTTACAATTTCATCATATCTAGGACTATTTAAGAAGTTTTCCACTGACACATGATGGGCATTTGGAAGCTTAGCTTTCGCACGGTCAGTTAAGTCTTTATGCGTTACAACGATGTCTGCATCCGCTGGAAGATTATTGATAGATGTGTTCGCTACCTCTACCCCTTCTACTTCTGCCTTTTTTACTTTGTTTCGTAAAATCGAAGCTCCCATCGCACTAGAGCCCATTCCAGCATCACAAGCAAAGATAATTTTATTTACCTTTTTATAGTCCACCATGCTTTCTAATGCTTCTGCTACTGAACTTTTCTTTCCTTTCATTTCATGCATTTTTTCTGTAGCTGCTTCTAAATCTTCTTCTTCGTTGTTTTTGCTAACCTTAAGAATAAATGATGCTACTGCGAATGATACAGCTGCTGCAACAATTACACCTAGTAGTACTCCTAAGTGACCACCTTTTGGAGTCATTGCCATTAAAGCAAAGATACTTCCTGGTGATGGAGGAGCTACAAGACCTGCGTTAAATATGGATAATGTGAATACTCCACTCACGCCCCCTGCGATTGCAGCAAGAATTAACATAGGCTTCATTAAGATGTAAGGGAAGTAAATCTCATGGATTCCTCCTAAGAAGTGAATAATCACTGCACCTGGAGCTGTTCTTTTTGCTGAACCTTTTCCAAACAACATAATGGCTAAAAGAATACCAAGTCCAGGACCAGGGTTTGATTCTAATAGGAACATAATCGATTTTCCAGCGTCTGCTGCTTGCTCTACACCAAGTGGGCTTAAAATCCCGTGATTGATCGCATTGTTTAAGAATAATACCTTAGCAGGTTCAATTAGAATATTTGCTAATGGAAGAAGCCCTGCATCAACGATTGCTTCTACTCCTGATGCTAACACTTTATTTAAACCTTCTACCACTGGACCAATTACTTTAAATGCGATTAAAGTTAACACTCCACCTAAAATACCAGCTGTAAAGTTGTTTACCAACATTTCAAAACCTTGTCTGATCTTCGGAACGATTACAGCATCAAGCTTCTTGATTAGATATCCTCCAAGTGGCCCCATAATCATGGCACCTAGGAACATGGGAATCTCTGCACCAACGATCACACCCATGGTTGCTGTGGCACCGACTACTCCTCCACGAGTATCATAAACGATCTTACCGCCAGTGTAACCGATTAATAATGGAAGAAGATACGTGATCATCGGTCCAACTAGCTTGGCAAAATCCTCATTCGGATACCAACCTGTGGGAATAAATAAAGCAGTAATAATCCCCCATGCGATAAATGCACCAATATTCGGCATAATCATGCCACTTAAATGACTACCAAAGCGTTGGATTTTCACACGAATATCCGACTTTTGCGCTACTTGATTAGACATATAGTATAATTCCCCTTTCAGAAATATAATTCTTTTGTCCTTGTTTCTAACTTTATGATAAAGCGTTTTCAACACCTATTCAATTCAAACTAAAATGCATTTTGTCATGAACCATGTTGTCATAATTGAATTGTCAATAAGAGACACACTCCCTCCCCAACCATAAAAGAGCGGCCCCTCAAGGATCCAGATGAGCGACGGTTTGATCATTAAGCGGAGAATTTTCCCTTAATAAAAAAATAGCACCGAAAATAGCTCGAATAGACGGAGTGATTCCGTCTATTTATTCAAAAAACGTGAAAATAGGCAATTTTTTTTTGCTTAACCGGAAAACCTCCGCTTATAAACCCCGAACAGAGCTCTACTCTGAAAGATAACCGGAAAATCTCCGCTTGTTTTGTTGAACCCGTAACCATAATAGGTGGCTCTTAGATTGTCGTGAAAAAAGACTTCTCCTTTAAAAAAAAGCCCTGTCCGTATCTTAATAAAGATAAGAACAGGGCTTTACTCCCTTGTTACCAACTTAGTTCACCAACAGCTCACACTGTTAGCCTCAGCAAGTACTATTATACAAATGTAACAATTTTCCCCAATGATTTTACCACTCTCTTTATACCTAGGTAATAATCCCTAATTTATGTTAATTGTAACCCTTTTTCCCTTTCTACCCTTTATAATATTAGAAAGATAATTTTTCGGAGGCTATCATGGAGAGTATGACACATTTTCTTATAAATTTATTAATTATATTAGTCTCGTTACTCTTTTTTCAGGGCTTCGTTATTAAGCATCACCTTAAAAAAAACCAATTAGAGATATTTATGTTTATTACCCTTACTGCATCTGTTTCCCTTTGCATGTTATATCCATTAACACTTCCAGGTGGAATTCCTTTCGACCTTAGATTCATTCCTCTGGTTCTTGGTTGTCTTTATGCAAACAAATACACAGGTGTGTGGCTATTGATACTCATTGTTGTCTTACGAATAGCTATTCATGGATTTGACCATTCATGGTTTGCTATAGGTAATGCCATTCTTTTCTTCTTTATATTTTTTTCAATAAGAGAGAAATTCAAGTATTACTCATTAGCTAAAAAGCTCACCCTTCAAGTTTCACTATTTATTGTTATGTCTATTTGGGTATTGGCAGGATCGAAACTCTTGTTTCATTCACCCATTACCCTTTCGTTTACCGTAGCGTATACAGGCATTCAAGCTGCTGGGATGGGACTGGCTATCTATATGGCAGAACATATAAAAAATCAACATTTATTATTATTAAGATTAATACGAAGTGAAAAGGCAGAGATTGCTAGCCACTTGGCATCAAGCATTTCTCATGAGGTAAGAAATCCTTTAACATCTAGCCGTGGGTTTTTACAGTTATTAAGTGAGTCACACGAAATCCCAGAGAAGGAAAAGGGGTATCTAGCCTTGGCAATAAGTGAGATTGACCAGGCTGATCATATTATTAAAGATTACTTAACCTTTGCCAAACCCACTCCTGAAAAAATAGAAGTCCTCGAGATTGACCAGGTCATTCAACAAGCTATTCAGATAGTCGAACCAATGGCAAAACAATTCAAGGTGGAAATCGACTCTAAATTAGATTCCTCCTTCATTACTGGTAACTTTGGACTTTTTCAGCAAGTGATTGTAAATATTATGAAAAATGGGATCGAAGCCATGTCTTCTGGTGGTGTCTTAACGATTACATGCATCAAGGAACAAAAAACAACTTTAATAAGTGTGAAAGACGAAGGAGTTGGTATGAGCCAACAGCAAATCAATCGATTAGGAGAACCTTATTTTTCTACTAAAGACTTAAAAGGAACCGGACTTGGAATGATGGTCGTCTATCGAATAGTAGAAAGCATGAAAGGAACGATACAAATAGATAGTAAAAAAGGAATGGGTACAACCATTTTCATCCGACTACCACATAGGTCCGATGCTAATGAACGGAAAATTTCATAATGATCTATATAAAAAGTCGGTTCACTCCAGAACCGACTTTTTCTTCTTTTATGAATTGGATGGTTCAGGGTTGTTTAATTTACTATTTCTATACCCATAACCAATATAGATTGCTAAACCGATTACTAACCAGACCAAAAATCCCTTCCAAGTAAATGCTGACAACTGGAGCATTAAATACACACAAAACACAACTGCCAAGATCGGAATCACTGGAACAAGAGGTGTCTTGAACGGTCGGTGTAAATCTGGCTGTGTTTTACGAAGTACAGCGACTCCAAGAGATACCGTTGCAAAGGCAAATAATGTTCCAATACTCGTTAACTCAGCAAGCTTGTTTAAAGGAATAAAGCCTGCAAAAATGGCCACTAATCCCCCTGTTACCCATGTGCTTGTAATAGGCACTTGCGATCGTGGATGAACGGTTGATAATCTCTTAGGTAACAGCCCATCTCGACTAATGGCATAAAATAGACGTGTTTGTCCAAACATCATGACAATTAGAACAGTAGTAATACCTACGATTGCTCCAAGCGAGATAAATCCAGCTGCCCAGTCTTGTTGGATAAAGCGTAGGGCAAAGGCTACTGGATCCTTTACGTTTAAAAGATTGAACGGTACAATCCCTGTTAAGATTAAGGAAACCGCAATATATAAGATGGTACATACGGCAAGAGCAGAAATAATCCCAATCGGAAGATTTCGTTGAGGGTTCTTTACCTCTTCAGCTGCTGTTGAAACCGCATCAAATCCAAAATAAGCAAATACAACGACAGCTGCGCCTGCTACAACTCCTGAAGCTCCAAATGGCATGAATGGTTGCCAATTGGTTGGTTCCACATACCATACCCCTATCGCAATAAATAAGAGAACAACAGCTACTTTAATCACAACCATGATGGCATTAAATTTAGCTGATTCTTTCACGCCTCTTGTTAATAAAAGGGTGACTAATAAGACAATAATAACAGCTGGCAGGTCTACAATTGTCCCTTTTGATGGATCAAATGCACTTGATAGAAAAGTAGGTAAATGCCATCCGAACCCTGCCATTAAACTTTGAAAATAGCCAGACCAACCGCTTGCAACCGCAGAAGAAGCCAACCCATATTCCAGCACTAAATCCCAACCAAGTACCCAGGCAAGGAGTTCTCCAAACGCAACATATCCATATGTATATGCACTACCCGATTGAGGGATCATAGAAGCAAATTCTGAGTAACATAATGCGGCAAATGCACAAGCCAGACCAGCAATAATAAAGGATAAGATAAGTGCAGGGCCTGCATATTCAGCTGCTGCCACTCCAGTTAAAACAAATACTCCTGTTCCGATAATAGCTCCAACACCTAGTAGAGTTAGGTCAAATGCTCCTAACACTCTTTTGAGGGAATTTTCAGACACTGATTTCCCTACTTGTTTCTTACGAAATAAATCCATTATATCCTCCTATAGAAATTAAAATAATTGTCGAAAAATAGCGAATGCACCTTAGCCATTTTACATAATTGTTTGTTAATTGTAAATTAAAAATTATGGTAATATAACAGATTCAAAAAATTACTAATTCTATTTTGCCCAGTTAAAAACCAAAAAAGACCCTTATTCTATCTCTCGATAAAATAAAGGTCTTTTTAAAAATTATGCGTGAAAATTCGTTCCATCCGTTGTTGCTTCAATAATGCCGGCACGAATCACAAAGTCTCCAAAATGTTCTCCTTCGTTACGTTCCTTGGCATAACGTGGAAGGATGGATCCTAGCTCACTAAGGATCTCAGCTTCTCCGATATTTTCACGATACATCTTGCTTAAGCGGCTTCCATCAAAGGCAGCACCTAGATACATATTGTATTTTCCAGGGGCCTTACCAATGAATCCAATTTCCCCTAGGGCATGTCTTGCACAACCGTTTGGACAGCCAGTCATACGAATCGTTATTTCTTTATCTCTTAGTCCATTCTCTTCAACGATTTCTTCAATTTTATCGATAAGAGTTGGAAGATATCTCTCCGCTTCCGCCATGGCAAGACCACATGTTGGTAAAGATACGCAAGCTATTGAGCTACGACGTAACGCAGAGTGATGTTTCCCATCTGTTAAACCGTATTTTTCAAGTAGCTCAGTAATTTTTTTCTTTTTCTGAGAAGACACGCTACCAATGATTAAGTTTTGGTTCGCTGTTAAACGGAGATCTCCCGTATGAACCTTTGCAATTTCACGTAAGCCTGTTTTCAAAGGATAGCCATCGAAGTCAGCTATACGTCCACCTTGCACAAATAATGTAAAATGCCAATTTCCTTTTAGGCCTTTTACCCAACCATATCGATCACCATTATGATCAAATGAGTAAGGCTTTGCTTCTTCAAGCTCCCAGCCCAGTCGGTTTTCTAGCTCACGCTTCACATTTTCTAATCCTAAACGATCTACTGTGTACTTAAAACGCGCATTCTTACGTACGGAACGATTTCCATAGTCACGTTGGATGGTAATAATCTTCTCAGCCACATCGTATACTTGCTCTGGCTTACAGAAGCCGATGACTTTTGCAAGCTGCGGGTAAGTCGTCTTATCACCGTGTGACATTCCCATTCCGCCACCGATTGCCACGTTAAATCCAACCAGCTTTCCTTCTTCCACGATAGCAATATACCCTAGATCCTGTGAAAATACATCCACATCGTTCTCAGGAGGAATAGCCATACCAATTTTAAATTTACGAGGCAAGTAGAGTGGTCCATACATAGGTTCAACCTCTACATCAGGTGTTCCTGCCACTCTTTCTTCATCAAGCCAAATTTCATGATAGGCTCTTGTCCGAGGAAGTAAATCATCACTTAATTTCTTACCCCACTCGTATACCTCTGCATGAATTTCTGACTGATGTGGATTAGAAGTACTCATCACATTTCTATTGACATCTCCACATGCAGCAATTGTATCCATTAGAGATTGATTAATGCCTTGAATGGTACTTTTCATATTCCACTTAAGAATGCCATGGATTTGGAACGTTTGGCGAGTGGTTAATTTTAATGTACCATTTCCGTATTTTTCAGAAAGCTCATCCATCACCAACCACTGTTCAGGTGTCGCAACTCCACCTGGTAGTCGGACACGAAGCATGAACTGATAAGCTGGTTCAAGCTTTTGCTTTTGTCGTTCTGCACGCACATCACGGTCATCCTGTAAATAGCTTCCGTGATGCTTCATTAATCGATTGTCATCCTCTGGAATACCTGCACTGATTCGATCAAGCATTACTTCTTTTAGCGTTCCACGTAAGTAATCGCTTCGATCTTTTATTCCCTCTACATCACTAGGAGGGCCCTCGGGCGCTTTTAAAATTTCTTTCACTTCCACCATGCTAAAAACTCCTTTCACTCAAACTCAGTATACGTCACGCTGGTATCGCTTTTCTTTTTGCATGGAAGCTAAATAGCTTTCTGCTTCTTCACGACCCATGCTGCCTTCTTTTTCAATAATAGTAATTAACGTTTGATGCACGTCATGTGCCATATGTTTCTCATCACCACAAATATATACGACCGCTCCCTCTTGAAGCCACGCAAATACTTCTTTGCTTTGCTCAAGCATACGGTGCTGAACATAAACCTTTTCATTCGTATCTCTTGAAAATGCAACATCCATCTTTGTTAGGACGCCATCTTTCAACCATTTTTGCCATTCGGTTTGATATAAGAAATCCGTTACAAAGTGTTGGTCACCGAAGAACATCCATGACTTGCCCACAGCACCCGATTCTTCGCGCTCTTGCATAAATGCGCGGAATGGTGCAACACCTGTTCCTGGTCCTACCATGATAATTGGAGTTTCAGGGTTTTCAGGGAGCTTAAAGTTTGGATTATGTTGGATAAAGATTGGTAGCGTATCTCCTGCTTGTAGGCGCTCAGCTGTTAAAATCGAGCATACACCTTTTCTTTCACGTCCATGTGAATCATATCTGACCGCACCAATCGTCAAATGAACTTCATCTGGGTTTGCAGAAACACTACTTGCAATCGAGTATAAACGTGCAGGAAGCTTTCTTAATATAGAAACAAATTCCTGTGCGTTAGCTGTCCATGGGCCAAAATCTCGAAGCAAATCGAGTAAATCACGACCATGAATATACTCTCTTGCTTTTTCTGCATTTTCCGGTTTCACTAGCTCCTGTAACTCCTGATTCACCGAAAGCTTAGCTGCTTGTTCCATTAACGGCTTCGTTAATACCGTAACTTCAAAGTTGGTAAGTAACGCATCTTTTATCGTTTTTACTTCACCTTGTTTATTAACTGTCACTTTTTCATCTGCATTCCAATTCATTTCAGCAAGGATTTGCTCCACAAGCTCTGGATCGTTTTCTGGATAAATTCCTAAACTGTCACCTGGTTCATACGTTAATCCTGAACCCTCAAGAGATAACTCTAGATGACGAGTTTCTTTATTTGATCCACGACCATTTAAATTTAAGTTTTCCAATACTTCAGCACGGAAAGGGTTTGTTCTAGAATAAAGAGATTCTTCTGAAGCAACTTGTACTGCTGCACCTGCGGCCTGTGCTTGGCTTGCCGCAGTTCCAGCCTGACCAAGGGCCGATAGTACATTCTCAATCCATTCAGAAGCTGGTTCATCAAAATCTAAATCACAGTCTACTCTTTCAGTTAGTGACTTTCCACCTAACTCCTTTAGGCGCTCATCAAATTCTTTGCCTGTTTGACAGAAGAATTCGTATGAACTGTCCCCTAACGATAAAACTGCATAATTGAGTTCCTCTAATTTAGGAGCACGCTTTGAGTGTAAGTACTCATGGAAGGACAACGCATTATCTGGTGGTTCCCCCTCTCCATGTGTACTTGCAACTATTAATAGGTTTTGTAATTTCTTTAAATTATTTGGCTTAAAATCACTCATGGAAGAAATGGTTACTTGAAAACCATTGCTTTCAAGCGTTTTACCTGCTTTTGTAGCAAGTCTTTGTGCATTTCCTGTCTGTGAACCAAAAAGGATGGTCACTTCTTTCGACACTGGTTTTGAAGCCTCCACTGATAGAGCTACAGAAGCTGCTTCTGTAATAGTAGTTGCTGATGCTGCTTGAATAGCTGCTAAATATCCACTAAGCCAAACCTTCTGCGATTCAGTTAGTGTTGGCAGTATTTTGTTAAGAAGCTCTGCCTGCTCCTGACTAAACGGGCTGTTCATAACCTGAAGTTGCAACGATATCCACCTCACAAAAATATAAATAGACTAAATTCCCCAAAATTCGCAAAATATTATACGTGTTATTATATCTTAATTATTCCAATAAGTTAAGTCGGTTTTATTATTTAAACCGATAATTCTCTTCTATGATAACTACTTTACCTTAAGTTTAGCTATTGGTAAAATACATATAACTAATGATAATTATTAATATTTTTAATAATAAGGAGGGAATTGTATGTATTTTGATGAGTTAAAAACCTTTGTTACTCTAGTGGAAGTAAAAAACTTCACCAAAACAGCCGAACTCCTTCTCATGTCACAACCTAGTGTTAGTTTACATATTAAGAATTTAGAAAACGAGTTTCAAACGAAACTATTTATACGTTCTCCAAAACAACTGAAAATCACTCCTTCTGGAGAGATTTTGTATGATCGAGCCAAGCAGTTAATAAGCATGTATGAGCAGACCAAACAAGATATCCTCGACTTGCAAACATCTGTTAGAGGATCCTTGAAAATCGGGGCAAGCTTTACCATCGGGGAATATATTTTACCTTCTCTTCTCTATAACATCCAAAAGGAACATCAGGCGCTTGAACTTGAAGTGGTGATTGGGAATACGAAGGAAATTGTTCAATCTGTTAAAAGGCATGAAGTGGATATTGGTCTAATTGAAGGACAAACCAACGAAAAAGAGCTTTCTGTCCACCCTTTTTTAAAGGACGAACTTTTTGTTGTATCATCCGCTACTCATCCTCTTGCAACAATAAATAGAGACCTATTCATATCAGATCTTCAAAATCAAGTATGGGTGACAAGGGAGGTTGGGTCAGGGACTCGTGAATACTTAAACCATGTGATCCGTTCGAATGGATTAAAGGTTAAATCTCTTCTATCTATTAGCAGCAATCAAGGAATTAAGGAAACCATAAGCAAAGGCATGGGTCTTTCACTATTATCTAATAGCGTTATCCATAAAGAAGTAAAAAATGGAGAGTTAGCCATCATCCGCATTAAAGATTTTCAATTTCCTAGAACACTGTCTTATGTCTACTCTCCTACTATGAAAAAAAAGAAAAACGTGGAGCTTTTTATTACGAGCCTCCAAGAGATGTGGCCTTACCGCTCTGAATCGATTTAAGTATAGCTCGCTCCTCCCTCGGTTGCTTTCTTTTCCCTTTTCTTATTAATCTGTAGCAAAAAGAAAAGGGAAAAAATCATCATTTCAAGCGCAAATCCAAGCGTCGTCCACGATAAAAAGGCATATCTTAAATGAGCCATATTATTTTCAAACAGAACGACAACTAGAATTCCTAAAAGAAGACTAACAGGGGTAAGGTGAAGATTGGTTTGAAAGAGTTTTAAGTTATTCGTTATTCTTTGAATACAATATAAACTAAGTGCCATTTTACTTAACAGACAGGGCATCCATACGATTACAATAGCTAAGTCCAAGCGATCAAGAAAATCCGTTACATTTATTTGTTGAATCGTCAATATATTAGGATATGTTACATTTTCAACAATCCCTGCGCCAAGTACAGATATATTTAAAAAGAGTAAAATAAATAATAACAGAATTCCATGACTGATCCCTTTTATAAATGCCTTTTTTATGTGCTTCTTATAGGTGATATTTTCGAGAACTAGAAAGAAAATTACGATTTCTCCAATCCAAGGAAACATTAAAAAGGTTGATTTACTTAAATTTGAAAAGGTACCTGTTGTTAAAATGGGAACCAAATTTGGTAGTTCAATTTCATTTAACAATAATATTGGCAGTGATAGAATCATGGCTGTTAACGTAATAAACTGTATTACCGTTATTCTAGCTATTGCCTGTAAACCAGAAGCCGCTACATATAGTAAAGCAAGTGTGACTAAAATGGATAAAATTTCAATGGGTGTCTCAGGTAAAATATAAGATCTAAGATAATCAATAAATGCCCGTAAATCCCTAATATAGATACCTACAAGCAAAAGACCGATACTAATATTCAAGATTCTACTAGTAAATGATCTTGCTTGGAGGGTATTGTTTTTCGACTGATTGTTAGACTTCCTAAAAACGATTAAGATCAGGCCAATTACAATCATGTAAACTAGAATGGGTACTACCCATGTATATTGATGCGACACTTGTGTCATAACTTGAGCAAGTGTAATGAGGGTCCCTGTTAAAATAAAGTTCGCAATCATTAATGAAAGTTGAGATGGGGAAATTTGATTCATAGTTTTATCACCATCTTTGTTACGAATCCTATGTATTTATTGCAATAGTCTATAATTAAATTGATCGTATCAGTAAAAAAGAAGAAAGAGGAACAAGCTAAAGACAAAATCGTAACGAACAAAATTCGCTTTCTTTCTTTTTTATCCAATTTCTTATTTCCTCGATAAATTAGTGCCATATAAAGTAATAGTACTCCTCCAAAACAACATGCACCTAACAAACACATCATTCCTTTATGTTAATTCCAGGATTAATTGACCTCGTAATCTTTGAGCTTACTTTTACGTTGACCTCTAGCTCTGGTAATATTTCTCTCCAATTCTCTTTTAAATTCCGTTCCCATAACCTATTCTCATGTCTAAATAAATACCATCCCAGTCCATAAACATCTATTCCTTCCGACTTCGAATGATTCAAAAGTGTCAGTACTTGCTTTTGAATAGACGATTCTAAACTTTTCGTTACTTGATCGTATGTTTCTTGATTATTTAATTCAAGGTTTGGCTCATTTTGCATAACGGAGGCACTTATGTTAAAGCTTATTGTAAAAATTAGCTTTCCATTGATTAGTCTATAACTCACTTTATTATTCACTTTTTCAAAATGGACGTTTACCTCTCCATTTTCCTCAACAGGGAAAGTATAGTTTTTATGATTTTTTTTATTTAATAAAAATTTTGCACCTATAGTTTCCTCACTATTTGTAAAAAAAACGAGCTTATCCTCTTTTAGGATGGCGTAACCTTCTAGTTGTGCCTCCTTCTTCTTATCCTTTGAATTCCCATTTTCTGTTTCATTATTTAGAACCACAGGGATTACTGGGTCTTTCCCGGGTCTCCAAATATCATTTAATACATTTTTAACGTTTATCCCTTCGTTTTCCTTTGACAATTCCCGGAGTGCTTCAGATGATAGTTTTTCTAGATGTGGTTCCGAATTTAGAATCTGTAATGCTTCTCCTTTAGTTAAAAGCACATAGGCAGTTATTCTAGACTGTGGTTGATCCAGTAGCACATCAAGTGTTTTTTTAAAACCACTTCTAGCTAACTCCTCTCCAATGATAATGACTCTTCTATGGGAAAAATTAGTTTTACGAGACATTCTCCTTTGTAGTAAGTCATTACTTTCCCTTATATTTCTCCCGATTTCAGAATCAATATAATAGGGACCACCTTTTGTTCCTCCTCCTCCACCAGTGGATCCTGCACCACCCATCGCTCCTGGTAGAGGGATTTGTACAGAAGTCCTGAATTGATTTTCATCTATTTTGTCGTAACCGGTCATGGTAACAAAAGCTAAATCATTCACTTCTCTTCTATCCCAGCAGCCGGTTAAAACGAGCAAAGAAAGGATCAGTCCAAATATTTTTTTCATCCCATTCTATCCCTTTTATTTAAAGTAAACTGGTTTACTCACTAGTTTTTTTGTCTAATTACATTCCCACTCACATATTCGGTTGGTCTCTTCCTTAATGCCCACCAAGGGGCACGAATAAATACATCCTTTAGTTCACTCCAATTCAGTGGCCCAAGAGGAGAAAAGTAAGGGATTCCTAAGGATGTTAGTTTACATAAATGCGTTAAAATGACGATGGAGCCAAGTACAATTCCTAGTAATCCAAAGCTACCTCCAAGTACCATCATTGGAAAACGTAGCAGTCTAATGGAGATGGCCATATTAAAACGGGGAATCGTAAAAGAAGCAATACCTGTCATGGATACAATAATAACCATTGGAGCAGATACAATCCCTGCCTCTACAGCTGCTTGCCCGATTACAAGTGCTCCAAGGATACTTACGGATTGTCCAACCACCTTTGGCAATCGCACCCCTGCTTCTCTTAACGCTTCGAATGCAATCTCCATAATTAATGCTTCTATAAAAACAGGAAACGGGATCGCTTCCCTGCTGGCTGCTATACTAAATAATAAATTTGTTGGAATCATCTCCTGATGATACGTGGTAACTGCTACGTAAAAGGCAGGAAGAAGAAGTGCTAAAAAGATAAAAGTGATACGCAATACTCGTAAAAATATGGAAATATGGAATCGCTGATAATAATCTTCACTCGCTTGAAGAAACTGCCAAAAACTCACAGGTAGAATAAGAGCAAACGGGGTTCCATCCACCAAAATAATAATTCTTCCCTCTAATAAGTTGGCTGCGACTGTATCTGGTCTTTCCGTATTTTGCATTTGTGGAAAGAAACTCCACGGATTATCTTCTATAAACTCTTCAATATATCCACTTTCTAAGACACCATCAATTTTGATTTTATCTAATCGGCTAAAAACTTCCTTTACTAGGTTCTCGGGGGCTAGGTTGTCCATATACATAACAACTACTCCCGTTTTCGTTTCGGACCCAATTTCTTTTGATACTAATTTAAGGTGCCTTGATCGAATCTTTTTTCTAATTAAGGAAGTATTCACACCCAGTTGTTCTGTGAAACCTTCCCTTGGCCCTCTAATTGAAGCTTCTGTTTCAGGCTCAGCTACACCTCTATTTTGTCCACCCTTTACATCAAGCACCAATGCCTTTTCTAGCTGATCTACAAGTAGAATCGTGTTTCCTTCTAACACTTTTTTGATTAGATCATCAATCTTCGTAGACTCAAGTACATGATTCACGGAAAGAATTTGCTGCTCTAGGTATTCAACTGTTAGGTTCTTTATAGGAATGGATGTGAGGAGTTGATGTAATCCATGAAGCTCTTGACTGGCTCTATCTATTAACCCATCTACATAAACAACAGTAGCTTTTCGATTTTCAATCACGAGTGAACGGAATACGACATCATTACAGTCTATTAGTTCCTTCTTTATTGCCTCCACATTGGTTTCCAACTGTTGCTCAACAACCGGAGAATCCTTCGGGGTGATGTCTTCTAGCTTTTTAGGTCGAACGACTTTTTTCATTCTCATTACCCCATAATCAGTGATTTTCTCATCTTAATTTTTACCAAGATAGATAAATTGATACAGTAAATAACCAATCCGCAAAAAGAAGCCCTACTTGTAATATTTGCATTGAAGCTTATTAAAATTGTCGGTAGATTGTTCACAAGTTTAACAGAAGGAATAAAATAGATGCTTTTACTAATATAATAAAAGCATATAGAAGACCATCATTTTTTGATGGTCTTCTCTTAACTGGAGGTTACTAATTCAATGTTAATTAAGGTACACACTGATGATATTTAAGGAGAAGCCAACGATTGATTCAAATTACATACAGCAGCATCTGGCAAATGAACGTACATATCTTGCATGGATACGAACGAGTATAACGATTATTGGGGTTGGATTTTTAATAACTAATTTACATTTTTCGTTTATATCAAAAGATCAACTCGGGGATATACTAGCCCAAACGATTGGGTTAGCTTCTATTTTTGTAGGAATTATCACGATCATCCTTTCAACGATTGGATATTTTAAGAAAGGCCGAGACATCAACCATCAAACTTTCAATTATCCAAGAGTGATTACTTTATGTCTTTCCATTCTGCTTTTATTAACATTTTTATTCTTCGGTCTTTATTATGTATTTATTTGGGAACTGTTTTAAATGAGAAAAGGCGCCTGTCCATCGATATAGAATTGAGACAAGCACCTTAATTTTAAGTTTTCCAGCTTACAATATATCCATCCAAATCTTTATCGCTGTTGCTAAAATGAGTAGTGCAAGGACTACTTGAAGAATCTTTGTGTTTACTTTTTTCCCTGCCATCGCCCCTAGTGGTGAGGCAATTAAACTAGCTATAACCATGATTAAAGATGGCCAAAATTCTACTTGCCCCGTTGAAATTTTTCCAACAGTCGCACCAATAGAAGAGATAAATGTGATGGCAAGTGAGGAGGCAATGGTCATACGAGTGGGAATTTTTAATACAACAAGCATAATTGGTACTAAAAGAAAAGCACCAGCAGCTCCGACAATTCCAGAACCTATCCCAACGATAAATGCAAGGACCGCTGCCAGCCATTTATTGAATGTCACTTGATCTAATGGAATATCATCTAGACCTTTTTTAGGAATGAACATCATCACAGCTGCAATCAATGCTAAAATACCGTATATGATATTAATTCCACCTTCACTCATGAGCTTTGAACCAAAGCCCCCAATAAAGCTACCAACTAAAATACTTGCTCCCATATAAATGATTAATTTTTTATTTAAAAAGCCACCCTTTCGGTAAGCCCACACCCCACCGATCGTTGCAAAAAACACCTGAACAGCACTAATTCCGGATACTTCATGAGCACTAAAAGCTGCTAGACCGAATAAAGGTGGAATGTATAAAAGCATCGGATACTTAATGATTGAACCGCCAATTCCCAGCATTCCAGAAATGTATGAACCTATAAAACCAATTAAAAAGATGGTGATTATAAAACCTAAATCCATCGTTTTTTCCCCCTTTGAAAAAGCAAAAGCGCCTATTATGACGCTTGCTCTCTTAACCATTTTTCAGAAAAAGGGAACCTCATCTGGTTCCCTTATACATCAGCCTTTTTTAATCCAGAACTTTAATACTTCATTGTCCTCATCGTGTTTGATTAATTCATGACCACCTGATTTTGCCCATGCAGCAAGGTCATTTTTTGCCCCTTTATCGGTTGCATGAATTTCTAACACTTGACCGCTTTCTAATTCATTCATTGCTTTCTTTGTTTTTACGATTGGCATGGGACAAGCCAGCCCTTTTGCGTCTAATACTTTATTTGCTTCCATTTTTATTCCTCCTAGTATTGTTTTATCGAACCGCACAACGGTTTGGTCCGATTTCCATTTCACGTTGCTGCTCATCGTCTGGAGTGATTTTCCCCATATTTGTTTCACGGATTTGTTGGTATGCATTGGGTTGAGGTGGCAGGTTTTCCGTTACCACTCTTCTAAATTCATCTTCGTCTGCAATATTTAAACCGTGGTTTTTCTCAAATAGTGTTCCTAGTTTTTCTGACACACTTCCATCTTCATTTAACTCATCAATGATCATAAAATGAGCTGGAAGTACGATTAATTCCTCAGATAACTCTCTGTAACGCTTGTATAGACTTTCTCGTAAGTCTCCTACCCAATCCTGCGCTAGTCCTGCTAAATCTGGTCTTCCAATCGAATCGATGAACAAAATATCTCCTGAAAGTAAGAACTTCTCATCCACAATAAAGGAAGTGGATCCGATTGTGTGTCCTGGTGAATACAATGCATGGATATTGATTTTTACATTTCCGATTTCTACATCATTGCCATCTTCTAATGGTTGGTACGTAAATGTAACTTCCGTTGCATCCTTTGGAGGTAACCAGTACGTTGCATTTGTTTTTTCAGCAATTACTCTTCCACCAGAAATATGATCAGCATGAAGGTGAGTATCAAATACATGAGTGATCTTTGCTCCGATTGAGTTTGCAAAATCAAGGTACGTATCTGTCATACGAGTAGAGTCAATGATAGCTGCTTCGCCATTTGACACGACCATGTATGATAAACAGCCTTTTCCGATACGAACGAACTGATAAATTTCGCCACCGTCTTTTAAATCTCCAACCTTAACTGGTTCTAAGTGTTCACTCCACGCTTTCATTCCGCCAGCTAGATAAGATACACTACGTCCTGCTTCAGAAAGCATGTCAGCTACCATGATAGATGAACCTTCCTTGGCACAAACGACTAATACCTCTTTATCAGTTGGTACTTTATCAAGAATTTCTTCTACCCCATCTAATAGATCAAAGTACGGTACATTTAGATATTCAAAATTTTCGCCTTCAATTTTCCAATCTTGAAATGCATCTTCATTACGTACGTCTAAGATGAAGAATGCTTCTTTATTAAATACTTTCTTCGTCACTTCTTTTGCAGTCATTGCTTGAACAGTCATTATTCTTTTACCCCCTAGAGTATAATTGTTTTTAAAAATTTTTTATTAAAAAGTCAGTGTGATATCTGCGTCTTTAGCAAAATCTAAGAAGGTTACAGCTCCACCCACTTCAATTCCATCCACAAAGCTTTCTTTTTCTAATCCCATAACATCCATTGTCATTTGACATCCAATCAGTTTTACTCCCATCTCTTGAGCCATTTCAGCCAATTCTGGGATGGCTGGTACATTTGCTTTAGAAAATCCTTCTGCAAAATGTTCTTTTCCTTCCGGCATCGGAAGTTGTTTATTTGCCTCTTTATGAATTAAGTTTAATCCTTCAAAGGTGAAGAAAATTGCTACTTCTTGATCTGTTGCGGCAGCTGCTGTCGCGATGTTAAATACTTTATAAGCATCAAATAGGCCACCATTACTTGCGATAATTGCTACTTTAGTTGTCATTGTATTTCCTCCTAATTTCTTAATGCCACCGTGTGGTTGTATCTTGTGTTTCTTTATAGAACAGCTTAATTGTTGATACGATCCGTTGTTCCAGTCCACTGACTCATCCCTGGAATAACATTTAGTACGTTTGAAAATCCATTTTCAGCTAATTTCTGAGCTGCTAAATCGCTTCGGTTACCTGTGCGACATACGATATAGATGGTTTGATCTTGGTTTAATTCATTCATACGAGCTTCTAACTCACCAAGTGGAATAGAAATCGCATTCGGAATATGATTAAATGCATATTCTGCCGTTTCTCTTACATCTAGAACCATCATGTTTTCATTTGCTTCTAGCTTTGACTGTAGTTCCTCATTTGTCACTACATTTGGATGTTTTCTTTCGATGGTTTCATCGCTTGAAGACTTTCTTAGAAAATGCTTTAACACATCTCCTTCTTCCAAAGTACCTAGATATTGGTGTCCTGTACTTTCAGCCCATGCTTTAATATCTGCTTTTGATCCCTTATCTGTTGCTTGGACTTCCAATACTTGCCCTGCTTCTAATCCAGTCATTGCTTTTTTCGTTTTAACAATCGGCATCGGGCATGCTAATCCCTTTGCATCAAGAGTGACATTTGCTTTTAAGTTCTCCATAGTAACCTCCATCACTTTATACCATATAGGGTATATTTTATTTTAAAATTTTTTATTCTGTTTTACCTTCCCAAGAAAGCATACCACCTGTCATATTAATGACTTTGTATCCATAGCTTTCTAGAAATTGTGAAGCACTACCACTTCTACCACCAGAACGACAAACCATGATATATTCCTTTGATTTATCTAACTCATGCATACGGAACTCAATAAGGCCTAGTGGAATGTTTACTGCTCCAGGAATTTTCCCAGCCGCTACCTCATCTACTTCACGCACATCGATAATATCCAATGCTTTACCTTCGTTTAATAGTGCTTCTACTTCTTTGGCTGTCATTGTTTTCATTCTTTATTCCTCCTATATCTTATGACCAGGCGCTCATGCCGCCTTTTACATTCGTTATTTTTTTAAATCCTAACTTTTTTAGGGTTTTGCTAGCTTTTTGACTTCTCATTCCGCTTTGACAAATGACTACTACTTCTTTATCTTTTGAAATCTCATTTGATTTTTGAGATAGCACATGAAGTGGAATGTTTTTAAAGCCTTTGATGTGGTTTCCCTTATACTCAGCTGGCGTTCGAACATCCACAAATTGTTTATTTTTATCTTTTAATTCCTTTTTTAATTCAGCTGTTGTTATATTTCTAACACCCTTTGTCGGAATCATTCGTTGGATCATGAGTAGCAAGAACAATCCAATGAGAATGTAATTTACATATTCCATATTACTCTCTCCTTATTGATAGGGGAAAATCCCCTATCTTTCATTAAATAAATAGATTTACATTCCCATCTTCTGCATCAGCCAGATAAGCAGCTACACCCGCATATTCGACATTTTCAAGAAGCTCTTCTTCTTTAAGACCCAACAGATCCATTGTCATCGTACATGCCACTAATTTCACATCTTGCTCTTGTGCCATTTCGATTAACTGAGGTAGTGACATGGCGTTGTGCTTTTTCATCACACCTTTAATCATTTTTGGACCCATACCAGCAAAGTTCATTTTAGAAAGACCCATCTTATCTGCGCCTCTTGGCATCATTTTTTCGAACATTTTTTCCATGAATCCTTTTTTCACCATCATATTTTCTTCTTTACGGAGAGCATTTAACCCCCAGAATGTATGGAAGATGGTTACTTCATGATCGTAGGCTGCTGCACCATTTGCAATAATATAAGCTGCCATTGCTTTATCGTAATCTCCACTAAATAACACAATCGTAGTTTTTTTCTTTTCTGACATACTGTTACCTCCTAGATTTTTAATTCTATTTATATTTACGTATACTCGTATAGGTATATTATTGTTTAAAAAAATATAAATTGTGTTTAATGTTTTAAACTTCAATTTACCCCTATGGGTATAATGTTAAATGAATGACTCATCGATGTCAACCTTTTTTTATCTACTTTTTACAAGCAGGTTAACCGCTTCTTTGATCAGATCCTCTGCATTTGTTTCTTCGTTTTCTTTAGCTTTTTGTACACAGTCAACTAAATTAGAACTTACAATGACACCCATTGTACGATCAACAGCCGTTCGAACAGCTGATAATTGTGTTATCACTTCTTTACAGTCCTTATTTTCTTCCATCATTCTTAAAATCCCTCTAAGCTGCCCTTCCATACGCTTTACTCTATTTTGAATTTGAGTATTGTATTCCATATCCTTACCTCCTATTAACAAAGATTTTTTATACTAAGTTTATCTTCTTTCAATAGTTTTGAGTGATGACTAGCAAGGGTATATCCAATCACTTGAAACCCTTTCTTACGTAAAAGACGAATACCTACATTTTTTTCTAGATTGTTTGAAGCAATAATATATAGTTTACGATTGGGTATGGTAGTGCTAAATCTATTGAGATAAGCAACAGGTATGTTTATTGCACCCGGTACAGAGAATTTACTTGATTGGTTATAATCTCTTAAATCAATGATAGTGGATTTTGTTTCGATCTCTTCTCTGGGAATATAAGCTACAGAGAAAACCGGAAAATACCTTTCAAATAACACATATCCAATCACTAACAATAGAATGGTTACAAAAGTAATTTGAAATACCTCCTTAGGTGTTTGTCGATATGTACATATTATACCCCATTGGGTATAAAGTCAACCAGGAAATTTCTACCTCAAATAAAAAGGAAGGTAACCGAAGTAGTTACCTTCCTCATTTTTAATTTCTCTTCTATCTTACCGCACAACGATTCGGGCCAATCTCCATTTCCCTTTGTTGTTCTACATCTGGCATGATCTTCCCCATATTTGTTTCTCGAATTTCCTGGTATGAATTCGGCTGAGGTGGTAGGTTTTCCGTTACCACTTTTCTAAATTCATTCTCATCAACAATATTTAGTCCGTGATTTTGTTGATATAGTACACCAAGTTTTTCAGAAATACTTCCATTATCATTCATTTCATTTATTCCCATATAGTGAGCAGGCAAGACTAGCAGGTCATCTGCCAAGTCCTTGTAACGCGTATATAGCGTATTTCTTAAATCGCCTACCCAATCTTCTGCTTTACCAGCAAGGTCTGGGCGTCCAATAGAGTCAATAAACAGAATATCTCCTGTTAATAAATATTGGTCATCGATGACAAAAGAGGTACTCCCTATGGTATGACCCGGAGAGTAAACCGCCTTAATTGTCGTTTTACCAACTTGATACTCATCCCCGTCATTAATTTGTTGATACGTAAAATTTACTTCGGTGGCATCTTTAGGTGGAAGATAATAGGTTGCTCCCATTTTTTCAGCAAGCCTTCTCCCACCAGAAATATGGTCTGCATGTAGATGAGTATCAAGTACATGCGTCAATTTAATATGATGCTCTTTGATAAAAGTTTCATACGGTTCAATCATACGGCTTGTATCAATCATCGCACCTTCACCATTTGATTCAATCAAGTATGATAAACAACCTTTGCCTATCCGAACAAATTGATATAATGCTCCTCCATTTTTTAAATCGCCAATCTTGATCGGTTCTAAATATTCACTCCATGCTTTCATTCCACCCTCAACAGAATATACATCTGTAAAGCCCGCTTCTGCGATCTGTTGAGCCACAAATTCTGAGGATCCACCTTTAGCACATATGACATAAATAGTCCTATCTGTTGGTAATTTTTCCTTAATAGAGTCAACTCCTTCTAATAGATCAAAGTAAGGGGCGTTAATGATGTGAACACTTTTCCCTTCGATCTTCCAATCATCAAAATCATCCGTATTTCTTGCATCTAAAATAAACACTTCCTCATGTTTGATCACTTTTTTGGCAATTTCCTCTACGGAGATCGTTTTCACCGCTGTTTCTTTAGTCATTTTCTGCCTCCTTCATAAACGTTTATCCGTCTTTCTTGATTTATTATCTTTCCTTTTGACTTTTCCATGCCAAGATAGCTCCTACCATATTTTTTTACGAAAAAAAACGCATGACTCGGTATTTGAGTCATGCGTTTGCTATGTTATTTCTTTTTAATCCAGAACTTAATTAACTTATCATCTTGTTCCGTTTTTAGGATCGTGTGTCCAGCATTTTTTGACCAAGCTGGTAAATCGTTTAATGCCCCTTTATCCGTTACATGAAGCTCTAGCACCTGACCACTTCCTAATACCTCTATTCCTTTTTTCAATTTCACGATAGGCATTGGACAAGTTAAACCACTAACATCTACCAATGAATCCACTTGTAAGTCATCGGTGGTTTCTTCGATAACCGTTTCTCCCAGGTCGTTTGTTTTTGTTTCCACTTGATTGGCTATATTGCTTCCAAATACGGACGAATAGGTCTTCCATCCACCATCAACATTCTTTACTTTGAATCCATTATTTTTTAGAATACGGCTTGCTAAATACCCTCTTAACCCTACCTGACAACTTACATATATGGTCTGATCTTTAGGAATTTCATCTAATTTATTTCTGAGTTCATTTAACGAAATATTAATTGAACCGTCAATAAAGCCAAATTCACGTTCCATTGGTTCACGAACGTCAATCAGTAAACCACCTTCAGCAACGATTTGGTCTACTTCAAACCACTGAATATGTTCCAATTCACCATCCATAATATTTGTTGCTACATATCCAGCCATATTGACTGGATCTTTCGCTGATGAATACGGTGGAGCGTATGACAATTCTAAGTTTGTTAAGTCTTCTACTGTTAATCCACCTTTGATCGCTGTAGCTATGACATCCATTCGTTTATCTACACCATCTGCTCCAACCGCTTGAGCACCGTATATTTTCCCTGTTTCTTTATCAAAAATTAACTTAAGGGACATCGGTGCAGCTCCTGGGTAGTAGCCAGCATGTGAGCTTGGGTGAATATGAACGACTTCGTAAAATACCCCTAGTCGTTTTAGTGTTTTTTCATTATTCCCAGTAGCAGCGACGGTTAAATCAAACACTTTTGCAATAGAAGTCCCCATCGTTCCTTGATATTTCTCTTTTTTACCCATGATATTATTTGCTGCAATTCGTCCTTGACGGTTTGCAGGGCCAGCAAGTGGAATCATTGCCTTTGTACCACTAATATAGTCTACTACCTCAACGGCATCACCCACTGCGTATATATCCTCATTTGACGTTTGAAGATACTCATTTACAATAATACCTCCACGCTGTCCTAATTCGAGACCAGCTGATTTGGCCAACTCATTTTCAGGAATGACACCGATAGAAAGAATGGTCATATCTGTAGAAATTTCCAAACCATCAGAGAGGATGATTTTCTTTCCTTGATCTTCAAACGCTTTTACCCCATTTTCAAGAATTAGATGAACTCCTTTTTCTTTTAAATGAGCATGTAAAATACTCGCCATTTCAAAATCAATTGGTGCCATAATTTGATTAGCCATTTCAATAAGTGTTACTTCAATTCCTCGATCTACTAGGTTTTCCGCCATTTCAATACCTATAAATCCACCGCCAATAACAACCGCCTTTTTCGGATGAACATTATCTACATAGTTTTTTATTTTATCTGTATCCGGAATATTTCTTAATGTAAATAAGGTCTCATTTTCCTTTAGCCCTGGAATCGGTGGCACGATTGGTCTTGCCCCAGGAGATAATAATAACTTATCAAAAGATTCTTCATAAACATCCCCACTTTGGAGATTCTTTATGGTCACCTGTTTGTTATCCGGATCAATGCTCACTACTTCACTTAAGTTACGAATATCTAGCTTAAAGCGTTCTGACATACCCTTAATGGTTTGTACCAACAGCTTGCTTCTATCCTTAATCGTTTCCCCGATATAATAAGGTAATCCACAGTTTGCAAATGAAATATGCTCACCACGTTCGAAAAGAACGATTTCTACATCCTCACTAATTCTTCTTAATCTTGCTGCTGCTGTTGCTCCCCCAGCTACCCCGCCTACAATAACCACTTTCTGTGTCATATCTATTCCTCCAATAATTAATTTTTTATATAAACAACTAACTTTATTCATACGTTTAAGGTAATTATTAATACCTATATGGGTATTATAGAATATAAAAAAATAATGTAAACCCCTTTGGGTATAAGTTCACTTTTTCTTCACAATTACTCCCTATAGTCATCACCAACTCCCTTTTAGACACCTATCCGCTATTTGAGCATATGATAAGTTGATAAATTACCCTAGGGGGTGGAGCTGGCATGCAATATATCTATCATAATTATCCCTTTTACCATACTAATTTTCGAAATACTTTAGACGTCAGTTTAATAAACGATATTCAAAAAGCAATTAATGGGGAATATGGAGCCATAGAATGTTACGGTAAATTAGCTAGAATGGCAAAAACTCAGGTTGAAAAAGATCAAATTCTTGAAATACGTCAGGATGAGATACGCCACTTTGAGGAGTTCAGTAGAATTTACAGAGAGTTAACGGGCAGACAACCGGTTGCTGAAAGCATTGAAAAGTGTCCTGATCAGTATAAAGAGGGTGTAGAGTTTGCATTTAGAGATGAACAAGAAACGGTAGACTTTTACCTAGATATTGCAGATAAGTCCCAAAATCCCGTTATTAAAGAAACTTTTCGTCGCGCTGCTGCTGATGAACAAAATCACGCCGTATGGTTTTTATACTTTTTATTAAATAAACAAATGATTCCAACCACTAGTCGCCAGCCTAATAATTACGGAGCTCAAGGTGCATTAAATGATAATGAATGATAAACGTTACAACCATGTAACGCAGTGTTACTTATTAAAAAAGACACAATCCTTTGAAAGGATTGTGTCTTACTAATATTTCTATTCAACCGTTACTGATTTGGCAAGGTTTCTTGGCTTATCTACGTCACACTCACGATGAAGTGCTGCATAGTAAGCGATCAGCTGGGTTGGAATGACAGAGACTAAAGGTGTTAAAATTTCGTGTACTTCTGGAATAACAAAACGATCTTCTTCCATTTCTAAGCCTTTCATAGAAATGATACATGGGTTTGCTCCACGAGCTACTACCTCTTTCACATTTCCACGAATACTTAGGTTTACACTTTCTTGAGTTGCTAGAGCTATAATTGGAGTACCATCTTCGATTAAAGCAATTGTTCCATGCTTTAATTCTCCCCCTGCAAAGCCCTCAGCTTGAATATAAGAGATTTCCTTCAGCTTTAGTGAAGCTTCTAGGACTACATAGAAGTCGATTCCACGACCAATAAAGAATGCATTTCTAGTAGTTGATAAATATTCACGTGCAATGGCTTCAAACTCATCTTTAGAATCACAAAGTACTTCGATGGCATTTGCTACAATTCCTAGCTCATGAATTAGGTCAAAGCTCACTTCAAGGCCTCGTTTTTTTGCAATTACTTCTGACAAGATAGATAGAACCGCAATTTGTGCCGTGTAAGCTTTTGTAGATGCAACCGCAATCTCTGGACCAGCATGAAGTAGCAGTGTATAGTCGGCTTCACGTGACAATGTAGAACCTGGTACATTCGTTACCGTTAACGTCTTATAACCAAGTTTCTTCACATGAACTAGTACTTGACGGCTATCTGCAGTCTCACCACTTTGAGAAATAAAGATAAATAGTGGATTTGCAGATAATAATGGTGTGTTATAAGCAAACTCACTCGCAATATGAACCTCAACTGGGATTTGAGCAATTTTTTCGATTAACTGCTTCCCAACAAGTCCAGCGTGATAAGAAGTTCCTGCCGCAATGATATACACTCGATCAGATTGATCCACTGCTTCCACGATATCTTGGTCAATTACAAGCTGACCTGACTCATTTTGGTACTGTTGAATGATTTTACGAATAACCGCTGGCTGCTCATCAATTTCCTTCAACATGTAGTGAGGATATGTGCCTTTTTCAATATCGCTTGCATCAAGCTCTGCTGTATAAGGAGCACGAGTAATGGTTTCACCTTCAAGGTTTTGAATGGTTACTCCATCTTTCATAACAATTACTACTTCTTTATCCATTAGTTCTACATATTGGTTAGTCACTTGAAGCATCGCCATTGCATCACTAGCCACTACATTGAACCCGTCTCCAAGACCAACTAGAAGAGGACTCTTGTTTTTCGCAACAAAGATCGTCTCATTATTTTGAGAGTCAAGCAATGCCAGGGCATATGAACCCTTCAAAAGTTTCAATGTTTTACGAAATGCAGCTTCTACTTCAAGTCCTTCACTCACGAATAAATCTATTAATTGAACGATAACTTCCGTATCTGTGTCACTCTCAAAGTGAACATTTTGTAGATACTCTTTCTTTAACAAGTCATAGTTCTCAATAACTCCATTATGAACAAGTGTTAAACGAGTCGTAGAACTTTGATGTGGATGAGCATTCACTTTGCTTGGTACCCCGTGTGTTGCCCAGCGAGTGTGACCAATTCCTGTGTTTGCCATTACACCTAAGTCAACAATTTCACGTAAGTCTGCAATACGTCCCTTTTCCTTAAAAACATGAACGCCTGTATCATTCATTACTGCAATACCAGCAGAATCATAACCTCTATATTCAAGCTTTTCTAGCCCTTTTAATAATATTTCCTTTGAGTCATTATTACCGATATATCCAACGATTCCACACATAAGTGTAATTCCTCCTAATATATGGAGGCAAGTTGCTAACGAGGGCAGACTTGCCCCCTAGTCTCTGTAATATTTATTGTTAGCATTTATTGATTTAAGCATTCTTTTTCCCTTTGTCCACCAGGTTACCCCAATGATTTTTAGAAAAAGCATACGATTGTGCTTAACAATCGGGAGGTATCCGCCGAAAGATCGATAAACCTCCTCCTCGTCAACTAGCCGCTCTTCGTCCATCAGCTAGTTCAGGCGCTTTAGTTTCCATGTTTTTTACCTCTATCCTCCTTTTGCTTTCTTTACAAAATCAGGATAATCATACAATATGGATAGGCCTACGTCAACAAAAAACTATGTGACATAAGGCATCCCATATATAAAAAATATGCATGAGGGGTTGTAAACGTTCCCTCATGCATAGTATTAATTATAGTCCCATCTCTTCCTCAACAACTGCTGCTATTCTACTTACATAAGACTCACAAAGCTCCTCTGATGGTGCTTCTGCCATTACGCGTACAAGTGGTTCTGTACCTGAAGGTCGAACAAGGATTCGTCCGTTACCATTCATTTCTGCCTCTACCTCTGAAATAATAGCACTTACTTTTTCATTATCTGTAACATGGTACTTATCCGTTACACGGATGTTTACCAGCTTTTGAGGGAATTTTTTCATTTCTCCTGCAAGCTCCGATAGTGGCTTTTTCGTAATTTTCATGATATTTGCTAACTGCAGGCCTGTAAGTAGCCCGTCTCCAGTTGTATTGTAGTCAAGGAAAATGATATGACCTGACTGCTCTCCACCTAAGTTATAGCCCGTCTTTTTCATTTCTTCAACAACATAACGGTCACCTACTGCTGTTTGAACACTTTCAACTCCGTGACCTTCCAATCCTTTATAAAAACCAAGATTACTCATCACAGTAGAAACAACTGTGTTATGCTTAAGTCTTCCTTGCTCCTTCAAGAACTTAGCACAAATATACATAATCTGATCACCGTCAACGATGTCTCCATTTTCATCAATCGCAATTAATCGATCTCCATCACCATCGAAAGAGAGACCCACATCCGCTCCTTTTTCTTTAACAAAAGCTGATAGAGCTTCAGGATGTGTGGAACCAACACCGTCATTGATGTTTAGTCCATTAGGAGATGCTCCCATAGTTGAAAGATCAGCATCTAGGTCAGCAAATAAATGTGTAGCAAGTGAAGAAGTAGCACCGTGAGCACAATCTAGAGCAATATGTATTCCAGTAAAATCTTCGTCAACCGTTTGTTTTAAGTACTGTAGATATTTTTGTCCACCTTCAAAATAATCATTAACTTGTCCTAGGTCTGAACCTACTGGTCTAGGCAATTCATCTTTTTCTAGATCCATTAAACCTTCAATCTCAAGTTCTTGCTCATCAGAAAGCTTAAAGCCATCTGGTCCAAAAAACTTAATTCCGTTATCAGCTACCGGGTTATGAGAAGCTGAAATCATCACTCCAGCTTGTGCTCCAAGTGCTTTCGTTAAGTAAGCCACTCCAGGTGTCGAAATCACTCCTAAGCGCATTACCTCTGCACCGATAGATAAAAGACCGGCAACAAGTGCCCCTTCAAGCATATGCCCTGAAATACGAGTATCACGTCCAATGATTACCTTTGGACGTTCTTTATCTTTTGTTAAAACATACCCACCAAAACGTCCTAGTTTAAATGCTAATTCTGGAGTTAACTCACTGTTTGCTACTCCTCGCACCCCATCAGTACCGAAATATTTACCCATTAAAAGATCTCTCCTTAATAATTGTTGTGCATCTATGCTTCTCGTTTTGTAATCGATATTTTTGCTGTCTGTTGGTTAATCGTCCAATTAATATTTGTTGGACCAGTCACGTTCAAGTCGACACTATGTTCCCCTTCACCTAGACCGGCTAAATTAAGGATGACACTAAAGTCACTTTCTTTTAAAGATCCTATTATACTGCTATCTCCGGTTGCAGTAATTGAAACCGTCCCATCAAGAGGTTCATTGTATGACATATTTAAGTCAGCAGCAAGTCCATTTGCTTTTATCGGAATATTTGAAAAGGTAATATCCTCTTCCCGACTAACGTTAATAGTGACATCAACGGTTTCTGGATCCACTTTAACAATACCTTCAGATATAATGACGGGGAGAGTTAGAGTCGTATCATCACTTATTGAACTAACATCTACCTCTACACGAACTGAATCGGTCTTGTCCAATAGATCCGCACTAGCAAGTATTGTTGCTTGGGATTGAGCTAAATTAATGGAGTCAATCGTTACCCCACTGGGGGGAGTTCCCTTTTCAACAATTTTTATTGGAACTTCTTTACTAGACGCCTTTATAGGTATGGTCACTTCTACTGTATCTGATTCAAGAATGACATCAAGTTTATTTAAGTCTTGATCCAAAACTAAAATTTTTGCTTCCTTCGTTACAGTATCTTCAATGTTACCTTCTAAATCTATCGTAGCTTTTACATAAGTAATCTTTTCGATCACATCTTTTGCACCTGTAATTTTAACCTTGTTAGGCTTAACAATCGCTTGCTCAGCAGTATAACCATCAGCAACAAGACTTGAATTATATTCAGGCTCCACCTTAAACTCCTGTGTTACCTTCTCTTGTATCGATACATTAGCATAATCCGGTTCAATTTCCACCGTTAGTCTGTCGGACACATCTCTAATTTCAATCTGTACACGCTGGGTACCGATCTCTGCCTCTGATAAATCTACATACACCTCAAATGATCGAGAGGTCTTTGCTTGCTGCAAAAGATTTTTAGGACCACTTAACTTGATGGTTACGGTACTTGGAACTCCACTTACGACAAGGTTTTCCGTATCATAATAACTCTTCACAGGAACGTCTGTGATGGTTTCTGTCTCTTGATCCTGAGGCACATTAATAGATAAATCTTCTCCGTCGTACACGTATATGAAAAGCAGAAATGCTAGTAACAATGCAACAACCCTAATAAACCATCGGTTATCAATTAGTTTATC
This sequence comes from Robertmurraya sp. GLU-23, assembly GCF_052983275.1. Taxonomy (NCBI): domain Bacteria; kingdom Bacillati; phylum Bacillota; class Bacilli; order Caryophanales; family Bacillaceae; genus Robertmurraya; species Robertmurraya sp. GLU-23. The sequence continues at coordinate 83,841 of NZ_JBRKCV010000020.1, forward strand.
AATTAAATTATCCATTCTTTTTTCCCCTCCAATTCCATCGAGGTGTGGAGGCTTGCTTCGGCTTCATTGGAGTAATAAATTCATTAGCTAACATTTGCTTAAATTGTTCAAGCTTTAAGTCACGGTGAAGTTCTCCATTTTTGGTAAGTGAGATGGCCCCTGTTTCTTCAGACACAATAACCGTTACACTATCAGTTACTTCACTAATTCCCAGAGCCGCTCTGTGCCTTGTTCCTAATTCTTTAGAAATAAAAGGACTCTCGGATAACGGAAGGTAACAGGCAGCAGCGGCAACCATATTCTTTTGAATGATAACAGCACCATCATGGAGCGGAGTATTCGGAATAAATATATTAATTAATAATTCTGAGGAGATTTTCGCTTGTAAGCCAATTCCAGTCTCTATGTAATCTCCCATACCTGTTTCTCTTTCAATTGACATTAACGCACCGATTCGACGCTTTGCCATATAATCAGTTGCCTTCGTAATCGCTTCTACCATTTTTTCCTGTTCTTCCTCTTCCTGTATCCCTGTTCGAGAGAAGAAACGTCCTCGGCCTAGCTGTTCAAGCGCTCTTCTAAGCTCTGGTTGAAAGATAATAATAATTCCAAGAACTCCCCAAAGCAATACTTGTTCCATCATCCAATTCAGTGTCTTTAGGCTAAACCAATCACTGATGACTGTAACCATTAATATAACAAATATCCCTTTAAGCAGTTGGACGGCTTTAGTACCTTTAATAACCATGATTAGCTTATAGATCACGTACCAAACTAGGAGAATGTCAATGGTAATGGATAAGTATTTCAAAACATCGAAATCCGCAATCGACATTGCATTTCCTCCAAATATATATTTCAAAGCATTAAGCTAAAGGTTTTGTTTAACTTTCTTATTATAACATAAAAATGAAATGACAAAAATTTTGCTCTATTTATAAGAAAAGCGGAAGCGCCTTGGTTAGCTCCGACAAGCATAAGACGAAGACCGAAAGAGGTCCTGACCTCTGTAGGGCTTTGGCTTATGACCCCGAGGAGCTAGGCGCTGGAGCTAGACAATGCTCAAAGTTCAAAAACTTATACTTCTAAAATTATAAGAAAAATTAGTCACCCTTATACGAGCGACTAATTATTCAATCCTTATCTTGAAAGACGCTAACAAGCTCTTTGCTTGTCTTTTTTACATGATACCAAATCCATTCAAACACTTCATTAACTTCTTTAATCTCACCAGTAACATGTCCCGCAGAGGCTAGATATTTTTCTCCGTTAATGACGGTTACATCGCCATCAACCTTTCCGTTAATGACGGTTACATCACCTTCAACCGTTCCCTCAATTTGAAGGTCACCGTTTCTAACAGTAATATCTCCTTTAATTACTTCACCCTCAGGAACAATAACGGTGTTATTATGAACGACTAAATTGGGTTGCTTGGTTACTGAAAACTCATGATCTTTATTCCAAGTTGATAATAAACTACCTGTCATTAATATGATAAAAAGAGAGGCAGCGGTCAACAAAGGATGGTGTCGGAACCATCGGTTTACACCCACTCTTCTTTTCTCTTTAGGAAGTCGAGCCATTACATTTTCAGTAAAATTACTTGGTGCCTGTATATGAGAAGTGCTCTGCACTAAGGCAATTGCCTTCTCTAATTCATGAAAATAACTTTGGCATTTTGGGCAGGTCTGTAAATGCTTTTTAAGTAACTGTTCATCATGCTCTTCAATTTCCTCATCTAGATATTCATGCATATACAAGACAATGTTATCTGGACACTTCACTGATTTTCACCTCTCATTAAACATTTCTTAATTGGTGTCGTAATGCTTCCCTACCCCTATGTATCCTTGTTTTTACTGTTCCTAGTGGAATATCAAGGATCTCACTTATTTCATTTAATGAAAGTTCTTCAATATATTTTAAGACAATCACCGATCGATATTTTTCTGGCAACTTAGTAATTTCTCGTTGAATGGTCTCTTGTAATTCAAGACTCTCGATTTCATCCTCAGGAAGAATTGTATCTGATGCAATTTGAGAATACATGGTCAGTCCATCTGTACCAGATACTTCTGCATCAAGGTAATAGTCCGGCTTTTTCTTTCGAATCCGATCAATACATAGATTTGTTGCAATTCTATATAACCATGTTGAAAACTTTAAATCAATATTAAAGCTTGCTATGTTAACATATGCTCTAATGAATGCCTCTTGTGCCATATCCTCTGCTTCATGACGATTTCCGAGAATTCGATAACAAAGTTGAAAAACTTTATCCTTATATATCTCAACGATTTCCCCGTATGCACTTTGGTCCCCTTTTAACACTTGCTTAACTCTTTTTTTAATCAGTGCTTCCATTCCTATACCTCCGCTCTAATGCGGCTACTCGATAATACGTATCGATACCGGAAAAGGTTTCATTTCTTACAAAAAATTTTTCTCCACTACATATTTTAACAAATATTTACTGTGAATTGTTTAAAATTTTAGGCTCTGGGTATAAATGTAGAAATTAGGGAGGTTATTATATCATTACGAATTGGAGTGAATCATATGGATAAGCAATCTCTGCTAAAAGACATTGAAACTCATCGAAGAATAATGGTGAGCCAAGCATCTCACTCTTCATTAAGCAATGAAAAAGTAATCAAACTTAGCAAAAAGTTGGACAATCTATTAAATAAGTACGATCTTTTTATGAAAAATAGCAGCAACTCTTAATGAGAGTTGCTGCTATTAATTTATAATAACTTTTCGCCAAATAAAGAACCCATTAACGCTACAGCAACAGATGCTGTTTTATTTTTATCATCTAAAATTGGATTCACTTCTACAAATTCAGCAGATGTAATAAGTTTAGATTCAGCAAGCATCTCCATGGCAAGATGGCTTTCACGGTAGCTAATTCCTCCAGTAACAGGCGTTCCTACTCCTGGAGCGTCATGTGGATCTAGGCCGTCTAAGTCTAAAGAGAGATGTACCCCATCCGTTCTCTCCTTTAAATATTCTATCGTCTCTTCCATCACCTTTGTCATGCCTAAACGATCGATCTCATGCATCGTATATACTTTTATACCAATCTCTTTGATTAACTCTTTTTCTCCCTCATCAAGTGCTCTGGCACCTATTAGAACAATATTTTCAGGTTTAATTTTAGGTTCATATCCCCCGACACTTGTTAATATCTCATGTCCTATTCCAAGGCTTACAGCAAGCGGCATTCCATGGATATTTCCAGAAGGTGATGTTTCCGCTGTATTAAGGTCCCCATGTGCGTCATACCAGATAACACCCAAACTTTTGTAGTGCTTTGAAACTCCAGCTAGTGTCCCAATCGCAATACTGTGGTCTCCTCCAAGGACAAGCGGAAACGCTCCCGAAGTGATCGCTTGATCAACTTCCTTTGATAGTGCCTCATTTTTTTCTGCGACAAGATGTAAGTTTCTTAGATTTGATTGCTCGTCTATCACAACCTCTGGTCTTCCAATCGGGATATCCCCTAAATCATGAACTTCATCAAAAAGGTTTCGTAATCTTTCAACAACCCCAGCATACCTAATGGCACTTGGCCCCATATCTACCCCACGTCTCATTTGACCAAGATCCATCGGCATCCCAATAATAGATAGTTTTTTCATCCTCCAACCCCCTCTTTGTTCTCCCTCCTATTGTATACATTTCTATGTCTGTGACTCAACTCGACAAAATCACGCATAAATATGCAGTTAATATCCAATATTCAGAAAACAAAACGCACAAAAAAAACCTTAGGAAAACTCCTAAGGTTTCAATGAGCCATGAAGGACTCGAACCTTCGACCCTCTGATTAAAAGTCAGATGCTCTACCGACTGAGCTAATGGCTCGTATATACTGTCCAGCTCCGAAAGCTAGCCTCTCGGGGTCATAAGCCAAATCTCTCCAGAAGGCAGGCCTTCCTGCGTGATTCGACTTATGCCTGTCGAGGCTGATCAAGCTTTCTCCGCTTTTCGTACTGGGCTAGCTGGATTCGAACCAACGCATGACGGAGTCAAAGTCCGTTGCCTTACCGCTTGGCTATAGCCCAAAAGTCAAAATAAAAAGGACATCTTTAGTTTGTCCAGTTTTAGACTTACTATGTAAATAAAATGGTGGAGGGGGACGGATTCGAACCGCCGAACCCAAGGGAGCGGATTTACAGTCCGCCGCGTTTAGCCACTTCGCTACCCCTCCATTATTGTAAATGAAGCGTGGTGCCGGTGAGAGGACTTGAACCCCCAACCTACTGATTACAAGTCAGTTGCTCTACCAATTGAGCTACGCCGGCTTAGTTTATATTATTTCGTTATATAAGATGAATATTTTTCTCTTCGTGAAAAATATTCTAAATGGAGGATGACGGGATCGAACCGCCGACCCCCTGCTTGTAAGGCAGGTGCTCTCCCAGCTGAGCTAATCCTCCGAAATGAAATGTTTTTATCACAAAGTGAAAAAACTTGGTTATTTTTACTTCGTAAAAAAACTTGGTGACCCCTACGGGATTCGAACCCGTGTTACCGCCGTGAAAGGGCGGTGTCTTAACCGCTTGACCAAGGGGCCGTACTAGTAATCTATAAAACAGAGAGCTTCCAACCGGATTCGAACCGGTGACCTCTTCCTTACCATGGAAGTGCTCTACCTGCTGAGCTATGGAAGCATTCCAAAAAGCTCATAAGAGGTTGTCTTATGAAAATGGCTCCACAGGCAGGACTCGAACCTGCGACCGTTCGGTTAACAGCCGAATGCTCTACCAACTGAGCTACTGTGGAATGATAAAAATATTACCGCCTGGCGACGTCCTACTCTCACAGAGGGAAACCCTCAACTACCATTGGCGCTGAAAAGCTTAACTTCCGTGTTCGGTATGGGAACGGGTGTGACCTTTTCGCTATCGCCACCAGACTA
>NZ_JBRKCV010000021.1:0-81718 GCF_052983275.1 Robertmurraya sp. GLU-23
TTGGTTGTTGGGTGTGTGGTAACCTCAATTATCCAAAGAATTTAGGGGGTGGCAATTTTTTTGCCTATAAAGCCCTCTATGGAGATATTTTATAACCTATTTCTTATAGAAGTTTTGACAATACGATACATTGGATGGAGGTGGAAAAATGGGAGTTCCGCCAAAGCATATTGTGACAGCCATCGCTTTCGTACGGAATGATGATAATGAATTACTCTTAATAAAAAGTCCAAGGAGAGGTTGGGAGTTACCAGGAGGACAGGTTGAAGAAGGAGAGTCCATTCAGGCAGCTGCGATACGAGAGACAAAAGAAGAAAGTGGGCTAGATATTGAGATTGAAAAGTTCTGTGGAATTTTTCAAAATGTAAAGCACTCCATTTGCAGTAATTTGTTCATTGGGAAAGTGGTTGGGGGTCATTTGACTACGTCACCTGAGAGTTTAGAAGTGGGTTTCTTTCCGTTAGAAAAAGCACTTGAAATGGTCACATGGAAACATTTTAAGAAGAGAATAGAATATTGTTTAAATGAAGATGTACACCCTTTCTTTGTTGAGGTTTGATTAGTCTTGTCATCGTATTCCCTATAATTATGAAAGAGCTGCCTTATTAAACATTAGGCAGCTTTTTCGTCATTTAACAAACGGTTGAATCCTTGGAAAAACCTTTAGTGCGGTCTCATAAAACACCTGGCTATGATGCTCTTCTGGAATTAAGTTCTTGATGAACTCAATATACGGGGCAATCGGCACTAAGGGCCAATCGGTACCGAATAGAAGTTTGTCATATGAGTCTGCAAATACCAATGCGTGACGTAAATGATCAAGGAAACGACCTTCGCTTTTTTCTACTAGGTCATTCTTTGTTCCGACAACTAATCCAGATAAATCCGCAAACACATTTGGGTTTTTATAAATGATCTCTGCACCTGTCAGTGTCCACGGATCCCCGAAATGTGCCATTATAAAATTTACATTACGGTTGTCAACGGCAACTTCATCTATGGTGAGTGGATGGGAATATTTTAAATAGCCTCTTTCTGAATACGTATCGCCCGTATGAAAAACGACAGGAAGATGGTGCTTTGCCGCCAGTCTATATACAGGTTGATAAACAGGATCATAGGCATAAAACGGATAATAACCAAGATAAATTTTAATTCCAACTGTTTTCGGATGTAATAACATCTTTTCTAAACGAGTGAGTGCCTCTTCGTCTAAGTTGTACGGGTTGATTCCAGCACAGGTAAAGATAGAAGGTGGCAATTCATCTGTTAAATCTAGCCCCATAGGAGTTTGCGTTTCATAATCAGGAAACCCCATTTTAGCTGTTTCTGTTAACCCCATTCCTATTCCAAGTACTACTCCTGCTTCCTCAAATTCTTTGAGGATACCTGAAGGTGAATAATCAACAAATGAAATTTTGTCAGCTGTTTCTTGAAATGACTTTATGTTTGATAGATGGATGTGTGCATCAATGATTTTCATAAGAACTCCTTTTAAAATTGGATGGTTCGTAGTTTTTGGACAGCCATTATTGGTAGAACTCGCTCATCAAACAAAAAGAATAGGGGAGCAGTCTCTTGCTTCTTCTTATTCGTAAAACCTTGTTGAGCCGCAACTAATTGAAAAGCTTCTTTATTCATATAAGCCTCGGTTTCTTCACTCTTTAAACTTGGAATCACATAAAGTTTTTCTTTTTTTGTTTGTGATTCTATATAGGATTCTTTTGGTAGATACATGGGTAATTCCTGCTTACCAGCACGATACTCTGTATTGCCACTTTTTATGGAGAGGTTCGGTAATGCTTCTCCACCAAGGAACAGGTCGGTCAACCATTTTTCTCCATCCAGCCATTTCCCTCCATCATGCATGACCTGTAAAAATGTTGCTAAAACAGGAATGCCCGGAAGCATTAAATAATACTGAATATACTCGACATTTTTCCATTGTGAATGCTCCTCAAATTTTGTGTGAATCGCAATTCCTTTCCATGTATTTCCTTTGCGATCACAGATATTTGTTGTTGAAATAGCTGATTTTTCTTTTAAAAGAGAGAAAGTGGTAATTCCTTCAGGTGCCCATTTCATTCCTCCTGCCCATGGATTCCACCAGCTTTTGGCGGTTCTTTCAGGATACTCAGTATCTAGCCACTCAAGCCCGTTTATTTTCAAGGAGTACAAACCTGGATAAAAATCAGTATTTGCTTTTATTGATAAGCAACCATTGGCTACAACTATTGACCCATCTGACTCTGTACTAAAGGAAATGTCTCCACGTGGTGATAATAGTAGATTCTCAAAATTTGTCCGGATTCCTTCTTGTTGAAAATGAGCCGACAGATGAGAAACAGGATGATTTAATGAGAGCTGTTGTTCAAAAGTAATAGAGTTTTTCTCTTCTTTTGCCTGTATACTCCTTTTACAGACAGGAGAGTGGTCACAAGCTATTTCAAGCGTTCCATTCAAATAACTGTTTCGATAAGTCTTTAATGTGAAGGTTGGTGATGAACTAGGTGGCACAATCATTTGATTTACCTCGAGCTGAAGTTCGTTGGTAATCGGGTGTGGCTCAAGTACCTGTCTTTTCTCAGCGAAAGTCTGAAATTGATTTGCTTCCTGGAAGGAGTCTAGTGCTACTATGATTTTTTCTGTAGTAGCCTTTGCTCCAGGTTTCATTTCACCAATTATTTGCTCAATGACAAACTGCCAACCTTCAGGTGCTGCATGGCTATTCTTTGGCCAAGTTACCCCAACCGTTTCTCCTTCAGTCTTGGAAAAATACCAATTACCTGCTATCATGGCTGGATTTAGGTCTCCGAACTCAAGTGGACGATCTTTCGAAAAATAAACAACTCTTTGATCAAGTGGGAAATACGTGTTGCCGAGTTCTTGGTATAAAGGCTGACTGATAGCGATATTTTGATAAGTAGTAGGATGTACATTTTCAACCTCAACCCACTGGTGAACGATTCCGTCTCCAAAGAGCTGGAGACACTCTGTTAAGTAGATTCCTGGAAATTCCCCCGATTGTAAGACGAACTTAATCAAGATAGAGGAATCATCAGTATGCCAGTCTACTGATGTTGGCTTCTTTTTATTGAATTCGTTTGTATATGGTTTTCCAAGCTTAGGTGCAAGAAAAGCAAAAGATGGTTTTTTCTTTCTAGCATTCTTTTTTAATTGGACATTAAGATCAAGTTTTCGAATGTTTAACTGACTATGGCCATTGTATATGTGCCAGAAAAGTGTTGATTCTCCACCAAATTTCTTCCCTTCACCTTTGAAAGCAACCGATATTTGCTGTTTAAAATCGAGTACATGATTGTTAGTCTTAGTTTGAACATGAATAATTGGATCGTAAAAGCCGTGCTTTTTAACAGTAATTGGTATGGAAATCGTTTTTCTTCCTTTAGCAGGAACTGTAATTTCGTATGTTTTTTGTTTTAGACAGACTAGATCATTCTCAGGGATGGTAAGAACAAAATCTGTGGTGTGAGATAGATTATTCTTTAGCTCAAGATGAAACTCTGATTTTGTATCTAAGAAAGTAAAATTCCCTTCATTGAATGCTTCAAGCTTAGCAGGTTGCATAGGGAAAATTCCAAGGCTCATTTCGCAAGGAACACCATTAATCTCTACGGTTATTTGAATGCTTGGGTGAGTTCGCCAAATACTAGGCTCTTCACCTTTTCGTATAGTAAAAGGCTCTGAGAGTGTCAAATTCTTTTCTATGTTTAGTTTTCCGGTGTTGAGTTGATATTCGACTCGATCATTTTTCGTTCCAGTAGCTTGAAAGGAAAGAGGGGTACCGGATTTGTTTACGACTTTTAATTGATAGCTATGTTCCATTTCCTCAATCACTTCATGGTGCTCCATGGAAAGCTGAACGAGGAAGTCATCGGTTTCAATTAGGGTAATGCCTCGAGCTGTCCGCTCGAATTGTACTCTAGCGTTCGTCTCGGATGAACTCCAGCTATATTCGTAGAAGGTAAACCCGTTTTCTTTTATTCCGTCTGGCTTTACTTCAATTTGCCTTGTGCTAGCTTCATACCAGTCTATTTTTTCGAATAGTGGTTTAAGAAGTGGGGTGTTTAACACGTTAGGGATGAAGTTCATCAAATGGGTAGTGTCATCACGATCCTCCCAAAAGAAGCCGCATTTTTTATAAAGGGGAACAGCTTTGGTGTTACCTGGCCATGTGTATAAATCAAGACGAGGCCAGCCGAGTTCGATTGTTTTTTCAAGAGTTTTCATGACAAGCATCTTGCCAATTTTCTTTCCATGATAATTCGGAAGAACATTGAGTAGAGGGATGTATAAAGAGCCAGTATCCTCCTTATATTCAGATAATCCGCAATAGCCAACGACTTCATTTTCATCTAGCGCTAGGTAAAGCTCAATATTTTCGGAATTGGCTTCCTTTGTTTTTACTTGTTCTTCGGTCATAACACGAGTGTCGCCACCCCAACTGTCACGGCTTAAATTCCACATTTTTGCTACCCCTGCGGCTAATCCTTCGTGATAACTTACGATTTGGATCCCATTTTTTACAGATGGCATATAGTTTCTCCTCTCACTAAGTAGATTCTTCCTTTTTTATTTGAACTTGCTTTTCTTTTATTCTTACTTGAATCATCTTACATCTCCTCCTTGTATGTATTAGGAATGTTTTTCCATCCCAGTTTCAATCGTAACCGCTTAAATTTTCAAAGTAAAGAAAATTCGGACTACAAATTATGTGCAAATACTAGGGCTGAATATAGACCGTGACACGAAAAAAAGCGAGAGTCTCAGACTCTCGCTTTTTCCATTAAGTGTCCACCCCACGCGGACAAAACACACAAATCTGTCCACGAGCGGTGACAGACACCACAAAAAGACAAAAGGGGGTGATTTGTCCACGGAGGGTGTCTGACGCCGCTTTTTCGCCGCTTTTTATGGGTTGGTGGACCAGAGGCCGGCTGATTTTAGGAATACGCGTGGGTGTAGCTTTAGGCCGGATACGATTAGGTCCGCTAGGTCTTCTGGCTGCATGACATTTTCTGGGTTGCCAGAGATTAAGTTTGCTTCCGCAGCGAGGTCTGTTACAACTGTGCTAGGTGTTAGACCGACCACACGGATGTTGTGCTTACGAACTTCTAAAGCTAACGACTCTGTTAAACCTAGTACACCAAATTTAGAGGCACTGTATGCACTTGTTACAGGAGCGCCTTTTTGACCAGCACTAGATGATATATTGACAATGTCTCCAGCTTTTCTTTCAATCATTTCTGGTAAAACCGCACGTGTAGTGTTGTACACGCCCATGAGGTTCACTTTAATGATGTTTTCCCATTCTTCAGGAGAAAGGTCTAAGAAACCGCCAAATTTAGCTGTTCCTGCGTTATTAATTAATATATCTACATCTCCAAGTTCTCCACTAATTTTCGCTACTGCAGTAGTAATCGACTCAAGGTCTGCCACATCAGCTGTTGCGACAGCTACTTTCACATCAAACTCACGCAACTCCCCAGCTACTTTTTCAAGATTAGAAAGGGTTAATCCTACTAATCCAACATTTACTCCTTCTTTTGCAAGAGCTATGGCTGTAGCACGGCCAATTCCTCTGCCTGCACCAGTTACAATCGCTGTTTTTCCATTAATAGATTGCACGTTTACCACTCCTTTTTCTTGTGTAATGTAATTAAATATATCAGGAACCCTTCAATCTAGCCATTGAGACAACTTTTTGATTCAAAATGGTAAAGACAGACTTACTTACTTTGTGCAAATCATGTCAGCTTTAGTCTATTCCTTATGTAAATTGCCGAATAGAGTCGAAAGAATTATCTGAAAATTCCGTTGACGAAGTAGATGGGCTAGGATATAGTAGAGCTAGGATATAACAATATATAACGTCCTATAATGTTGTATATTGAATGAAGGGAGGATAGGCAGTACCCCATACTAAAAAAATCCTTAGGAGGCTTATAAAAATATGAGTACTGAACTAATCGTAGATGTGAAAAATCAAATCAAACATGCGCTTGAGGAAGTTGAGAAAAAACAAATTGATAATGTCTTTTTTGTAGCTTGTGGGGGTTCATCTGCATTAATGTACCCAAGTAAATACGTCATTGATCGTGAAGCGAAAAAGCTAGATGCACATCTTTATAGTGCGAATGAATTTATTCATCGTAATCACGCAAAGTTAGGAGATACTTCTCTAGTAATCTTATGTTCTCATTCTGGTACAACTCCTGAAACAGTAGAATCCGCTAAATTTGCCCGTGCGAAAGGTGCTTTAACGATTTCTCTAACAAATGAACCAACTTCACCTTTGGCTCAAGCTTCAGAAGTTGTCTTAAAGTATGAGTGGGGCCCAACTGCTAATGCATTTGCAACAAACTACTCTGTTCTGTATCAACTAGTCTTTGGAGTCCTTAAGGTTGTAGAAAACAATGAGAAATTTGCAACAATTGAGAAGAGCCTCGAAAACCTACAAACTGTTTTTGAAAAAGCTGCTTCCAAATATCATGATGCTGCTGTAGAATTTGGAAAACAGTACAAGGATGAAAAAGTCATCTACACGATGGCTAGTGGTTCAAACTACGGTGTGGCATACTCTTTCGCGATTTGTATTTTAATGGAGATGCAGTGGGTTCATTCTCATGCCATTCATGCAGGTGAGTACTTCCACGGGCCATTTGAAATCATAGATGAAGAAACACCATTTATCATCCTTCTTGGTCTAGATGAAACTAGATACCTTGAGGAACGTGCCCTTGAATTCTCCCAGCGTTATGGCAAGAAGCTAATCGTTTTGGATGCAAAAGATTTTGACTTTTCTGGAATTGATGAAGAGGTTCAAGGATATATTGCTCCACTAGTATTGAACCACGTATTAAGAAGATACGCAGAAAACTTGGCAGAACAGCGCAATCATCCATTATCTACAAGAAGATATATGTGGAAAGTAGAATACTAAAATCTAACAGGAAAAGCGAAGAGACCTTCGCTTTTCCTCTCATTGCTAGATTAATAGAAAAAAATCTTGAGGGGGCAGATTCATGAAAAAGTTTAAAATCTTTAGTATTATCGCCGTATTAATTCTCTCAATGCTCGCAGCTTGTTCCTCATCTAGTCAAACAGCTTCAGAAGACAGTGATACTGTCGAACTTCGTTTTTTCCACAGATGGCCTACAGAACCCAAAAAGCAATACTTTGAAGAAGCAGTTAAAGAATTTGAAGAGCTACATCCGAATATAAAAATAAAAACCGAAGCGGTTTTGAATGACTCGTACAAGGAAAAAATTCGTGTTGTTTTAGGTTCAAATAATCCTCCTGATGTTTACTTTTCTTGGAGCGGTGAGTTTGCTTACAATTTTGCAAGAGCTGGACAATCCCTAGACTTAACAAGCTATGTTGAGGAAGATAAGGACTGGTCAGGTCAAATCATTGAATCCCAATTTGGTCCATTTACGTTGGATGGAAAGGTATATGGAATTCCTTGGTCCACAGATGGAAAAGCCTTCTTCTATAATAAAAAGGTTTTTAACGACTTAAACCTTGAAATCCCTACCACATGGGAGGAGCTCCTAACTGTCTCTGAAAAAATCAAGGATGCAGGAATTACTCCAATTGCCTTCGGAAGTAAGGCGCCATGGACGATTTCTCATTATATTGGATCACTAAATGAGTATGTCGTTCCGGAAGATGTTATTGCAAAGGACTATAGTCTAACTAATTCAGATGGAGAGTTTACTCATCCTGGTTATGTAACTGCCTTGGAAAAATTCATTGAATTAGAGCCATATTTTAATCAAGGAGTGAACTCCGTTGACCACCAATATGCGAGAGAGCTATTTAACGGAGGAAAAGCAGCGATAGGGTACTTTCAGTTAGCTGAAATTGGTTTGATAGAGCCAAGTCTCGGTGAAGATTTAGGTGTATTCAATACTCCATTCGTTGAAGGTGGAGAAGGAAATCCCAGCTCAATTACTGCTGCTCCAGAAGGAATTATGATTTCTTCTAAAACAAAGCATCCTGAAGAAGCAATGGAGTTTATCAAATTCTTAACTTCTAAGGAAAAAGGAATTGAACAGTTAAAAGAGGTAAGTGAATACAGTGCGGTTAAAGATACAACAACTACTGAAAACGGTTCAGCTCTTCAACAAGAAGCGATCGATCTAATCGTGAATGCTGACAAGACGTACTTATGGTTTGATACGGCTGTAGACATCAAGATTGTTGATGCGTACTTAAATGGTGTTCAACAGATGTTAGATGGAAAAAAATCAGCTGAAGACGTAATGAAAGATGTTCAAAAAGCAACGAAAGAGCTGAAATAATAGTTTAAAAGAAAGGTAGTGTAGGGGACCGAAACTACCTTTCTTTCATAAAGAAAAACAAGAAAAGGGTCGGAAAGGACCTAGAAAAAAAGAGGTGAATACAGTGACACTTAGGAAAATGGCTCCCTATTTATATATTGCCCCTTGTATTTTATTAATGGGATTGTTCGTTTATTATCCCATTGTAGAGAATTTCCGATTTGCTTTTTATGAGTTTTCTGCTTTTGCTCCAGATAAGGTGTTTGTTGGATTCGAAAATTTCCTTGCTCTGTTTCAGGATGAGGTTTTTTATATAGCTTTAAAAAATAATATTTGGTACGCAGTTATCTCAATCGTATGCCAAGTATTCGGCGGGTTAATTTTAGCTGCCATACTAGAGGATCCTTTGACTAGATTGCTAAGTGGTTTTTTCCGAACTGCTTTCTTCCTTCCAGTAATCATATCCATTACGGTAATTGCTTTATTGTTTAGTTTTGTTTACAACCCGGACATTGGGATACTAAACAGCTTTCTACGATTGCTCGGTCTTGAAGAGTGGACAAGGGCATGGCTTGGAGAATCTGAAACAGCTATTTTCGCCGTAATCTCTGTATCACAGTGGCAAAGTATTGGGTATATCATGATGCTTTTCATCGTTGCTATTCAATCTATTCCTCAAGAGCTGTATGAGGCAGCTGATATTGATGGTGCGAATAAATTTTACAAGTTTCTTCATATTACAGTTCCCCAGGTAAAAGAAATGCTTTTTGTAGCAACATTAATTACATTAACAGGCGCATTTACGGTATTTAATGAGCCGTATATTTTGACAAGTGGCGGACCTGGAAATGCAAGTGAAGTGCTTGGCACGTTGCTTTACAAATCAGCCTTTTTTAGAGATGAGATGGGGTATGCATCTGCAATAGCGACCATTATCTTACTACTTTCGTTGGCGGCAGCCATGATTCAAATGAAACTATTTAAGACAGGGAAGGAGGATTAATAGATGGAGACAGATAAAATAACATCAACCGACGTTTCTATGCAATCAATCAAAGTTCGTTCCTATAAAAGTAAAAAGATTGCAGGAGCGATTCCGCTGTATACCATATTAATCTTCTATTTTATGATCATTGCCTATCCGTTGTTTTGGATGGTCATTAATTCCTTTAAAACGACTGAAGAAATTTTCTCAAACAGTTGGGCATTGCCGACAACCTGGCTTGTCTCAAACTATGTTCATGCGTGGAATACTGGAATATCCGAGTACTTTTTAAATAGTACCATTGTTACGTTAAGCACCTGTTTATTAACGGTCTTCATCAGTGCTCTTGGAGCGTACGGTTTAACTCGTTTTCGGTTTAAAGGTAAGAAGCTACTATTAATATTGTGTATGGGTGGAATGATGCTATCTCCGCAGGTGAGCTTAGTCCCCTTGTATAAGCTTATCCAGGCAATGGGTATTCATGACACTTACTTAGCGCTCATTCTTCCCTATGTGGCATACCGTATTCCGATTACTGTGCTATTAATAAGAGCTGCTTTTCTAGAGGTTCCCAAAGAGTTAGAAGAATCGGCTTTTCTTGATGGATGCTCAACATGGTCTGTGTTTACAAAAATCTTTTTGCCGCTAAACCTTCCTATTTTGTTCACAGGGGTCATTATCACTGCTTACTTTACGTGGAATGAATTTATGTTTGCGCTCATCTTTATTGACTCAGACAGTTTAAAAACCATTCCTGCAGGATTAATGCAATTCCGTGATGCATTACAAACCAATTGGGGAGTTCTTTTAGCAGGATTAATGATCTCTGCGATTCCGATTATTACTCTGTTTTTATTTTTACAAAAATATTTTGTTCGTGGTCTTGCTTCTGGAAGTTTGAAAGGATAAGAGAGTGTTAGTAAAAACAGTACTCCAATAGAAAGGAATGTAATAATAATGAAGCTACTAGCAATTGGAGATAATGTGGTGGATGTATATTTGGATCGAAACGAGATGTTTCCAGGCGGGAATGCGTTAAATGTTGCCGTATTAGCGAAGCAATACGGAGCAGAAGAAACAGGATTTATTGGAATTGTTGGAGACGATGCGGAAGGTGAACACATTATTGATTCTTTAGAAAAGAATCATGTGAATATAAGTCATATCCGAAAAGCTTATGGAGAAAGTGGAAAAGCGTATGTGGATATTGACTCAACTGGTGACAGGGTTTTCGTAAAATCAAACAAAGGTGGTATTCAATCGAAGCTACGATTGAAATTGGATCCATCCGATTTTGAGTATACCAAAGGTTTTGATGTTCTTCATACCAGCATTTATAGCAGTCTGGATGATCAACTTCCCCTGATCAAACAGCTATTACCGATTTCCTATGATTTCTCTAATCATTTTACAGTGGAGTTGCTAAAGACGGTATGTCCACATATCACTTTTGCCTTCATATCTGGTAGTGACTTTGGTGACAAACAAATTGAGGAATTAATTAACAAAATTCATGGATATGGCACGCATTATGTGATTGTTACCCGAGGGTCTAAGGGAGTGATCATGTCAGATCGGACACAAAGTTATATACAGGGAATAGAAGAAGCAGAGGTAATAGACACGCTAGGTGCAGGTGATTCATTCATAGCTGGGTTTCTAACTAGTTATTTGAACCACCATACAATTAAGCAGTCACTTCAACTAGCTGCAATACGGGCGGCACGTACTTGTGAAGTGAATGGAGCATTTGGTTATGGAAAACAATTAGTAAAATAAAGAAAAGGGACTGGCTGGTAGTCAAGTCCCTTTTTACGTGGTTATTGTATAAGCGATAACCGTAGTTAAATTTTTAAATGTAGAAAGATGAATAGGTACTTTATACTTATCGTACACGATTTTGTCAATATTGAATAAAATCTCACCAATTTCGCAATTTAGGTGTTCAGCTTCTACAGAAGAGGCAGGGATTCCAGTAATCGTTTTTTTCGTTGTAATGTCCTTCATATCCACGTGATAGATGTTACTCAGGACATCATAGGTGGACTCGTAATCAAATATATGCTCTTGAATGTTAGGAAAGCGCTCTATCGGATAATGGGTTAAATCAAGAGTAAATGGCTCTTCCTCAATATACATTAATCTTAAAAGTTTGAGTACTGGAGCACCGACCTCTATTTGAAGATCTTCTGCAATTTTCTTCGATGCTTTTATTTCTTCACAAAGAAGAACTTTCTTGCTCGTTTTCTTTCCGAGTTGTTTGCTAAAATCCGAAAAACCTTCGATTGTTACTAGTTCGCGAGCAACCTTTTTCCTGGCAACGAACGTACCTTTTCCTTGTTTTCTTTCCAATAAACCTTCATCAACTAAATCTTGAATCGCTCTTCTAACCGTAATTCTGCTTACACCATAAATATCACAAAGCTCCGCTTCATTGGGAATTTGCTGACCTGGTCGATAGGTATTCTGGCCAATTGCTTCTTTTATCGTGTTAAATAATTGTTCGTATAATGGACGTGAACTAGAGCTGTTTAACTTCATAGGAGAACTCCTCTCAAAGTATAAATCATTATATAATATTATATAACATTTATAGGAGAAATGCATATAATTAGTCTGAGAATTTCGAATACTAAAGTAATAAAAAAAGCTCTGGCTTGCAATAGAAATGCAAGCCAGAGCTTTTAAACATATTAAGCTTTTATAGAAGACTCTTTTGGTGCCCATGTCTTTTTCCAAGACATCTGTGCAATGATTAAGACGAGTAAAGCTAATACACCAATACCTGCATATACAAGGAAACCTGTTGCATACGTGCCTGTGATTTCTCTTAACGTTCCAAGGATATTTGGAATAAAGAAACCACCTACACCACCAGCTGCTCCTACAATTCCAGTAACCATTCCGATTTCTTCTTGGAAGCGTTGTGGAACCAGTTGGAATACCGCTCCATTGCCCATTCCTAAACACATCATACCGGCAAATAACAGCAAGGTAACAAGAGTGATGGAAGGTAGCTGACTAACTCCCAGCATGGTTAGAGCGACACCGATAAATAAGAAGGTTAATAGACGAACGCCCCCAATCTTATCGGCAATAAATCCTCCCACTGGACGGAAGAAGCTTCCTGCTGCTACGCAAAGGGTAACAAAGTCTCCGGCTCTTACTCTTGAAAGATCATATTGATCAACGAAAAAGATACTTAAAAAGCTAGATAGTCCTACAAATCCACCGAAGGTAACACTGTATAACAAACAGAAGTAAAGGGCATCTTTTTGTTTAAAAACATTAAAGTATTCTTTAAGTGGTTTTGGTGCTGGCTGGGAAGGAGCATCTTTTGCGATAAGAACAAAGATGATAAACACAATAGCAAGAGGAATCAGGGCAACCCCGAGTACATTATGCCAGCCAATTTGTTCAGCAAGGCGGGGACCAAATAAGGTGGCAAATAAAGTCCCGCTATTTCCCGCTCCAGCAATCCCCATTGCTAACCCTTGTAAATGGGGTGGATACCAACGACTTGCCATTGGTAAGGCTGCTGCAAAGCTAGCACCAGCTACTCCTAATAGTATTCCAATAAAATAAATCTCCGTTAATGTTGTTCCAAACAACCAACCCCATAGAAGTGGAACCATTGTAACGACCATTCCAATGATCGATGTTTTCTTCGGACCAATTCGATCGGTTAAAACACCAAGAACGAGACGGAAGAATGATCCACCAAGAATAGGGATCGCTACAATTAATCCCTTTTGCGAAGGGGATAGACCAAAGTCTTTGGTGATATAAACCCCAAGTGCCCCTAGTATTACCCAAATCATAAAGCTGACATCAAAGTACAGAAATGAAGCAAATAGCGATGGTGCATGTCCACTTTTTCTTAAATTTGCTAACTTCATAGTTACTCTCTCCTTTTAATAGATATGGTATTTCAAATATGTTACCAGCCAATATAATTTTTTCGAGAAAATAAAATCTTACTTAATACATAGAAGAACGAGAAAAAACCTATCTTATTTGTCATTGGAATTCCTCCTTGTTTAGTGTCCAGCTCCAGCGCCTAGCCCCTCGATGGAATAATATAAAGCCATTATTCCTAGGTCATAAGCCAAATCTCACCAGAAGGCAGGCCTTCCTGCGAGATTCGTCTTATGCTTGTCGGGGCTGAACAAGGCGCTTTTGCTTTTCTGTTTGTCAGAGTTTTTACCATCTTTGTCTTGTTAAAGGATAGTATGTATACTCCTGCTTTGTCTCAAAAGGTGTTAGCTAATCTAACACAGAAATTTATTGGAATTTTCAAATGTCTTGAATTTTTATACTTGTAAGCGCATTACAAAATAAACGGAAAAGCGAATGATCTTTTGATTTTACTTCGTAATTCGAAAAATGAGTATACCGTAGTATTGCATAAAAATACTGCCTACTAATAGGCCTTTTATAGTAAATAACACCCAAATAGTACATATCGTGTTAGAAAATGTAACAGGTTAAATTTCATTTCAGTAGATGTATGAAATAATAAAACGAAATTTGGTTTGAGCATCCATCTAAGGTTTGTTGGGGGTTATAACATGAAAAAGCAAAAGTTAGTTATGGTCGGTAATGGTATGGCTGGAGTTCGTTGTTTAGAGGAGATTCTTAAAACAGATTCTGAAATGTTTGAGATTACGGTAATTGGGAGCGAACCACATCCAAACTATAACCGAATCCTTCTTTCTTCCGTACTGCAAGGAACCACACAGCTTGAAGAAATAACCATTAATGATTTTAAGTGGTATGAGCAGCATCAGATTCAACTTTTTACAGGAGAAACCGTTGTTGCTATTGATCATAAAAGCCAAATAGTTATGACAGATAAAGGTCGCAGCTTGTACTATGACCGCTTAATATTGGCAACGGGTTCCGTTCCTTTTGTTCTTCCCTTACCTGGGGTACAGAAGGAAGGGGTCATTTCTTTTCGAACCATTGAGGATTGTCAAAAGATGCAGGAAACAGCAAAGAATCATAAAAAGGCAGTTGTCATTGGTGGAGGATTGTTAGGGTTAGAAGCTGCAAGGGGACTTTTACACCTCGGGATGAAGGTATATGTCGTTCATATTAGTGGTTTTTTAATGGAAAGACAGCTGGATGAAACGGCAGCAAAAATGCTACAAGTAGAACTTGAAAAGCAAGGGATGAAGTTTCTATTAGAAAAACAAACAGAAGAAATCTTAGGCGATAAACGCATTGAAGGACTCCGTTTTACGGATGGAACATCGGTTGAAGCCGACCTGCTTGTTATGGCAGTTGGTGTAAGACCCAATGTTCATTTGGCAAGAGAAAGTGGCATAACAGTTAATCGGGCGATTGTCGTAAATGATTTTCTGGAGACGAGTATTCCCAATATCTTTGCTGTAGGAGAATGTGTGGAGCATCGTGGTATGGTATATGGCCTTGTGAAACCACTCTATGAACAGGCAGTTGTCTTAGCGAATCGTATTTGTGGGGTAGATGGACAAAGTTATGAGGGGACTGTGTTAGCCACTCAATTAAAAATTTCAGGTGTTGATGTTTATTCTATTGGAGCTTTTCAAGAGGACCCTGCAAAAAAGTCAATAAAAATACACGATGAAGTGGAAGGTACTTATAAAAGGCTTGTATTCCAAGAAGACAAAATCATTGGTGCGGTTCTCTTTGGGGATACGAGTGATCGTACGAAATTACAAAATATGATACTTAAAAAGCAAGATGTATCTGATATGGAAAAAGTGACTATTTTTCAATCAAGTGGATCGGGTACAGCAGTTTCCTCCATGGCAGCAACAGAAATAATCTGTAATTGTAATGGAGTTTCTAAAGGGACAATTATAGAAGCGGTTCAAAGCCAAGGTTGTTCTACTGTAGACGACGTAAAAGCATGTACAAAGGCATCCGGCTCTTGCGGAGGATGTAAACCGCTTGTTTCATCACTATTATCCTATATTCATAGTGATGAATTTGATGAAATGAAGATCGAGAAGCCTACGATGTGTAATTGTACAAGGTTAACAGAGGATGAAGTTGTGCATGAGATGCAGGTCCAAAATTTATCCTCTGTTAACGAAGTCATGCAAGCACTGAACTGGAAACACAGAGAAGGATGTTCCAAATGTGTTCCTGCTTTAACGTATTACTTAAGTATGATCAATCCAGAGTATGAGAATGTCCAAGAAACATTATTTGTAAACGAAAAGATGAATGCAACATTGCAAAAGGATGGAACGTACTTTGTTGTTCCGCAAATGTATGGGGGAATGACGAATCCCTATGAGTTACGAAAAATCGCCAATGTGGCAGACAAATATGGAGTGTCAGAGTTAGCCATTACTAGTGAGCAAAGAATTCATTTGATAGGTCTCACAAGAGAAGAACTACCAAAGGTGTGGAAGGAATTAAATATGCCTTTAAGTGCCACATATGGGAACAGAGTTCAGAATGTGAAGACGTGTATTGGTGAGCATATATGCCAATGTGACAAGCAAAAAGCTCTTCAGCTCTCAGCAACTCTAGAAAAGAAACTTGAGTATCTTATCACTCCGTATCGATTGAAAATAGGTGTCTCTGCCTGCTTGCATAATGGTGCTGGTTCGACAACAAAGGATATTGGCATTATTGGAACGAAGCGTGGATGGGAAATTTATGTGGGAGGAAGCAGCGGTCGAAGTGTTAGGGCTGGTCAATTATTTACAGTTGCTGAAACAGAAGAAGAGGCAGTTCATTTCATTGGTGGTCTAGTCCAATACTATCGAGAAACGGCTAATTACTCGGAAAGAACATGGGAATGGGTGGATCGAGTGAGCTTATTGCATGTGAGAGAAGTACTTTTTGATTTTGAACTCCGTCAGCAATTGTTAGAACGACTAGAAGGGGATTCCTTATTGATGAAGGGACCTAAAGATGTTCCTATTTTTTAAAGTAAATTCTAAAGAGTATAAAGGATTGAGGGTGATGATGTGACTGAAATGCTATTAAAATACTTTCGTACAAAGCAAAATCATGTAGAGTCCGAGAAAACATACAACTCGCAGTGTCCATTCTGCAGCATGCAATGCAAGATGCAACTCATAGAGCAATCAATTGTTACACGAAAGAAATATACCACTGTTGGTTTAGATAATCCAACTACACAAGGAAGATTATGTGTAAAAGGCATTAATGCCCACCAGCATACTTTTCATAAAGACCGATTAAAGTATCCGCTTATAAAAGTAAACGGGGAGTTTGTTCGTGCCACATGGGAAGAAGCGATAGCGGTCATCAAAAGTAATATTCAGTCCATTCAAGAACGCCATGGAAAAGACGCAATGGCGGTGTATGGAAGTGCATCCATCACAAACGAAGAAGCCTATTTGCTTGGAAAGTTTGCTCGTGTCGCGTTGCAGACCAAGTACATTGATTACAATGGGAGACTTTGTATGTCATCTGCCGCTTCGGCTGCTACTCAAACCTTCGGAATGGACCGAGGATTTACAAATAGCATAAGTGAAATTCCTTCTTCTCGCTGCATTATTCTGGCGGGAACAAATATTGCAGAATGCCAACCAACCATCATGCCTTATTTTGAAAAGGCAAAGGAAAACGGTGCTTATATTATTGCGATTGACCCTCGTGAAACGGCAACAACGAAAATAGCAGACTTGCATATTAAGCTGAAGCCCGGAACAGATGCCGCATTTGCAAATGGAGTCTTAAAGGTAATTATTGAAGAACAGCTATATAACGAAAACTTTATCTCAGAAAAAGTTAACGGATTCGAAGAAGTAAGGGAGTATGTAACATCAATGACTCTAGAGGAAATCGAATCCTTGTCGGGTGTTCCGATTGATCAGATTCGGAAGGTTGCTCACCGGTTTGCAAAAGAAGAAACAGGCATGATTTTTACGGCACGCGGAGTAGAGCAACACACAGATGGTTCGGCTGCAGTTAGGAATTTCCTAAATATATTACTTTCGGTTGGAAAAATTGGAAAACCAGGCTGTGGGTACGGAGCGATAACTGGGCAGGGAAATGGTCAAGGAGCAAGAGAACATGGACAAAAGGCCGACCAACTACCTGGTTATAGACTCATAGAAAATGATGACCATCGAGCTTATATTGCAAAGGTATGGGGAGTGAATGAAGCTGAGCTGCCGAGAAAGGGTGTCTCTGCATATGAAATGTTTGAAAAAATTCATGACGGTGATATATCCGGGATGCTTTTAATGTGTTCTAACCCCATTGTCTCTAATCCAAATGCACATTTTGTGGAGGAGGCCTTACAAAAACTTTCTTTTCTTGTTGTGGTTGACTTATTCGTATCTGAAACTGCTCGATTAGCAGATGTTATTTTACCGGCTTCCTCTTACTTAGAGGATGAAGGAACGATGACCAATGTGGAGGGGAGAGTCACGTTAAGAGAGGCAAGTTATCCTTGTCCAGAAGAAGTAAAGCATGATTGGCAAATTCTTTGCGAAATTGCTCATGCGATTGGGAAGGGGAAGTATTTTCCTTTTGAATCAGCGGAGGATATTTTTAACGAACTTCGGATTGCTAGTAAAGGTGGAATTGCTGATTATTATGGAGTGACTTATGAGCGACTAAGAGAAGAAAAGGGGCTGTTATGGCCTTGTCCAACTTTAGACCATAAAGGAACAGTCAGGCTTTTTGAAAGTTCATTTGCTCATTCGGATGGAAAAGCAAAGATGGTCTCTGTTTCTAATGTAGCCCCTGTTACAAAGGATCAGGTATGTGAAGAGTTTCCACTTTATTTAACAACCGGACGAGTGATGTCTCACTATTTAACAGGAGTTCAAACACGTAAAAGTGCTTCGTTAGCAGCCAGGAATGTGGAATCGCATGTGGAGATTCATCCGGCTACGGCTTTAAAATACGGGATTAGAGATGAAACCCTTGTGAAGATAACGTCCAGGAGAGGAAGTATTGTTGTACGGAGTAAGCTGTCGGATAGTATTCGTCAAGACACACTTTTTGTCCCGTTTCATTGGGCTAATTCACAAAATGTCAATTTCCTCGTCGGAAAGGAATTGGATCCAACCTGTCGTATGCCTGGATTTAAATTAAGTGCGGTAAAAATAAGCTCTGCCATGGATGTTGGATGACGATAATTTTGGGTGATTTACTCCTTTAATATTCGGAAAATTCGGTTTACGAACTAAAAAGTGTGTGAGGTAATCTAACATGTTAAACAATTTTACACAAATCATGTGTTACAGTTTAAGAAACTTTCTTGGGGAGGCGCGTTAATTTGGCAAAGAAAAAACTCGTTCTTGTTGGTAACGGTATGGCAGGAGTCAGAACCATAGAAGAAATATTAAAGCTTACAAAGGAACAATTTGAAATTACGATTTTCGGTAGTGAGCCACATCCGAATTATAATAGAATCCTACTTTCAAAGGTTTTACAAGGAGACACAGAGGTAGCTGATATTACGCTTAATGATTGGAGCTGGTATGAAGACAATGATATTCAGCTTTATATAGATGAAACCGTGGTTAAGGTTGATTCTGATCGAAAGGTAGTCGTTACAGATGCGGGGAGAGTAGAACCATACGATGAAGTGATAGTGGCGACTGGTTCTGTTCCTTTCATTCTTCCGATTCCAGGTGCAGATAAGGAAGGTGTTACTGCTTTCCGAGATATTAAGGACACAGAAATTATGCTAAAGGCCAGTAAGAAATATAAAAAAGCAGCTGTAATCGGCGGAGGATTATTAGGACTTGAAGCGGCAAGGGGACTTCTAAACCTTGGGATGGAGGTTAATGTCATCCATCTAGCCCCTTATTTAATGGAGCGTCAGCTTGACCCAATGGCTGGAAAAATGTTGCAAACAGAATTAGAAAAGCAGGGAATGACGTTTTTATTAGAAAAACAAACAAAAGAGATTTTTGGAGAAGAGCGAGTCGAAGGTTTGCGTTTCAGTGACGGAACGGAAATTGAAGCGGATCTTGTTGTTATGGCGGTTGGTATTAAACCTAATATTTCCCTGGCGGTGGAAAGTGGGTTAGAGGTAAATCGGGGAATAGTTGTAAATGATTATATGCAAACAAATATCCCACACGTATATGCGGTTGGGGAATGTGCAGAACATAACGGAATTCCATACGGACTTGTTGCCCCGCTTTATGAACAAGGGAAAGTATTAGCGAAAACCATTTGTGATGAAAAGACGGAGCCGTATAAAGGTTCTGTATTGTATACCCAGTTAAAGGTATCAGGAGTTGAAGTGTTCTCTGCAGGTGATTTTACAGAAGGTGACGATAAAAAGGCTGTTAAAGTTTTTGATGAACAAGACAGCTATTATAAGAAGCTCGTTCTTCGTGGAAATCAAATTGTTGGTGCGGTTCTTTTCGGAGATAGCAGCGATGGAAATCGTTTGGTTTCAATGATTCAAAAGCAGGCTGACATTTCAGACACAATGAAGGTTTCCTTGCTGCAGCCAACTGGCCAAGAAGCAGGGGCAAGTCTAGTAGCGACGATGAGTGATGATGAAATCATTTGTGGATGTAATGGAGTCTCAAAAGGCGCGATCGTTGCAGCTATTCAAACACAAGGCTGCTCATCTGTTGATGAAATTAAGGCATGTACGAGCGCTTCCCGTTCTTGTGGTGGTTGTAAACCACTCGTTGCAGAAGTTCTTCAGCACACCTTAGGTTCGTCATTTGATACCTTGCAGCAAAAGGAAGCCATCTGCGGATGTACGACTCTTTCTCGTGATGAGGTAGTAGAAGAAATTAAAGCAAAAGGTTTAACACATGTGAAGGAAGTTATGTTTGTACTAGATTGGAAAACTGAAGAGGGTTGCTCGAAATGTCGTCCAGCTCTTAACTACTATTTAGGCATGGTTAATCCAACTGGATACGAGGATGAAAAAGAATCAAGATTCGTTAATGAACGTATGCACGCAAACATTCAAAAGGATGGAACTTATTCTGTCGTGCCAAGAATGTATGGTGGAGTGACCAATGCGAATGATTTAAGACGAATTGCTGATGTGGTTGATAAGTATGAGATCCCACTCGTAAAGGTAACCGGTGGACAACGAATCGACTTGTTTGGGGTAAAGAAGGATGATCTTCCAAAGGTGTGGGAAGATCTTGATATGCCATCAGGATTTGCTTATGGAAAATCACTTCGTACCGTTAAAACATGTGTAGGAGAACAATTCTGTCGTTTCGGTACACAAGACTCAATGGGACTTGGAATTCAGTTAGAAAAGAAATATGAAGGTCTTCAAACACCACATAAGGTGAAAATGGCTGTCTCAGCTTGCCCAAGAAGCTGTGCCGAATCAGGGTTTAAGGATATTGGATACATTGGCATTGATGGTGGCTGGGAACTTTATATTGGTGGAAATGGTGGTACCCATGTGCGTGGTGGAGATCTTCTTTACAAAGTAAAGACTGAGGAAGAGGTTATCGAGATTACATCTGCATACCTTCAATATTATCGAGAAACAGCGAACTATCTGGAGAGAACATCTGCTTGGGTAGACCGAGTTGGTTTGAATCATATCCGTGAGGTATTAGATGATACTGAAAAGCGTAAGGAGCTAAGTGCTCGTATGGATAAAGCCTTATCTGTAATTGAGGATCCTTGGAAGGCCATTATCGAGGACAAAAAGTTGAAAAAAGAACTGTTTGAAACAGTGGTCACATCGTAATACAACGATCAAAGGAGGAGATCTTCGTATGGTTAATAAAAACATCAGTAAGGTATTAATCAGCTCTCTTCAAGAGCTGCCAGAGCGCTTAGGGAAAACGTTTCATGTGGGAAATATAGAGGTGGCGGTATTTAAGCTCTCCAATGGAACGGTTCGTGCAATAGAGAATCGTTGTCCTCATAAAGGTGGCGTCTTAAGCGAAGGGATTGTAAGTGGTGATTCGGTCTTCTGTCCGATGCATGATTGGAAGATCTGCTTAGAGGATGGATTGGTTCAAGCACCGGATAAAGGTTGCGTTAAAACCTATTCTACGGTAATTGAAGGAGAAGACGTGTTTCTTCTTATTGAATAGTGATTCTATGCATACAATGAAGAGGGGTTCTCCACGTTTCTATCAGGGAAACGGAGAATTCCTTTTCTTTTGGTTTGAATATTTATTAGGGTATATAAATAAAAACACAAATTCATCTTGAAAAAGTATTCTTTTATGCATTATAATTCAGAAGGTAGTTGGAAATATACATTAGAAGTTTCTGTTATTTTAAAAATTCGGAAAATTCCACTTGAATATGAAGTATTTTCTGCTTTAAAATGGAAAAAGGAAGTTTTTCCTTCACCAAATCCAAGAAGGTGACGAGACTAGTATGAAACAAAAGACGGTAACACAAATGATTAAAGGAAACTTTTCGGCATTATCTTCAGGTCAAAAGAAAGTAGCAGAGTTTTTGCTAGAGCATTTGGATGAAGGTTCGCTGCTCACTGCTTTCCAAATTGGGCGAAAAGTGGGCGTTAGTGAAACAACTGTCATTCGCCTAGCGTATGCACTAGGCTTTAGTGGCTACTCAGAAATGCAAGAAACGGTTCGAAGAGAATGGCTAACACATGTTCAACCAGGAAAAAGCGAAGGAAAACCTTCAAGTAGAGATGGCTTTGAAGAAAATCAGTTGTTTTATCAAATCATCGAGAAAGAGAGCCAAGTTCTTAATCAATTGCTTAACCAGTTAGAAATAGAACAAATATGGCGAGTGGTGGATGTGCTTCATCAATCAAAGCGGATTTTTATCGCTGGTTTTGGTAGTTCATATGCTGCTGCTTACTGGTTGTATTACGCCCTAAAACAAATGAGAGAAAATGTGCTTCTCTCTAACCCAAGTGGATTTTTACCTGAAGAACTATGTGAACTTGATGAGCAGTCGACCGTTATTATGTTTTCCTACCCTCGTTACCGAAGAGAATCACTTAAGCTAGCAAACTATGCAAACAATCAAAAAGCAACCCTCATAGCGATTACAGATCGGCAGCTTTCGCCTATTGGCCAGCTCGCACAATTGACTTTAACAACAGAGGAGCATTTGGAATCGAGCCATCATTCGATTGCTTCGGTGATTGGTTTGCTTGAGGTGATTATCTCTGGATTGAACAAAAGGGACAAAGAAAACAGCCTTGTCCGTCAGAAGAAATTAGAGCAGCTATATTCCGAGCAAAATATTTTTTTAGAATGAAAAAGTAGTTACTTAAGAGGAGGTTAACCCTATATGACCAATGCTTCAAATGTTAGAGCGGAAAGAAAGGAAGCTTTACAAAAGTCCTTTTCTGTTCAAGATTATATGAAATTTATCCTACCATCCTTGATCGGTATTATGCTATTTATTATTCCCATTTCAAATGGTGAAGGAATAACGATACCAGTTGCATTCTTTGCCAGTCAATTAAATACCCTTTTTGTTGATCAAATTCCAGCCTTTGCAACTGGTGTCATTATTTTATCTGTTTTAGGTTCACTTATTGCAGTTTTGGCCAAGCCCAAATTTATTATCAATAATACTTTTTTAAATAAGCTGTTAAATGTAAGCAAATTTTGGTTGATTGCACGTGTATTAGGGGCCATTTTTACAGTGATCGCACTTACGAAAGTAGGACCGGAATTTATTTCCTCTGAGAATACAGGAGGGATGTTGCTATTTAGCCTACTTCCGATTTTATTAACCACTTTTTTACTTGCAGGATTTTTATTGCCACTTCTTTTGAACTTTGGGCTGTTAGAGTTTTTTGGAGCATTAACAATGAAGATTATGCGACCAATTTTCAAACTGCCTGGACGATCTTCACTTGACTGCTTAGCATCATGGGTAGGGGACGGGACAATCGGTGTACTGCTAACAACGAAGCAATACGAGGAAGGCTATTATACAAAAAGAGAAGCAGCGGTTATTGCTACAACCTTCTCCGTTGTTTCTATTACTTTTACCATTGTAGTCATTCAGTACTTGAATCTAGATAAATACTTTCTTCATTATTATGCAACGATCGTTATTGCTGGATTAGCAGCAGCTGTGATTATGCCACGTATTCCGCCGTTGTCTAGAAAAGCTGATACAGGTTATGAGCATGCTACATTAGTAAAGGAAACGAGTATCCCAGCTGGTACATCGTACGCAAAATGGGGATTAGCACAAGCGGTTAGTAAAGCAAAGACAAATACAAGTGTAAAGGCAACATTAAAAGAAGGACTTCAAAATGTACTAGATATGTGGATGGGTGTACTACCAATCGTTATGGCTATTGGAGTCACAGCTTTAGTGATTGCAGAATTTACTCCGGTGTTCTCCATTTTAGGAAAGCCATTTGAGCCGATCTTAACGTTAATGCAAATCCCAGAAGCAGACCAGGCTGCTCAAACGATGGTTGTTGGATTTGCGGATATGTTCTTACCAGCCATAATTGGTAGTGGAATCGAAAGTGAATTAACACGTTTTGTTATTGCATGTGTATCCGTTACACAACTGATTTACCTTTCTGAAATGGGAGGATTACTACTTGGATCAAAGCTACCTGTTAGCTTTAAAGACTTAGTACTAATTTTCTTGATTCGTACGGCCATTACTTTACCGATTGTTGCCATTGCAGCACATATTATTTTTTAACTAGAAGGGTTCTGACACAAATGGTTCTTTTAGAAAACTTTATCGATACAGAGCGGAAACAAATTTTGAATACGTATAAAGAACTTCATGAGCTTGCCGAGCCAAGCTGGAAGGAAGAAAAAACTTCTCTGTATGTAAGGCAAAAGCTAGAAGGGGCTGGATTTGATGTCCAAACCTTTCAGGGCCATTATGGGTTGATTGCTGAAATTAAGGGTGAAAGTAATGAGGTAATCGCGATACGTGCGGACATGGATGCTCTTTTGCAAGAGATTGATGGTGTTGTACAAGCGAATCATTCATGCGGTCATGATGGTCATAGTACGATGGTGTTATTCACAGCACTTGCACTTGCTAAAATAAAACATCAACATACCATTCGCTTTATCTTTCAGCCAGCAGAGGAAAAGGCAGAGGGTGCGCTTAAAATGATTGAAGAAGGCGCACTAGACAATGTAAAGTTTCTTTGCGGTATTCATTTGCGCCCAGCATTTGAGGTCGCAAATGGAATGGCAGCTCCAGTGATCTTGCACGGTTCATCAAGCTGTATAAGAGGAACGATTAAAGGAACACCGGCACATGCTGCGAGACCGGAGGAAGGCAATAATCCTATTGAAGCTGCGGCCCTGTTGGTTCAAGCTTTTCAGAAGATTAATGTCCAAACCGATGTGCCATATTCAATTAAAATGACTGAGCTTCATTGTGGAGAAGCATCGAATCTGATTCCAGAAACAGCACGATTCACCGTTGATCTTCGTGCAAAATCGAATGAAGCCATGAAGTTGCTGTTAGAAGAGGCAAAACAATCGATACAAGCCATTGAGGATAGAACGAAAACAAAAATTGTTTACCAACAAGATAGTTATTCTCCTGCTGCAGTGAAGAATGAACATGCGGTGAAGCTTGCCGAAGAAGCCATTAAATCCGTGTTGGGAGAGGAATGCCTCGTACCGATGTGTGACTCTCCTGGTGCAGAAGACTTTCACTTCTACACATTAAAGCGACCAGATATGGTTGCAACCATGATTGGATTAGGTTGTGGATTGGAACCAGGCTTGCATCATCCTAATATGAAATTTGACATTACAGCCTTACTTAATGGAACAAAAATTTTAACAAATCTGTTATTGGAAGCGGACAAACAGACTTGGTAATGACTCCGGTAAAGGAGGAAAGACATTTGAAAAATGAAGTAAGTATTCGTAACCTTCAAACTGTCACAGAGTTAGAAAAGGTACGTGAGTTAGAGGCTCTCATTTGGAGTTTGGAAGATTCTGTACCTGTCAACCAAACGGTAGCCGCAGTGAAAAATGGCGGCTTCGTTCTTGGTGCTTTTCTCCATGAGAAGCTTATTGGTTTTCAATATAGCTTCCCAGGATTTGATGGAGCGAAAGCGTATCTTTGCTCTCACAGCCTCGGGATTCATCCTGATTATCGTGCATTTGGTGTCGGTGAGAAGCTAAAATGGGCTCAGAAGAAGACGGCGCTTCTGAAGGGCTATGATTTAATCACCTGGACATATGATCCGCTTGAAACCGTAAATGCAAATCTAAATTTACATAAACTTGGCGGCGTCTGTTCTACATATATGGAAGATGTATACGGTGTGATGAATGATGGATTGAACTCAGGAATTGCCACCGACCGTTTTTTAGTAGAGTGGAGGCTAAAGTTTGAGAGTGTGAAAAGGGAATTAGATCGAGACGCGCTGCACGTTATAAAAACAGATCAGTTCAATGGAAACCTAACTCCTGAGGAAATTCACTTGAGCCTAGCTCATGATACCCTTTTCGTATCGGTACCAGGGAATTTTCAGAGAATTAAAACAGAAAATTTCTCACTTGCTAAGCAATGGAGAGAGGCAACTCGAAAGGCGTTTACTCACTATTTTAAAGAAGGTTACATGGCTACTGATTTGCTGAAGGAAAAACAAAACCACTACTACTACGTTTTAAAAAAGCTATAGCAAGGGGAGTGTGAAATGGAAGTAAAGAGCATCATTTTAAGGCATGTAAAAATGGACTTGTTAACTCCCTTCACTACGAGTGTGGGTACGGAGGTAGATAAGGATTTCATTATCGTGGAAGTACAGTCCAAAAGTGGTTTGTCAGGTTGGGCGGAGTCTGTTTCAATTATTGAGCCAATTTATAACGAAGAAACGGTGAAGACCAATTGGCATATCATGAGTGATTTTCTAATCCCCTTATTATTAAAAGAACCTATTTCGCATCCGGATGAAGTGTCTGAGCGTTTTCAATATATCCGTGGCAATTATAATGCAAAGGCTGCGTTAGAGTGCGCTGTCTGGGATTTATATGCTAAAGAAAAAAATCTTTCCTTATCAAAAGCGCTCGGTGGAGTAAAAGACCAGATTGAAGTGGGCGTAAGTGTAGGAATTCAAAAGTCAGAAGTGGCGATGCTTAAGCAAATAGAAGAGTATTTAAAAGAAGGTTATAAGCGTATTAAAGTAAAAATTAAGCCGGATTGGGATATTCAAATATTAAAATCTATTCGACGCGAATTTCCTACGATTCCTTTAATGGCTGATGCCAATTGTGCTTATACATTAAAGGATATCGATCATCTTCAAGCGTTAGATGAATTTGATTTAATGATGATTGAACAGCCGCTTGCCTGTGATGACATCATTGATCATGCATCTTTACAAGCGAAGCTTTCGACACCTATCTGTTTAGACGAAAGTATCCATTCTGCTGAAGATGTTAGAAAAGCAATTCAGCTTGGAAGTTGCAAAATCATTAATTTAAAAATTGGCCGTGTTGGAGGACTAACAGAGTCAAGAAAGATACACGACCTTTGTGTAAAAAATGAGATCCCTATGTGGTGTGGTGGCATGTTAGAAGCTGGTATTGGAAGAGCCCATAATATTGCGATTACATCTCTAGCCAACTTTACGCTTCCAGGTGACACAGCCCCTTCATCGCACTACTGGAAGGAAGATATTATCTCACCAGAAGTAGAAATGAGTGGCGGCCTTATTTCTGTACCAGACAAACCTGGAATTGGATTTGAACCAAATATTAAGAAGATTAATCAAGTAACACTTGAACAAAAAATCTTTCGTATATAGTAAAAGGATATAGACTCTTTTGGGTCTATATCCTTTTTTCTACATTTTAAGTATTTGGAGATATGGTGAAAATAGTAGATAATGATCTTATTCATAATAGAGGAGCGGGAAAAGAATGATGTTGTCACAAAAAAGAGAAAACATAAAAATTGGTAGTCAAGTAAAAGTGGTTCAAAAAGCAGATCAACGAACAGGGAAATTAACGGAAGGTGTGGTTGCAAAAATCCTTACTAATAGCCCTACTCATCCACATGGAATCAAGGTTATGCTAGACAGTGGGATAGTTGGGAGAGTAAAGGAAATATTATAAGTTTCCAGAAGTAGGTATTTTACATACAAAGGAATTTTTATTTCGTTCACGTGCAAAGTAATGGTAGGAAAACTATTCTTTGACGCGTGGAGGAAATGAAAATGCCTGATACACCTTCAATGACATCTTCAGAAATTGGAGCAGTATGGATTACATATCAACAAAAGACAATGCTTTTTCAAATGTTAGACTACTTTATCAATAATGCCGATGATCATGAAGCAAGAGAAATCATGAACTCTTTAAAAGAAGAAATGCAACCATTTATTGAACAGATGGTTTCTTTGTTTAATGCAGAGGGAATTCCCATTCCGATCGGCTTTGTTCCTCAAGATGTCAATAAAGATGCACCGAAGCTTTATGATAATGGCTTTGATATTATGTTCGTCCGGTTAGTAAAAAAAATCAGTTCAGGAATGCATACTTTAAACTTAACTATGGTCTATCGGGAGGATATCGTACTTCTCTTTAGAGAACTAACGAAGATGACTCAAAAATATTTTGATAATTGTACAAAGTATTTGCTGAAGAAAGGTCTACTTCCAAGAGCACCATATGTAACAATAGAAAAATCAATTGAATTTGTTAAATCCAATAACTACCTCGATGGCGCAAAACTGTTTAGTGAAAAAAGACCCTTGAATGCGGTGGAAATTGCTCATATTTACCATGGAATTGAGTCAAATGTGACCGGGATGCAAATGATTTTTGGTTTTGCTCAGGTGGCGAAAGAAAAAGAGGCCAAAAAGTTTTTTAATAAGGGTGGAGAATTAGCAAAAGCAATCATTAAGGATATGAGTGAGCTTCTTCTTCAAAATAATATACAAGTTCCAACAACAGCAGGTGGAAATATAACAGATTCAAAAGTTCCTCCATTTTCAGATAAAATAATGACGTACTGTATAAGTCTCTTCTGTAGTTTTTCGTTAGGAGGAAATTCAATCGGAACCGCTTTTAGCCTTCGCAACGATTTACCTTTAAAATTTGCAGCATATATGAAGGATATTTTTGAATATGCCCATGAGGGAGCAAAGATCATGATCCAGAATGGTTGGATGGAAGAGCCCCCACAGACGATCAAGTAAAAGGCATTAAATAGGATGTAAAAGAGCAGGAGCAGATCCTGCTCTTTTTTCACGATAGATGGGAGTGAGAGCGATGAAATTAAGTATATATATCCTGATGTCTTTCTAATATTATTCCTCTTTATTGTAAAATAAAATTTCTTTCCTCCATTAGGTAACCTTCTTTTTCATCGTAATATAATGAAGTAAGACATTCATATGGAGGGGGAAAGGGTGAGGAAACTTTTCGGACTACTACTCATTTCATTTGTTTTACTTATTGGATGTACAAAGAACGATGTTGAAGAAAAGCCTGTGTCACAACCATCAGTGGGAGAGAAGCCTGCAAGCAATGATGGGGACAATCAGTCGTCTGGGGAAAAGCCAGTGAAGGATCCGGGGCAAGAGCAGGATGCCGGAGACTCAGATGACAATCCGGGTACAACCGATCAAGGAAGTACTGGTGTGTCAAAAGTGAAAATATTTCTTATTGGAATAGAAGACAATGGAGCGAGCGGAAAAAAGATTGGCGCAAATGATAGTGCTATACCGGTACTTGTAGATATTGAACCTACAAAGGCACCATTAAAGGCAGCACTTACCAAGCTATTATCCTTAAATGAGCAAATGTACGGCCAATCTGGGTTTTATCATTCTCTTTATCAATCAGACTTAGAAATTAAAAGTGTGATAATTGACGATGGTGAGGCAGTTATTGAACTAACTGGTAATCTAAAACTTGGTGGCGCACTTGATAACCCTCGGGTAAAGGCACAAATTGAAGAAACAGCACTTCAGTTTGATAGTGTGAACAAGGTGTCAGTATTTATTGATGGAAAAACACTTGATGAAGTGTTATCACTTAAGTGAATTTAATATGGACCGAAAAGCTTGAAGCCAAGACTTCAAGCTTGTTTGTTCATACTTTTTTCATACTTCCTTTTTAATATAGAAACATTCGTTAGTTAGAATGACCTATATGAAAAAGTCGTGGAAGGAAGAAAGACCAATGAAACTATTGAAAAATCTCAAATTTGGACAGAAAATTACTGTTCTCACAGTTAGTTTTTTTATTTTTCTTATTATTAGTGGAATAACATCCTTAGTTCAAATTTCAGAAGTGAACTCGAATATTCAAAAGCTTAATAATGAAAATCTCGTACCTATCGTCAAGCTGGAGTCCATTAAATCCGATATTGAATACATAAGAACTCTAGCCAATTCACTTAAGGATACTAGTGGTGATGAGGAAGAGATGCAATCGATTCAAGATGAAATCGAAGCACAAATTGCCAGTACAAATGAAAGTTTAGAAGAATATAAGAATAATAGTAACTACAATGAATTTATGTCTAGCTACAATGAGTATATAGAGGCGATAACATCTTTTCTCGAAAGCGATGGGGTAGGAAGTGAACAGGAGCAGACGGAGACCAATATAGAAAGTCAAGGCCCCCCTCAGGAAATGGTGTTATTAGATTCAACAAAAACGGAATCAGTAAGTGCACTTGATAAAATCATCAATCTACAAATTGCACAAGCTGAAAACACGTATAACGAGAGTGAGACTGTATACAAGACGACCTTAATAATCACGATTATTGTGATAGCAATTGCATTTGTGACGACCTTATTGCTTTCCTTTTTTATTGCTAGATCTATCAGCATTCCTACAAGAAGAGTTACATCTAAGCTCAAGGAAATCTCTGAAAGTAACGGAGATCTTACGGCCCGTATTGGTTACCATAGTAAAGATGAGATTGGTGAGCTAAGCAAAAGTTTTGATACCTTTGTAGAAAAGCTTCAAAAAATTATAAAAGAAGTAGCTGGATCCGCTGAAACCATTTCAGAATCAAGTGATCAGTTAACAGATGCAACTAGTGAAACAACAAAATCACTTGAGCAAATCACTTATACGGTTTCAGAAATTGCATCTGGTACTTCACAAAGTGCTGCGGTAATGGAGGAAACAACGGGTAATTTAATTGAAATGGCAAGCTTCTCTAGTCGTACTTCAAAAGCAACGAAACAAACAGCTGATAAGACTAGATTGGTTCATGAGGCAGCTGTAAATGGCTCAAAAAAGATAACGGAAGTCGTATCTTCTATCTCAAATATTGCTGCATCGTCAAAGGATGTGACCATAGTTATTAATGAGTTGAATACCTCTTCAAACAAAATTAGTGATTTCATTCAGATCATTACAGGTATCTCTGCTCAAACGAATTTGTTAGCGTTGAATGCAGCGATTGAAGCAGCACGAGCTGGAGAAGCGGGGAAAGGTTTCAGTGTTGTTGCGGATGAAATTCGTAAGCTTGCAGACGAAAGTAATCGGGCAGCTTTACAAATCTCAAATTTAGTACAGGAAAATCAAGTGAAAACATCTTCAGCCGTCTCGTCAGTTCTAGAAGTAGAGGAGTTGGTAACCGCTGGAGTTGAGAAATCTAATGACGTATCCGATGCCATTCAACATATTATTTCTCATATTCAAGAGATTTTACATGAGATTAACCAAATTGATGCAGCTGCCGAAAAACAAGCATTATCAACAAATGAAATGGAAATGGCAATGAGTAATTTAGCACAGACAGCAGGAGAAACCGCTGCAGGCACTGATCAAATTCGTACAAGTATTTCAGAACAACTTGCTACAATGACCAATATAGAGGGAACAACCGAACAGTTGTCTAAAATGGCTAAAAATTTACGAGAACTAACAGCTGGATTCAAGATTTAATCACGAGAAAACCCACCAGTTGGTGGGTTTTCATGATTATAAAGACTTTGGTTCAGGTACTTTTGTTAATATCACAAGACCAATAATAAATAAGATTACGAGGCTGAAAACACCACTGCTTGTATGACCTGTTATTTGTGCAGTTGCTGCAACAAGTAGTGGCCCCATAATTGAGGCGAATTTTCCAAAAATATTGTAGAAACCAAAAAATTCATTAGACCGTTCCTTTGGTACAAGCTTTGCAAAATATGATCGACTTAAGGCTTGAATTCCACCTTGCGAAGAGGCAACAAGCATGGCCAGTATCCAGAAATCAGTGGCTGTCTCAAGAAAGAACGCATAAACGCAAACAATGATATAGACCACGATTCCAACGTAAAGCATCTTTTTCTCAGAGAACTTTTCAGCAAGCTTCCCATATAGAATCGCAAAGGGAGCAGCAACAACTTGGGTAACAAATAATACGATTAATAGTGTTGTAGAACCAATACCTAGATCTGTTCCATATGCAGTTGACATCGTAATAATGGTCCCAACTCCATCAATGTAAAAGAAATACGCTAGTAAAAACAAGAATAATGCCCGATACTTTTTAATTTCCTTAAAGGTTTCAGCTAGCCTTTTGAAGCTACTTGCTACAGGCTTAGGATCACGAGGAATATAATAGATTTGATTTACATTTTTAAAGATTGGTATCGAAAATACCCCCCACCAAAGAGCGGTAATGACAAATGAAATTTGGCTGGCTGAAGTCGTAGAGATAGGAATGATCTTAGATTGTGCGAGCATAATAATCGCAATACTAATGATAAAAGGAATGGTACTTCCTATATACCCAAGACTAAACCCACGTGCTGACACACGACTCATTCGATCCTCTGTGGCAACATCAACCAAAAAGGCATCATAAAATACATTTGATCCGGACGAACCGATTACAGCAATCGTGTAAAAGATTAAAAGCCATAGCCATTGATCACTGGGAACAAAGGCTAGTGCTGCTGTCATTGATATTCCTAATGCAACAAAGAAGGTAAAAAATTTTTTCTTAAAGCCTTGATAATCCGCAATTGTACCCAAAATGGGAGCTAGTAGAGCTAGAATGGAAGTTGCAATTGCGATGGTATAGCCTAAATACGCAGTTGAATCGGCTGCATCAACTCCGGAGTTATTAGCTGCTGCCTTATAAAACAGTGGAAAGACAGCAGTAGAGATAATGATAGAATAAGCAGAGCTTGCCCAATCATACATAATCCAGCTTTTCTCTTCTCTGCTAAAGCGCTTCATAAGATTCCCCCTTGAATGGTTACTTCCATTTTTACATAAAAAACAGTTTCATAGATTAGGTTTGGAACTATTTTTACAAACGTTTTACATTATTAGTAACTCTTCTAACACTCTCCCATCAACTGCACCTAGGTCGAGCCCAAGGAGGCGAGCTAGAGTTGGACCTTCATCAATAAGCCTTATGGATGTTAGGGCTTGGCCTGTTCGGATTCCATTGCCGCTTGCAATGAAGAGGGTATTGTAGTCACTTTTTTCTGGTGAATAGCCGTGGCAAGCTTTTGTATACTTTTTTGATGCAACGTCTGTTTCCGTAACTTCATCAATAAAAACGCCTTCAAATGATTCATGAAAGTAATATCCTATAGCTGCTTCTATCATTAAGCTGCAATTTGGGTCTGCCCCGAATTGAGAAGCTCCCTTTGAAGACCAAATGGCTTCGATCTCAGAACGGTCCAGTAATTCACGAACAAGTGTCAAAGTCCTTTGGTCTTGATCCTTTATATAGATATATGCAGATCCATCACAGCTTTTGCAGTATGCCTGCCAGTTGGTAACTTGATTATTTTTCCCAACTTGTAGAAGACCGTGATCACGAAAGAGTACATTAGGCTTTACCACTTTAGACTCATCGAGGGCGCTGTGATCGCCTAATGCGATAATAGTCGATTGATGAAAAATTCCTGCCGACTGTAGGGCATCTATTATTCGGCCGAGTCTTTGGTCGTGTCGTTTAAGCGCGGCAATAGCTTCTTTTGATGAAAAACCAGTTTCATGCCGCTTCGTGTCAAGATCGGTAAAATGGATCAACATGAGGTTGGGCTTTTTCATAAGAATCGTATCAACAGCAGTTTCAAGAACAAAGTCATCAAGTTCTGGCTGGAAAAGTCCCTTTCTGATATGGCCGAATTTTTTGTTCATTTCAAGTTGATAGAGCGAGCTTCCGTTCACTAGTGAAACTGGGATTTGGTGATGCCATCGACGATTGGCGAATATCTCGGGCATATTATAATCAATCTTTGCTTTTGCTGTTACTGGCCAAAGTAGAGCAGCTGTACTCATCCCTTTTTGTTTTGCTTCGTCATACAAGGTCGTTCCTTGGATATCTTTTCTGTACCAATACCAATCCGGAGAGACTTTTCCAGGCTGAAGTAAGGTGTTATTAATAATTCCATGATTCTTTGGTAGTTTTCCAGTTACAATTGTTGCATGACAAGGATACGTAACAGAGGGATAAATCGTCTGTACATTTTTGCAGTAGGAGCTATTTCTTAGTAGCTTTTGAAAATTCGGTAGTGTTTCTAGCAGTGGAAAGTCTAAGCTTGATAAGCAGTCAAACGAAATGACAATTAAATGGTTTGTCAAACGTTCCATGAATGACCTCCGTTATGTAGTTTGAATCTCTTCCTTCATCATATCAAAAAGGATTTCAATTTTCAGAAAAAAATGGAAATACCACAGAAAAAAGACGATGGAGAGAACTCCATCGTCCGTCTTAGTTCTTATTTAAATAGAAGGATTTTACCTACTGTTCCGTCAGCGCTTTGGCCAATTACGCGAACTTTTAACCCATATTGAGGCACGTTACGTCCGGCATCAACCAAGCCTTTGTTTGAATAATCTGCACTGTCATCAAAT
Organism: Robertmurraya sp. GLU-23; assembly: GCF_052983275.1. Classification (NCBI taxonomy): domain Bacteria; kingdom Bacillati; phylum Bacillota; class Bacilli; order Caryophanales; family Bacillaceae; genus Robertmurraya; species Robertmurraya sp. GLU-23. The sequence continues at coordinate 34,014 of NZ_JBRKCV010000021.1, forward strand.
AATGGAGAACGTTGAGTAAAATTATCTTTCATTGTAATTCCTAGAATACTAGTGTAATCTAAGAACATTTTATCTGTTTTATTAACATTGAAGGCTGCATCGTGAATTTGGTAGCGAGTAGAACCAACCGCACCATCACTCCAGTAGTTCGTGTGCTGATCCGCGTCAACGACACCAACAAAACCTTCACCAGGATGAATTCCTGTCCAGTTAGAATCATACTTTTTATCAACATACCAAACGACTAAGCCTTCGTCATAGCTCATTAAGCTTGCACCACGACGAATATTTGCTAACCCTTCATCAACGCCGTTGTGACTGCGCCACTCAAGCAAGTAGTAATGTTCGGAAGTTACAACTCCGTTTGATTTAGAGAAACCGTCAGGGACGAATGATGATTCTCCCTCAGCATTATCAAATACAACTTGTTCTCCGTTAACACTTACTGCTACATCGTCTACGTATAAACCAGGATTTACTGCTGCCACATCCGTCCAGTAGTTGATGGAAAGTTCAACTTCTTCTCCGACAAAAGCGGATAAGTCGAATTCTGCATCCACCCATTGTCCATTTGAAGAGCCTGTGATTCCATGCCCAGGGTTTTGGTCATGTGGATCAGTTTCTGTGGTAAGGTTTCCTGGAATTGATTTACCATTCACTTGAACGGAAGCATAATCCCAATCCACTTCAATGTCGTACCAAGTTTTAAATGTTAACTTGGCTGATGTTGCATCCGTTAAATCTAGAGTAGTAGAAAAAGAGTTGTCTAAATTATTTCCGCTGCCTGAGAAATACATTGATTCTCCACTGTATGGAGAAGTAATGACGGTTTCTTTGTCAGGAAGTGTTACTTTTAACACATCGTTATTCGTACCTTTTGTTGCTGCTTCATCAAGAAGAACTTCAACTCCTGCTTTAGATACATCTGCAATGTCAATTTCAGTACCTGTTTGCCAGTTGCCACCTGCAGAGGCTTGTAGCATTTCTTTCATATATGGGCTAAAGCCGGTTGGCATAGAACCAGGAAGATCACCTGCCCAGCTACCGCTTGCCATGATTGACCAGTAGGCAACAGCCTCGCCAGCTCCAGTATATTGAGTGTCATATTCATCTGGAAGGCCTAAATCGTGACCGAATTCATGAGCCATTACTCCAACTGCCCCGTCTTCAGGTTCAACTGTGTAGTCGTAAGCAGCCATTGTTCCACCCCAGTATGGGACAGTAGCTTCTGTTCCAGCAATCGGGTAAACTCCACCCAGGTTCCAACGATGTGACCAAATGGCGTCTCCACCGATTTTTCCACCGCCAGCTTCTTCACCAACACCAGAGTGAATCACCATTAGATGGTCAACCAGTCCGTCTGGCTCAAGGTAATCTCCATCGCCATCAAGGTCGTAGCGATCCCATTCATCATAATCTTCAAGATTTACATTTGGATCTGCCGCGGCAGCATTAAGTGCTTCAGCAATTAAGTTTCGAGGTCTTGCATCGCTACCATCAGGAGTAGGGACGTTTCCACCGTAAAATGCAGCTGGGTTTTTAGCTTTGTACCAACCAGCAACCGTACCTTCAACAGAGTAGCTACCGCCAGATTGTTGTTCATAATATTGTTTCATAGATACATAGGTTTTGCCATCTGGACCTTCCCAGCCACCTGTTCCAAAAAGCATGTCCTGATAGTGAGCCTGAGAGTATGCCTCTTCACCCTCGTAGTACATATCGGTTTCTTCAGGGGTAAGAGTATTGTGAGGGAGGTCAGGGTATTCCATTAGCACAACAAGTACTTTATCTGTACGCATGCCACCGTCCCATGCTTCTTCTTGAACAGAGTCAACGGATTGCTTCTTTGTCTGACCAAGCTTGTTTCCTTTTCCGTTTGTTAAGCTAGAATTTTTCATTTCCTTTTGAAGAGCGGTACGAACATCTTCTTCCTTTTCATGGAGCTCACCAGCTTCTTTTTCAGCTGATGTGGCTTTGTTTTGTAGGAATTTGTTGAGAGCTTTTTCTGCCTCTGCTGGGCTTGCATTCTGTGCGATTTTACCTGAAGCTTTTAGCATTTTGATTAATCGCTCGTCATTGGCAATTCCGAGGTCAAAGGGGGAACCACTTGCATGTGAGTGGGAAGCGTGTGAACCACTTGCTGATTCTGCTGCTATTTTTGAACTAAAGGGTAGAGTTGTAGAAAGCATCCCTACACATAGTGCCAAAGCAGCGGCCGAGGATATAACTTTTGAGATTTTCAAATTTTTCCCTCCATCCGATGGTCTATGTTACTAGTTGAAAAGGTATATAGAATTTCAATTATTTAGTAACACGAGTGATTCAAATATATCAGAATAATTTGAAAATGTTTATAGGGAAAAGTGACTGATTATTCTTGTGTAGGTGCATGGAAATAATGTGAATATTTTCCTATAAATGGATAGATAAACGGATGAGAAGGAGAGAATAAGAAGATATGAGAATGTCATCCTAAGGAAGGGATATTTCTTTCAAGATTAATAGACTAGGTGGTTGATTAAAAAAAGGTGACAGACACCCTCCGTGGACAAATCAGGCTGATTTGTCCACGTGGGGCGCACAGTCGCCTTTTAGTTTGACTTTTCCTCGAATAGTCGAGCGATTTCCACTATCACATTTGTTGCCTTTAGCATGTTATCAATGGAGATAAACTCAAATTTCCCGTGGAAGTTCTCTCCACCAGTGAAAATATTTGGAGTTGGTAGCCCCATATAGGAAAGTTGAGAACCATCCGTTCCTCCACGAATGGGCTCGATAATCGGCTCAATGCCAAGGTTCGTCATTGCCTCGTGAGCAATATCAACAATCTCTTTGACCGGTTCAATCTTCTCTCTCATATTAAAGTATTGATCATGAAGCTCAAGTACAATGGTTCCTTGCCCGTACTTTTCGTTCAAGTTAGTAACGATTTTTTCCATCGTAGCTTTTCTATTATTGAAGCTTGATCGGTCAAAATCTCGAATAATGTAACTAAGGACAGTCTTTTCAACATCTCCATGGAAGGAAAGAAGATGGTAGAAACCTTCATAGCCCTCTGTATACTCCGGTGCTTCTTCACTTGGAAGAAGGCTGTTTAATTCCATTGCTATTTTAGCTGAATTAACCATTTTACCTTTTGCCGTACCAGGGTGTATATTATTTCCTTTAATTGTTAATTTTGCAGCAGCAGCACTGAAACTTTCGTATTGAAGCTCGCCGATAGGGCCCCCATCCACGGTATAGGCATATGTGGCAGCGAATTTATCTACATCAAATTTATGTGGACCACGTCCAATTTCCTCATCAGGTGTAAACGCAACTCGAATTTTCCCATGTTTAATCTCCGGATGCTGTACCAAGTAAGCCATAGCAGTCATAATTTCAGCTATTCCCGCTTTATTATCAGCGCCAAGTAAAGTAGTTCCATCGGTTGTAATTAAATGATGTCCGATGTAGTTTTTTAAATTAGGAAAATCCTTTGGTGAAAGGACAATATGTAGGTCTTCGTTGAGTACGATATCGTTGCCGTCATAATTATCATGAAGTAATGGATTCACTCCGTTGCCGGTAAAATCGGTCGCTGTGTCCAGATGGGCTAAGAAACCAATCGTTGGAACATTTTTATCTGTATTTGCTGGAAGGGTGGCCATCACATAGCCATTGTCATCTATACTAACATCTTCTAGGCCAATGGACTTTAGCTCATCTACCAGTTTATTAGCAAGAATAAGCTGTCCAGGGGTGGAAGGGCAGGTGTTGCTTTCGTCATTTGATTGTGTGTCAATAACAACATAAGAAATAAAACGATCAATCAACTCGATTTTCAAAGCACAATTCAGCTCCTTTGGATGATAATTCGAGTTACGAGTTACTAAATTTATGTAACTACAAGAATCATATTATCATAGAGGAAAACCAGTGTCATGCCCCATTTTTTACGAGGAAAATGAGAGGGCTGTCCATCACAGGTGGACAAATCCGCCCAAAGTGTCCACGAACGGTGACAGACACCCTCCGTGGACAAAACAGCATAAAGTGTCCACGAAAGGTGTCTGTCACCCGGTTTTGCACATGGAGTGTGAATAACTACTGGTTGGTGGATCCCATTATATACATATTTAAGGTGGATTGTTAACATTATCCACAAGGATGTGGATAATGTTGTGCACAACCTTGGTCTCGGCTTACAAATGAAGTTGAAAAGCTACCGTGCAGAGGCAGCAAGATTAAATAAGTCTCAAAGAAAAGAACCTCTTAACAGTTTCAATTGTGTGGGGAGCAGATTTAGCGTATGTAAGTAGTATTGGTGGAAAAATGATGGGAAGCAAGATGATGCGAATATTTTCAATGCTTCAGGTGTCTTATTTTTATATTTTGTTTTTTATGTATTTTTCAGTGGTATTACTCTCTTATTGTAGTATAGGAGCAGAATAGTAAAATAAAAGTATGGGTAAGGAAATTAGAATTCACTCTAATTTATAAAAGGACATTAATCCAGTTGAAATTAATGCCCTTTCATAATGAATTTTTTCCTTAGTTACCTTTGAAATAATTAAATAATGTAAGGATTTACCTCTATAGTTGCCGCTTTTTTCACTGCATCTTCTAATGAAAGCCCGTAAAAATTTCTAGCATGGAAAAAACGTCCGCTTTTTTGATCATCAACAAATGCCCCGACCACAACTCCCGGGATCGCACTTTCTACTGTGTTTGGTGCATGCGAGCCACCTAAATCTGTTCTGCACCAGTTCGGATCAGTTATATTAATCATAACATTGGTTCCTTCAATCTTGGAAGCTAAATCCTTCGTAAACTTATCTAGGGCTGCTTTACTTGCGGCATAACCAGCTTGTTCTGGCTCGTTTTTAATTCCGCTTGTTGTATTAATAATACGTCCAAATCCCCGTTCAATCATTTTTGGTATAAGTCGATAACAAATGGTAGTAATCGAGATAAAATTAATACGGAAACTCATTTCAAAATCTTCAATAGGAGTTTTCCAATAGTCTGATCGGTATGCAATTTGTACAGCAGCATTATTAAAAATAATATCGACAGGAGTTCCTTTTTCTTCAATTTCATCAAGCATAGCAACTACTTCGTCGTGGTTAGCTAACTCTGCTTTTACGGAATATGCCTCAACACCGAGTGCTTTTACTTCTGATTCTATATTCTTTGTGTGTTCTAAGTTTCTACTATGCAATATAAGATTACAGCCTTGTTGTGCCATAAAAATAACAGTCTGATAACCTACACCTCTGCTTGCACCAGTAATTAGGGCCCATCTTCCTTTAACATCCACCATAACAAATCCCCCTTTAAAGTATAATTTACTTAACAATTTAAGTAAATTAAGTAATATTTTATCACAATATTACTTATCAGGAAGGATATTCTTTCTAAAATATAATAAGTACCTATATAGAAACTAGATTTAGAGTTTTGTTAAGGTTTGAAGGTGATGTATTATTTTACCTGTTAAGTAATTTCTAATGAAATAAAGTTACAATAAAACAATATTAGTTTAAACTAGTAGTAGGTAGGAATAGGTAAGTAGGGTGGTATTAAGGATGAAAAACAATGTAACAATGAAGGATATAGCGTCCCGTTTAGGAGTTAGTAGTGTAACAATTTCTAAAGCATTAAATGATAAAGAAGGCGTAGGTGAGGAACTGCGGGAGAAAATAAAAGCAGTAGCTGAAGAAATGGGCTATCGTTATAATACCGTGGCCAAAGCCATGAAGGAAGGGACCACTTATAATATCGGGGTTATGATTCCCGAAAGATTTACGAGCATCTCGCAGTCATCCTTTTATTTAGATGTTTATCAGCATATTTCGCGCGCGTTAGAAGAGTATGGATATTATGGGATTTTAAATATTTTGTCTAGCGATGATGAGGACCAATTACATCTTCCTAAGCTCTATCATGAAAATAAGGTAGATGGGTTTGTTTTTCTAGGACAAATAAATAAAGAATACATTAAAACGATTCAAATCATGGATCTGCCAAAGGTTTTCTTAGATTTTTATGATGAGCAAACGGATATTGATGCCATTATTACGGATAACTTTATGGGTGCTTATGAAATAACCAACTATCTTATTAATAAAGGACATAAGAACATAGCATTTGTTGGAAATGTCTATTCTACTAGTAGCATTCAAGACCGTTTCTTAGGATACTATAAGTCCCTCCTCGAACATAAAATGGAGCTTGTAAGTGATTATATCATTAAAGACAGAGACGAACGTGGAAAATATATTGAGATGACGATCCCGGAACACATGCCTTCCGCATTTGTTTGCAATTGTGATCAAATCGCACATAATTTGATTCTTAAATTAAAAAGCCAAGGGATTCGTGTTCCAGAGGATTGTTCAGTTGTAGGATTTGATAATGATATTTACGCTACGATTTCTGATCCTCCGTTAACAACCATTGCAGTTGATGTTGAAGAAATGGCTAAAACATCTGCCCGTTTTATCGTAGAAAAAATAAAAGACAGTCATAAAAGATTTGGCAGAGTTTCAATAAAAGGAAATATTGTCTATAGAGACTCAGTTAAAGAGATTTAAAACAAGGTGGTTATTGCCTTGTTTTTTTTATGTGTAAACAGTACTGATTTTTAATGAAAGTAACGAATAGTATTTACATAAAGTTATCGATTAAGTTATCATCGTGATAAATCCAGTGTTTATTTGGAGCATATAGAACTGAAGGAGGTATACGATGAAGGAAATTTTTATTAAAGGGATGACATATGGCTGGAATACTAAAAGAGGATCTTATCGTACAGATGAAGCAGTAGACTCGCTTAGAAAGCTGAAAGAAACAGGAAGTGAATGGGTCGCTCTGTCCTTTTACACCTTCCAAGAGAATGTATTTTCAACAGATATTACATTTGATTATGGCTTTACCATGACTGATAGGGATATTGAATTTGCTGTTATAAAGGCAAAAGAACTTGGTTTAAAAGTGTGCTTAAAGCCTGTTGTCAATTCTAAAGATGGACTTTGGAGAGCGAGAATTGGCTTTCCAGAGGATGCTCATGAGTATTGGGATAAATGGTTTCGGTCATATACTAATTTTCTCCTTCATTATGCGGAGTTGGCTGAGGAGCTTGGCTGTGAGATGTTTTGTATTGGTTGTGAGATGATTTCAACAGAATCAAAAACGGAGCATTGGATCAAAGTAATCGATGGAGTCAGAAAAATTTACTATGGTCCGATTGTTTATAATGCCAATCATGGGAAGGAAGAAGGGATAGAATGGTTCGACAAGGTTGATATCATTGGAACAAGTGCTTATTACCCTGTGGCTGATGGTCCAGATTGTAGTGAAGAAGTGATGATTGAAAATTGGAAAAAGGTTAAAAAACATATTAAAGCTTTACACCGGAAGTTTAATAAACCCATATTGTTTATGGAAATAGGCTGTCGCAGCGCAAAAGGCTGTGCAACGATTCCATGGGATTTTGAACATACCCATCTGCCATTTGATGAAGAGGAGCAAGCAAAATTTTATTCTTCTGTTATGAAGGTATTTTGGAATGAACCTTGGTTTGCTGGATTTTTCTGGTGGGATTGGAGCACTATATTATATCCCCTTGAAAAAGCAAGTGAGAATACAGGTTTTGATATATATGGAAAAAGGGCCGAACAAATTTTGAAGGATTGGTATTCAAGGTAAGATATGTCAAAGGAGCGTTTCAGATGAAGAAAAATGACAAAATTGTATTTATTGGTGACAGCATTACCGAATGGGGAAGAGGTGGGGATCCAGAAGATATTGGAACAGGTTATGTAAGGCTAATTCACGATTATTTAGTAACCGCTTACCCAGATAAAAAAACGGTAGTACTTAACAAAGGAGTAGGTGGACATCGGATTCCTGACTTAGCAAGCAGATGGGGAGTAGATGTAATTAATGAAAATCCAGCGTATGTATCTATTTCTATTGGAATAAATGATGTGTGGCGTCAACTTGACCATCCAGAAAAGGAGCAAGTATACCCTGAGAAGTTTGAAGAAATTTATTTAGACTTGTTAACACAAGTAAAAGAGAAAACGAATGCCAAAATGATTCTAATGGAACCTACTATCATTAAAGAAGAAGAATTTTCTGAGGGAAATCAAAAGTTGGCACGCTATGCGAAGATAGTAGAGAGATTGGCTGAGAAGTTTGATGCTATTTACGTCCCCACACATAAGGCATTTATAGAATACCTGCAAGCTGACAATCATTACTTGTTAACCCTAGATGGTGTTCATACCAATTCAGCGGGGAATATGCTAATGGCACAAACCTGGATTAAGGCTTTCGAAAACCATGTGAGACATTAGTAAGGTGACTTTTTAATCAACTAATATATTACTTTATTATATAAAAAAATTACTTAACTTTTTAGTTAAGTAGATTGAATTATTAAGTAACTAAGTGTATAATTTTATAATGTAAGCGTTTCATATAACTTGTTTTGGAGGGATGTTGGAATTAATCCGCAAAGATAGGAAGATTAAAAGTTTGCAAGGAGGAAAAGTATGATGAAAAATAGGAAAATATTTTCTACAGTATTGGCGTCAGCCGTTATTTTATCAACCATTTCGCCAGTATATGCCAGCACATCGGTTACGGCTTCTGTGGCATCATCCTCTGTAAAAGCTAGCAAACCAGCTCCCAATAAGGGGAGCAAAAGGGTTGAAAATTTTGTGGATTCTATGGCAACGGATCGTACAAAATCATTGTTCGCCTACCTGAGTGATATACGAGGGAAGCATGTATTATTTGGACACCAGCATACAACAGATGAGGGAATCACACTTACAGGTTCAGATCAACTTGAGTCAGATGTAAAAAACTCTGTGGGTGACTATCCTGCTGTATTTGGTTGGGATACCTTAAGCTTAGAAGGAAAAGAAAAGCCTGGTGTTCCCAATAATCTTGAGCAAAGTCGAACAAATTTAGCTGCCTCTATGAAGCAAGCACACGATCTAGGCGGAATTTTAGCATTAAGTACACACTTTCCTAACTTTGTTACGGGTGGAAGCTTTAATGATACAGCAGGCTCCGTCGTTGAACATATTTTACCTGGTGGAGATAAAAATGCTGAATTTAACGCCTTCCTAGATAATATTGCTGAATTCGCCAATAATTTAAAGGATGATAAAGGTGAACTGATTCCGGTTTTATTTAGACCATTCCATGAGCAGAATGGCGGCTGGTTCTGGTGGGGAGCAAAAACTACAACGACTAGTCAATATAAAGAAATTTTCCGTTATACCGTTGAATATTTAAGGGATAAAAAGGGTGTACATAATTTCTTATATGTATATTCACCAAACGGTACTTTCGGTGGTAGCCAAGAAAACTACCTTACTACATATCCTGGTGATGATTATGTAGATGTTCTTGGAATGGATCAATATGATAACCAAGCTAATCCAGGAACTGAAAACTTTTTAAACAACTTGGTAAGTGATCTAGGGATGATTTCCAGACTGGCTGATGAAAAAGGGAAAATTGCTACATTTTCTGAATTCGGTTATAGCCCGCAAGGTATGAAGGTATCTGGAAATGGTGATTTACAATGGTTTACGAAGGTGATGGATGCTATTAAAGCAGACCCGGATGCAAAAAGAATTTCTTATATGCAAACATGGGCAAACTTTGGACTTAATGGTAACTTATTTGTACCTTATAATGATGCTCCAAATGGATTAGGAGACCATGAGTTACTGCCTGATTTTATTAATTACTTTAATGATCCATATACCTCTTTCTTGGAGGAAGTTGGAAACCCTTATCATTATAAAGTTAAAGCGGCAGAAGAACAGCCATTTATGCATGTTGCCAGTCCAACAGTAGGAGCAACTATCAGTACAGCAACTACTAAGATCCGAGCAAGAGTGTTAAACGATGATCCGTCTAAAGTTACTTTTACTGTTGCAGGTATAGATACGGAATTTCCGATGCAACGCGATGCGGACGGCTATTATTCAGCTGATTGGTCTCCAGACGCCTCATTTAATGGTAAATCTGCAGATATTACTGTAAAGTCCTACGGAGTAGATAACTCGATACAAGAACAAACCTTAAAAGTGTTTGTGAAAGTGCCTGAAATCTCAATTAAAAAATATACTTTTGACTCGAATATAGAAGGTATACAAAATAACGGATCTTGGCCTGAATCGATTGTAACGAATTTGAGTTATTCCACATTAGATGGAGACGGTAAGTTGAAGATCAATGTAAAAGGTTTGAATCGTTCTGATACCTGGCAGGAATTAAAGCTCGAGCTAAAGAGTGTGAATCCAAACGAACTAGGTTATACAAAAAGGCTCAAATTTGATGCATTAATTCCCGTTGAAGCAGGCAATGGAAATGATGACGCAAGCATTCGTGGGGTAGTTATGCTCCCGCCTGATTGGGATAATAAATACGGTATGACAACGACAGAGCAAAAGCTATCTGCTCTTGAGACAACCACCGTAAATGGGGAAGAGTTTGTAAAATATCCTGTTACGATTGATTTGACTGATCCAGCAAAGATTGAATCTGCAACTAGTCTAGCAATCTCGTTGGTCGGTAATGGCTTACAATTAGACGGTGATATCTATTTTGATAACATCGAATTATTTAATACTTACTCAGTAGCACCTACTGATCCATCAGTTGTAGATGATTTTGAGTCTTATCAAGGGGATAGCGCAGCCCTAGCTACAAAGTTTGTTCATGCTGGTGGCGACTCGACTGCTGTTTCTCTTCAGGGGACAAATAAAAGTGGTGGCACTTATGGAATGAAATTTGATTACACACTAGGTGGCTCAGGATATGCAGGTATTACAAAGTCTCTAGGCGGTGTCGATTGGTCAGGCTTTAATAAACTTAAGTTTTGGCTCGCTCCAGACGGAAAAGACCAAAAGTTGGTTATCCAAATTCGTGTTGACGGTGTTTCTTATGAAGCGTATCCTTCCTTAGCTTCAACTACTCCTGGATGGGTTGAAATTCCGTTTAACCAGTTTACTGTTGCCCCATGGGATACAGCTAATGCAGGAAAAACATTAAACAAAGTGAATCTTAAAAATGTTCAAGACTTTGCGATTTACGTGAATTCTAAGAACGGGGAAACTTTAAGTAGTTCTTTGTATTTCGATGATATTAGAGCAATCAATGATGGGACAGGTGGAGTTCCAAACGGTGGAACAGGACCAGGAAGCACACCAGAGCAACCTGGCATCCTATATGACTTTGAATTCGATACCAATGGGTGGATAGTAGAACAAAATCAGGCGAATGCTACCAATCCAACTGTTTCCACAGATGAAGCTGCATCGGGTACCCATTCTCTTTTATCTACCTTGGATTTAACTAAGGCAGGTGGGTTTGAATTAGCAAAGGTACAGGCGGCTGACTTATCGGCTGTAAAAACGATTAGTGCCCGTGTAAAGCTCTCTGCTGGAACTGCGAATGTTCGTCTGTATATTAAAGTTGGTTCAAACTGGGCTTGGTATGACAGTGGGGCAGTAACCGTAGATTCAAGTGGATTTAAGACTCTGACAATTCAACTAGATCCGTCCTGGGGCTTAGATGCTGTTAAATCAATCGGTATAAAAGTGGAACCAACCAGTGGAACTGGAAATGCAGGAGTATATCTAGATAGGGTCGAATTATCTAATTAATAGATTGATAGTTTAATAAAGGTCAGTCTTAAGAGGCTGACCTTTGAATTTTATTTCAATTAGGGGATTTTAATATGGTTTATTTATCTGAAGAAAGTCGTTATGAATCAATGAAATACAATCGAAGTGGCAGGTCAGGATTATTATTACCGGCTGTTTCACTGGGATTATGGCATAATTTTGGAGGGGTAGATACCTTTGAAAATGGCCGTAGTATGTTAAGGAGAGCTTTTGACTTGGGAATAACGCATTTTGATCTTGCGAACAACTATGGGCCGCCACCAGGTTCTGCAGAGGAAATATTTGGACAATTGCTAAAAAAAGATTTCGCACCGTATCGTGACGAAATGGTTATTTCCACAAAAGCAGGTTATTATATGTGGCCAGGGCCATACGGTGATTGGGGGTCAAGAAAATATCTTATATCAAGCTTAGATCAGAGCCTGAAACGAATGGGCTTAGATTATGTCGATATTTTTTATTCTCATCGTCCGGATCCGAATACACCGTTAGAGGAAACTATGGCAGCTTTGGATTCCATTGTGCGTCAAGGTAAGGCTTTGTATATTGGTATTTCTAACTATAGCGTTGAACAAACAACGAAAGCGATTGAAATTCTAAATCAACTTGGAACTCCATTACTTATTCATCAGCCAAGCTATTCTATGTTTAATAGATGGATTGAAGATGGATTACAAGATGTTTTAGAGGAAAATGGGGTTGGTTCGATAGCATTTAGTCCCCTTGCACAGGGTTTGTTAACAAATAAGTATTTAGGGGGCATTCCAAGTGATTCTCGTGTAGCAAAGCCTACAGGCTACCTCCAAGAGGATCATATAACGCCAGAGGTAATTGACCGAGTTCATAAGCTTAATCATATAGCTGTAGAGCGTGGGCAAAGCCTATCTCAAATGGCTCTATCATGGGTATTGCGAGGTGGCAGAGTGACTTCTGTTCTTATTGGTGCTAGCAAAACTAGCCAAATTGAAGAAAACGTAGCTGCCTTAAATAACTTAGAATTTACTGATGAAGAATTAGTAATGATAGATGATATCCTTAATAACTAATCAAACATGTTCAGTGTCCCCAATTGTAGGGGGCGCTTTTTTTCATTTTTAATTCTTAGTATTCTACTATTACAACTGCTCATAAGTGAAAGAATTAATTTTTACATTAAAATTAAAAAGAGTTTACATATTTATATTAGATATATACATTTACATAACTAAGTATATACATTATAATGAAAGCGATAACGATATAAGGAGTGTTCTCATGAAAATAGAACAGGTCGTGAATCAATATAAAGATTATTTTGGAAAAGGAATTAAACCGGTAGATTTTGATGAATTTTGGAAATTGCAGTTAGAAGAACTTGAAAAACTCCCCTTGGATTATGAATTAGAGAAGGTTAACATCCCATCTAATGTGGCAGATTTTTATAATCTTTATTTTACTGGGGTTGGCGGAGCTAGAATTAGATGTCAATACGCTAAACCGAAACAAGTTAAAGGCAAAGTACCTGGAATGCTCATGTTCCATGGCTATCATGTTGATAGTGGAGATTTCGGAGACAAGGCTGGATGGGTTGCAGAAGGATTTTCTGTATTAGCAATGGATTGTCGGGGGCAAGGAGGTCTTTCGGAAGATAGATCCGTTGTAAAAGGCACCACTATGAAAGGGTTAATTATTCGTGGGGTGGAAGAAGGACCAGAAAGTTTATACTTCCGTTCTGTATTCTTGGATACAGTGCAAACTGCTAGAATCCTAATGTCTATGGAAGAAGTGGATAGTGAAGAAATCTATGTTCAAGGTGCCTCTCAAGGAGGAGCATTATCTTTAATATGCGCGGCTCTAGAACCTAGAGTGAAAAAGGTAGTCACACAATATCCGTTCTTAAGCGATTATCGGAAGGCATTTGAATTTGATATAACCTCTTCGGCCTATGAAGAATTGCATTATTGGTTTCGTTTCCGCGACCCTATGCATGAACGGGAAGAGGAATTTTTTAACACATTAGAATATATTGATTTGCAACATTTTGTATCAAGAATCAAGGCTGAAGTTAAATGGGCCATTGCATTAGAGGATGGCATTTGCTACCCAGTACAACAATTTGCGGTTTACAACAAAATACAATCTCCTAAAGAGATGATTTTCTTCCCGGAACATGGGCATGAGTATTTGCCGAAATTTGGAGACCGTGTAAAGGGGTTCTTGTTAAATGAGTAGAATGATAAAGGTAAACAAGGATAGACTAGAGTTCCATTTAACAAACGGTAAGGTGAGTTATTTATTTCGTGTAATGGATAAAATTCAACAATTAGAACATTTATACTTTGGAAAAAGCATTAATCATCGAAACAACTTTGACTATTTAACCGAAAGGGAAGTACGCCCTTCTAATAATCAGTTTGAGGGAGACCATACAACATCGCTCGAACATATTAGACAGGAGTATCCAAGTTTTGGATCAACAGATTTCCGTTATCCAGCCCAACAAATAAAGTATCCGTTAGGTGATCGAATCTCAAATTTTGAATATACTAGTTTCAATATTATAGAAGGAAAACCTAGATTAGAGGGGCTTCCTGCCACATATGCAGAAACAGCAGAAGAGGCTGAAACATTAGAAATTATTCTAAAGGATAAATATTCTGTGCTTTCTTTGCATATGTTGTACACCATTTTTAAAGGTCGCTCAGTGATTGCTAGAAGTGCAAAATTTACTAATAGTGGTCTAGAAACCTATCAAATTGAAAATGCAATGAGTTTAAGTATAGATTTTCCTCACAAAGATTTTGAACTCATCCATCTTAATGGAGCATGGGCAAGGGAAAATCATGTGGAAAGAAGACCTCTATTAACTGGAGTGCAATCGGTTTCAAGTGCTCGGGGAGCTAGTAGTCATGCCCATAATCCTTTTATTGCGTTAGCACGCCCGGAAACAACTGAACATTTTGGGGAAGCATACGGTTTTAGTCTAATTTATAGTGGGAATTTCTTAGCTCAAGTTGAGGTGGATACTTACAACGTAACTAGAGCAATGATAGGAATTAATCCGTTTCAATTTACATGGAAGCTAAACCCAAATGAAAGCTTCCAAACACCAGAGGCAGTACTAGTCTATTCAGCCAATGGTCTAAATGAAATGAGTCAATCGTTTCACGAGTTTTATAGAAATAGACTAGCTAGAGGAGAATGGCGTGATAAGGAACGCCCTATTCTAATTAATAACTGGGAAGCAACATATTTTCATTTCAATGAAGAAAAAATCATGGAAATTGCTCGGACTGGCGCTGATTTAGGAATGGAATTATTTGTTCTTGATGATGGATGGTTCGGTAATCGTCAAGATGATACGTCCTCCCTAGGTGATTGGTTTGTGAATAAGGAAAAATTGCCTAATGGAATGAAAGGGCTATCAGAAAAAATACATGGACTGGGCTTAAAATTTGGTCTTTGGTTTGAACCAGAAATGGTCTGTAAGGATACTAAATTATTTAGCGAACATCCGGACTGGTTGATTCAAGTTCCTGGTAAGAGGCTCTCTCATGGTAGAAACCAATTTATTTTAGACTTTTCTCGTCAGGAGGTTGTCGAGAATATTTTTGAACAGATGGATTCTATCCTATCTGAGTGTCAAATTGATTACATCAAATGGGACATGAACCGTTACATCTCAGAAGCCTTTTCTGTGGCGTTACCAGCAGACCAACAGGGTGAGGTCTCTCACCGTTATATATTAGGAGTTTATTCTTTATATGAAAAATTGATAGAACAATATCCTCATATTTTATTTGAGTCTTGTGCTGGTGGGGGAGCACGTTTTGATCCGGGTATGCTCTATTATGCCCCGCAGGCATGGGCAAGTGACGATACGGATGGTGTCGAGCGTTTAAAGATCCAATATGGCACATCCATGGTCTATCCATTATCTAGCATAGGAAGCCATGTTTCTGCTGTCCCGAATCATCAAGTAGGGAGAACGACATCTTTAGAAACAAGAACAAATGTAGCCTTCTTTGGTACTTTCGGTTATGAATTAGACGTTACGTTATTGACGGAACTAGAAAAGCAACAGATTAAAAAGGACATTGCATTTTTTAAAGAGCATCGAAGACTGTTCCAGCAAGGGACATTTATTAGATTAATGAGCCCATTTGCTGGGAATGAAACCGCATGGATGGTTGTGTCCAAAGATCATTCAGAAGCAATTGTTGGTTATTACGAGGTATTAGCGAAACCGAATCGCCCATATGAACGATTATTATTAAAAGGTTTAGCCGAAGACAAATTATATGAAGTCAATGGCAGTCTTCTCCGATATGGGGATGACTTAATGCAAATCGGCTTATTATTCGGAGATAACTTTATTGGGAAAGCTGATGAGTTTTGGGCTAGAGAGAAAGTGAAGGATTATAATAGTAAATTATTTTATTTAAAAGCAAAAGACTAATAGTTTAGGAGAGACAACCATGAAAAAGTTCCCGGAAAATTTTTGGTGGGGTGCTGCTACATCAGGTCCCCAGAGTGAAGGTCGTTTTAATAAGGAACATGCTAATGTATTCGATTATTGGTATGAGGTAGAACCAGAGGAGTTTTATAATCAAGTAGGTCCGGATACAGCCTCCAATTTTTACAATAGCTATGTAGAAGATATAAAATTAATGAAGGATATTCGCCTCAATTCCGTTCGAACATCGATTCAGTGGACTAGATTAATCGATGATTTGGAAACAGCTACTGTCAATGAAGATGGTGTGCGTTATTATAATAATGTGATTAATGAATTTATAAAACAAGGAATTACGCCAGTTATGGCCTTACATCACTTTGATTTACCAGTAGAACTTTATAATAAATATGGAGGCTGGGAATCAAAACACGTAGTGGAGTTATTTGTAAGATTCGCTGGTAAATGCTTTGAGTTATTTGGTGATCGGGTCAAACATTGGTTTACGTTTAATGAACCGATGGTAATAGTCGATGGGCAGTACTTATATCAATTTCACTACCCAAAACTTGTAGATGGCAAGAAAGCGGTTCAAGTAGCATATAACCTCAACTTAGCTTCTGCAAAGGCAATTAAAGTCTTTCGTGAAATGGGGATGCATGACCGTGGAGCAAAGATAGGGACGATTCTAAACCTGACACCTTCATATCCTGCTACTGACAATGAGGAAGATGTAAAGGCGGGCAGAATTGCTGATTTATGGCGTAATGAGATGTTTTTAAATGCAGCGGTTAATGGGGAGTTTCCAACAGAATTAGTGGATTTATTGACAAAAGATAAAGTCATCTGGGAATCAACTGAAGAAGAATTATCTATTATTAAGGAAAATACAATTGATACATTAGGAGTAAATTTCTATCATCCTTCCCGAGTGAAAGCTCCTGATATTTCGCCAAATAGTACGGCTGATTGGATGCCAAACCGTTACTATGATAACTATGATATGCCAGGGCGTAGAATGAATGTAGATAAAGGCTGGGAAATCTATCCTCAAGCACTGTACGATATTGCTTTAAATATTCGTGATAACTATAAAAACATTGAATGGTTTGTATCAGAAAATGGTATGGGTGTCTCCCGTGAAGAGCGATTCCTTAATGCTGAAGGTATGATTGAGGATGACTACCGAATTGAATTTATTCAAGAGCACCTAGAATGGTTGCATAAAGGAATTGAAGAAGGATCCAATTGCTTTGGTTACCATTTATGGACACCTATTGACTGCTGGTCATGGAAGAATGCTTACCGTAATCGTTATGGATTTATTTCAAATAATATTCATACACAAGTGAAGACCATTAAAAAGTCAGGTTATTGGATAAAAGAAGTAATTGAAAATAACGCTATAAAGTAAAGAGTAAGGATGTTTGTAAAAAGCACCTATTTTTGTAAGAGGCTATCAATGTCCTGGCAAATTAGGTGTTTTTTCATAAAAAAGAACAGGAAGTGTTAACATGTCACTAGTTGTATTCGATATCGGCGGTTCGGCAGTAAAGTATGGAGTTTGGGATAGTGAAGAAATCACTGGAAAAGGCTCGTTTGTTACTCCAGCTACATGGGAAGAAATGAAAGCAAATTTACTACGTGTGAAACAAGAATTTGGTGATCAATATCAAATAGAAGGTATAGCATTTAGTTCCCCAGGAGCAGTGAACCAAAAGACGGGTATCATTGAAGGGGCAAGTGCGGTCCCATACTTGCATAACTTCCCAATATTTACGGAACTGACTGAGCTGCTTGGCTGTCCAATTGCTATTGAAAATGATGCCAACTGTGCTGGTTTAGCAGAGGTTTGGATGGGTGCTGCCAAAGGATTAAAGGATGTTATCTTTGTGGTAGTTGGCTCTGGAATAGGAGGGGCAGTCATTGTAAATGGTAAAATTCATCATGGGAAGCATCTTTTTGGTGGTGAATTTGGGTATATGTTATTAACTGATGAAGGAACCTTTAGTGCTTTAGCTACCCCTGTAAGTATGGCTAATCGATATGCTGAACGAATGAAACTTACCAGTAAGGAAATAAGCGGAAAGGAAGTTTTTGATCTAGCGGAACAAGGGGATCAAGTGGCTATTGAAGAGGTAGAGAAATTTTATAGATACCTTGCACAGGGCATCTATAACTTACAGTACAGTTTTGATCCAGAAAAAATAATCATCGGCGGTGGTGTATCAAGTAAGTCAGATTTAATCCCGCAGGTAACACGTAAGCTTACAGAAATTATCGAACAAGTAAAGATTGCAACCATTTTTCCGGAAATTGAAATATGTCAATACAAGAATGATGCCAATCTCATTGGAGCGGTCTACAACTTCAAACTAAACTATAACAAGTAAAACAAAAGGCCTCTCACCTTATAGGTGAGGGGCCTTACTCAGTTTTTTCTAAACAGGAAGTCTTTGTAGCATTTCAAAACATAGTCTACCATTATGGTAAAAACCCTTCCAGGAATCGGCGATGTTCTCTGGTGTCTGGTAGACCTCACTTCGTAAGGAAGAAATAACTTCGCCCCTTTCATCGATTCTTGAGTACCATTCTCCATTTGGGCGAGAATCATGGAATTTTTCTTGGATATATTTCCACACGTTTTCACTATACGTGATAAAGGTTTCATCTTTTGTTAATTGATAAGCATTGTAAAAGCCAATGACAGCTTCAGCCTGAGCCCACCATACTCTTGTTTTATTTACCATTCCATTAGATTTGGCATCGTAAATAGAACCATCTGCATCTATTCCTTCACTTGCCACACGGTAAGCAATTTGCTTATTCATTTCAAGAATATCAGGTCGATCCAATTTGGTTATATGCAGCGTTTCTGTTAATAACCAGCTAGTTTCAATATCATGTCCATACGAATATGTATCCTTTGTAGGAACCCAATCACAATCAAATGATACTTGGCAATAATGCTCCTTTTCGTTATATATCTTTGTACGAAATATATCTAGCAGGTGCGTAATTCTATCCAATAAGAGTTCATTTGGCCAAACGCTATATAAATTCGTAAACGCTTCTAAGAGGTGAAGATGACTGTTCGTTGTAAAAATGGCTCCAGGTCCTTCGTTCAGTAGTTCATTTTCCTTTTGTTTCCAATCAATAGTAAACTCCTCAAAATATCCTCCGTGCTTTTCAGAAAAACATTTCTCCTCTATTAAATAAAACAGACGAATGGCACGTTCTAAAACCTCCGGATTTGGTGAGATTTTCGCATATTCACTTAAACCGTAAAGAGCAAAGCTTTGGGCATAAATATGCTTTGCAGAAATAAGTGGAGAACCTTTATAATCGACAAGCCAAAAAATACCCTTATGTTCATCATCCCAGAGGCTATTAATTAAAAATTGGTAAGAATGTTCAGCTGCCTGTAAATAAGAGTCATCCTTCATTATAAGATAGGCACGAGAGTAAGACCATAAATGACGAGCGCAAATGACCCCCCCCTTAGGACTCTCTTTATATAACTGTAAGTTGTAATCGACGGTTCCATAAGAACCGCCATTCTCGTAATCTAGTAGTTTTATCCAAAATGGCAAGATGGTATCATTTAGTTCGTTCAAAAATTCATATTTTTTCAAGTGGGACTACCTCCTCTTGTTCCTCTACAATATTTCTGATCCATTTTTTCGTTAATGTCCTTTTTACTCCTAGGACGGCTCGTATCACATCATGTGAATTAGCTAGAGCGTAGACAATAAATAGTGGGAGATGGAAGAAAACACCCAGGGCGGCCAAAGGAAGACCACATAACCATACTCCTAATGTATCTAGCCACATGACATATTTTGTATCACCTCCAGCTCTTAAAATCCCCACATTATTAATATAGTTAATATTTTTTGCAAGAGAGATCGCTAGATATACATAAATGAGACTATAAACATATTGTTCAACTTCTTGGGTGATATGATACAAGGACAAAACATAAGGCATTGCGAAGAAAATCAATATTCCTGCAATAATCGATAATAGTACCGTAATCTTAAGAAATTGTTTCGCATACTCAAAGGCTTTCTTTTTCTGGTTGGCTCCGATTTCATTTCCAATCATGACGGATGACGCATCACTTATTCCTGTAAAGATACAGGTGAAAATGAAGATGATTGGATCAATAAGAGAAATGGCAGCGGTTTGACTCGTCCCCATTGACGCGTATAACCAGAAAAAGATCGTATCTCCTACTCCCCAAGTTGCATGATTTACAATGGAGGGGAAGGTGATTTTAAAATAACTTCTACTTAAGTTACTACGAAATACATCTAGGTTTTCCTTAATGATCTTCCACGAAATAAAATCCTGTTTGATTAATAGCATGAATAGAAGACCAGTCTGAACAATGCGTGCGATGAGTGTAGCAATGGCTGCCCCTTCTACACCCAGTTCAGGTGCTCCGAATTTCCCATAAATCAAAATATAGTTTAATAGTGTATTAATGACTAAAGCGATTACACTATAATAAGTTGGCTTACGGACTTCTCCTGTAGTCTTTAAAGCTACTACAAAAATCATTGATAATGCGGTAAATACATAGGTATGTCCGATAATGATTAGAAAATCGCTACCTATTGTTTTAACCGAAGGATCTGATGAAAAAATACCAATGATCTGATAAGAGAAGAAGCTGGTAATGATAGTAAAAAGTAAAGAAAAGAGAGTAGAAATAACACTAACATATATGACTGCCCGGCTTACCCCCTTTTTGTTCTTCGTTCCCCAATATTGCGCACAAAAAATAGTGGCACCGCTTGCAAATCCCTGGAGAAGAATAATAAGAATTTGCGAGAACTTGTTACTCACCCCTACTGCTGCAATACTATCAACACCTAATCTTCCAACCATTATAGAATCAATCATATTAAGACTCGAAGTAATAAGTAGCTGGATGGTAATAGGGATTGTGAAGTATAACATCCGTTTGTAATATTCGTTTTTATTATCCATTTTCCTCACATACTTTCAATTTAATAACTTTACTTAAAGAATCTAGAAAGATATAATAAATCTACAACAAAAGTATATACATTTCAACTTAAATATATTACTTTTTGTTTACTTTTGTTAATTCAAATGGAGGTTGAAGAGATGAAGTTTATTAAAGGGTTCAGTTTTGGTTATATGAGTAAGCAAGGAGAATGGAGTGATCCAAAAGCAAAACAATCTTTACAATGGCTTAAAGAAAGGTGTGGAATTGATCATGTCGTTCTAACAGTAGTAGCTGAACAGGGTCATCCACAATCAACGACAATAAACTGGAAGGACCATCCAAATGTAGTGAGTGATAAGGAAATCACTGAAATGGTAAAGTTTGCCAAATCACTAGATTTAACCGTAATTTTAAAGCCGATGGTCAATGTCTCCGATGGAACTTGGAGAGCTCATATTAACTTCTTTGATACAGATGTACCTTGTGAGCCGAAATGGTCAGAATGGTTTTCTTCCTATAATGAATTTATTCTTCACTATGCAAAACTCGCAGAAGAAACTAATTGTTATATGTTTGTAGTTGGTTGTGAAATGGTAAATGCCGATCGCCGGGAACAGGAATGGCGACATTTAATCGATGAAGTGAGAAAAGTATATAGTGGTTTAGTTACTTATAATTGTGATAAATACCAGGAAGATGTACTAAAATGGTGGGATGCCGTCGATGTAATTTCCTCTAGCGGTTATTATCCAATTGATAAATGGGAAGAACAGTTAGATCGAATTGAAAGCGTTATCCTAAAGCATGGTAAGCCATTCTTCTTTTGTGAAGCAGGTTGCCCTAGCTGGGAGGGTGGAGAAATGCTTCCAAACGATTGGACCCTAAGAGGGAAAGCAGATATGAATGTACAAAAAGAATGGTATGAAGAAATGTTTAGGGCAACCAGTAAACGCAGTTGGGTAAAGGGTTTTGCCATGTGGGACTGGAAAGCACATCTTTATCCAAAAGAAGATGCGCCATCTAATCAAGATTATGCGGTTTATGGAAAGCCAGCAGAAGAGGTAATTTATAATTATTATAATAGTATTAAATAAGTAAAAGATTGATAGTATTAATGATTTTTAAAAAAAGTATTAATTTTTAAAAATAAAAGACTATACAAAATAAATTAAAAGGTGTTACAATGTTTTTGTAAACGTTTGCTGAATTTAAACCTTGGAGGGAAGTAGAATGAAGAAGTTATTCCGTATGGGGATTGTGGCAAGTGCTTTGGCTATTGCACTAGCCGGTTGTAGCGGCGGTTCTGATAAAACTGACGCAGATTCTGGAAAGGAAACCATTACATTTATTAATCACAAAACTGACTGGACTGGTAATGGTAAATGGGATGAATATATTGCCGAGTTCAATAAAAAACATCCTGATATCAATGTCAAAGTCGAAACGATTACGGATTATGCAGGACAAATGCAAATTCGCTTGAATTCAAAGGATTATGGCGACGTATTTATGGTTCCAACCACCATTAAGCCGGAAGACAATGCAACCTTCTTAGAACCACTAGGCGAAGTAGATGAACTATCTGAGAAGTATATGCTATTAAGTGACCGTGCGTATGAGGGAGTATCCTATGGAATTCCGATTGCAGTAAATACAACGGGGATTCTTGTTAATATGAAAGTATTTAAAGATGCAGGAATTGAAACCATTCCAACAAATCCAAATGATTTTGTTGCTGCATTGGAAACGATTAAGAAAAAGAACCCAGATGTAACACCTTTATACACGAACTATGCATCTGGTTGGACTCTAACAAACTGGGATTTCATTCGTACAGGAGCATCTGGAGACCCAGATGTTACTAATAAAATGGTTTCTGACAATGAACCATTTGCAGAAGGTAAAGTTTTAAATTCATCTTATAAACTATTATATGATTTAGCGAAAAAAGGCTTAACAGAAGCAGATCCTTCCACAACGGATTGGGAACAGTCAAAGAAAGATTTAGCGGATGGGAAAATTGCTGTTATGGTTCTAGGAAGCTGGGCAATCGAGCAAGTTCAAGCATTAGCAGAAAACCCTGAAGACATTCAGTATGCTGCCTTCCCGATCACTGCTCCAGATGGAAAGCAGTATGCAGCAATTGGTGGAGACTATAATATCGGAATTAACGCAAATAGTGAACATAAAGAAGCTGCGCGTACATTCTTAGATTGGTTTATCAATGAGTCAAATTATACTCAAGATACAGGGGCTATTTCACCAATTGTTGGAAAAGAAATGCCAACATCACTTAAAGCTATGGAAACAGCTGGAGTAGAATTTATTCAAGCGAATCCAGCACCTGAAGGAAAAGAATCATTATTTAGTGATATCAACAATGCTTCCGAAATTGGTATCGATACAACTGAAGCAACGAAGCAAAGAGTTGTTGATGCAGCTAAGGGGAATTCTGATGAGTCCTTTGATGCGATTATGAAGGATTTAAACTCTAGATGGGCTAATGCTTTGAAAGAGTTTAGTAACTAGAGTAATTAATAGTAGTCTTTTAACTGGGTTGGTTACAAAAGATGTAACAACCCAGTTCCTCTAATATAAATTAGAATTGAAAATTTTTATTCTTATTCAATTAGAGCCAGCTAATGAGATAAGAGGAGTAGAAACTATGAATAAATTAGAACTAAGTTATAAGGCACAGCGGAGATTAATCATTTTTCTTTTTTCAGCTATCCCTGTATTCCTTCTATTATTGTTTTCTTATTATCCACTTGTAAAAATGATTCAATATAGCTTTACCGATTGGAACGGAACTAGTCCTACAAAGAATAGCGTAGGCTTCGAAAATTATTTAAAAATATTTACTAACCCTGAATACTTTTCCGTATTTAAAGTTAGTCTTTATTACTTTGTGGCAACCTTTGTCCAATTAGGAATTGCACTATATTTTGCTACCATTCTAACATTTAAAGTTAAATTCGCTAATTTCTGGAAGGGTGTACTATTCTTTCCCTACCTTTTAAATGGAGTGGCAATAGGTTTTATTTTTTTATACTTCTATAAAGGTGGAGGAACGTTAGATACCGTATTAACCTTCCTAGGTTTAGAAAATCAAATACAATTATGGCTCGGGGATCGGTCATTAAATAATCTTTCTTTAGCTTTTACATCCATATGGCGTTATATGGGTTTTAACTTTATCATTTTCCTAGGAGCCATCCAATCAATCGATACAGAAATTTATGAAGCGGCAGAAATTGATGGAGCGAGTCGTTTCCAGCAATTTATATACATTATTTTACCGAGTATTAAACAAATTGTATTTTTAAATATCATATTAGGTATAAGCGGATCACTAAGCGTATTCGATATTCCTTATATTATGACTGGAGGGTCAAATGGAACGAAAACATTCGTCATACAAACAATTGATACAGCCTTTAAGTACCATAAATTAGGGTTAGCTTCTGCTATGGCTATCATCCTGTTGATCATTGTCATAGTTGTTACAGTGATCCAAAGATTCTTAACCAGAGAAAAGGGGGTGCGATAATGAAAGCAAATGTTAGTGTAATTGAAACAAAAACTTCTACTAAAGTAGACTCATTACTTATCATCAAGAAGATCATGGGGGCAATCGTAAAGTATGGGAGTTTATTACTTGGTGTAGCTGTTTCAATAATTCCTGTACTCGTCGTTTTCCTTGGTTCCTTTAAGACGAAAGAGGAGTTTTTATCGACGGGAGTTCTTTCTTGGCCAGAAAACTTTACTTTTGACAACTATACAAGAGCGTTTATCGATGGACAGATGTTAGTTGGTTTTAAGAATACTCTATTAATCTTTGTAGTTTCGATTTTGGGTAAGTTGTTACTAGGAACGATGATTGCTTACATTCTGAACCGATTTGAATTTAAAATGAAGAAGGTAATCATGGCGTTATTCCTTCTAGCAACTTTAATCCCTGGAATCACTACACAGGTTGCAACATTCCAGATTATTAACGGAATGGGATTGTTTAACACCATTTGGTCCGTTATCGTATTGAATCTTGGTACGGATGTAATTGCGGTATATATCTTTTTACAGTATTTGAATAATATACCTGTTTCATTAGATGAAGCTGCCATTTTAGAGGGTGCCTCTTACTTCCAAATTTACCGGAAAATTATTTTGCCTTTATTGAAGGCACCGATGATTACCATTCTGATCATTAGTGGTGTTGCTATCTATAATGATTTCTACAATCCATTTCTGTACATGCCATCACCTGAATTAAAGGTTATTTCTACTGCATTATTTGCATTTAAAGGACCTTATGGAACCGATTGGCCTGTTATTCTCGCTGGTGTTATTATCGTTATCACACCAATTCTTATTGTCTTTCTTGCCTTACAAAAATATATTTATAACGGTGTTTCTGGCTCAGTAAAATAAATTTTATCTCTTTATATTAGAGGAAGAGTAATAAAAATGCTTGGCAGAGAGTTTTCCTCTCTTCCAAGCATCTTATTGTTCTAATTTCTTATTAAATCGGGAATATAAACAATTTTCCTCGTAAGAATGATAAAAAGTGGGGGTGCTAAAAAGATAAATGCGATTAAATTTATTTTTACAATTAAGCTAAATGCTATCAGTGTAATAAATATAACTAAACTCCTTAGTGGGTGCCTTATACATGTATCAAATGCTAATGCATAAAGCCATTTTCGGGGATGTGCCTGATTTTTATCAGTAGCCAAAAAATAGACGGTATAGATGAAAAAAATCCATAAAACCGCTGTCCAAACCAGTAGCGGAATTTGTATTAAGCCCAGAAATGGAAATAAGCTATGTAGTGGTTGATAGATACTCATTACCGTTAACCCACTAAATAAAAACAAAAAGAACGATAGGCCCTTATACTGGTGATGTTGATCATAGGACATGCGGAATACCGACTGAATGGATTGATCTTCATAATCATCATGTAAGCTGTTTACAAGCCCAATGGCAGAAGGTACGAATCCATAAATAACTCCGCCTTTTATCATATATATCCAAAAAAAGAAGCTTGAAATAGAGTATTGGGAAATACGTTCGATTAAAAGTCTTATCAAATTCTTCAAAATGTCCACCCTTTTTTGTAATTTAATATATTTATACCTTTAAATACTTATAAATTCAAGCGTATTTAAGTATTTAAACGTATAAAAATATGTCTTTAAAATGTATATTCATTTATTTATTGTTGGTATTGATTTCATTTAAATTATTCTTCATATAATATTGAAAAATATAGTGTAATTTTTTTGAATGTATGTTGTATTAGATATATACCTATAAAATATTAGAAATGGTTTTTATTGGACCATTGCAGTGTTCTGAAGATGAAAAGGATCGTAATTTTAGGGAAGGTGTTAATTATGAATAAATATGAAATCATTTCAACTGAAATAAGAAATAGAATTAAACGTGACTTGTACCCATTGGATCAGCCGATTCCTGATGAATACACGCTTGCGCAGGAATTTGATTGCAGTAGAGTGACGATGAAAAGAGCTCTGGATATTCTGGTTAAAGAGGGGCTTTTATATAGAAAAAGAGGCCATGGTACCTTTATTATTAAGCCTCCTTTTGAGGACGATAAAGTAAATATTATCAGCGAAGAAAACATTGGATTATCTACATTAGCACGTGATCAAGAAGTAAAGAGTCAGGTTATTACGTTCGAAATACAATTTCCATCTGAAATAGTTGCAACACAGCTTAGAATCGACATGGATACACCTGTATACCATATTATTCGTTTAAGAATTGTAAATAATGAACCTTATGTAATTGAAGAAACTTACATGCCTGCTAATTTAATTCCAGGAATTAATGATGCGGTCCTTCACTCTTCTATTTATAAGCATATTAAGGAGACTCTCGAATTAAAAGTAGGTGGAGCACATCGCAAGATTAGGGCATGTAAATCGAATAAGCTAGATCAGGAATATCTAGGTTGTAAGGCAGATGACCCAATATTGGAAGTAGAACAAGTAGCGTTTTTGATAACCGGAATCCCGTTTGAATATTCTTTTTCACGTCATCACTATGATAAGTTTGTTTTTACAACGGTAACGGTCAATAGATAAATCGAAAGGAGTTAACAGAGATGCTTTTAGGGGGAATAGAAGCAGGAGGAACAAAGTTTGTCTGCGCAGTGGGAAAAACGGATGGATCGGTGGTAGAACGGCTTACAATACCGACGAATACACCAGAACTCACCATGCCAAAAGTGATAGAGTTTTTTAAACAATATAATATAAATTCGATTGGCATAGGTTCGTTTGGGCCAGTTGATGTAAACCCAGAAAGTTCAACTTTTGGAGTAATTACATCAACACCGAAATTAGCATGGCGTAATTTTCCTCTTCTTGCGACAGTTCGTGAGCAGTTGAATATTCCTGTGGGAATTACAACAGATGTAAATGCAGCTGCTTTAGGAGAACTCCATCATGGAGCTGCTCAGGGCATGGATAGTTGTCTCTATATTACAGTTGGAACTGGCATAGGTGCTGGAGCAGTTGTTCAAGGAAGTGTTTTACAAGGAATCTCTCATCCTGAAATGGGACATATTCTCATTCGACGTCATAAAGACGACCGTTATGAAGGAAATTGTCCTTATCATCAAGATTGTTTGGAGGGATTAGCTTCAGGGCCAGCAATTGAAGCGCGATGGGGATTAAAGGCGGAAGAACTCCAAATGAATAACGAAGTTTGGGAGCTAGAAGCATACTATATTGCCCAAGCGCTTATGCAATATATCCTTATTCTGTCACCTAAAAGAATAATTTTAGGAGGCGGAGTCATGAAGCAAATGCAAGTTTTCCCTCTTATTTATAAACACTTGAAGCAATTGATAAATGATTACGTAGTTTTCCCTGAAATAACAAATGATATAGAGCGTTATATCGTTAGTCCTAAATTAGGAAACGATGCAGGAATTACAGGAGCGTTAATGATTGCACAACAGGTATTAGAAAAAAGAAAATGATATAGGAGAAACAGGAGGATAAAGGATGCAGCCTTTATTTTTAAAGCCGATCTTTAAAGAACGAATTTGGGGAGGAACCTCTCTTCATGATGAATTCGGATACGATATCCCAAAAGGACGTATTGGTGAATGCTGGGCAATTTCCGCACATCCAAACGGAGCATCCGTTGTTGAAAATGGGGAATATGCTGGAGTAACCCTAGATGCACTATGGAAGGAACATCCTGAATTATTTGGGAATCCAAAAGAGGAAGTATTTCCGTTATTAACTAAAATACTAGATGCTAATATGGATTTATCGGTTCAGGTCCATCCTGATGATGTCTATGCAAAAATCCATGAGAACGGTGAGTTGGGTAAAACAGAATGTTGGTACATTCTAGATTGTAAAGAGAATGCAGAGATGATTTTTGGCCATAAAGCCTATTCAAGAGAAGAGTTAATGTATTTTATAAAGGAAGGTAAATGGGAAGACTTACTCGGGCGGGTAAAAATAAAGCCTGGTGATTTCTTTTTCGTACCAAGCGGTACTATTCACGCTTTGTGTGAAGGGACGCTTGTATTAGAAACGCAACAGAGCTCGGATACCACCTATCGGGTATATGATTATGAACGTGTAGATGATGGTGGAAATAGAAGAGAGCTTCACTTAGAAAAGGCGATTGAAGTTACAACTGTACCACATAAGGCCGAAACAATAACCCCCGTTACTCATCAGGAAAATGGAGCTAAAATTACAACATATATCGAATCATCATTTTTCTCTGTTTACAAATGGGAAATAGAAACAACCGCATCTTTTAAATCGTATAATCAATATTTATTGTGTAGTGTGATTAATGGAGAAGGTTCATTAGTTAAAGATGGGGAAACTTACCTTTTGGGAAAAGGCGATCATTTTATATTACCAGTAAATTTTGGAGTATTTGAAATGAAAGGGCCGATCGAAGTGCTTGTTTCTCAACCATAAATTGAAAATTATTTTTGAAAAACAAAAGAGGTCGTTACTAAATGTTACGACCTCTTTTATTATGGTACTTAGAAAATCATTACAATAATTGATGGTTTACTTTGGAACAGCCTTTTTCTAATTAAACTAAAGGGGGCGATTCTTCCATAAGGCGATCGCTTTTTCTTATTCAACAAAAGCAGTGTTTAGTTCAATAAGAAAGTCCGTTTTATGTGGGGGTTATAAGGATTATTCAAAAGAAAAGACCGCGATATAAGCGGTCAGAAATTGGTTAGAGGTAAAGTATACCAGTTAGTAAAGCCTTTTTTACTTAATATTTACCTTCTCTTTTTTTAGTATATCTTTCACCACATCTTCAATAGTTACATTCCCCAAAGCTTTCTCCATTGCTGTTTGGGCAATTGTAAAAAGTGGAAGAACTGTATCTTGAATGTTTCTTCCAACAGGGCAGTCAGGATTAGGATGTTCATGGATACTAAATAATTCTTTTTCCTGTATCACATTTACAGCTTTATACACATCAAGCAATGTGATATCAGACAAATCTTTCGCTAATTCAGCGCCTGCAATGCCAGGACGTACATGAACTAAACCCGCGCTCTTTAGCATCCCCATTATCTTCCTAATAACTGCTGGATTTGTGTTAACACTACCTGCTAAAAATTCGGAAGAGTTGACTCCCGTTTTATTAATCTCAATAAGAGTTAGAATATGGATCCCAACAGCAAATCTGCTACTAATGGACATCTAAAGCACCTTCCTAGAAATTTGAATAATAATAAAAGTGTAATTAAAATGGTTACAAGTTTATTATACCTTAAGTACGAAGAAATTCTTTAAAAAATTCATTAAGGTTAACCTGTTGACAAACTGGTTACATGTAATTTATATTGTTACATGTAACCAGTTTGATTACAATGTAAAAAATAAACCTCAGGTTTGTATGAATGAGAAATTCTTAAATATAACAGCCAAAGTGTTATAGAGATTTCCACAAGTATGAACATTAAATACATTAAGAACTGAGATCCTTCCAGAACACCACATCAAGATAATCAAGGAATTACTAACGTTTGGTTTGGAATACATGGCAATCTTCTGGGTACTTTAAATATGAAATATTAACATTGGAGGAATTAGTAATGAATCATTTAGTTGTCTATGCACATCCGAACCCTAATAGTTTTAATCACGCAATCCTAGAAACTGTTGTAGCGACTTTACAAGAAAAAGGACACGAAGTATCTGTAAGAGACCTATACAGCATTGGGTTAGATCCTGTTTTAACATTTGATGGAAAAGGTGAAGTATCATCAGAAGTAAAAGAAGAACAAGATTATATACGTAAAGCAGATGTAATCACATTTATTTATCCAATCTGGTGGACAGGGATGCCTGCTATCTTAAAAGGTTATGTTGACAGAGTTTACACGTATGGTTTTGCTTATCAGTACAATGCTGAGGGTGGTGTTGATAAACTTCTAACAGGGAAAAAGGGTTTAATCATTAATACTCACGGAACACCAAAAGATATTTATGACACTATTGGTATGACTGAAGCATTAAAGAAAACTTCTACAACTGGCGTGTTTGAATTCTGTGGGATTGAAAGTGTAGGTCACTTAACTTTTGGAAGTGTTCCTCAAGTAGATGATTCAACTAGAAAAGGAATGCTAGAAGAGATTAAAAATACTGTTAATTCCCAATTCTAATAACCGAGACCTCTCAGTGGAGGTCTTGGTTTTTGGAATGGTTGTTGTTAAAATGGTTACAGGTAATTAAAGTGTGTACATGTAACTAATGTAATAGCGATTGAATTTGGAAGTGTCTTATTGTATACAACAAATAAGGATTCTTCCAAAGCCAGATAAAAACACAAAACGAAAAGTCTTAATAATTAAATGCAAAACCGACCTTACTTAGAACTTTTGGTTTTGTCCGTTTTTAGCACGCTGGTCTGCCGCTTTTGAACGAGCCATTGCTTCTAAGTCGTCATGGTCCGCTAGGTCACGGCTAAATTCTACATCCAACCCGTCTGATTTCAAATTCTTTGGTGTTTGTGGAAGTGTTTGTTTTTTACTCAATGCCAACTCTGCCCCTTTCATAGAAAAAAGTACGGAAATTTAACATATTCCCGTACTTTTATCCTTTACCTTCCCGGACATTGTTATGAATGGAAAAAGTTTAATGTCTCGACTTTTTACCAGAGAATCCTCCTGCTTGGTCAGCAAGTTTGAACTCACGTGAGTAAGTTACTTCTTGCATGCTTGACAACGTGCTTTTAGACTTATCCTTTTTCTTCTTATCACTCATTCAAAAAACATCCTTTCATTAAGGTAGTAATCACGTTACTAATTTTTACCTTAACACTCCATTTGCATACTTCTTTTATGAGTAAATATTAGAAAGAGCTTCTTCAAGAGTCGGAAAGGTGAACGAAAACCCACTCTTAAGTAACTTTTCAGGAATCACCCTTTGTCCTTCGAGCACTAGTATGCTCATTTCACCAAGTAAAAGTTGAAGCGCAAACGATGGGGCAGGTATCCAATGAGGTCGATTTAAGACCGACCCAAGTGTTTTTCCAAAACTCTTCATCGTCACTGCATGAGGAGCACAAAAATTGACGGGACCAGCCAGCTCAGTTGATTCAATTACATGCCGAAGTCCGCTAACGACATCTTTTATATGTATCCAAGAAAGCCATTGATCCCCAGAACCAACCGTTCCTCCTGCAAACAAATGATAAGGAAGAGCTATTCTCGGCAGAGCACCATCCTTTTTGTCTAAAATGACTCCAAAGCGAGCAAATACAGTTCGCACCCCAAACTCTCTAGCCTCAAGGGCTGCAGCCTCCCATTTTTCCACCGTCTGTGCAAGGAAATCATCACCTGCTTTTTCGGTTGCTTCAGTAAAAGTATCAACTGTGGAGGTTCCGTAAAAACCTATCGCGCTGGCATTGATAAGTAATTTTGGTTTTTGCTTTAAGTGTTTTATGATAGAAACTACCTCGTTCGTTGCACTTACTCTGCTATTTAATATGGAAGCTTTCCTTTTATCTGACCATCGTCCACTATTAATGGACTCCCCGGCGAGATTAATGAATACATCGACAGCCTCAAGCTCGCTAGCAGGATCTGCCCTACTTGAAAGCCACTTCACATAAGTGACCCCTTTTTGATACCCATTTTCGGGATTACGCGTTAAAATATAAAGATCATGTCCGTCCGCTCTGAGTGATTCAGTAAGAGCATTGCCAACAAGTCCAGTCCCGCCCGTTATGGCAATTCGCATCAGCTTTCCTCCTTATAAAAAATCATTTACTTTTATTCTACAAGATTGCCTTCATTTTCAGCGTACTCAAATGTGCTACATTACTAAAAGAGGTGAATAAAGATGCCAACAATCACAAAAATAACAGTTCAAAAAAAACGAACCGATCGTTATAATATTTTCCTTGATCATGGAAAAGGAGAAGAATATGGTTTCAGTGTGGATGAGGACGTACTAATCAAACACAGCCTGAAAAAGGGTATGGAGCTTGATGACCTTCTCTTATCGGAAATAGCGTATTCAGATGATATACGAAAAGCTTACAACACAGCAGTAAATTATTTATCACGAATGATGCGAACAGAAGCTGAAGTAAGAAAACATTTAGTTGAAAAAGAAGTGGATGAGGTAATCATTCAAGAGGTCATTCATAAACTGAACGAATACCAATTTCTAAATGATGAACAGCTTGCCTTTGCCTATGTAAGAACTCAAATGAATACAACGGATAAAGGACCAACAGTTATCAAGAGAGAACTGAAGGAAAAAGGAATAGCAGAAACATATATTCTAGAAGCGATGGATGAGTTTCCATTTGAACTACAGCTTGAAAAAGCGGTTGCTTTATGTGAGAAATATATGAAGAAAAACAAACAAGAATCACAGAAAATCATGAAACAAAAGATCGACCAACTTTTATTCAGAAAAGGATATAACTCACAGGTCAACCAAGTTGCTCTTGAGCAAATCGAAGCAACAAGTGATAACGAAGAAATGGAGTCATTGCGTTATCAAGCAGAAAAGTTGGACCGTAAATTCAGTAAATATATTGGATATGAGTATGAACAAAAAATGAAGCAAGCCCTTTATCGAAAAGGTTTTTCCATTGACGCTATAACACAGTATTTAGAGTCCAAATAATATCGTTTATTTGGACTCAATCACAACACATTCTTTCTCCTTTTGTGAAAAAATGATCTCTGCCACTTCTGCTGGAGAACGGAATTTGGAAGGGTCCTTTACATGTTCCGAACCTTTCCAAAAAGGTGTGTTCATTCCACCCATATACACTGCTGAAATAAGAACAGGCTTTGTTTCATATTCCTTCTGTAAGCTTTCAGTAAAGCCTCGAACGGCAAATTTACTTGCAACATACGCCGACTCATTCACTTTTCCCCGCAGCCCAGCGGTTGAAATGATATTCATAACAAAGCTTCCGTCTAATTTGCATATATTTGGAAGAACAGCTTGAGTCATATACATGGTTCCGAGGACATTCGTTTGAAACATCTCCTCGATCTCATTTTCCCTTATTTTATCAAAAGGACCGAAGAAACCAATGCCAGCATTGTTTATAAGTCCGACTACTTTATACTCCTTTAGAAGGGATTGAATGTTCGCGTCTACTTCCTGTTTGTTACGTATATCCATAACCATAATATGAGCGTTATTTAATTGCTTTCTAACTTCTGATAGGCTTTCTTCTGACCTTCCAACTAAAATAAGATGGTAGCCTTCCTTTCCATACTTTAAAGCTAACTCTCGGCCTAGACCCGTTCCAGCTCCTGTGATAATAACCGAATCCAATATGTATCTTCCTTTCGTCTGAGATAATATTATGGTACCATTACGTATACGAAAATACAGCCTAAGAAGCAGGTGGTTGGGATGGAAAAAGAAAAACGTTACAGTGAACTTTCAGAATTTGAATTACATCAAGAAATAGCTAAACTGAATGAGAAGGCAAGAAAAGCAGAGCAGTTAGGTATGGTAAACGAATATGCCGTATTAGAAAGAAAAGCAATAATGGCCAAAGCGTATTTATTAAATCCATTAGATTTTAAGCCTGGTGAGATATATGAAATTGAAGGAGATCCAGGCGCTTATTTTAGAATTGATTATTTAAACGGAGTGTTTGCGTGGGGTTATCGATTAGTGGGGAACAAACAGGAAGAGGCATTACCAATCTCGATGTTGAGAAAAGAGGGAACCAGACAGGCTGATTCCCGATAATTTTATTTACCCTCGAGTACTTGAATTTTTCATCCGTTCTTGTGGATGAGTATTAATGGTTCCATCCGCTCTTTTGGAAGCAAATTCAGGTCTTGCCCTTGGTTCACCCTGGAATTTATTACTGTTTTGGTTTGCAAAATCCTTTGCTTTATTTCGCATCGCATGACCCTCCTAAAAGATGAATGATGAAATAATCAAGCACTCTTAGTATGCTTAACTTAGAGGGGATCGATAACTGGAAAAGAGGTGAAAAGAATGGAACATTATCAGCAAAAACTAATTGAATTATTATTAGAAAAAAATGATAAACTTTCGTATGGACAGGCCCAGACATGGGTGGAGCTTTTGTGGGATGATTTTGAAACAACAAGAGCAAAGGCCGGTTACTCCTACCGAGGAAGTGAGATGACTGAAAGAATTGTTCGACAATGGATCGATTATTATGGTGACAAGCTTCATGATTTTGTTGCTTCTAATCCGAAATATAAGCATCTGTTAGAGCAAGACCCAAGTGAACTTCATTAAAAAAGCGATGTCTACCGGAGACATCGCTTTTCGTTATCCAGGGATAATATCCAGCTTTTTACGTAATTTTTCTTCGCTAAAGATCCAACCCGTATAAGAGGAAAGGATATTAAGTTCAAGATCTAGTTGAACAACCGCCACAAATGGATAATGACCGTTACTGCGATACCGTAGATCTATAAAACGTACTTCGTAATACGTATCATATTCATCCACTTCCCACCGATAAACAGGAGAAAACGATAGAAAAGCGGAAAGGTTTTTATCTTGCTTTGCTGCTTCAAGAACGGGGGTCTCAGGGACTGCAACGCGTTTAAATTGGTCAAGGATACGCACTTTGTTATCATGGGCACGTCCAACAAAGAATTGGTTTTTATTCATAACAGCAATTCGCCACTGGTGAAACTTCATCGTTGGAGCAATAATGATGTCTGTTGCATCTGGAACAAGTTTTTTAACCTCATGATAAACCTTTCTCTGGGTAATAAATCGAAAAATATAGTAAGCAACCAAGACGGCATACACACCGATAAACGAATAACCAGGATGTGCTCCAAATACCCAAGCAATTATGCCAACAATATGCATCGCAAAAATAAATGGATCAAACGTGTTAATAATACCAAGCGCCACCCATTTAGAAGAGAACGGCCGTAACGCCTGCGTACCATATGCATTGAAAATATCAACGAAGACATGAAGAAACACAGCTAAAAAGGTCCAAAGCCATAAGTGAAGTAAATTGGCTTCTGGAAAAAT
The DNA here is from genome assembly GCF_052983275.1 of Robertmurraya sp. GLU-23. Classification (NCBI taxonomy): domain Bacteria; kingdom Bacillati; phylum Bacillota; class Bacilli; order Caryophanales; family Bacillaceae; genus Robertmurraya; species Robertmurraya sp. GLU-23. The sequence continues at coordinate 69,684 of NZ_JBRKCV010000021.1, forward strand.
AGGATAAATAATAGCTGTGATGGCTAAAGGCCAAAGCAACACAGCTGGGATGGAGTGTGTGATTCCACGGTGGTTACGAATATAAACGGCATTGTTTCTAAGCTTTAATACTGTGTCAATATCAGGGGCTTGTGAGCCAACAAGAGTAGCAATCATGACACTAGTGGCTGTTGCAGAACTGCTTGCTACAACGGGATCAAGTGTTGCAAGTCCTCCTAAAGCTAATCCCATCACAACGTGTGTACCGGTATCCAAAGGAATCTCCCTCCTTTTTAGGAAATATTTAATCCTTCTCTTATCTTAATTTTATCAATAATTTTCTTGTAAAAGTAGTGATAAATCGTTACTTTAAAGTAGTTGTAACATTTACTGTATATCACGGTCCGAATTTTAAGATTTCGTAAAAAATGAATGGGATAAGCTATTATATTCCCTTAGTATGTACTTGTTTAAATTTTTGGAGGCAAAAAAATGTCTAATTCTTTAAAAAACGTTACAAATATAAATAAGGAAGAATTTCAAAAGGATTTAATCAGCTGGTTTGAAAGAGAGCAAAGAGACCTTCCTTGGAGGAAAGACCAAGATCCTTACAAAGTCTGGGTATCAGAGATTATGCTTCAACAAACTAGGGTAGATACAGTCATTCCATATTTTAACCGATTTATCACAGAGTTCCCTACAATAGAAGCTTTATCAAATGCTGATGAAGAAAAAGTATTAAAGGCTTGGGAAGGGTTAGGTTATTACTCAAGAGTCCGTAATCTTCAATCAGCGGTTCGAGAGGTTCATGAGCAATATGGAGGAAAAGTACCAAATACACCAAAGGAAATTTCTGGCTTAAAAGGTGTCGGCCCCTATACGGCAGGAGCTATTCTTTCCATAGCCTATGGAGTACCAGAACCAGCCGTCGATGGAAACGTAATGCGAGTGTTTTCCAGGATTCTTTCGATTTGGGATGATATTGCAAAAGCATCCAGTAGAAAAGTATTCGAGGAAGCTGTTCGTGCCTTTATTTCACATGAAAACCCATCATATTTTAACCAAGCATTAATGGAGCTAGGCGCATTAATTTGTACCCCAACTTCACCATCGTGCTTGCTCTGTCCGGTTCGTGACCATTGTCATGCCTTCGAGGAAGGAACTCAAACCGAATTACCTGTTAAAACGAAGGCGAAAAAACAGAGAAAGATTCAACTCGCAGCAGTTGTTCTGAAAGACACGGAGGGAAGAACGGTTATTCAAAAGCGCCCTTCATCCGGTTTGCTTGCGAATTTGTGGCAGTTTCCAAATATGGAAATCCATCTCCCTGTTTTAGGAGATAGAGAACAATTAGTATCCAACCTTAAGGAAGAATATGGAGTTCAGTGTAATGTAGGGGAGCTTGTCGGTCATATTGAACATGTCTTCTCTCATCTTGTATGGAATATTAATGTGTATGAAGGAACTTTATTAGCACCTATCACAACATCTGATACTTTAAAGCTTGTTGACCAGGATGAAATAGAAAGCTTTGCCTTTCCGGTTTCCCATCAGAAAATGCTGCGTCAATTTTATAAAAAAGAGTAAACGCCACTAGCTTGTGGCGTTTTTTCTCCCTCTTATCTTTAGTCGTAAGAAATCCTAGTTCCATGCGTCCAGTCGGCTTCATTTCGATGAAGTCCCCCGCGCCCTTCGATTTCCTTAATAATCTCTCGGTGGATGGTTACACCTTCTGAATTTAAATATGGCATAATTTGTTGAAGCGAGTGGTGGAAAAAAGCTAGCTCTTCATTTTTCCAATCCGTTTTTGGTATCATTGAGAGTTCTGTCATATCTCGACCTACATACATTGTCTCACACATCCTCTATTTTTCTTATAGATGTATTGTGGTAATCTTATTTGTGAACTATTCATATAAAAGAAAAATTATCAGAAAGTGAAGGGATATGTACATATGACAAATAAAGTTGCACTAATTACAGGAAGTAGTAGAGGTATTGGAAAAGCAACTGCCCTGCGATTAGCAAAAGAAGGATACGATATTGTCGTTAACTATGCTCGCAGCAAAAAAGCGGCACTAGAAACTGCAGCAGAAATTGAGGCACTTGGTAGAAAGGCATTGGTTGTTAAAGCAAACGTAGGCGATGTTAGTAAAATCAAAACCATGTTTGAAGAAATTGATGCTCATTTTGGAAGACTCGATATATTTGTAAGTAATGCCGCTTCAGGTGTTCTTCGCCCAGCCATGGAACTTGAAGAATCTCACTGGGATTGGACAATGAATATTAATAGCAAGGCACTCTTATTTTGTGCACAGGAAGCAGCAAAACTGATGGAGAAAAATGATGGAGGGAAAATTGTGAGTATTAGTTCACTTGGATCCATTCGTTATTTGGAAAATTACACAACTGTTGGTGTTTCAAAGGCAGCTCTTGAAGCACTTACGCGTTATTTAGCTGTGGAACTAGCACCAAAGAACATTCGAGTGAACGCTGTTTCAGGTGGGGCAATTGATACAGAGGCACTTCTTCATTTTCCAAATCGCGAAGAAATGTTGGAAGAAGCCAGACAAAAAACACCTGCTGGGAGAATGGTTGAAATTGATGATATGGTAAACACGATCATGTTCTTGTTAAGTGATGGTTCCGATATGATTCGTGGCCAAACGATTATCGTTGATGGAGGAATTTCTCTTTTAGTGTAGTAAAAATTGGAAAAAAATTCTTTGGGATAGACCCATCACCTCTTGGATAAATTAATCTCTGTGGAGGTGATTACAATGGCAAAGCAACCAAACAAAACTCAATCTGGAACTAACGTTCAAGAAGTGAGACAACAAAACGCTGCATCAGCTGGACAAGGCCAATACGGTACTGAGTTCGCTAGCGAAACTAACGCACAAGAAGTAAGACAACAAAACGCTCAAGCTGAATCTCGCAAGGGCCAAAACTCTTAATATTAACCACAATAAGGTGCTCTTTCTAATCGGAAAGAGCACCTTATTTATTTTAAGGCGCTTCCGCTTTTCGGTGTCCAGCTCCAGCGCCTAGCCCCTCGAGGTCATAAGCCAAATCCCTCCAGAAGGCAGGCCTTCCTACGTGATTCGTCTTATGCTTGTCGGGGCTAAACAAGGCGCTTCCGCTTTTTCGTGTTCGACAAAACTTCTGATACGTCTACATAACTAGTCAAAGGAAACTCAGGAACCTTACCGAATAGTATATATATCGAAAAAGAAGGCGGTGGGCAAAGGTGAGTGATTTTTCGCGATTAGTTGGTGAACAAATGGCTACAATGGAAAAGCTACTATACATACAAACAGAGCTTGAACGCTGTCAAGAAATTGAAGAGGAATTGAAACTGCTGCAAAAGCATGCGAATTTGGAAAGTATTCAGGATGAGATTCAACAAATGAAGCAGGATTTGCGTGAAATTCATCATATTTTCGAAAGGCAAACGGAGGAGCTTATTCGCTCATATCAGGAAGCAGAAATAGCTTTGAAAAGATAAAAAGAGAAAAAATAACACAATTCAACTAATTTTATACTTAAATTATAAAGCCTTTGAGAAATTTCAAGGGCTCTTTGTTTTAAATTCGATGTTTTACCGTTATAATAGTAGAAAACAGGAAATGTTCTTTGTAACCTTTTGAGGAAAACTTTTATTATATTAGCATTTTTTAGGTTTCGGGAGCGTTCGATTAATGAAAGTAGGGAGAATAATGGGCGTACCCATGGAAGGTGAACCGATCCAAATACATAGTTACAAACATAATGGTCACATCCATCGAGTATGGGAGGAGACTACCGTATTAAAGGGAACGCAAGGATTAGTCATTGGTGGAAATGACCGTACCATCGTAACTGAATCGGATGGAAGAACATGGATAACTAGAGAACCCGCAATTTGTTATTTCCATTCTCAATACTGGTTTAATGTCATCGGAATGATACGTGAAGATGGAGTGTATTATTATTGCAACATAAGCTCCCCATTTATTTTTGATGGAGAAGCATTAAAATACATTGACTATGACCTTGATATTAAAGTGTTTCCAGATATGACTTTTAATTTGTTAGACGAGGATGAGTACGAGCGTCATCGTATTGAGATGAACTACCCGGAAGTCATTGATAAAATTCTTCGCGCAAATGTGGACAACCTGATTAGTTGGATTCGTCAGCGAAAAGGACCCTTTGCACCTGATTTTATTGATACATGGTACGAAAGATATTTAACATACAGACGGTAATCATTTAACAAAAGAAAACGCCTGTTGTCACTAGTTGCAACAGGTTTTTCTTTATGTAAGTAAGAGCTGAATGGAGGGTGTCAGGATGAGTAGCATTCGAAGGTATTTACACTTTGTAAAACCTTATCGATTACAAATCATCGGGACAATCATTATTGGAATCATTAAGTTTGTCATACCGCTATTAATTCCGATTTTAATCAAATATGTCCTAGATGATATCGTTGGTAATCAAACATTATCGGCAGAAGAAAAAACGAGTAAGCTATTTATGATCATGGCCATTATGATGGTAATTTTTGTTGTCGCTAGACCGCCAATTGAATACTATCGACAATACTATGCCCAATGGGTTGCTAGTAAGATCTTATACGATATAAGAGACAAGTTGTACACGCATATTCAAAAATTGAGTTTCAAATTTTATTCAAATAACAAAGCGGGAGAAGTTATCTCACGTGTTATTAATGACGTGGAGCAAACAAAAACATTTGTCATTACCGGACTAATGAATTTATGGCTTGATATGGCCACAATAGCAATAGCGATCATCTTAATGATGATGATGGATGTTAAGTTAACACTTGTTTCACTTGTCTTGTTTCCTTTTTACGCCTTTTCCGTAAAGTATTTTTTCGGTAATTTACGGGGACTTACCAGAAAAAGGTCTCAGGCCCTTGCTGAAGTACAAAGCTTTCTCCATGAGAGAGTTCAAGGGATGTCAGTTATTAAAAGCTTTGCAGTAGAAGACTATGAACAGGACCGTTTTGATAAGCAAAATAGGAATTTTCTAATAAAAGCCCTAGACCATACAAAGTGGAATGCAAAAGCCTTTGCAGTTGTAAATACAATAACAGACATCGCTCCGCTCATTGTGATCGGATATTCAGGTTATCAGGTTGTTCAAGGAGATCTTTCGATAGGAGAAATGGTGGCGTTTATTGCATATATTGATCGTTTGTACAACCCGTTACGAAGATTGGTTAATTCGTCCACGACATTAACACAATCTATTGCCTCCATGGATCGTGTGTTTGAATTTGTGGATGAAAAATATGATATTGATGATTCACCCAATGCAGTTGAATGTAAAAAAGTGGTTGGGAAGGTCCACTTCCAAAATGTGTTTTTTCGATACAATGAAAATGAACAAGATATATTAAAAAACATAAATCTCGAAGTAACACCAGGGGAGACCATTGCACTCGTAGGTATGAGTGGTGGAGGTAAATCCTCTTTAATTAGCTTAATTCCTAGGTTTTATGATGTGACAGGTGGAGCAATTTATTTAGATGGACAAGATATCCGTTCCTTACAAGTCCGTTCACTAAGAGATAAAATTGGAATGGTGTTACAAGATAGTATTTTGTTTAGTGATTCAGTTAAAGAGAATATTTTACTAGCTAAACCAGGGGCGTCAGACGAAGAGGTAATTGCAGCTGCCAAGGCAGCGAATGCTCACGAATTTATCATGAACCTACCAGAAGGGTACGAGACAAAGGTAGGAGAAAGAGGCGTCAAGCTTTCGGGTGGGCAAAAGCAACGGATTGCAATTGCTAGAGTATTTATTAAAAATCCGCCAATTCTTGTAATGGATGAGGCTACTTCGGCTTTAGATTTAGAAAGTGAAGCATTAATTCAAGAAGCTTTTGAGAAGCTTGCAAAGGACCGAACAACCTTTATTGTTGCTCACCGATTGTCTACAATCACTCATGCAGACCGAATAGTCTTGATAGAAAATGGAGAGATTTCTGAAATCGGAAAGCATGAAGAACTGATGAAAAAGCAAGGGAACTACTATAAATTATTCCAAATTCAGCAGTTGGAGCATTAACATCACCCCCGAGGGAGAAACCTTCGGGGGCTTTTTGTCATTTCTTGTAAGAGGTATTCATATGATAAAGAGTATGGCAAGGGAAAATTACTATGTTAACATATTATTCTAAAAATTAGTAAGATTGAGAAATAGTTGTAGACTTACCAGTATTTATAGAATAAAATGAAAAAAAAGAATGAATTGAATATTCAGTAAGAGAGGAGTAACTTTGTGAGTCAAACTCCAGTATTAGATGTAAAACAGCTCCAGACGACCTTCTTTTCATCAGATGGAGAGATTCCTGCTGTTGACCAAATCAGCTTCTCGGTAAATAAGGGAGAGATTCTGGGAATTGTTGGTGAATCAGGATGTGGAAAAAGCGTGACTTCCTTGTCGATTATGAAGCTCATTCCCCAGCCGCCAGGGAAAATAACAAATGGTGAGATCTGGTTAAATGGTGAAAATCTTGTTCAAGCTTCGGAGAAAAGGATGCGTGAAATAAGAGGTAATGAAGTAGCGATGATTTTCCAAGAGCCGATGACTTCCCTTAATCCTCTTTTCACAATAGGAAATCAATTAATAGAAGGAATTCGAATACATAAGAAAATGAATAAAAAAGAAGCACGAAGAGAAGCGATCCAGATGTTAAAGCTAGTTGGACTTCCTCGTGCAGAACAAATAATCGATGAATACCCTCATCAGCTATCAGGTGGCATGAGACAGCGTGTCATGATTGCGATGGCCCTTTCCTGTCACCCACGACTATTAATCGCCGACGAGCCGACAACCGCATTGGATGTTACAATACAGGCGCAAATTCTAGCGTTAATGAAGGATTTGAATGAAAAACTGGATACAGCAATCGTCATGATTACTCATGATCTTGGAGTGGTCGCAGACCTTTGTCAGCGAGTTATTGTCATGTATGCGGGGAAAATTGTTGAGGAAGCAGAAGTAAGAGATATATTCAAAAACCCAAAGCATCCATACACGATGGGACTATTACAATCAGTACCAGATGTTAGAGAGAAAAAGGAGCGGCTTTATTCTATTCCTGGGAACGTTCCGAAGCCTGGATCCATACAAAAAGGCTGTCGTTTCGCAGCCCGCTGCGATAAGGCGCATGATCGTTGTTACATAGAGGATCCGAAACTCTATCAATTGGAGAATGGTCAAAGTGTAAGATGCTTCCTCCATGAAGGAGTTGTTGCTCATGACTAATGTTTTATTGAAAGTTGATAATCTAAAAAAGTATTTTCCTATTACAGGCGGCTTGTTTGGAAAAACAGTCGGCCATGTAAAAGCAGTTGATGATGTTAGTTTTTATGTTCGAAAGGGAGAAACGCTAGGTCTTGTTGGTGAATCTGGTTGTGGCAAATCAACAACTGGCCGTGTTTTAATGCGTTTGTTAGAGGCGACAGAGGGAAAGGTCTTTTTTGAGGATCAAGAATTAACAAGTCTTAATTCAAATGCAATGAGAAAAATGAGAAAAGAAATTCAAATGGTTTTTCAGGACCCTTTTGCTTCTCTAAACCCTCGACATACGGTTGAAAAGATTCTTGAAGAACCGCTTATCGTTCATGGAATGGGTGATAAGGAAGAGCGGAAAAGAAGAGTGAGAGAAATGCTTGAGGTTGTTGGTTTGAGCAGTTACCATGCGAAGAGATACCCGCATCAATTCAGCGGTGGTCAAAGGCAACGGATAGGTATTGCTCGTGCATTAATGACCAAGCCAAAGCTTATTATCGCTGATGAACCTGTTTCAGCACTTGATGTATCCATTCAATCACAGGTGTTAAATCTTCTTGAGGATTTGCAAAAGGACTTTGGTTTAACATATATCTTTATTGCTCATGATCTAGGAGTAGTCAAACATATTAGTGATCGAGTGGGAGTTATGTATTTAGGTAGATTGGTAGAGATTACTGAATCAGAGAAGCTTTACGAAAAGCCTCTCCACCCGTATACAAGAGCTTTACTTGATTCCATTCCGATTCCTGACCCAGATGTCAAAAAGGATCGGGAGCTTTTAAGCGGAGATCTTCCAAGCCCATCTAACCCTCCACTGGGTTGTGCGTTTCACACACGCTGCAGGGATTGTATGGATATCTGTAAAACAACAAGACCCGAAATGAAAGAAGTTGAACCTGGTCACTTTGCTGCATGTCACCTTTACTAAAAAAGTGACTTGAGGCATGGATGATAAATAAAAAAAGAGAGTAGTGAACTCTCAGATTAAGAGGGGGAAAAACATTGAAAAAGCGAACTAGTCTTATGTTCCTTGCTTTTATCCTAATACTTTCATTAGCATTGGTCGGATGTAGCAAGAACACAGCTAATGAGTCTTCTTCAGAAGGAGAAGGTTCAGGAAGCGAGGAAGCTGCGGTTGATACATTAGTTTTTGGACGTGGTGGCGATTCAGTCTCACTAGACCCGGCTACTGCTACTGATGGTGAGTCTTTCAAAGTAACAAAGAACATTTTTGAAACCCTGATTGAATTCGGAGAACAAGACACTGAACTTGCTCCAGGATTAGCAACGGAGTGGTCGAATAGTGAAGATGGATTAACTTATACATTAAAGCTGCGTGAAGGTATCAAGTTTCATGACGGAACAGATTTCAACGCAGAAGCTGTTAAGTTTAACTTTGACCGCTGGGCAAGTGGTGATAAAGAACAATACTACTACTATAACTCTCAATTCGGTGATCGTATCAAAGAAGTGAAAGTGGTAGATGACTACACAGTTGAATTTGTTCTAAATTCTCCATTAGCACCATTCTATAAAAACTTAGCAATGAGCCCATTCGCAATTGCGAGCCCTGCTGCAATTGAAGAATATGGCGATAAGTTCATGGAAAATCCAGTTGGTACAGGTCCATTCGTATTTAAAGAGTGGAAGCGTAATGACAAAATTACAATCGTAAAGAACGAAGAATACTGGCAAGAAGGATTGCCGAAGCTTAGCCAAGTTATTTTCCGTGCGATTCCTGATAACTCTGCACGTTTAAATGCATTATCTTCAGGTGAAGTAGACTTAATTGATGGTGTAAACTTCTCGGATGTTGGAACGATTGAGGCCAATGCAGATTTACAAACATTCTACCGTCCTTCTTTAAACATTGCTTACCTTGGTTTAACAAGTACGCGCGGTCCATTGAAGGAAAAGTTAGTTCGTCAAGCGCTTAACTATGCAGTAGACAAAGAAGCTCTTATTGATGCATTTTATGCTGGAGCTGCGGAGCCTGCGAAGAACCCAATGCCTCCAGTTGTTGCTGGATACAATGATGATGTAGTTGATTATGAGTATGATCCTGAAAAAGCAAAAGAACTTTTAAAAGAAGCTGGTTACGAAAACGGCTTTGAAATGGAACTTTGGGCAATGCCTGTAGCAAGACCTTATATGCCAGATGGACAAAAGGTTGCAGAAGCACTTCAAGCTAACTTCGAAGCAATCGGAGTAAAAGCCAAAATTGTTACTTATGAGTGGGGTACTTACTTAGACAAGGCTCGCCTTGGAGAAGCGGATACATTCCTACTTGGCTGGACAGGTGACAACGGTGATGCTGATAACTTCTTATATGTATTACTTGACCAAGATAGCATCGGAAGCAATAACTACTCTTACTATCAAAACCAAGAAGTTCACGATCTATTGGTAGCAGCGCAATCTACAGCTGACCAAGCTGAGCGTGAGAAGCTTTATAAAGAAGCGCAAGTATTAATTAAAGAAGATGCTCCATGGATTCCACTAGTACACTCACAACCAGCTTTAGCAGGAAAAGCGAATATTACTGGCTTCCTTCCGCATCCAACTGGTTCTGATATTCTTTCAACGGTTGAATTCAAATAATGAATGAGGAAAAGGGAGTGGAGTTTCGCTCCCTTTTTTCACTCTATTCATCCTAAATTGAAGCGAGGTGGACTATGCTTACTTATACAGTTAAACGATTATTTTCCTTGATTCCAGTTCTTCTCGGATTATCATTAGTTGTCTTTTTTATGATTCGAGCTATACCGGGTGATCCTGCTCAGTTAATTCTAGGTCAGCTTGCAACTAAGGAGGCGGTTGAGGCATTAACAAAACAGTTGGGACTCGATCAGCCATGGTTCGTTCAGTATTTTCATTATCTAGGAAACTTGTTAACAGGAGATCTTGGTGAGTCAATTAGGACAAAAGCTCCGATCTCTGAAGAAATGGTCCCTTATTTAATGGCGACCATTGAGCTTTCGTTCTGCGCGATGTTAGTGGCAGTTGTAATTGGTGTTAATGCTGGAATCATCAGTGCATGGTTCCAAAATTCATGGTTCGATTATGTGGCCATGGTATTAGCTTTAGTTGGTGTATCCATGCCGATATTTTGGCTTGGTCTAATGGAACAATGGGTATTTGCTATTAATTTAGATTGGCTTCCAACTTCTGGCAGGGAAGAAGTGAGAAATCCGGTTACTGCTATAACTAATATTTATATTATTGATACCATCATTCAAGGACGAACTGATCAGCTCGTTGAGGTCATTAAACATCTTGTCCTTCCAAGTATCGCATTAGCCACAATTCCAATGGCAATCATTGCAAGGATCACACGTTCAACCATGCTTGAGGTTATGCGTTCAGACTTTATCCGTACAGCACGTGCAAAAGGATTAAAGATGTTTTGGGTTGTGTACAAGCATTCATTAAAAAATGCTATCATTCCAGTTTTGACCATAATAGGACTACAAACAGGGCTATTATTAGGTGGTGCGATACTTACTGAAACAATATTTAGTTGGCCGGGAATTGGTCGTTATATTTATGAAGCGATTGGTTACCGTGACTATCCGGTAGTGCAGTCTGGAGTATTAGTTATTGCTTTTATATTTGTCATGATTAACTTAGTCATCGACTTATTGTATGCAGCGATAGATCCTCGAATTAAATACCATTAATTGAAAGGAGGGGCTTCAATGGAACTTTCAACACAAAAAAATGATCAGCCCATTATTGGAACAGACGAGAAGGTTGTTTCACCCTGGCTGGAAGCTTGGATCAGCTTTAAAAAGAATAAGCTTGCAGTAATTGGAGCGTTCATTGTTATATTCTTTATTTTGGTCGCAATATTTGCACCTTTAATCGCACCTTATACGTTTAAGGAGCAAATGCTGTCTAACCGTTTAGTACCACCATCGAGTGATCATTGGTTCGGAACGGACGATTTTGGTCGTGATATTTTCTCAAGAGTTGTATATGGGGCAAGAATCTCCTTATGGGTCGGTTTTTTAGCAGTATTAGGATCGATTGTAGTTGGCTGTCTACTAGGAATATTAGCAGGATATTATGGTAAGTGGGTTGATACGATTATCTCTAGAACATTTGATATTATGCTTGCTTTCCCTAGTATTCTACTAGCAATTGCAATCGTGGCTGTCCTTGGTCCATCTTTACGTAATGCATTAATTGCGATTGCCATTATCAATATTCCAAACTTTGGCCGTTTAATACGATCAAGAGTTTTAACGGTTAAGCAGGAAGAATATATTATGGCAGCAAAAGCAGTGGGAATGAAAAACTCTCGTATTTTATTTCACCATGTGTTGCCAAATAGTATGGCTCCGATAATTGTACAAGGAACTTTAGCAATAGCAACTGCAATTATTGAAGCTGCAGCATTAGGTTTTTTAGGACTTGGAGCGGAGGCACCAAACCCTGAATGGGGGAAAATGCTTGCGGATGCAAGAACATTCCTAATACAAGCACCGTGGACAATGATATTCCCCGGGCTTGCCATCATGTTGACCGTTCTTGGATTTAACTTAATGGGGGATGGTTTACGAGACGCACTAGACCCACGAATGAAGAACTAACAAAAAGCAGCTGATAAAATGAACTGCCCCATAAATGTTAGACATCAATCTTACATTTATGGGGTTTTTTATGTCTAATTTTACAGCGGAAAATAGAATACAAATGGTTTTAAGGTATTTAAATGGTAACGAATCAATTAAGGA
>NZ_JBRKCV010000022.1:0-68419 GCF_052983275.1 Robertmurraya sp. GLU-23
CAAACTCTCCAATAAAGAGTAAGATTAGCTCTTAAAGTTTAAAACTTAGTTAAAACGTTGACGTTTGTTGTTGTCTTGTTCAGTTTTCAAGGTTCAATTAAGCACTTGATTATCTTACTATATCATTTCACCGTTGTCAACTTCTACGAAAAACTTTTTTCGGAAGTTTTTTTTCAAGTCGTTGTTGTCGGCTACATGTATTACTATATCATCTTGATTCGCAGAAGTCAACTTCTGTTTTCAAATTATTTCTTTAAAAATCCTCATTAATCATAATACCTTAATGCGGACGGATTTTCATTTTATAGTACACCTATAAATAATGCAATAGTTTTTTATAAATAAAAACGCATGCTCCTTTAGATCTTAATTGGTATATGGAAAAGTGAAACTCTTGTCTTTAATCGAGTGGGCAGCAAGAGAAATAAGCGGAGTTTTTCCGGTTAGATGCAGGATGGAGCCCGTTTCGGGGGTAAATAAGGGGAGATTTTCCGTCTATGGATAGCAAAACTCCCCAGTTTTACGTTTTTCAAGTCAATAGTCGGAATTCCTCCGTCTATTTGAGCTATTTTTTATCGTATTTACTAATTAAGCGGAATTTTTCCGTCTATGTATCAGCTTGGGTGGCTTAACCTGATTCCCCAACAGATAAGTGCCGGACCCTTTTGATTCCTATAAGTGGGAATCAAAAGCTTTTTATCGACTTGCTTATAAAATAAAATGGCACTACAAATGACAGAAGTTTTGTCCCTCAATACATATTGTCCATCATAATAATGATGGACAATGGCTAAGGCAAAGTTAATGGAATGTCATAGAAACCTTGATAAATAAAGAAAAGACATATGCATACGTCTTTTCTTTAGTCTTTTTAAGATTTATCCTTTGGAACAGTCGTTACCTGTTCTTATCTTTTATTAAACTCGTTTGGATTTGGACCTTTACGTCGGTTGCGATTGATTCCATTGATTTGATCCATTTCCTGTGAAGAAAGTTCAAAATCAAATACATCAATGTTTTCTTGAATTCTAGATGGTGTAACTGACTTTGGTATAACAATTGAATTATTTTGTAGATGCCATCTTAAAACAACTTGAGCAGGCGTTTTTCTATGTGATTCAGCTAGTTTAATAATCACATCATCTTGTAGCACTTCTCCACCTTGATCAAGGGGGCTCCATGCTTCTACAAAGATATCATGCTTAGCGCAAAACTCTTTCAACTCGTTTTGTGCTAAATATGGATGACATTCGATTTGATTTAAGACCGGCTTAACTTCACATTCGTTAAGAAGTCTCTCTAAGTGCTCAATTTCAAAGTTACATACACCAATGGCTTTTACTTTGCCATCGTGATATAGCTTTTCCATCGCCTTAAACGTTTCAACATATGTATCGTACTCCGGTGTTGGCCAGTGAATTAAGTATAAATCAATAAAATCAAGACCTAATTTTTTTAGACTTAAATCAAAAGCTTGTATGGTACTTTCGTAACCTTGGTCACTATTCCAAACCTTCGTTGTAATGAATAACTCTTCGCGAGGTACGTTGGATTCTTTAATCGCTTTTCCTACACCCTCTTCGTTTCCATAGATCATAGCTGTATCGATGGAACGGTAACCCGCTTCAATTGCCGCAGTTACAGCAGCTGTAGCCTCATCATCTTTCACTTGCCAGACACCGAAACCTAGCTGTGGCATTTTTAATCCGTTGTTCAACGTTACAAAGTTCATATTCATTCTCCTTTTTCGAAAGATTTACTTGATAACCTTGGAAGAAATTGTTTTCATGGTTAATTTTAATAAAGATAGTCTTAAATGAAAAGTTAAACGCTTCCGGATAATAGTTTTATCTTACCGTACCTTTTTATCCACTTTATTCGAACGCTCAAACAGAGAAAAAACTGTAGACAGTCATCTACAGTTTTCTTCATTATAACATTGCACTTACTTCATTATTTTCTAAAATCTGCTCTTCCATTTTATTTTCATTAGGTAGTTTCTCTATTTTAAATCCTGTATATGCATAAATAATCGCAACCATGGGGCTGATAATACAAAGCAATGCATACGGTGCATATTGAAAGGTAGATACACCAAGAGTGGCGGTCATAAATGCACCACATGTATTCCAAGGAACAAGTGGTGAGGTCATTGTCCCCGCATCTTCTAACGTTCGTGATAAGTTCTTTGGATGGAGTCCACGCTTACGATAGGCTGTTAAGTACATTCTTCCAGGCAGTAGAATTGATAAGTACTGATCACAGGCGACAATGTTAGCAGTGATACAGGTTGCTACCGTTGTTGTTATTAAACTGCCTGTTGATTTCGCCATTTTTAATAGGCTTGTTACAATCGTATTCATGATTCCACTCGTTTCTAAGATTCCCCCGAAACTCATCGCAATCATAACAAGCGATACGGTATACATCATTGCTTCCGTTCCACCATTGTTAAGCAAATTATCTAATACTTCATTTCCAGTCTCCATTTCAAAGCCGTATACCATAATGGATAAAACACTGCCGATTGTTTCTCCCTGAACTACGATGGCTACGACCCCCCCTAGAATCGATCCTATCACAAGTCCGGGAATTGCCGGTGTTTTCATAGCAATGATCCCAAGAACAATAACTGGAATAAGAAGTAACCACGGACTGATAATGAAAATATCCGCTAACTCTTGTTGAAGTGTAGCAATGTCACTCACACCAGATCCCTTCCCTTTGAACGTAAGGCCGATGAAAAAATATATGACAACTGACAGAACAAGGGCTGGTATGGTTGTATAGAGCATATGACGAATATGGTCAAATAGTTGAACACCTGTGATTCCAGGTGCCATATTCGTTGTTTCTGACAGAGGAGAGATTTTATCTCCAAAGTAGCATCCAGAAATGACAGCCCCAGCCACCATAGCAGGATTAATCCCTAATCCAATTCCCACTCCCATAATGGCAATCCCTATTGTACCAGCTGCTGTCCATGCATTCCCCGAAGCAATTGCTACTACGCTACAAATGATGGCAGCCGCAGGAAGGAAATAGGTGGGTGATAAGATATCTAATCCATAATAAATCATGGTCGGAACAATTCCGCCTGCTAACCATGTTCCAATAATCGTACCAATAATCATTAAAATAAGTAACGCTTGTAGTGCCAGTGAGACAGCCTTGATAATCCCTTGTTCAAGCTCTCGCCACGTATATCCTAAATAAATGGATACTACTGATGCCACGGTGGCGCTGAGCAAGAGCGGAATATGAGGATCTGCTTCAAACATGAAAATTCCTGTAAATAAAAATACAATCATGGCTCCGATCGGGATCAAAGCAACTGCTAATGAAGGCTGTTTCTTTTCTTTCATTATCATCCCTCTTTCAATAATAAATAGATTCCTATTTTCTTATTGCAAATTCCGTGCCAGATTTAATATTCTTAATTTTCTGTAATCATATTACTTTTTCCTGCATGATAAGAAATCAGTTCTGCATAATCCATTCAATTTTGCATAATTTTTTAAGCATGAAAAAAACCTGGTTTCAAATAGAACCAGGTTTTCAATCATGTTTTATATATTTAGTCCAATCGAAATATATTTTACTTCTAGAAACTCTTCTAGTCCGTGATGGCCTCCTTCTCGACCTAAACCACTTTCTTTATATCCTCCAAACGGCGCTTGTGCTGTTGATGGTAGGCCATCATTTAAGCCGATGATTCCGTATTCAAGTTCTTCACTTATTCGGAAGGCACGGCTTAAATTTTCAGTAAACACATAAGCTGCTAAGCCGTAGACGGTATTATTGGCTCTCGCAATCACTTCTTCTTCTGTTTGAAAAGTAGCAATCGCGGCAAGCGGTCCAAAGATTTCTTCGTCCACACACATCATTTGGTCATTCACATTTGTAAGGATTGTAGGTGGAAAGAAAAACCCTTCTTTCTGCTCTATCTTCTCTCCTTGATACACAATCTTTCCGCCTTTATGAATCGCATCGTCAAGGATTTCATTTACTTTATTTACAGCTGGTTGGTCAATAAGCGGTCCAATATCAATTCCTTCTTCCATACCGTTACCGATTTTGAGCTTGCTTAGTTCCTTTTTAAAAAGCTCGACAAATGGCTCGAGAATCCCTTCTTGAACGTAAATACGATTCGTACAAATACATGTTTGACCGGCATTACGAAACTTTGAGGCCAGTAGTCCCTTGGCTGCTTTTTCTAAGTCTGCATCGTCCATGACAATAAAAGGTGCATTTCCTCCTAATTCTAACGAAATCTTCTTCACCGTATCAGCAGCACCTCTCATAAGTACCTTTCCCACTTCAGTGGAACCCGTAAAGGTAAGCTTACGAACACGTGAATCCTTTAACCAAGCATCGCCAATTTCTTTTGATTTGCCGGTTACTACGTTAAACACACCAGCTGGAATGCCTGCTTTTTCCGCTAACTCTGCTAGTTTCAGAGCAGTTAGAGGCGTTTGCTGAGCTGGTTTCACCACCACCGTACAGCCAGCAGCTAGAGCGGGGGCTACCTTTCTCGTAATCATGGCAGCTGGAAAATTCCAAGGAGTAATCGCTGCTACAACCCCAACAGGTTCTTTTCTAATTATAATCCGCTTATTTGGATGTGTAGCCGGAATGGTTTCTCCATAGATTCTCTTTCCTTCTTCCGCATACCAAGAGAGAAAACTATTGGCATAATTCACTTCTCCGATTGCCTCATGGACGGGCTTTCCTTGCTCCATCGTCATCACTGTACCAATTTCGACTTTATGCTCATCAATAAGGTGGAACCATTTCATGAGCAGCTGACTGCGTTCGTCTGCCGTTTTTTTGGACCAAGTTTTAAACGCTAGATGGGCGGCATCTACAGCAGCCTTCGCTTCTAACGTTCCTCCATTCGGAATCATCCCGATCACTTCATTGGTTGCGGGGTTCATAACATTAATGAATGCCTCGCACTCATCCCCAATCCATTGACCATTAATATACATTTTGTATAACTGCTTTTTTTGAAAAGCGATATTCGAACTCATTGGCTAACCCTCTCTTTATATATATTGGGGAGATAAAACGGCTTCTAAAGATTCTTCTAAGATCAATAATCCTTCATGAAGTTGATCATCAGAGATCGTTAAAGGCATTAATAGTCTAATCACATTGCCAAATATCCCTGCGCTAAGTAAAAGCAATCCTCTATTGATGGCCTCTCGAATAATACTACCAACTAGCTCCTTATCTGGCTGTTTAGAAGTCTTATCCTTTACAATTTCAAACGCACACATCGCCCCTAATCCACGGATACCATCCACCTGCTCAAATCGATCGGACCATTGTTGAAACTTGTGCATTACTAATCTACCAATCTGTTCCGCTCTTGCATTTAATTGTTCTTCTTCTATAATATCTAGGACAGCAAGAGCAGCTTGACATCCAAGTGGACTCCCCGCATACGTTCCACCAATTTCTCCTGGCTGACTTACATTCATAATCTCTTCTCGGCCAATCACTCCACTGATCGGAACACCAGCAGCCATAGACTTTGAGATTGTTAAAAGATCTGGCTCTATCCCAAAATGTTCGATTGCAAAGTAACGGCCCGTTCGCCCAAAGCCGGTTTGAATTTCATCTGCAATAAATAATATTCCGTGTTCTTTACAAATAGTATAAACACGCTGTACAAATTCCCGATTGGGAACGATAAAACCTCCTTCTCCTTGCACTGGCTCCATGACTACTGCCGCAATCGTTTCTGGAGCGACCTCCGCAAGAAGGAATTGCTCAAACTGCTGGATCATGTATTCAGAATACTGATCTTCATTCATTTCATTTGGCTTCCGATATTCATATGGATATGGAGCTTTATATACCTCAGGAGCAAATGGTCCAAATCCATATTTATAAGGCTTCACTTTACTTGTCATCGTCATCGTCATTAACGTTCGACCATGAAAGCCTCTCGTAAACGACACAATCCCTTGTCTTTTCGTGTATTTTCTAGCAATCTTCACTGCATTTTCAACCGCTTCTGCCCCACTGTTAAAAAAGGCCGCTTGTTTTGGAAAATTGCCTGGAGCGAGCTTTGTTAATCTTTCCGCCAACTTAATATAAGATTCATACATCATCACATTAAATCCCGTATGAACAAAATGCCCTGCCTGGTCCTTTATTGCCTGAACAACCTTTGGGTGGGAATGGCCAACATTGATCGTTCCTATAGCGCCTGCAAAATCGATAAATATATTGCCATCAATATCCTCCACCAAGGCTCCCTCAGCCTTATGAACAAATGCGGCACAATTATTACTAATTCCTTGTGGAACGACTTTTTTCCTTCTATCTAATAATTCCTTTGATCGCGGTCCTGGGATGGACGTTTTGATTTGAACAAATTGTTTCATGGATCCGACACCTTCCTTAATGGAAAAAGGAGGCTCATCTCCTTTTTCACGTCTAAATTTTTTAACGAATGGTTCGTAGAACTTCTTTAAAGGTTTGTATAACTGTATTTACTTCGTCGTATTTAATCGTAAGTGGAGGCTCAATTCGAATGGTTTTTGAGTTTACTAGAGTTCCAGCAACAAGAATTCCTCGTTCAAACATGCCTTTCGAGACTTCCCAGCCAATTTCATCACGTTCAAATTCAATTCCGATCATCAAACCTTGGCCTCGAATTTCCATTACAAGGTCTTCATGACCTTCGGCAGCTTCTTTTAATCCTTGTAAGAAATATTCTCCTACTTCTGCAGCACGAGCTGGTAAGTTCTCTTCTAACAGAACGTCGATCGTTGCAATGGCAGCCGCGCATGCAAGTGGGTTTCCACCAAACGTAGTTGTATGCATAAACGGATTATCAAACCAGCTTTTAAACACCTTTTCTTTTGCGACGATGGCACCTGCTGGCATCACACCGCCACCGAAGGCTTTGGCAAGACAAAGAATATCAGGAACCACTTGATACAAGTCTGATGCGAACATTTTCCCTGTACGCCCCATACCTGTTTGTACCTCATCAAATATAAGCAATGCATCATACTGGTCGCATAGCTCACGAACTTGTTGGAGGTAACCTTCAGGTGGAAGAATGATACCACCTTCTCCTTGAATCGGCTCTAACAGCACTGCTGCTACATCTTCTCCAACGAGTGCGCATGTCTCAAACGTTTTTCTCATCATATCGATGTCGCCAAAGGGTACATGGCGGAATCCTGGAATCAATGGTAAAAATGGCTTCCGGAACACTCCTTTGGCTGTTCCTGAAAGCGAGCCAAGACTTTTCCCATGGAAAGCGCGAGTAGTAGAAATAAAAGTGGTTCTTTCGCTATACATTTTGGCAAGCTTTAGAGCTGCCTCCACACTTTCCGTTCCACTATTGGTAAAAAAAGAATATTTTAAATCCCCTGGTGTAATATCTGCTAAGATTTTCGCTAACATCGCACGTAGTGGATCTAGTAGGTCTTGGCTGTGCAGTGCTTGACGCTTTAATTGATCGCTAACCGCCTTCACGACTTTTTCATTACGATGACCGACATTGTAAATACCAAAGCCACCAAGACAGTCAATGTATTCCTTACCATTTACATCCTTAAAACATGAATCTTTATCTGACCATTCAACCGCTGCCGATAGTCCTCCTTCTGTAACGGTTTTTCGATAATCAAGGAATCCCGGATTCACATGATCACGGAAATGCTGGATCGTTTCCTTCGAAATCCAGTTGGCCTCCGCCTCCGTAATCTCCTCTTTTTCTATCATTTCTAACACCTGTTTAATGTACTGCTGAACGT
Source organism: Robertmurraya sp. GLU-23 (assembly GCF_052983275.1). Taxonomy (NCBI): domain Bacteria; kingdom Bacillati; phylum Bacillota; class Bacilli; order Caryophanales; family Bacillaceae; genus Robertmurraya; species Robertmurraya sp. GLU-23. The sequence goes on from NZ_JBRKCV010000022.1 coordinate 7,785, forward strand.
TCCTTTCCTTTACTTCCTCTTGTTTCCTCTCAATATTGGTACTCATATGATCTCTCCTATTCACGTTTTATTTTGAAAACCAACCGATTGGTTCGACTTGTAAATTTACATTTATCTGCTTAATCTCTTGGAATGTTTCAAGACCATACGTTCCAAGTGCGCGTCCAAAACCACTTTGCTTGTATCCACCCCATGGAGCTTCGTTGTACGTATTATGGAAGGTATTTATCCAGGTAATTCCCGCTCGTATTTGTTTTACAACCCGAAGTGCCTTTGCTCCATCCTTCGTAAAAACAGCCCCAGCTAATCCATATTGAGTTCCATTCGCTAACGCAATGGCTTCCTTCTCATCTTTGAATTTTTCGATCACAACGACTGGACCAAAGATTTCCTCCTGAACAATTCTCATACTTAAGTTTGCATCAACAAAGACAGTGGGCTTAACGAAATATCCGTCCTGCAAACCATCTTTTTCGACTCGCTTGCCCCCACAAACCAACCGAGCTCCTTCATTCTTCCCAATCTCAATATAAGAGAGAACTCTTTCCAAATGCTCTTTGCTTACTAAAGGACCCATTTCTACCTCTGGATCATTCCCGGGTCCAACCTTGATTTGATTCGCACGTTCAACAAAGCGAGAAACAAATTTCTCGTAAATCTCTTCTTCTACTAAAATTCGAGAGCCCGCTGCACAAATTTGCCCTGATCCTGCGAAAATACCAAACAATGCGTAATCTACCGCCGTTTCAAAGTCAGCATCGGCAAACACAATATTTGGTGATTTTCCTCCAAGCTCCAACGATAATTTCTTAAGGCTATCTGCTGCTACCTTCATAATTTGTTTCCCTGTCTTTGTACCACCTGTAAAAGAGAGAAGGTCAACATCTTTACTCTCTACTATTTCATTCCCAACCACATCACCAGATCCCATCACCATATTGGCAACGCCTTTTGGCAAACCTACCTCTTCAAAAATTTCAAATAATCTTGTGGGAGTTACTGGAGTCACTTCGGACGGTTTATAAACAACCGAATTTCCTGCGGCAAGTGCAGGCGCTAGTTTCCAAACACTTAATAATAAAGGATAATTCCACGGAACGATTAATCCACAAACTCCGACTGGTTCACGAACGACAATCCCTTGAACCGGATCGGAGACCGGGTATGTTTCACCATTAGGCTTTGTAATTAAGCCCGCATAATAACGGAAGCATGCAGCGGCATCCGCTACATCAAAGCTAGCTTCCCTTAATGGTTTTCCATTGTCTAATGTTTCTAGTTCCGCTAACTCCTCTCCTCGCTCCTCAATTTTTTCTGCAATTTTAAATAAGTAAGCCGCTCGTTCAGCCGGAGGAGTTTGTGACCAAATCCCGCTTTCGAAGGTGGACTTTGCAATCTGAATGGCTTCTTTAACATCCTCGATTGTTCCTTCGGTTGCTTGTGCAATTACTTCCCCAGTTGCGGGATTAAAAATGTCACGTGTTTCTTTATTTTGTGATTCTCTCCATTCGCCATTGATATACATCCTTAATGCATGCATGTTAATCAATCCTCCTTTTTTATAAGTAATGCAAGAACCGTGCCAACACTTATCACTTTGTTTGCAAGGACACAATAAAAAAAGTTATGCAATTTTGCATAACCCTAGTCTATTTTGCATAACTACACAAAATGGCACAGACTATTGTCTGCGCCACCCAATTTAAAAGGAGACTTCTCCATATTTGGTTTGTCTATCATTCATGATTTTTTGATACTTTCTACTAACAGAGGACTGGCTAATGCCGAGTGCTTTTGCTGCCTTCGTCGTCGTTTTATATTGCTTCATTGCCAGCAGTATTAATTGCTCCTCAATATAGTCTTGTGCTTCCTGCAGCGGCATGACATTCTTGAATACTGGTTTCTCTTTATTAAAATGACTAGTAAAAGATAAAAATTGTTTCACAAAATCAGCATCCAGAGCTGGGTGATCAGCGGACACCGCTAATCGTTCAATCATATTTTGAAGCTCACGAATATTTCCTGGCCATGAGTACACCTCAAGTAAATTCAATGCATCTGGTGTAAAATGATAGTTTTTATTGTATTTTTCATTTAGTCTTTGAAGAAAATGATACGCTAACAGAGGTATATCTTTTGGACGTTCTCGTAAAGATGGGACATGAATAGGAATCACATTCAAACGATAATATAAGTCCTCACGAAAAGTTCCTTCTTGAACCATTTTTTCTAGCTTTTTGTTTGTCGCTGCAACAATTTGTACATTGATTGGTATCGGAGTTGTACTTCCAATTGGAACAACTTCTTGTTCCTGTAGAACACGTAACAATTTCACTTGAAGGCTAACAGGCATTTCTCCAATTTCATCTAAAAATAAAATTCCTTTGTCAGCTTTTTGAAAGTAACCCTCTTTCCCATTTTTATCAGCACCTGTAAACGATCCTTTGCTGTACCCAAACAACTCGCTTTCTAATAGATTCTCAGGAATTGCCCCACAATTAAGCTTTAGAAACGGTTGGTTTGTGCGGCTTCCACTCTGATGAATGGCCTGAGCAATCAATTCCTTTCCTACACCGGATTCCCCCGTAATGAGAACCGTAGAGGAAAAATGAGAAATCTTCGTCACATGCTCCATAATTTGTTCCATTTTTGGACTACAGTAAATGAGTCGGTTAAAGAAGCGATCTTTACTTTTAATCCTTTCAAGCTCCTGCTTATATTGGTCCGATTGCTTCTTCACTTCACGTAATTCAGATTTTAACTTTGTTGTTTCTGTAATATCCCTTGAAGCAATAATGATTCGGTCAATATTTCCATTTTCATCAAAAATCGGGTTACCTACCGCTAGAATTCGCTTATTTTTCTTTGTTTCTTGAACGATTGAAACCTTTTTCTTCTGTTCCAATACTAACCGGGTAACAGACGGTGTGAATAGACCTTCACCCTCAAGCTCCAAAAGGTTCTTCCCGGTTAGTTCCTTTAACTCCACTCCCCAAAAATCAGATAGAAACGTTTCACTATATCGAAGCAGCTCTCCTTTATGGTTCACTACTAATATTTCATCATAAATCGTTGATAAAATGGCATTTAAGTCTTTATTTAAATTCTTGATATGTTCAATTTCCATGGCCATATCCTCAACCATTGGCAAATCTTGAACGATAATAATAATTCCTTCTACTTCATTATGAAAGTCGAAAATCGGACTATAATCCACTAGAACACCCATTGTATCAGTGATCTGAATTTGATTTAATATCGTTTGACCGGATGCAAACACTTGGTGAATATGACCCCCGTGAAAAATGGAGTCAGCTGGTTTCCCGGAAACATCCTCTGAAGTTAGCTTCGTCATCCGCAGGCCTGACTCATTAAAATTTATTATCTTCTTTTCTCGATCAACAACGAATATTCCCATTGGAATAGAGGCTAAAATCACCTTTAGTAAATCGACACTTCCATGAGGCTCTTGCTTGAATAATAGTGCAAGGACATCCTCCCGTTTGACATAACCGGATGGCTCCCCTTGATCATCAATCACAAGTGCAAATGGTTCGCCGATAATTTGAAAAAGAACAGGAACAGAAATTGTGTTATTTAACTTGGACACGTTGGACGTAGGAACTGCTTTCGCTTGTAAAATGTTTGATAAACTGCTAGTTTCGCTAAGAGGAATATCTTTCATTTGAATATAGGAGATGATCTCCTCATCCTTTTTAAGAAAAAGAATGGGCTCATTGTGCTGTTTAAGACATGCTGACCATTGTTCTTCATCATCATTTAAATCAATGGAGATAAGGGGTCTTATCTTTTCTTTTTCTAAAGTAAACAAACGTCCCCCTCCTTCTATCCTTTTCTTTCAATTATATACTGCAAAAATATTAATTTTCAAATTTTCAAATAAGTAAGAAAAAGGAGATGGATTAGCCATCTCCACAGAATGTCGATAAAAGGTAGTGAGAAGTTCTTCTCGCTTCCTTTTGTCATTTTTTTGTTTGTGAATGGTGGGAAAAAGGCTGATTTCCGCTCCGGGCGCTTGCTTTCCGGGGGGCGGGCGGTGAGCTTCCTCGTCGCTGACGCTCCTGTGGGGTATCACTTGTCCCGCTGATCCCCCAGGAGTCAAGCACCCTCCGCTCCAATCAAGTCTAAGTAGCCAGTTTCTTTAAATTCATGAAAGCAGATGGCCGATGTTATATAAGCTGCATCCGCTACGACAGACAGTGGCTTCTTTATTATAAACACCATTTAAAATAAAACGACTCTATCAATACTTGGACGTCCTAATTCCGATTAAAGGTCTTTCACCAACGGATAGATGAATGAGAAATCAATAGCTGACTCTAGCTGGCGAACTAAATGATCTTGTGGAACTAATTGATCAATCGCAAGCATTTCTAATTGTTCTCGTTCATCTAACTGATTTTTGGTCATCATGGTGGGTTATCTCTAGATAAAAATGGTTGATTAATTGTAATAAATTGATTGGAACGGAGGGTGGCGACTCCTGCGGGAAAAGCGGGACAGTCGAGACCCTGGACTGAGCGTAGCGAGGGAAGCGGCTCGGCCCCGCCCGCGGAAAGCGCCACCCGGAGTGGAAATCTAACCACATGAATCCTATCTATATTTTTTTTAAAAAGTCCATAGGCAAACTTGAAACCCCTCGAGTTTTTCTACAGTCTGAGGAGATGGATTAGCCATCTCCTTACACATTAGTCACTACCCGTTGGAATTAAATCATCTTTAATAAAGGCTAGGACCATGCCAGGTATTATAGAGTCACCTGCTTTTACTTCTATTGAAATGATTTCTCCACTAAGACCCACGCTCACTGTTTCCAGATGTCCATTTTCCGTTCGAATCGTAAATAATTTTTCCCATTCATAAATTTTTGAATGAACCTCAATCGCTACTTCTTCTACCTTCCCACTAACAGAACTCACAACAAATTCGTGATTCATGCCTCTCCCTCCTAATTAATATTGGTCAGACACTTTTTTATGGTTAAGTACCATCTTAAAAAACGCCTGACAGTCCTCGATATCTACATCAACAATTCCTAATCGTTCAGCCCAACACTCTTTATTTTCAATATCCTCTTGGCACATTAACACCCACTTCCCCGCTTGCATGGAAACGACCATTGCTTTATCAAAAAACTGATGTGAATAAACAATCGTAAAATCATAGCGGTGTGATCCAATCGATAAACAATAATAATGGATGGGTTGCGTTTCTCTTTCTTCTAATAACACCTCAACCATTCCCTCTTAACCCCTCTCATATTTTGATCCAGCCACGAAGCTGTGACGTTTCTGCTAAAGCCTGTATCCCCACGATATAAGCAGCTACTTTTAAGTTTGTGCGATACTTTTTACTCACTTCGAGGATTTGCTCAAAGCTCATTTCCATTTTTTCTTTTAATTTTTCATCGACCTCTCGCTCTGACCAATAATATCCTTGATTGTTTTGGCACCATTCAAAATAAGAAACAATCACTCCTCCAGAATTCGCTAATATGTCAGGCACCACCAGGATACCTTTTTCCTCAAGTATGTTTATCGCTTCCTTGGTTGTTGGTCCATTCGCTGCTTCAAGTACAATTTGACCTTTAACCTTTTCAGCATTCCGTTTCGTAATTTGACCACCAAGTGCTGCCGGAACAAGGACGTCACAGTCTTTTTCTAGTAATTCTTGATTCGAGATCGTTTTCTTAAATAGATTCGTTACTACACCAAAGGAATCTCGACTATCCATTAAATACGGGATGTCTAAGCCCTTTTCATCATAGATGCCACTAAGCACATCAGAGATCCCGACAATCTTCGCTCCTAACTCATATAAGTACAAGGCCAAATGACTTCCGACATTTCCAAAGCCTTGAATGATAATCTTTAAATCTTTTACGGGAAGCTCCTTTACTTCTAATACCTTTTGGAGCGTATATAGTAATCCTTTTGATGTAGCAGTTTCGCGTCCTTTAGAGCCCCCTAAAGCAACAGGTTTTCCGGTAATAAACCCTGGATTATCAAACTCTCGAATGAAGTTATATTCATCAAGCATCCAAGCCATAATCTGTGAATTCGTGTATACGTCGGGCGCCGGAATATCCTTCGTTGGTCCAACGATTTGGCTAATCGCTCTCACATAGCCCCGGCTCAACCGTTCCAGCTCTTGTAAGCTCATTATTCGAGGATCACACACGATTCCCCCTTTTGCGCCTCCATAAGGAAGACCTGTAATTCCACATTTCATACTCATCCAACCAGCTAAGGCTTTCACCTCTTCTGGTGTAACATCTGTATGGAATCGAATGCCACCTTTTGTTGGACCTGTCGCATCATTATGCTGAGCACGAAATCCTCGAAAAATCTTGGTTGTTTGATCATCCATGCGTACAGGGATTTTCACCTCGAGAAAACGCAATGGCTCCTTCAAAAGTTCAAACACTTCATCAGGATAGTTTAAAATATCCATCGCCTCTTTTAAGATCGTGTGAAATTCCATCAAGGGATTGTCTTGAATTCTTTCTTTTCTATCAACCATTTGATTTTTCGACTCCACGATTGAGTCAGCCATCATAACACCTCATTTTTAGGATTTACTTTTGAGAGATGCAAGAGTCGTGCCAAGTCAAGAAGTGGCGAGTAGAAGTCCATTTCCTTTTAACTGATGGATACTTTCCAACTGAACTGCATAGATTATTCGATTCTGCATAATTTCTATCAACAAAAAAAATCCTCTTTAAGAGGATGCAATGGCAAAGCTTTATTAACATACATTGGTTTATGCATTTCTGCATAAAAAAGAAATTTTTCCCACCACTTTATAATAATTATAAATTACCGATATAAAGGATACACCATGTCTCTTTGTAACAGAGATAGAACTTCACAACAAAGGAGAACCCCATGTTTACTGTACCAAACTCCGCTTTTATTCTTGATAGTGAGTATAACCTTTCACTTGTCATTTTATCTATATTAATCGCCTGTGGTGCCTCTTATACCGCACTTTCTTTGAATGAAAGAATCCAACAAAATAGCTTCTTTCATCGTTTTATTTGGATTGGCTTAGCTTCCGTAGCCATGGGCTTTGGCATTTGGTCCATGCATTTTATTGGGATGGGTGCAATAAATCTTCCTTTTGATATGCAGTACGACCCTTTTGTAACGATCCTTTCTATCTGTCCCGCCTTAATTGCATCGCTTTTAGCCTTTTATATAGCTAATCGCCAGAAAAAGAGTATCTTTGCATTTATTATTTCTGGAGTCATTATGGGATTGGGCATATCAACCATGCATTATATGGGCATGGCCGCAATGAAAATGGAGGTTCATCATGCCTATAAGCCTGGAATATTTACTGCCTCCATTGTAATAGCGATGACCGTTTCCTTCGTTGCGCTTTATATTTTCTCTTCATTACAACATTTGATGAACCTTAGAGTGATCAAAATCGTGACAAGTCTGATCATGGGCTTAGCGATTTCTAGTATGCACTATACCGGGATGGCTTCTGTTGTTTTTTATGTAGATGCTGACACGGGGATTCCTACAAACCACTCTCATGAAAGTCATACATGGGTTCTTTTGCTTGCGGTTGCCATCGGAACTGTCGTTTTGCTTATTCTTTCTAGTTTATCGGGAGCATTGGATCGATACGTTGATTACCGAATGAACTTTTTTGATCCATTAACGAAACTTCCTAACCGTCGTCAGTTTGAAAGAACCATTCACCAACTATTACACGCGAATACAGTAGCTGTTTTTCATATTCATGATCTTGAAAAATGGAATATTGGATATGGATACAAGTTTGGAGATAGAATTCTTACCGAAGTAAGTCAGTTACTATTGCAATTAAATTCATCTTCTATAGAGGTTTATAGAGTAGAAGGCAACCGCTTTGCTTTCATTTGTAAGGAAGAGTCAAATGAAAAACTAAAAATAACATTAGAGAGAGTTTCCTCTATCTTAAAAGTTCCCTTACAATTAGATGACCATGCTGTTCTTGTTAATACCGTCAGTGCCATAGCTGTTAAAGAACACAATGAAACTGCGAGCCAACTTTATGCTAATGCTGTTGCAGTCCTGCATCACCCATCAATTGAATATACTAATCAAATCGTAGAGTATGATCCAAAGATTCATACGTATAATTTTGAACAACGTCTCTTGTCCGATATTGATATGGCCATGGAGAAAGATCATTTATATATTGTTTATCAACCAAAAATTAATGCTACTTCACAGGAAATCTCAGGTGTCGAAGCACTCATCCGTTGGAATCACCCTGTTCATGGCTTTCTATCACCTGGTCTGTTTATTCCGGCATTAGAGAAAAGCGGAAAAATGTTCGATGTGACTGATTGGGTCATTGATAAAGTATGTCAGCAGCTTGAACAATGGAATAAAGATGGTCATCCCGTATTACATGTAGCTGTTAATATTCCTGGCACCTATATTACATCTGCACGACTGTTAAAAACTCTTAATCATTGTGTGGAAAAGTATGATATATTGGCAAAAAATCTCGAACTTGAAATCACAGAAACTAGCGTAGTAAGTGATATTGAGAACGCGATACGATCAGTAGGAGACATACGAAAACAAGGATTTTCTGTAGCTCTCGATGACTTTGGTACAGGCGTTTCATCATTGTCGTATTTAAAAAGATTGCCCATTTCTACATTAAAAATTGATAAATCCTTTGTAGACGGTGTACCAGAGTCTAAGAAAGAATCTGCGATTATTACCGCCATTGTCTCTCTCTGTCATTCGTTGGACATTGAAACCGTAGTTGAAGGAGTAGAGAATGTAAAACAATTTAACTACTTAACCTCTATGCCCAAAAGTCCAACCATTCAGGGGTTCTATTTTGCCAAACCCATGAAACAGGAAGAATTGATTTCTTGGATGAAGCAGTTCTATTCGCAAAGTGATGGAGTATCTCCTTCTATATAATCTTCTTACAAGGTACCGCGTTTTTTATGATGCGGTACCTTTTTTTTTATATCTGCTGTGACATAAAGCATAGGGTCATTCCATATGAAAATGATATGCTATCGGTGCATAAAAGGAGGGATTTTAATATGAAGCGGATTATCACGCTTAGCACTCGCAAACTAGTAGATACAGTAAAGCACGGTGGTTGTGGTGCATGTCAAACATCTTGTCAGTCAGCCTGTAAAACTTCTTGTGGAGTGGCCAACCAAAAATGTGAGAACATCTTGAATAGATAGAAATACATTTACCGCCCACTACATAAAATGGGGCGGCCATTTTTTTAAGGAGATTAACCATTCATATGATCCATCAATATAAGTTAAACGGGTACAACATTGTCCTTGATACGTACAGCGGCTCTGTCCATGTGGTCGATGAACTTGCCTACGATATCATCGGTCTTTATGAACATGCTTCTTCGGAGAAAATCGTGACAATGATGCTCGAAAAATACCGTACGAATCCAGAGATTACAGAGGTAGAAATACGGGAAACTCTTACAGATATTCAGGAGCTTATCCAACATGGACAGCTATTTACGGAAGATGAGTATAAAGACCTTTCCATTGACTTGAGAAATCGCAAAACCTATGTTAAGGCGCTTTGTTTCAATGTTGCACATACTTGTAATCTTTCCTGTGATTACTGCTTTGCTAGCCAAGGGAAATATAACGGTGACCGAGCTATAATGAGCTTTGATGTTGGAAAAGGAGCCATTGACTTCTTATTAGAAAACTCCGGGCACCATCACAACCTCGATATTGACTTTTTTGGCGGAGAACCACTTATGGCATGGAACGTGGTCAAACAAATCGTTTCCTATGCACGCAGCAAAGAGAAGGAATACCATAAGAAATTTCGTTTTACTTTTACAACGAACGGAATGCTTTTAAACGAGGAAGTAACTGAATTTTTAAACGAAGAAATGGATAATGTTGTTCTAAGCCTAGATGGCAGAAAAGAGGTACACGATCGACTTCGTAGAACCGTTAATGGAAAAGGCAGCTATGACCATATCGTTCCTAAATTTCAGCAGTTCATTAAAAATCGCGGAGAAAAAGAATATTATGTTCGGGGAACCTACACACATGACAATGTTGACTTTACCAATGACATTTTTCATATCACGGACCTTGGCTTTGATAAACTGTCCATGGAACCCGTTATTTGCGACCCAAAGGAGCCTTATGCCCTCACCGAAGAAGATCTTCCCGAAATCTATAACCAATACGAAATTCTTGCGAAGGAAATGATCGCTAGAAACGAAAAGGGAAAAAAATTCACCTTCTACCATTACATGCTGGATTTATCCGAAGGCCCTTGCATTCAAAAAAGAATTTCAGGTTGTGGCTCTGGAACGGAATACTTAGCCGTTACACCATGGGGAGAACTCTTCCCTTGTCACCAATTCGTTGGTGATGAAGAATTTAGCATGGGAAACATCTGGGATGGAATTTCAAAACCAGAAATTCAAGCTCAATTTAAAGGTAGCAACTGCTACTCAAAGCTAGAATGCCAGAACTGCTGGGCTAAACTTTATTGTAGCGGTGGTTGCCCGGCTAACTCACTACATGCAACAGGTTCCATTAACGGAACGTTTGAATTCAGCTGCGATATTTTTCGGAAAAGAGTCGAATGCTCGATGATGGTTAAGGTCGCTGAGTCTATTCAAGCAATGGAAATATAGAAATGCAAAGCAACAATTAGCCGAGTATTATCCTAAATGTTCACTTATTTGAAATGAAATCTGCACCGATTTTTCATTTATCTCTTGTAATATAGAGATGTAAGGATAATCTTGGAGCAGAAAGAAAGGGTGTTTGTAATGAATTATGATGAAATCAAACACGACATCACTTTGAAAATTGAGGGGTTACAAAGAAGATTAGATGACCCGGATTTAACACCTTCCGAATCGGAAATGATTCAAAATATGATTGACAACTACCAGTATATTTCAGAGCTTGCGGAAATGAATCATTATCATAGAGGATTGCTATAGTATATCTTTACAAGGACTTGCGTCTCTAGTCCTTGTATTTTTTTATAGAAAAAGCTGTTTCCACATATTTCTTACATAGTAGGGGCATTTTATTACCTATTAATTGTGTAAGGAGAACTTAAAGTGAACGAAAAATTATTCAAGTTAATTAATCAATACTCAGGTCGTTTTTCTCTCTTGGATTTTTTTATGATATTTGTATCGAATAAAACTCGTTATATCTTTGTCTTTGTGTTAATTTTTATGTGGTTTAAAAATGGATCTTACAGAAAGGCCAGTTATAAAGCGGGCATTTCTGTTGGGACTACGTTCCTTATCCATACTTTGATTAAGCTGTTTTATTTCAAACCAAGACCATTTGTGAAACGCCGAGTTGGAATTCTTATTCCTTCAAAAAGAGACTCAACCTTTCCAAGTAAACATACCTTACTTGTTTTTGCTATCTCTACTTCTATTTATCTTTATAACCGTGTAATAGGTTCCGTGTTGTGGGTTATAGCTTTTTTAACAGGACTCTCCCGTATTTGGGTAGGACACCATTATCCATATGATATTTTAGGTAGTGCCACTATCGCAACCATAACAAGTATGGTTATAGATAAGACCACAAGGGGGAATTTTGCTCGTTAAATAGAAGCTCTGAAAAATACTTAAAGAATACCCATCACAAGGAAGGCTATTCTTTAAGTAATGTTTTTTAATTAGTTTTTTCAGGGCCTTTATTAGGGATTAATTCTTCTGCAATTTCGGCTAACCCGGCCAAATTTCCCATTTTATTCATTTTACCTAAATCAATATTATTCATTATGTTATTAACTGGAGATTGTGTCATTCTATTTCTTCTCAACCGTATGGCAGCTGCGCTAACTCCTAAACTTATTAACGATCCCCATATCCAACCTTTACTATTTCTTTTCTTCCCGAAAAATGCCATTAAAGGATTTCTTCTTAGTTGAAAAAATGCTGTGATCCACTTATTCATTTTACCCCCACCTTCTTCTGATATATAAGCTTCATTTTTCATTAATAGAGTTCTCTTTTTAAACGTACCCATCCTGATAAAAATTTGGTTTAGGATTTCTAGCTTATAAAACTCCCATACACAAAAAAATCCAAAATATACCACACATGAATAATTTCATAAGAGCTGTTAAACAACCTGGAGAAATGGACACTCCAATTAACATGGATGAAGAAGAACCCGATCCAGATGAGGAACCTTCTGAAGAACGCTGAGGAGACTAAAAGAAAAGGGTTGTCGGAAATGAAACATCCGACAACCCTTCTTCTTATTGAAAGTTCTTGCTATTTTCCGATCCCCCAGTTCCGTGCATATTCTTATAGTGTTCCTCTAATTGCTGAATAGATAAATCTGGATGCATGTTCTTCATATGTTCTTTCATCTGACCGAAATTCATGTTTTTAACGTTCATCATTGATTCCATGTCTGTATGCATCATATCTTCCATTTGGGAATCAGAGTTTACCATCCTATCCATCATCATGTTTTCGTTTATAATCTCTTCACTTTCTTGGGCTGAAACGTAATAAATCCCTGTACCTCCTCCAATGATTAATCCAGCTCCTAACGTAATGGCGACTAGAGTTTTTTTCATCATGCACCTTCTCCTTTATTAAATTTTATTCTTATTAATATTTCCTCATGTTTTACTATCACTACACCCTTACTATAGAAAAGAATCATGGAGAAAGTATGGAGATTTTAAAGAATTCTTCAAATTATAATGGTTAAATTTCAGTTTTGGACTCTTCACCTCAATAGGGAATAACCATATAATAATAATGAGGTGTTTACTATGTGTGTTTCGAATCATGCATTTGAATTTCAGGCATATAAGCTGAGTGAACAAATAATAAAGCATACGATTTATCAACCTGTGAAAGTCGTTTATTTTGGGGAGAAAGAGGCAGGGGTACACCAAATTAATGCGATAGAGCTCATTACAAAAATTATTTTGCAGGACAACGAAGGACATGTTTATGAGGTGGAACCGAGCGAAAATGGGTTAAGGTTTGCTAAGGGAGAGATCACCTATCAAGAGTATGTAAGGCGAGGGAAAAAGGATTTTAGAAATCTAATTACTTACTCTTCTGCTTCCATTGGCTTCCTATTCATTATGAGTTGGGCGTTGGTTGAATATTTTCTATAAGAACAGATTCTTTATTTCATAGAGAAAGGCATGACCAAGACTAGTCATGCCTTTTTACCGACTTTATTTAAGTGATTTTTAATGATCTTCTTCAGCTGCCATTGCATCAGCCTTCGTTTTATGAATAGTGCCAAATGGATGCTGTGGCGGAGCATATATCGAGTAAAGTTTAAGTGGTGTATTTCCCTTATTGATAACATTATGCCATGTACCCGCTGGGATCACAAAAGCAAAATCATCAGCCACTTTTCTCTCAAAGTCTAACTGATCCTTCTGTGCTCCCATTCGAACCATCCCTTTACCTTCTTCAACCCTTAGGAACTGATCAAGGTTTTGGTGTATTTCTAAGCCAATGTCCTCTCCCACATTAATGCTCATTAAGGTTACCTGTAAATGCGTTCCAGTCCATATGGCTGTTCGAAAGGTATCGTTTTGCTTGGTGGCCTTATTAATATCCACAACAAAAGGCTTTCCTCCATAATCCGTTACTCGCGGGGAGAGTTCTTCGCTTAAAAATCTAACACATGAAGCATTTTCTTGTTCTCCCGTTAATGCCCATAAAAATACATTCTGTATCATTGGATATTGATTAAGCGAAAAACCTTTCTGATATTCTTCATATCCCTCTACCTCAGCATCATACGCCTTTTCCAACCCATCTCTGTAGCTATCAATAGCGATTTGTTCGGGTTGGTATACAGGTACAGTACCAGTAAGTTGAATATAGAGATTGTTTAACTGTGTAAGCTGAGCCTTTTTCCTTTCTAATGCATACAAAATATCATTCTGATGCATTTCATTTGGAGCTATATGAACTAACTGTCTATATAGCTCCATGGCTTCTGCTTCTCTTTTTATTCCACTAAGTAGGACATCAATTACTGGTTGAATATTCTCCTCATGATTCCTATTCATATAATTGGACGAATAAGTTGAAGGATTTACCCAGTAAGGATATGAATACGGATTGGAAACATAATACATGTTGGTCATTACCTCCAAAATTTTTTAAACCATCATATGCCTCTGGGGGAAAAATGTACTTTGATTTACATAATTAAAATAGTTGACACAATTACTAAAACATTGAACCAAAACACTTTATGGTATATTCAATATATGAGTTTTTCTAGAGAAACTGTATATTGGGAGGATTGAATATGAAATTTAGAGTAGACCACGAATGGCTTCTTAAGAATCTGAATCAAGAAGATGTAAGAATCATCGATTGCCGCTTTGCACTTGCTAATCCTGAATTAGGAAAGCAAGAATACGATCACAGTCATATTCCAGGAGCAGTTTATTTTGATTTAGAAAAGGATCTTTCAGGACAAGTGGGTATTCATGGTGGTAGACACCCTATGCCTGACATAAACGAACTAAAAGAGAAACTTGAAACTGCAGGCATTGATCAAGAAACAACCATTGTCGCTTATGATAATGGTGAAGGAGCCTATGCTGCAAGGTTATGGTGGATGCTGTCATATCTAGGACATAAAAAAGTATATGTACTTGATGGAGGATATAAAAATTGGACAAAAGCCAATTACCCAACTAGTGCTGATGTACCTGATTTTGAAAAATCGACTTTCTTTGTTGACCTACAGCCTAATTTATTGGCTGACGTAATAGAGGTGCAAGAAGTCGTATCTGGAAAGCAACCAAACATCGTATTGATTGACTCTCGTGAGAACAAAAGATACTTAGGAATAGAAGAGCCCATTGATAAGAAGAAAGGCCATATTCCAGGCGCTATTAATAAACCATGGATGGAAGGACTTCATGATGGGTACTACCATACTATTGAAGATCAAAAAGAGAGGTTTTCAGATATAGAATCTGAAAAGGAATTGATCGTTTATTGTGGCTCAGGAGTAACGGCTGTTCCCAATTTCCTAGCTTTAAAAGAAGCAGGCTTTGAACATGTGAAACTGTATCTAGGTAGCTTTAGCGACTGGATTTCTTATGAAGAAAATAAGATAAATAAGATGTCTTAATTGAGTAACTAACAAAAGAAATAAGCGGAGCTTTTCCGGTTAGATTCAGAATGGAGCTCGTTCTGGGGTAAAATAAGGGGAGTTTTTCCGCTTATTCAAAGCAAACTCTCCCATTTTCGAAGTTTTCGAGCCACTAGTCGGAATCTCTCCGTTTATTTAACCCTTTTTCAACAATAATTTCTTATTAAGCGGAATTTCTCCTTCTATTTATCAACTCGGGTTTGCTATGTCAACGTTAATAGTAGAATCAAATAAAGAAAAGGCGGATGCTAATTAGAAAGCACCCGAAAATGAACCCCTATAATGCATAAAAATTAGGCTTTCTTTTATACTAGTTTAATCACTTTTCCGCTTTGCTAATTGAAGGGCTGTGTCTGATGCGGTAAAATCAACCGTTAATTGTTCGCTCAAGTTATGAGGATGATAAAACCCTCTTGAAACCATATAGTTTGTTATATTTTCGTGCGTTTGGATTGCAGCCCGCAAATGTTCTCTTAAAACAGACCGTAATTCAGGAGTAGCCGCTTCGGTAATAGCCACCGTATAATTCCTTACCCCCGATTTGGCAGAAATCAAGAAATCTGTCGCTATCACCTGATCCGTTAATCCACCCATGCCCATCATATTTTGAATCAAATGGTTCATTGCTGTTCCTCCCTATTGGTCAAAAATTGCTGTAACTCTTTAACCTGTTGCTGACCTGCTATCATATCATTTGTCAGAATTGCTTTTAAATCCTCATCTTGTGCTAACGCACTCATGGTCGTTGACTTCGTTAAGCTGATGCTTTTAAAAGTAAGAAGCTCATGAACATCCATCGTCTCATGTAACCCTAAGTATTTAACCATTCTTTTCACTCCATTACATTCATATTTGCACCTTTATATTTTCAAACAGATTCATACTATTCATTCGTAATTTTTATCAGAAGGAGCATAAAAGGAAAAGTAGTATGGAGAAAATAAGGTTGATTCGTAATGGAGGTGTTTGTATGAACAACGAAAGATTAGCCATTCATGAAACATTAGAAACTCACGAAATTATTAACTTTAAAACGGTTAGCTTATTAAGATCAAAATTAATGATGGGTATTTGTTTTAATAATGAGCTAAAGCAATTAATGGCCAAGAATGTGGAGCAGTCCATTCAAGATATCAATGAATTAATTCCTTTCTATAAACAAAGTGACGTACTTCATTAAACTGGAGGTGAAAAGATGCAAGATTATTTAGATCCAAGAAATGCTGAGGGTATGCCGAATTTAGCTGACTCAACCTTCGCCATGGATTTTTTATTATCGGTTAAAAATGGAATCCGAAATTATGGATTTGCAATTACAGAAACCGCAAGTCCTGAACTAAGAAGGGTATTAACAAAACAACTCGAGGCAGCCATTGACTTACATGGAGAAATTTCTGAATTGATGATCAAAAATAAGTGGCTACATCCTCATGACTTTAACGAGCAATACAAGGTCGATATGAAAGGCGCCGAAACTGCTGTTCAAATTGGACAAATGGAGCTTTTCCCATTAGATACAGACAGAGGCGGCATGTTTGCTACACCTAACCAATAGAAGGAGGGATTTTTTTAAAATGAAGGCCGTTACTTATCAAGGAATAAAAAATGTGGAAGTTAGAGAAGTAAAAGATCCCACTATTAAAAATTCGGACGATATCATTGTAAAAGTTACCTCCTCTGCTATTTGTGGTTCAGATCTTCATCTAATTCATGGAATGATTCCTAACACACCTACCGATTTTGTCATTGGTCATGAACCGATGGGCGTCGTAGAGGAGACTGGACCAGGTGTAAGAAACTTAAAAAAAGGGGACCGGGTGATCATTCCTTTTAATGTGAGCTGTGGTACTTGTTGGTATTGCAATCATGATCTTACAAGTCAATGCGATAATTCCAATCCACACGGAGATATGGGTGGATTTTTTGGGTACTCCGAAAACACAGGTGGCTACGCAGGTGGACAAGCTGAATATATGAGGGTCCCTTATGGAAATTTTACACCTTTTAAAATTCCAGAGGATTGTGAAGTTGAAGATGAAAAACTTGTTCTATTAGCTGATGCAGCTTCCACTGCCTATTGGTCTGTTGATCGCGCTGGTGTAAAAGAAGGTGACACCGTCATTATTCTTGGCTGTGGACCTGTTGGTTTATTAGCTCAGAAATTCGCATGGTATAAAGGGGCTAAAAGAGTCATTGCTGTTGATTATATAGATTACCGTCTACAGCATGCCAAACGTACTAACAAAGTTGAAATCGTCAATTTTGAACAGCATGAAAACACGGGTGAATACTTAAAAGAAATAACAAAAGGTGGAGCCGATGTGGTCATCGATGCTGTAGGGATGGATGGAAAGTGGACACCAATGGAGTTTCTTGCAAGCGGTCTTAAACTTCAGGGAGGAGCGATGGGCGCACTTGTAATGGCCACTCAAGCAGTCCGGAAAGCCGGAACGATTCAAATAACAGGTGTATATGGCGGTCGTTATAATGGATTCCCACTTGGAGATATCATGAACCGAAATATTGATATCAAAACTGGCCAGGCTCCTGTTATTCCATATATGCCATTCTTATACGACCTTTTTTCAAAAGGAACGGTTGACCCGAGCGATATTGTTACCCATGTGATTCCACTAGACCAAGCAAAGCATGGGTATGAAGTTTTTGATACAAAAACAGAAGATTGTATCAAAGTAATATTAAAGCCATAAAAGCAATTGCCCAGTTCAGTTTATACTGGGTTTTTCCTTTCAATAAAACGGACGTTAACCCCTCTGGATCAACGTCCTCATTGTTATTTTCCACCTGTAAATGAAATGCCTTTAATAAAGTAACGGTTAAAGAAAGTATATAACAATAATACAGGTAGGGTAAATACCATAGATGCAGCCATGATATAGTTCCAATAGCTAACGAATTGTCCTTTAAAGGTATTCAAGCCTAGTGGTAGGGTAAACATTTCAATATCAGTTATCACGATCAGAGGTCTCATAAAATCGTTCCAAAACCCCATAAAAATAAAGATCGATTGTGCAGCTAGTGCTGGCTTTGCCAGTGGCAACACCACTCTAAAAAATGTTCCGAACTTACCTAAGCCATCTATCTCAGCCGCTTCCTCCAGCTCTTTCGGAAAGTTTATAAAGAACTGTCTCATCATAAAAATATAAGTTGCATTAATCATGCCTGGTACAATCATTCCTTGGTAAGAATTTAACCACCCTAATTCTTTTAAAATTAAATAGTTTGGAATCATCGTTACTTGTGCAGGAATCATAAGTACCCCTAAAATAATGATGAACAATGCTTTTTTACCTGGAAATGTTAGACGAGCAAGTGCATATCCAGCCATTGAGTTGAAAATTAAATTTAAGAAAGTCCCCACTCCAGCAATAAACAAGCTATTAAACATCCATCTTGGAAAATGCTCTTGTTCAATAAAAATTTGTTTATAATTTTCAAGAGTAAAATTTTTCGGGATAAATGACATCGATCCAGAAACGATCTCTTGTAGCGTTTTAAAGGATGAAGATAGTGCCCACAAAAACGGGACTAGAGTTGTTATTGCATAAAGGCCTAAAATAATATATAAAATGGTCTTTCCAACCTTATTTTTCTTCATACCCCTGCCTCCCTTTCTTAGTATAGTGATTCCTCTTTTGAAAATTTACGTTGTAGCAAAGTGGCTACTAAAATAACAAATGCCAACAGGAACGCTAGTGCTGCTGCATATCCCATCGTTCCCAGCGTCTTAAAGGCATATTGGTACACAAGAAGTACCACGGTTAAAGTTGAATTGTCTGGCCCACCAGAGCCGGCGGAGAAGATATACGATTGATCGAATAATTGAAACGTTCCGATGATACCCATAATGACTACAAAGGAAGTTACAGGTCTCAAATTTGGAACGGTAATGTTCCAAAACCTTTGGAACACATTGGCTCCATCTAGTTTGGCTGCTTCATATAACGATTCAGGAATATCCTGAAGGGCTGCTAAGTATATCACCATAAAAAATGGAGCAGTAGACCATATATTCATGAACATAATTGCATTCAACGCAATAGAAGGATCTCCTAAAAAATTATAGGTAGGAAGACCAACGAAATCCAAGATATTATTGATTAAACCATCTTTGTTATACATCCACATAAAGATTAAAGTAAGTACAGCAGATGATGTAAGGGTAGGTAAAAAGTAGACAATTCGAAAGAAAGTTTGACCTTTTAATCCTGCGTTTAATGTTGCTGCTAATACTAGCGCTAATATTGTCTGGCATGGAACAACAATGACAACGTACTTAAAAGTGTTCCAAAGTGCAATTTTTGCCCTAGTATCCTCCAGGATTCTCGTGAAATTTTCAAATGCAACAAAATCAAACGTGGCATTTCCTAATAATTGAACCTTATGAAATGATAGAAAAATAGTATAAAAGATTGGCCCGATGATAAAAAGTCCTAATACAATTAAAGCAGGAAACATAAAGGTATAACCCTGTCCTATTTCGCGGAGAGCTTTTCTGGAAAACTTCTTGGTCATTCCCACTCCACTCCTTTTCTTCTTCTTAAAATGAATGTTCTGGCTGTCAGAACTCGTTCCACCTATGTTTGTGCACATAAACAGAACGAATTCTACAGACTTTTAAATGTAGAGGAAGGAAGACTCTCCTTCCTCTATGAAATCTGGTTTACTTACTTAGCATCAATTTCACTATTTGCTTGTTTTTCTGCTTCTTTCAATGCATCAGCAAGATCAGCCTGACCTAAGAACGCACTTAAGAATTGATTATTGAAGTTGTTCATAATAATTGGCAGATTGGTACCTTTTGACCAAACCGTAGCATAAGAAGCACCAGCAACTAGAGCCGTACGAAGTTCATCCTTATCATAGCCTAGCTCAGCAGCCACAGACTTACGTGTTGGAAGAGCATATCCTTTACTCGTCCAAGTCTTCATCCCTTCCTTACCAGTAAGGTAAGAAATAAGCTTCCATGCAGCCTCTTTTTTCTCAGATTGAGCATTCATAACGTAAGCAACTGAGTATGCCATAGTCGATTTCTCACCATCCACCGCTGGAAGCTCAGCTGTTCCATACTCTACATCGGGGAAAGTATCTGCAAGGAATGGAATGGCCCAGTTCCCTTCAATAACCATAGCTGCTTTTTCTTGTCCGAAGATTTCTCCTCCCCAGTTTACTCCCACTTCTTTTGGCTCCACAGCTGTTTTATCCACGTTATGCATTTCAATAATTGGCTGAAGGGCTTCAACAACATCAGAGGAAGCAAAGTTCGCTTTGTTATCCTTTACCACTTCTCCCCCTTGGGACTCTGCTAACCAATACATACGAGCTAATTCAGGTGCAACGCCGAATCCATATACACCGTCTTTAGTTAACTTCTTAGCAGCTTCACGGAATTCTTCCATCGTTTTGGGAACTTCCACACCTGCATCTGCGAGCATCTTTTTGTTATAAAATAAGGCGAGAGTAGAGTAATCTTTTGGGAAACCATACGTCTTCCCGTCAACAACGAATGCTTCAGCTAATGGTTTCTCAAAATCTTCGACATCAAAATCTTCTGTGATAAACTCATCAAGTGGTTGAATGACACCTGTTTCAATAAGGGCAGGTGCTTCAAAGGCATCTAAATAGAACACATCTGCTGCCTCTCCACCCACTAAACGTGTTTTCATCACATCCATGTACTGCTCTGAAATCACTTCGTACTTCACATCAATATCTGGGTGTTTCTTTTCAAAATCATCAAGAGTCTGCTTTAATAGTTTTTCCTCCGTTGGATTTCCACCCCAACCAGCAAGGCTGACCTCTATTTTTTTTCCATCCTCTGTAGATCCATTTCCTTCCTTACTAGAAGCATCATCGCTACTACATCCAGATAAAACTCCTGCCAATAATAAAGAAGTAACACCAAGTGCTGAAAGCCATTTTTTTGATTTCATTTTAAAATCTCCTTTCAATCTAGGTTTTATTAATAAAAAGGGATCCCTTGAAGGGACAAAAAGTAAATATTCATTTCTATTTACAGACAGCTAGATACCCTGATGAATTTTCCAATATAGTAATCTCGTATTCTTCATCCTGTTTTCTCATAACCTGTAGAGATAGAGTTCCTCCACCTACACGAATGTTCTTCGCCGTTAGCATATTCATCCCGCTTAATAGTTTAGGAGAAATAGTAATCTCCTTATTAATGCCATCAGGAAACAGACCTAATAGCGTTTGTATAAATACTAGTGGTGTACCTGCTGCCCATGCTTGTGGAGAGCAAGCTACTGGGTATTTCACTGGTTTACCAATTGAATCAGAGTACCCGCAGAAAAGCTCTGGCAAGCGCTCATATTCAAAGAAGATGGATGCTGAAATTAACCCATCAATCACCTTATTGGCTTGTTCTTGATAACCTGCTTTACTCATACCAAGGAGAATCATGCTGTTATCATGTGGCCACACACTTCCATCATGATAGCTAATTGGGTTATAACCCGCTTCTCCCTCACCCATTGTACGGATTCCATATCCTGAAAACAATTTCGCGGAAACGAGTGTATTTACGACTGCTTTTGTTCTTTCTTCATTAAGCATTCCCGTTTGTAACACATGTCCTGGGTTGGAAGTAATCGTACCAACCTGCTTTTTATTCTCATCTAGAGCAATAGCGTAGAAACCTACATCATCCATCCAAAACTCTTGATCAAACTTTATTTTTAGCTGTTGCGCCTGTTCCCGAAGAGTGGCAGCAATATCGACTTTACCGGTAGATTCATAAAGATTAGCTATTCCCATCTTTGCTTGGAAAACATAGCCCTGTACTTCAGCAAGAGCAATGGGTGTTTTTGCATACTCTCCGTCCCGGTGGACGATGGAGTCCCCAGAATCCTTCCAACCTTGATTCGCAATCCCCTTACTTGATTCTTGATGATATTCCACGAATAGATCTCCATCTCTGTCTCCATACTCATCAATCCAAGTTAAAGCGTTTTCAATTACTTCCTGCATTTCCTCTACAAACTCAAAATCTCCTGTCCAGTTCACATATTCCGTTAATAAAATGAGGAATAATGGTGTCGCATCAATGGTCCCGTAATAAGGAGTAAATGGAATTTGGTTGGTGTTCGCTAATTCCCCGAAGCGGATTTCATGCATGATTTTTCCTGGCTGCTCATCTCTCCAAGGATCTACTTTTGTACCTTGATAGTCTGCTAGGGTCCGAAGTGTTCCTTTCGCTATCTCGGGGTTAAAAGAGAGCATTTGTAGGGCAGCAATTAAACTATCACGCCCAAACGGAACACCGAACCAAGGAAGGCCTGCTACTGGAAATAAGCCATATCCTAAGTCTGTAAGTAAAACCCGAAGGTCCCCGATGCCACGATCAATTAACTTTTGAAGGGGTACATAATCTGTCTCTACTTTAGTCGTAGCCTCTTCCCACTTATGATAGGAATCTTTTAACTTTCGCAATGCCTCTTCCTTTGTAAGAAGTTGTTCATTAGACGGTGATCCCACTTCTGGACGAATAATTAATTGTATTGTTTCTTCTTGTTCATGCTCTAGGTTAAAGTGGAAGGTTACACGCCCAGCTTGATCAATTTCCTTTGCTGTTTTGTCCCAGGTAACCTTTGTGTGGCGTTCAACGTCATCTGCTCCAATATAAGAAAAAGTCATTGAATGATCTTCCACTTTCTGGCCAATCCGTTTTCCCACCTTACCTGATTGAAAACCTCTCACAATAAACATATCTTTGAAATCAACATCCAGTTCGACTGATAAATCGAAATCTATGGATTTAGGAAAATAATTTTTCAGACGAATCGTTTCATAAAGACTACCATTAGAAATGAAGCGAGTTCTTTCAATTTCTACAGATTCTCTCCACAGGATGAGTTCCCCGTCTTTTTCTATATGTGGGTTGGTTAACATGATTTTGGCTAAATAATTTTCCGCTGCCTCTGATGCTAGAAGGATGGGCTCTTCTCCATTGATAAATAACTTTAGCTTACTAAGAAAACGAGTGTCCTTCGTATACAGTCCTAATCCATACATGTGATCGACTGGAATATCACCTTTTTCATCTGTTAGTAAAAATAAATCGTCCTCTTTTATCACTCGGTAATCCATGTTGACCTCCTTATGATGTTCATCATTTATCCAAAACGTTTCGGATTTTGTATAGAAATATTTTTTCCGAAACGTTTCGGGAAAAAACTAAAAAAGTTACTTAAACGTTTCGGGAAATAGGGAACAAAAAACTCCATCCCCTAGAAGCTTTTTGTTGTGGTTGACCCTCTTACAACTAATTTCGTTCCTAGCGTTATGACCTGTGGTTCCGTTTTCCCATCAAGCATATTAGTTAATAGCTGACCTGCTTGGAAACCTAACTGATAAAAATTTTGTGAAATCGTCGTTAAAGGTGGTGTCGCATAGGAAGCAAGTAAGATATCATCGTATCCTACAATTGAAACATCTTCTGGTACTCGCAATCCCAATTCTTTCGCAGATGTAATAACACCTAATGCCATTAAATCACTTGCACAAAAAATAGCACTAATATCTGGATGTTTTATTAGAAGTTCCTTCGCTACGACTGAAGCTGAATATTCTTCAAATTTACCATCATAAATCCACTCTTGCTTCACTGGTATATTGGACTCCTCTAATGCCGTTTTATAGCCTTCTAAGCGTTTTTTGCTAACAAAAGCTTTACTGTGCCCATTAATCATAGCAATATTTCGATGTCCAAGCTCGATCAGATGCTCAACTGCTTTTTTAGCTCCTGCCACATTATCAGTTGTGACGTAACCAACATTATCGGAGTGAACAGGAATATCAATCAACACACAGGGAATATCACTTTCAACAACTTCTAACAGATACGGATCATCTGTTTTAATTCCTTGAATGATGACTCCATCTACCCTTCGTTCTCTGCAAAGTTGAGTGTACGTCTTTTCACGTTGCTTGGAAGAATTCGTGTTAAAGACCACTAAATCATAGTCACTCTCTGACGCAGACGAGTTGATTCCTGATAGGATAGAAAAAATAATTTGGTCCTTTTCACTTTCCCGGTTCAAACCGGATACTAATAAACCAATTGTTTTAGAGACATTCATTACAAGTCCTCTTGCGAGAGTATTAGGACTGTAATTTAGCTCCTTTGCAAGAGTCATAATCTTTTTCCTTGTTTTCTCACTAACATCTGAATAACCATTTAATGCTCTGGAAACTGTAGTCACAGATACTCCAGCTGCTTTTGCTATATCTTTAATTGTTGTAGCCATATAATCCCCCAAAACGTTTCGGAAATATCTGTACATGTAGAATACTAAATTACGCAACCGTTTTCAATGTTTTTTTATAAATTCTTTTAGACATCAAAACTAAACAAATATGAACCAACAAAAACCGACCTTTTTTACGAAAAGAGGTCGGTTTTCATATACAACTTATTTTATTACTTTATCCCAGTAGAACTGATCCACTGCTGCCCCTCTTCTACAGGGTTCCAATCATTGAGGGTCAAACGTCCGTCTTTTGATATTTCAATTGCCTTTCCGTTATGAACAGAAGTAATTCTCCATGTTCCGTTATCATTGTTTGAAAGAATCCAACGTTGATTATGATAGCCAAGATAATCGTATAGCTGTATTTTATTTTGGCCTGTATCATAATCAAGTGCTTTGCCACCCTCGGTTCGGATCGAATACGAACCATACTCATCACCAGTCGGAACCAACGTCCAATTGGTTGCATTATCTGAGTCGGATACAGTCACTGGCTCTCCATTTATTGACGTTGCCGTATAAATTGCTTGACCTGTTGCTTGATTTGTAAAGCTTGTTTTCATTAAGTTTGCCTCTGTCATTTGGCTAACTTTCACATTCTGATAAGAGGCTTGACCTCCGAATACATTGACCCCAAAATGTCCTTCTGCAAAGGTGCCATCCATTATATCTATGATTTTTTGTCCATCTACTGTGATCACAATATGAGGGCCTTTTGCTTCAATTTTTACCTTATACGTTTTTCCAGGTTGTATAAAAGCAGGTACTTTCCCTATAACCATCCGATCTTCAAAGCGACCATCTATTTTGTAAAACAGACGAAAAGCTTTCATATTCGGATCTAGATTGAAGTAGTATCCGCTTCTTCCGTCTTCACTAGCCCTGAACAAAATGGACCCCGCTCCACCTGATTCACCCAGCATCATATCAGCTTCATACGTAAAGTCTCCAGCCGATTCACTAGCGACATAATTGGCATCACTTGTATATGTCCCACGAATACCGTTTTCTGTGACGGTCCATTTGGCAGCAGAGATATCTGACTTCCATCCTGAAAGATTCGTATAAAACTCCCCTTCAAATACCTTCACGACAACACTTTCAGAAGTTTTTCCATTTGGGGTAAAGGCGGTAATAACCGCTTCTCCTTTCCCACCAGCTTTAAGTACTGCCTTCGAGTTAGTTGAGGAGGCAATCTTTACTATATTCGGGTTGCTAGATTTCCATTTAATTGGATGCACACCTTTTCCTTTTCCATTATCCATGGATGCGAATAAAGTAAGTTCATCACCCTTGCTCATCTCTCTTTGTTTCGTATCCATGACAATTTTTGTAGTCTCGGTATTGCCTTCCGTCCAAGCGTTAGCAAGAGAATGGACTTTTAAGGAGCGTATATTCACTTCTCCACCCTTCGTGTAAAAGCTCATGCTACGACTGGATGGATCGGGAAAAATAACATCAGAAAAAACAACTTTTCCATCATTTGCAAATACTTCAATGGATGAATCATCTACAAAAATATTCAGTTTGATGCGCTCATTTTCTGGCTTTAATGGTGCTTCATGTAAAGTAGAAAAAGAGCTAGAGAAATCCGTCTCTCCTGATTCTGCACGATTAACAAATATTTGATTTTTCGCTGTTTTGTATCCTACAGCTGTTTTTTCCTCCGCACCTTCGCGAACTTGAAAACCAAATTCGGTTGTAGGGCTATTAGATGGTATTTCAATTTCCGCTTCAATCTCAAATGCTCCCGAAGAAAGTCCTTTTAGCAGGTTCGAAGCATTGGTTGGATGGATAACTTTGTTCTGCGATTCAAAGATAGTGTTTCGAATGGACTGCAGTTCCTTAATCGGAGCTTGTGCGAGTCTGATTCCTTCCTCCGTTTTCACCAGTCTGACTTCCCTCGGAATCGACAACTCACCCTTCCAATTGGTCGTTGGAAAAGCAAATGGATAATCCCAGTTTGTCATCCATGCCATCATCACACGACGGTTATCTGGCATATTGGCAAAGGACATGGATGCGTAAAACTCTTTCCCGTAATCTGTTTTTAGCACTTTTCCTGTCGCATTGTCATTGACGAATTTCCCATCAGCCGTTAAATGCCCGATAAAATACTCTGCATCAGAGCCTTGCGTCTTTGGATTTGCTCCCGTGCTAATCATGAGAACCCACTTTTTCTCTCCTGTCCCGTCTACCTGAAGCTCAAACAGATCAGGGCATTCCCACACGCCCCCACGAACGTAATCTCCATATCCGAAATTATCCGTAAGTGTCCAATCTATTAAATTGGTGGACGTAAAGAAACGAATATGATCTCCTCCTGATACAACCATCACCCACCGATTATTGGCCTCATCCCGTACCACCTTCGGATCACGGAAGTCCCAGCCACCCGGGTCGTCCCCATTCTTACCTGGATTTTCAATCACAATCGGGTGTTCCGTTGAATATTTCCAAGTTCGTCCCTGATCCGTGCTATATGCTAGACCAATTCGTTGGTTGCCATTCCATCCATCCGGATTAAACGAAGTGTAATAAGCAATTAGCCCTTTTCCACCCGTATGAGTAAAAAGACCAGAAGCATTATTCATATCCGCAATAGCTGAACCTGACCAAACATGACCGTGATCATTCCACGGTAGCGCAATAGGAAGTCGTTTCCAATTTACCAAATCCGTACTTACAGCATGAGCCCAGGTCCCTCCATCTTGGTGGAATAAATGATATTCACCTTCGTAATAAACAAGCCCGTTCGGGTCACTAACAGAGCCACGAGCTGGAGTATAATGATAATCAGGACGATATTTTTCTTTATAATAGCTTGTGGTTGGAACCATATACACATCCTGGAAGGCAGCAGATCCAGAGGTTACCGTGAATCCTAGCAATCCAGTTGAATAGTTTTTATCTGAAATCGTTACAGCTGCTTCTGAATAACCATCCACATACAGCTCGATTTGATCGCCGTTTGCAATAACCTCTAGATGATGTTTGCTACCTTCTTGGGAAGGATACGCCATTTCAGAGGTTTTCAGAATTGTACCATCGATCTTCTTCATTTGTGCTTTAACCATGTTTCCTGCCTTAATTAGTACAGCCTCATATCCCTCTGTTCCTTGTTCATTTGTTCGAAAGGCGAGTGCTGCTTCTGATTGTTGCTCATCAAAAGAAATATTTCCTTCAAGAGCAAAGTCACTTTCACTCGTATGAAAAATAGTTTTGGCTTTTATACCATCAACAGCACTTCCTTTTAACCCTTGAATGGAAGGTTCCCAAGTTCCTTCCTTAACTAGAGGCGAACCTAGATTAGTAGAAAGCTCACTAATCTTTACATTTTGAAACAATGCAGAACCATCCCAGACGTTCAGTCCAAGTAAACCCTTCTCATAGGTGATATTGTTTACATCAATAACGGGCTCATATTTATTACCCCAATAGACCTTGATATTGTCTTCTACCACCTTCACCTTCAGATGATAGATTCCCCCCTCTTGAAGCGTGACTGGATATTCTTCTTTTAATCTCGTTTCGTCACGTGCATCCCGGAGTCGAATCATTCCTGCATTCGGCACAATTTGGAGCATATAGGAGTCCCAACCATCTTCATTGGAACGAAACACTAACGTCGCATCTGCGTTCATATCAATAACTTTTATATCTGCTTCATAAATAAAATCTTGAGAAGTAACACTTGAGATGGCCATTACATTCTCATTGGGTTCTGAGGTCAGCAATAATCCCTGCTGTGTGTCTTCTAATGACCCTTTCCCTTTCACTTGCCAGCCTGTTAGATTCGTATTTGCTTGTAATCCACTTTCTAAAATGGTTGCACCCTCCTTCGATTCGGTTGCCCATCCTGCCGTAGGGTGAATAGTAAAAGTTCCTACTAAGGAAGCAAGTAGTACAGCTACAAAAAATACAGAAGCCTTTTTTATGAAAGTTGGTTTCATCCTTTCCCCTCTCTTACAAATAAATGAATTTTTTCCGGTTCTCACCCATCAGACCCTTCACTTCGTCCTCGGCCGGCAAGGCTGATATCGCTCCGACCTTGGTACAAACCAATGCACCAACAATATTGCTAAAAGAAATCACATGTTTAAATTGTTCAAAGTCTTCTAAAACCTGTTTAGGATTCTCTATACTAGACAACTGACAGAGAGTGGCTCCCACAAAAGCATCTCCCGCTCCTGTTGAATCAATGGAAGTGACTTTTATGCTAGGAACCAACTCACACTTTTGCCCATTGGAGATCAGGGTTCCCTTTGCCCCTAAGGTGACTGCCAAAACTCTCGCTCCCATTTGATGCAAAGCCGTAATTCCTTCCTTTACATCGTCCAGCCCTGAGAGAATTCTTAATTCTTCCTCACTCACTTTTACAAAGTCAGCGATAGACATTCCTAACTTTGACCACTCCTTAAAATCATCCACTCTACCTCTCCATAAAGAGGACCTATAGTTTGGATCAAACGATAGAAACTTTCCTCTTTCCTTTGCGTCCCTCATCAGACCTATATACGTAGATCGAAATGGTTCAGTTAACAGGGCAGTTGCCGAACCGAAGTGAAGAATTTGACTTTTCATGATTCTCTCTTTATCCAATTCGTCCTCTGTTACAAACGCATCTGCTCCTCGGTTGAAAATAAAATCTCTTTCCCCATCAACCTTCAAGGAGACAAACGCCTGTGTCGTAGGATGAGCTTGATCGAATAATAGTAAGGAGGTATCTACATGGCAATTCTCTAATGTTTGCTTTAAAAAATATCCAAACGGATCATTTCCAACTTTGCCAGAAAACTGCGCTTTCCCCCCTAACTTCACGATCGCTGCACAAACATTAGCCGGTGCACCACCAGCCTGTTTTTCGAAATGTTTTCCATCAATTAAGTTCACACCCACATCTGTACAGAAAAAATCAATCAATAATTCCCCGATACAAAACACCGATGAATTGGTTGTCATTCATCATCAACCTACCTTTTCAACATTCTCTAAGTTTCGATTTCGATCATTTCTCCCAAATAGAGGAAAGCTCAGTAAGTTCTACAGAAGAGATATTGGTGATTCCATCCTTTGAAAAGATGACCATCTTGTTATATGGTTGGTTCGGATAGATCAGGCTTGTGCAAACAGCCTTTCCATCATTGGCAAATACCTCTACGGAAGATGTGTCTAGCCAAATTTGTAAGTGTAGTTGGTTGTTCTCTGTTTTTACGATTGCCTCCTGTATCGCAGCAAAGGAGTCAGAGAAATGATTGATTCCTGCATTCACCCGGTCAACCGTCAGCTTTTCGACTACCGTATCATACTGAATGATGACTTTTTCCTGAATCGAATTTTCAAAGATCACTCCAAAAGAAGTAGAATCACTTTTTTCAAAGGAAATATTTACTTCCATTAAGCTACTAAGCAGATCACAATGAAAGGGACTTTTGGGTTCAAGGGAAACTTCTTGAATGACTTCACTCTCATTTCGTAATGTGTGAATTTCTGATACAACCTTCTGCACCACCCGAACTCCCTCCTCAGTAGTAGTGAGGAAAAGTTCTCTAGGCAATGTCATCGCACTACGCCACCCCTCGGTTGGGAGTAAGTTTGCATACCGCCAATTGCTCATCCAGCCGATATAAATTCTTCTACCATCATCCTCAGGTACATCCGACCAGCTCACCCCAGCATAGTTATCTCTGCCAAAATCTAGCCAAAGTGTCGTATCATCACTATGTTCATTCACGAATGTCCTTCCATCAAATTGCCCAATGAAATATTGTGTTCGAGATCCTTCTGGAAATGCTGGATTATCGCCGATGCTAACAAGCATGACCCATCGCTTATTGCTTTCGTCACCATCTACAGGCAGTTCAAATAAATCCGGGCATTCCCACACTCCATCATGGGACCCTGCTTGATGGCCAAACTCACTAGCAAACTCCCACTCTATTAAATTACAAGAAGTATAAAGGGTGACTGTTTGACCAGTTGCTAAAATCATCACCCATTTGTTGGACTCCGGATGCCAAAATACCTTTGGATCTCGGTAATCAGTAATCTCCTCGTCTGAAAGTACAGGATTTCCTTCATATTTTATCCATGTTCGTCCGTTATCTTTGCTGTATGCCAGGCTTTGGCGTTGTCTTGGTCTCTCAGAATCCGGATATATACCATGGCTAGTATATATAGCTACTAATCCTGCTTTTCCATTAAAAAAGCCCGTTGTATCATTCCAATCGACCACTGCACTTCCAGAAAAAATCGTGCCATGCTCATCCGGATGCAACGCAATGGGAAGCTGCTCCCAATGAACCAAATTTTTACTCACTGCATGCCCCCAGTGCATCGGTCCCCAAGTAGTGCCAAATGGATGATGTTGATAGAACAAATGGTATTCTCCTTCAAAGAACACCATTCCATTTGGGTCATTCATCCACTTTTCTTCAGGGGAATAATGATATTGAGGTCGATGTTTTTCTTTATATCGTGTTTTAATCATGCTTTTTCCGCTCCTTTTTTATAAATATAAGTAGAAGAAGGCTGTAAAAGGTTACAGCCTCGCTCCTATACTCAGCACATTACTGATTTCTGTCATAACCTGCTTGCTTAATTTCTAGCCAATCTTGTAAGCCTAGTCGGTCAAGCTCTTTTAAGTAGCTATCCCATTCTTTTTCCACTTTTCCGTTTTGAATCCACTCTGCCCGTTTTCTCATGACGAAAGCGAACAGGTCCGTTTCAATTGCCGTTAGACGATCCAGGTCTTCAATTGAGAAGAACACTCTTGGATAAATATTTTCTGCTTGCATATGCGGAACCATCACGTCCTTCAACAAACCTAATCTCCATGCAGCATCATCTGGCTTTGTTGTTACCGTACCGTAGTACTCATCAAGGATCGCTAACGGTCCTCCGATATTTGTCTTTTGTCTTAACTCTACTGGTGCCGTACCTTCTAAAGGTAAATGCTTCAGCATATTCGCTGCTTCGTCGTACTCAAAGATGTTCTGTTGCTTATCATCTCCGTATGTTCCCCAGTTATTTTGTACAGACTGAATCGGATCATAAAGCTCATCAATCCACTTGGCTGTTAATTCAAGATTTTTATTGGCACTCGTAATCACCATTCTTCCGCGGTCAAAGCCCATACCATTTGTTCTTGCCACGTTCACATTCCCATCTGGACCAGCAAGTGGTTTCATCACATCGTATTTATCGTTCATACCTGTGATATTTGCCTTATCCCATGTAAAGTAAAGACCGTAGCGATTGTCTTTTCCTTTGGCGATGTACGTATTCCAATCTTGTTCAAATGCTTCAATATCAATTAACCCTTCTGCGTATAATTCATTTAGGAATTTGATTCCTTCCTTATATCCCTCATCGGAAGCAGTGAAGGTCACTTCTCCATCGTTTGTTACAACCGTGTGATCCCAGTTCTCACCAAGGCCGAAAGATCCAAACAAGAAAGCTAAGTCTTCCCCACCTGGCTTATTAATAAATGACATCGGAATTTCATCTGCTTTTCCATTTCCATTCGGGTCCTGTGTTTTAAAAGCAATTAATACTTCTTTTAACTCTTCTGTTGTGGTTGGCATTTCTAGCCCTAATTTGTTTAGCCATTCCACGTTAATCCATGGGAGGTCATCTACAGAGTGAATGCTTTCTTTTCCAGAACCAAGCTCTTCAATCCAAGGAAAAGAATAAATATGACCATCGGGAGCTGTCATCATTGATTTGTACTCAGGTGCAGCCTCAAGTACCTTTTGCAAATTTGGCATATACTTCTCAATTAAGTCTTCAACCGGTACAATGGCACCGTCTTTTGCTAGTTTTAAAAGATCATAGTCTCCATATCCTGCGTCAATGATAGCATCTGGTAAATCTCCACTCGCCATCGCAAGATTTCTTTTTTCGACAAACACATCGGACGTGTAGTTTTTCCACTTGATATTGACACCTGTTTCTTCTTCAAGACGTTGATAAATTAAT
This sequence comes from Robertmurraya sp. GLU-23, assembly GCF_052983275.1. Taxonomy (NCBI): domain Bacteria; kingdom Bacillati; phylum Bacillota; class Bacilli; order Caryophanales; family Bacillaceae; genus Robertmurraya; species Robertmurraya sp. GLU-23. Next base: position 40,254 of record NZ_JBRKCV010000022.1, read on the forward strand.
TTCTCATTCGGATCCTTTGGAGCAAGTGGTGAGCTTTGCGTCATAAAGCTTAGTGTGACCTTTTCTTCAAGTGGGAAGCTTACATCCTCTAAGTTATACTCTTTTGATGCGGTTTCACTGCCTTTATTGCTACAGCCAGAAGCTAGTAATAAGGTAGCTAAGGTAGCAGCAGCAATCTTTTTTCCTTTTTTCATAAAATTGACCTCCTAAAAATATTTGTAAGCATTTTCATTATTCTTTATAGTTAGTGGCTCATTATTTTAATGAACCGACCATAACACCTTTTTCAAAGTACTTTTGGAAGAATGGATACATCACGATAAGAGGTAGACTCGAAATGACAATCGATGAGTATTTAATCATTTCTGACAGTTTTTTCAGCTCAGCCATCGCCAACTGATCACTTATCATACCAGGATCTGTTGAGTTTTGAATCAGAATCGAACGTAACACAAGCTGTAATGGATGAAGGTTTGGATCATCCAGATAAATCATTGCATCAAAGTACGAATTCCACTGTCCGACGAATGCATACATGGCTAAAACGAAAATAATCGGTTTGGATAGTGGCAATACAATTTTAAAGAAGATAAGTAAATCAGAAGCCCCATCTACCTTCGCTGCTTCATGCAGCTCGTATGGAATAGCTTTGAAATACGTTCTTGCAAGAATGATATTCCACACATTGATGGCACCTGGAAGAATGATCGCCCAAATCGTATTTAACATCCCTAAGTCTTTTACAAGCAGGTAGGTTGGTATCAATCCACCGCTAAAAAACATCGTGATGATAAACATCGTCATAAAGAAGTTTTTTCCGACAAATCCGTTAACGGAAAGTGGATAGGCTGCAAACAGTGACACCACAACGGTAACAACCGCAAAGCCAACCGAATACAGAACTGAATTGATAAAGCCTTTTAGCATGGCATCATTTCCAAGAATAAGCTTATAACCTTTCAAACTCCAATCCGAGAGATTAAAAGAAATTCCTTTATTTAATAGAACGGTTGGATCCATAAATGAGGCTAGTACCACATACACTAAAGGAACCAATACGACTAACACTGCTAGAAAGAGAAAGATATTGTTTAAAGATAATATCATCCGGTCCATCCGCGTATACTTGATATTCATTGGTCAAACTCCTTTCTGATCAATATAGTCCTTCTCCTTCGTTCAACTTCTTCACGATATAGTTCACGACGACTAGAAGGATCACGTTAATAACTGAGTTAAATAGCCCAACTGCTGCTGAGTAAGCATAATCGCCTGCTTGTAAACCCACTTTGTAAACATAGGTTGGAAGAATTTCAGAAGTTGGTAGGTTCATCGATGTTTGCATCAAATACGCTTTTTCAAATCCAATCGCCATGATTCCCCCTGCACCTAAGATGAACGTTACAGCCATCAATGGTTTTAAGGTTGGCAAATCGATATGAATCATTCTTTGTATAATATTGGCTCCATCCAAAGTAGCGGCATTATGCAATTCAGGATCCACATTCGCTAAAGCCGCTACATAAATAATGGATGACCAGCCGGCTGCTTGCCAGATTCCAGATAGGATATAGATACTTCTAAAATAATCGGGGTCAGATAAGAACCCAATCGGCTCACCTGTCAGCATCGTGACCACCTGATTGATAGGACCCGTTGGTGATAAAAAGATAAAAAGCATCCCTACGATAACAACGACAGAGATAAAGTTTGGTGCGTACAGGACTAGCTGAACATTCTTTTTAATAGCTGCCCGTCGTACTTGATTCAACATAAGTGCAAGAATGATGGGTATTGGGAACCCAAGGATTAGCCCGTAAAAGCTGAGTTTCAGTGTGCTCATAAAAATCGTTCCGAAGTTTGGTGAAGACAAAAACTTTGTAAAGTTTTCCAATCCTACCCATTCGCTCCCAAGTATTCCTTTGATCGTACTAAAATCCTTAAAGGCAATAATTGCACCGTACATAGGAATATATTTAAAAACGATAGTGAGAATAATAGCGGGCGCAATTAACAAATAGAGAAAATAGTTTTCTCGGATATAACGTAATTTTTTGCTTAGGTTCGTCACCCTTTTTTTCGCCTGATTCGGGATCGCAGCATCTTTGCCTGCTTCAGCCTTTATTAATTCCTGCATTTTCGTAACCTCCAATCTAGTTTTCTACTAGCTGTCTTTCTTGTTTTAACTATAACAGGAGGAGGAAAGACGATATTTTGAGTTCTTCGGAATTGTATGTTTAAAATTTTCGGTATTTGGAATCGTTTTCAAAATTAAAAATCCCCTAGCCTATTAGCTAGAGGATTCATCCTTTATGGTTTCTGAATTTCCTGTATTCCGGCATTAATCTTGTCGACAGCCTCTTTGGCCGAGATATGAACATCCTTCCCTCCGATACCGATGTCTTCAAATAAAACTCGAATGGCATTGCTTACGACAGGATAGGCTGGAGTGACTGGACGGTTTTGCGAGTGCCTAAGCGTTTGCTCGATAAAAATATTTAATGGATACTGATTCAGTTCCGGAATATCTTTTACTACGGAGTACCTGGCCGGCAGATCGCTTGTAATCGTGACATATTTCTTCATTCCCTCATATCCAGTTACGTACTTAATAAATTTCCATGCTTCGTTCGGATATTTGGACTGAGATGAGATTCCTAATGCCCACCCTCCATTAGGAGACACCTGGTACACCCCCTTCGGTAAAGGAGCTACTCCAAAATCCTCCCCAAGAGTAAAATCTGCATTTCTTTCAAAGTCCTTAAGTGTCCACGATCCTAATACGGTCATCGCGAGCTTTCCTTTAATAAAGTCATCTGTTCCCATTTCTACTGAAGCAACCCCTTGCTTGTGATAGAAATCCTGGAATAATTGTAGAGCCTCTATTGCCTTCTCTGAATCCAAATATCCACTTGCTGTTGTTGCATCAGGACTCAATACATCGGCTCCAAACTGCCACAAGAAAGGCATTTTAAAGTAAGCTGGTGCCTCTCCTTCTCCAAATCCTTGGCCAGGATCAATACCCATGATCCCTTTTTCCGGATTAGTTACCTTTTTGGCAATCTCAATCACTTCGTCCCAAGTTAATGGTTCATTTGGATTAGATGATGGGAAAGGAATCCCAGCCTCTTTCAGAACATGCTTATTATAAAAGAGAGCAATGCTCGATTCTGCAATAGGTGCTAAATAGATTTGGTCATTATAGCTTAACCCTCTTAATGTAGACGTTGGGAAATCGTCAATACTTCCCTCACTCTTCATGTAGCTATCAATGGATAAGAGTGATCCTGCATTGGCATAAAGAGCAAGCGTCGGACTATCAATAGCCATTATATCCGGAGGTGTGCCCGTTGCAATTTCTGTCCGAAGTCTCACTTCATAATCGCTGTAAGGAATGGTTTTCATCTGAATTTTGATATTCGGATTTGCCTTTTCAAATGAAGAAACTAACTCTTCATAAGCTTTATTTTCTGCATCATTTCCTCTGTTTCTCCAAAACGTAAGCACGTTTTTTTGTACAGCCTTTGGTTGTGTCTCTGCCTCTTCTTTACTATCTGGTTGAAAAAGGGAAAGACCAACTAACAACAGACAAAGAATTATTACGAAAGATAGAATGAAAGCCATCCGTTTTTTCATCTGTTCATATCCTTCCTAGTTTTTCTTCGTATGACTGACGAAAATCCACAGGTGTTTGCTGAAAATGCTTTTTAAAAACTGTACTAAAATATCCAGAGTTCGAATAACCAACCAAATTAGCAACATCAATGATCTTAAGCTGCTTGTCCTTCAAGAATTCCTTTGCTTTTTCCATTCTTACATTCAGAAGATAATCGCTGAAGTTTTGTCCCACTTGATGTTTAAAGGTTTCTGACAAATGGGCGCTATTAATATGAAACATTTCTGATAGAAAGGTAAGAGAGATTTCATTGGCATAATGCTGATCCAAGTACTGACGGACACCCTCAATAATCAATTTCCCATTAGAAAATCGAGCCGTTCTTACTTTTTCAATAATCAGTTGGCCTAACTCTGTCAGCTGTTCAATCACTTTAGGGAAAGAATTCAATTCCCAAATACATTGCTGGCAACTCCACATCATGTTCTGAACGTCCCTTGTTTCCATATCATATTTACGAGCAGCTGATCCTAATAAAAATAGTACTCGGTTCGAGAGGAAGGAAAAGGCCATAATCGACTGAGCTTCGTTTCTTCCTAAAAGAGTCTCTACATTTGCCTTAAACAATCCGACATTGGCCGTTTCGACCGCATTGATCAATTTCCTTTCCATATCTGTTGAAAATTCAAAATCGTCTTCTTGCAAATGGGACGCATCACAAATTTGAGAATGAGAACCTAATTGGCTCTTGCTCCAAGCTAATAAACTAGAAATATAGCCATTCTTCAGGTTAGCTACTCCCCCTACCACACTGCCCAAGCCAATCACTGTCTCTAAATGAAGGAGATTTTGTACATTCTTCTGAATATCTTTGACCAGATTAGTTAACGTATCATGTTCTTTGTCTACCACCTGTATAAAATGAATCATATTTGCATAACTAGGATCATAAAACGTATACAATCCCTTTTCACCATGAGCGATTTCTTTACACATCATTTGAAACGGGAGCCATAGTTCTTTTAAACGATGCGCTTGCTCGTTTTTATCCCTGATTTCGACTGTTATAAAACGAAACTCTCTGCTTTCACTTGCCATGTCTTCCAAATGGAGTTGTCGAAGTCTTTCTTTTACCATAGATGACTCCGTCCACTCTTCCTTTACTAAATAAAGCAAATATTGTTCTTGTACTTCTTGGAGTCGGGTCATGGCGAGGTGTCTCAATTGGGCTGCTTCCGCCTGCTTTTTCTTCTCTTCTTCCGTTTCTTTACGAATTTTCCGTAATGTTTCTTCTAGTTCATCTGGAGCAACAGGTTTTAATAAATAATCTTTTACTCCCTTCTGCATGGAACCTCTGACATATTCAAAATCAGAGTAGCCAGACAGTACGATCACTTTCACCTGTGGAAATTCTTCAAAGCAGCGTTGAGCAAATTCAAGACCATCCATAATAGGCATTCTCATATCAGTGATGACAAGGTCTGTCTTCATCGTTCGTAACCATTCTAATGCTTCTTTTCCATTAGATGCCTCTCCAATGATTTCAAAGCCTTCTTCTTCCCAATCAATCTTCATCCGAAGCCCCATACGCACTTGCTTTTCGTCATCCGTGATGAGTACCTTCAACATCTCGGGTCACCTCCACTATACTTAATACACAGCTGGATTTTTGTCCCTTCCCCTTTGGTAGAATCAATATGGTAAGAAAAGTCCTCCCCGTAATAAAGCTTTAAACGCCCGAGTACATTTCTAAGACCAATGCTTGTTCCTTTACTTTGTAGGACATCTGTTGATTCCAGTGCACCTTCCTGATGAAGTAGATCGACTAACATTTCATCCGTCATCCCCACACCTTTATCTTCAACCATTAATAATAATTGGTCATCAAGCATTTTTGTTTGGATGAAGATATCCGCATAACTTTTCTCACTAAAGCTATATTTCACGGCATTTTCTACTAGTGGTTGGAGAATAAATTTAATGATTGGTAGGTGCTTGGCAAGGCTATCTTCTTCAATCGTAATTGAAATGGTGTCCATATATCTCATCTTTAATATATTGGTATAACTGCGAATATAGCTCATTTCTTCCCCTAAAGTGACCACATCATTTTGAGTGTTCAAAGAGTACCTCATCATTCGTCCTAAATAAACGCTAACATTCATCACTTCTCTATTTTTCCCTTGAGCTGCCAATCCACCAATAATTTCTAGTGTATTATTCATAAAATGAGGATTAATCTGTAGCAACAAGGCTTTGTATTCTGCATCCTTCCTCCGAATATTTGCCTCATATTCGGTCTCAATTCTAGTTTTTAGTTGATCGACTGTATGTCCGAATACATTTACTAGGTAACCAACTTCATTATTTTGAGATTTAATCGTTGGCATAAACCGCTTAGCACCGGCAAAATCTCCTCTTTCGATAAAACCCATTGCTTTTGCCAACTTTCCTAATGGACTGACAATATTGGAGGAAAGCATGTACGAGGCCAATATTGTAAGTAAGAATACGACTCCAGAGATCGTAAGCATGCGATGGCGCAAATCATTTGCCTTTGAAAATAAGTCAGACTCCGTTACTTCGCTAAGTAAAATCCAACCACCAACTGATAATTTCTGATAAAACACGAAGTACGTTTCATTGTTCGCCTTTACTTCTATCAATCCATTATTCTCTTTACTTTTATTGATTTTTGATAGGCTAGTCGAAAGTACCTGTTTCGGTGTAGAAATCTCCCCTGTTAAAACATTCTCACCTCGTTTGTTTAACAAATAGGCATGTCCCTTTTGTCCGATCTTATTTTTATTTAAAGCCGTCTCAAGCAAGTCAGTTGGAAAATTCACCTTTATGATGCCATAGGACGCGAGCGTATTCATATCTATCAATGGAGATATATAACTATTAATATTCCCTGGAGTAGGTTGATAGGGATCCCTATGGGACGCGACAAATGAGTTCCCATCCCTTATATACTCCTTATACCAGGTTTCCTGCTTTAAAAGGGGATTGTTTCCCCATGCTCCTGTACCATCATTGAGCATGACCCCGATAGACATTCCATTTGAGTTATTAACCGTCATAGAAGCTAGAAGACTCTTCATTTGATTCCTGATTAATAATCTTTGATTTTTTGTCACATCTGATGATACATTATCTGTCTTCATCCACTGCAATGTCGTTGGATTAACAAGTATTTGTTTTCCTAAATCCTCTGCCTGCGTGGTAATCGATTGAATATACAACGAATATTGATCCATCATCTCCACAGTTAAATCCTGGGTCTGTTCTTCAATCACAGAAGAAAACCAACTTGGAACCAAGAAGGAGAAGACGACAAATGGAATGGTCAACAAACAAGTAAAAACCAAAAATAATCGATTACGTAATGAAAAAAACATTTCCCACCTCCTCATGCAAGAAAACCCTTACAGAAACTTCTTATACCCAATTTAGCATATCGTCGTATTTTGGAACATAGGAACAGAAAATATAAAAACGTAATTTATATAAAATTACCGTCATGCATCCAATGCGGTTTTCTTGGATTTTTGAGTTAAATAGGATGTCTTGTCCTTAATCGAGTAACCAATAAGCGGAGGTTTTCCGGCTAGGTGCAGAACGGAGCTCGTTTAGGGGTAAAATAAGGGGAGATTTTCCGCTTATGCAAAGAAAATCTCCCCTTTTTTACGTTTTTTGAGTCAATAGGCGGAATTCCTCCGTCTATTTATGCCATTTTTCGTCGTATTTGCTAATTAAGCGGAATTTTTCCGTCTATTTAACCGCTCGGTTGCGTAACTTGATTCCCCAACAGATAAGATCTCCCCTTGTCATCCTAGATGCGGGAATCTTATATTAATGATGGTGCTCATGGACTTCCTCTTTTTCTGGAAGACCTTTTTGTAAGAATTCTAACTCACTCTTAGAAAGTTCGCCAACAACCACTTGAACCTGTGGCATGATGATTGCCTCACCCTTACTTGCATGAATTTTTATATAATAAAGCCCGTCACTCTCAAATGTTTTGTTGATTCCATATATTCCATCTTCTAGTTTACCCGGTTGTTCAACCGTAGCATGGATGGTGTCATCGTGTTTCCACATTTCAAATTCCACAGAATCTACCTCTTCTATTTTTTTCCCATCTTGAGTAAGAATGACCTTGATTGGCACTTGCTCCCCACTTGTTATCATTTCAGGTAGAATAACTTCTGCGTAAAGGGGTTGTTCTTGCAAGTATAATTCAGCCGCCTCCTCTTTAAGAGAACATCCTCCAAGGAACAGACCGATGATTACAATCAATAACACTTTTTTCATAGCTATATCTCCCTTGTTACGCATGCAAAAACCTCTTCAAGAATGGGATTCTTTTAATCAATAGCACATCCATCAGAAAAATGACGATGAGGGACAATCCAACCAAAGGAAACAGAATACCCAAACCTATTAAAACAACTAAAAATAACTTCATATTTTTGATGCTAGTCGATTTTGGTGCGCCCATACTTTTTTTCGGCTTCCGCTTCAACCATAAATAAAATCCACTAACAGCAACAAGGATGATTCCTAAGCAAATAAGAAGACTTGCCAACTGATTGATTAACCCAAATTGCGTTCCTTTATGCAAGGTAATCCCTAGTGCAACAACTTGTCCAATTAAACCATAATGATCAAATCGATAGTCTGTTAACACAGCACCCGTATATTGATCAATATGCATCGTGATCTCGTCTTCAGCTCTTGGCGGAAAAGCGGATAAAGTGTACACTCCCGTTGGTTCTTTTGGAAGAAAGACCGTATAACTAGGGTGTACCCCTTCACGGTTTGCAATCTGAACCACTTCATCGATCGATACGGGGATGAAACCTTGTACTTCTGAAACCGGTACATCTAATGTCTCCGCTGCCCAAGGAACCTCTGCAATATCTTTCGTAACGGTTGAGACAGGTGCATTTCCTATCCAAACGGAAGGTGGATATCCTGCCCCAGAGTTGGTAGCAATCGTTTGAAACTGAGTTCCCCAAAAACCGGACCAAGGGAGCCCCGTCATAACCAGAAATAGCATCCCTGCGGTTATCCAAAAAGCAGGAACAACATGTAGGTCTCTAGCTAAAGTACTTCTTCCTTTATTCCATCTCATATAAAGGACACCTGACATATTCAGCTTCTTCCTAGGAAGCCATAAATAAAGGCCTGTAACCATCAATACGATGGTCCAGCATGCAGCTAATTCTACTATTCTATCTCCAATGGTTCCCATCATTAATTCGCCGTGAAATTCCTCTATTTTATCCATGATGCGATCCTCACTATTTAATTCACCTGTGGATTTTCCCGTATACGGATCAACAAAGACGGTTAATGATTGATCATTTACTGTGAGACCTACCTCGCTCGAACGTGTAGCATTTTCTCCCGGCCGATATTTAGATATCACTGCGTCAGGATATAGCCTCTTTACTTCTTCTATTTGTTGCGATGCCGGAATTTTTTCACCCTGTGGCGTAACCTCGAATAAATCTTGATATATCACCTGTTCGATCTGTGGCTTAAATAAATAGATAGAACCCGTAACGGCAAGGATGATTAAAAAAGGCGCAACAATAATTCCAGCATAAAAATGCCATCTCCACACAGCTCGATATAGAGATGATTTTTGTTGTGCATCTGATTTAGTTGTAGTGTTGATAACCGTTTCCACTTATAGATCTCCTTTTTGAACAATGTCATATTTAATACCGTGACTAAGTTTACCGTTCAATTGTGATATAAGTATGAAATTTATAAAAAAAAGAGATAGAATCTACACAGATCCCATCCCTTCTACTTCTATAATAGACCCACCATTTTAAGTCCGTGGAGGATACCATCTTCTTCAACTGACTTGGTAACGAACCTAGCCACTTCTTTTACTTGTTCCTCTCCATTCCCCATAGCTACACTGTTTTTCACTGTGGAGAGCATTTCCAAATCATTAAGTCCATCACCAAAAGCATATTGACTTTCAGCTGGAAATCCGAGCGCATCTACGATTTTTTGGATCCCCCTTGCTTTTGATCCACCCTTTGGCACGATGTCTAAGGAAACAGGATGCCACCGGACAAAATCAAACGCATCATATTGCTCTGCGTATTGCTTTTCCTCCCCTTCGGTACAGAAAAGTAGGGTTTGATACAAGTCACGACCTTTGTAATAGTGAGGATCATGCGTAGGGAAACGGTCGATTTTTAACGTATCGATGCTCTGTTTAATATAGTCATGCTCTGGTACATTGGCTCTCATATCTTCATGGTCCATAAACACAACGGGATGATCATTCTCAAGAGCAGCAGCGGTTAATTTTTCGAGCGACTCAATATGTAAAGGATTCGTATGTAAGACGTTTCCATTTAATACAACATACTGACCGTTATAGCTTACGTATGTATGGATATCCAACTCTTGTCTCAAATCTTCAAACATAAAAGGAGCTCTTCCTGTAGCAATCGCTACCTCATGACCCAGCTCTTTTAATGTGAAAATCGCTTCTTTTGTTGAGGAAGGTAACTCTTTATTATGGGTAAGTAAGGTTCCGTCGATATCAAAAAAAATCACACTACGATTTGTCATTAACTCTCCAACTTTCCATGTAGATTATTGTTCTATTTTATCAGGTTGTCATGTTTTTACAACCAAAGCCTATAGAGAGGCTCACTTGACGGTTCTCTTAATATCTTGTTATTTTTATCCCATTGTTTTACACTGAGTCCATTCCGATAGATGGAGGTTTATTCTTGAATCTTATACTTAACCAGTTAAAAAAATGGACTAACAAACAGAAAGTGTTGTACCTAATACTAGCTCTTTGTTTTGTATCTTCCGTTATTTTTGTGAATAACAATTACTCATTCTATGAACGCCCGATAGCGAAGGTCATCGAGACCAAACTAGGAGATACCACCAAAGTAACGGACATACATAATAATGAAGATCAACTCTTTACACAACAAGTGGTAGCCGAATTAAAAAATGGAAAGAAAAAGGGAGAGCTGATCCATTTAACCAACCAATATTCCACTTCAGGAGCCTATGACCAAGAATATCAGGTTGGAAATGAACTGTTTGTTTGGATCGATACGAATACCAATGAAGATGGAGTATTAACGGGAAGCATAAAAAATGTAAAACGCGATAAATACGTGCTGATCGTAGCATGGATTTTTATCTTTACTTTGCTTATGGTTGGAAAAAAGCAAGGGTTGTTTTCAATTATCAGCTTAGCAGTCAATGCCATTATTCTCTCATATGCCTTAGATCTGTATGTTAAAACATCAGTCATCAGCTTGTTAGTCGCTTGCTGTATCAGTGCGATTTTATTTACTGCCATCTCTTTATTACTCGTTAATGGTTTTAATGAAAAAACCTATGCAGCAGTCATAGCCACCCTTGTAACAACCTTTGTTTCTCTATTCATAGCTTATCTAGTCCTGTGGCTAACTTCTGAAGAAGGCCTTCGTTACGAAGAAATGCAGTTTTTAACTCGTCCTCCTCAAACGGTATTTATGGCGGGAATATTAGTTGGATCTCTAGGTGCTGTAATGGATGTAGCCATTACTATGTCTTCTTCTATCTTTGGGTTGTACGAAAAAAACAACCATATATCAATAAAAGCGCTTAAAGCTTCTGGAATGGAAATCGGAAAAGATGTGATGGGAACGATGACCAATATATTGTTCTTCGCGTATATAAGTGGATCTATCCCGATGCTCATTTTGTATATGAAAAATGGTTCTCCACTAGGATACACCCTTTCCATGAATCTTTCCCTAGAATTAGCTAGGGCCCTTGCTGGTGGGATTGGAATTGTATTAACGATTCCGATCGGTCTATATATTTCTATCTTTTTTGTAAACCGAAAGAGGGCAAAATCATGAATGCTTTATTCTGTCTAGCAGCGATTTTATTTATTCTAATGGTAGTCATAGGAGGAAAAAAAGGAGCAAAGTCTTTTATTGCTTTATTTTTAAACTTTGCTGTCCTTCTTTTGACCATCCTTATCATGACTGATCCAAGTGCAAACCCAATTATTCTTACCTTAATTGCCTGTACAATCATTAGTTGTATTAATCTCTTTTTTATCAATGATGTAAATAATAAAACCATCACTGCTTTTGTTTCTACCATTATCACCTTGGCTATTTTGCTATTTTTCATTGTGATTGTTACTGAAAAATCAATGATTCAAGGATTTGGAGAAGAAGAAACAGAAGAACTTAGCATGTTCTCTTTGTATTTAGGAGTCGACTTTGTAAAGATTGGGGCGGCCATGATCATTATGAGTACGATAGGAGCCATTATCGATGTGGCCATTTCCATTGCTTCTCCTATGCGTGAGCTCTACAATCATAATCAGCAGGTGAGTAGGAAGGATTTATTCTCATTTGGAATCAGCATTGGTAGAGATATACTCGGAACCAATACAAACACATTATTTTTCGCCTTCTTTGGCGGATACTTGGCCATGCTAATTTGGTTTAAAGACCTATCTTACTCACTAGGAGACATTGTCAATTCAAAAATATTCAGTTCTGAAATGATCAACATCCTTTGTGCAGGAATAGGAGTAGCCTTAATTATACCGATTACCTCTTGGATCACTGCATATTATTTAGATAAAACGAGAGAAAAATCTTATTAATCATGGGCTTCGTGTACACAGGTACACACAAGCCCTTTTTTTCCATCATTGAAAAGAGCGCCAAAAGGCTCCTGTCTCATTAATTACACTCATTATGTCTTGATAATAGATTTTAAACTCTGGGAATCCTAGAGCATAGGCTGCGATTTCATAGGGTTGAAAATAGATGACCAGCGCCTCTTGTGTAATATAAAAAGGCTGGTTTTCTACTATACCTTTATAATCTTCTTCGTTAATATAGGAATCCTCTTGTTGCTGGATTTGCTTTCTTATGATCTCACTCAGTACGTATACATAATTACTGTCAGGCTTAAATAAATCCTTTAATCCATAGATACGGCCCATATTTAGATCAATGGGAATATTTTTTTTTGATGGCATACCATGGGCTGCACCAAAGGGATACTCATATCCTGTCAATTCCAAAACGAGTAAATGTTTCTTGAAAAATTGGACAATAAAATCGCCAGAATAACTATAGTATAACGGCTCGTTTTCAGGTAATTTCTTCACTCTTGATGTTTCTCTTAACACTTGGTTAACTTTGGACTGGGCTTCTTTATCCGTCATTCCAACCATTTGTGGATAATAGACTAGAAAATCTTTAGTCGGTCTATACTTTCCTTCATGAATAAAAAGGGAGCCATTTAAGGGAAGAATGGAGTTTTGTGCCCAAATGAGATGCCCATATTGATTAAAATATGAATATCGTTCATCGACAAAGGCTTGAATCAAATGGTCTTTCAAACTAAGTATTCCTACTCCATGAATTACAGGTAGATTCCAAGCTCGTCTGCCGTTTAAATTGATAAAATATGAGGCTATCCCTTTTGTAACGCTGCTATATTTTCCTTCATATTCATTCATACTGTCATAACTAAAATCCGTTAAAAATAAACCCGTAGTCGTATCCACAAGTGCGAAAATCGTGCCCGCATGAGGATACTCCGGGTCAATCGCTTTAGCTACAGAAGCCCGCTCTCCCCCTAGTAGTTGAATATCATGGTATTTGGGTTCAATAATATAAGCTCCTGTTTTATCAATAAGTCCATATTGATTTTTATAATCCTCTGAGACATTAACAATGGCTCTGCCATTTTCAAAGGGACCAGCATACGAAAAGCGAGGAGGGATGACGACCTTCCGTGCTTCATTTATATACCCAGCTTTGTCTTGAGCTTTTTTCCTAAAGGAAATCAAGCCCTCACTTAACGGACCCATTTGTTCATAAGGATAGGTAGTAAGTATCTCACCTTCCAGCCCAATAATTGCAGATGTACCGTCTTTCATTCCAACTACTGCTTTACCGTCATGATAATCATGTGCGTAGGTATATTGAGGAGGAATGATTATGTTCCCACTAGAATCTAGATAGCCATAAAGAAATTCCGTTCTATTTACAAATTCCTGAATAACAGCTCGTTGTTCCTGAAAATCACCAATATACGAAAACGGATAGGGCTTGTCATTTAGAATTTCTCCTTTCTCATTAATTACGCTATAGCCTTTTTCATCCTCAAATACAAATGCACGACCTTCAGAAAAGGGATAAATGGAATGATAAATGGGACGAACGACAAACTTGCCCTTTTGGTCGATTATACCTGCACGACCGTTTAGCCATACGATTGCCAGCCCGTTCGGTTGGAATTCATTTACTTCCTCATATTGAGGAGGGACAACAAATTGCCCTATATTATTGATATATCCCCATTGGATCCCCTCTATGGTTCTAATCGAAGCTGGAAATAACTCATACACGACACGGTGATTTTCCATGTATCTTTCACTCCATATGAACATTTTTCAATAGCATATGGGGCGTTTCAATAATTGTGTATTTTGTCCTTTATTAAAAAAGCGTTTCTGTGTTATTAACAGAAGCGCTTTTACTAGAAAAAATATTCATATTTTACTAATAATCCATTCTTATTCCGTGCTTTTTCTAATCACTAATTCAGAACCAAGGTATAGTGTTTTAACAATTTTGCGCTTTTCTACCACTCTTTCAAGCAATAACTGTACGGCATTTTTACATAACTCCATTAAGTCAATATGAAAAGTCGTAAGAGGTGGAGAAACATACTTTGCAATACTAATATTATTTATGCTAATGAGATTGACTCGTCCTGGTATGGCAATTCCATACTCATTTAAAGCCTGTAAACAACCAACCGCGATCGGATCTGCCGCTATGTAAAAAGCAGTAGGTAATTCATCTCCCAATGTATCAATGGCATTCTTCATAAGGTTATACCCGTTATCCACGGAAAAGCCTCTCCGGCAGAATACATAACGATCATTCAAATGACCCTTCTCATCCATATAGGCACGAAATGTTCTTTCTCGAATATCCATTTCTTCAAGCCCTGTATTAGGATTATGATACGTTCCTCCGATGAAGCCGATCCTAATATGCCCCTTGTCAATAAAGAAATCCACTGCTCTTTTTGTCATTTCAGAAAGGTCAGGTCTAACGGAATCATAGTGAACAGCATCTGGTGTCGTATCAATGAAAACACCATTTGGCGTAATGCTTTTGAGACGATTTAATTCTTTCTCTGTAAAAGAACCCACTGCTATAAAACCCTTGATCGTATCAGGGATTTTGGCTATTCCATCTGCGATTTTGTACGTGGTAAGCTCCACATTAAACTTTTTTGCCCACTTTTCTATTTCAAGCCTCATCGTTTTAAAGTAAACATCTTCAAGCTCTTCTTGATCTGTCAGCCAATACAAAAAGGCGATATTATTTACTAACTGCCGAACCGTTTTTCTTCTATAATTAAGCTTCTCAGCTACGTCATATATTTTCTCACGTGTTTCATCTGGTACAGAAAGGCTCTCATCATTATTCAACACACGGGAAACAGTTGAAATCGAAAAACCCGCCTGTTCTGCAATATCTTTAATTGTTGCCATTGTCAATTACCTCCAATTATCCATACCCATATTATACGATTCAACCTCCACCCTAACAAGTAAATTTTTTTACTAGTTAGAAGGAAAATTTTTTATTTATGATTTTACATTTTGAATTTACCCTACAAAAGTGTACACCTAACAAACTACTCTTGCATAACATGCCTAGAAGTCTATGTTTAAATAACAGAGGTGAAAAAGATTTATGGTTTCATATATGGATTATACATCACCAACAACTCAGTTTACTTTTGATATCAATAAAAGTCCCTTGTTCATTAAAGATAATAAAAACTATATTAATATATTAGGTATAAAACAGTTGAATACACTTGAAAATGTATCTCTCTTAGATATTTTCCTCAGTACGAATAATGTTGTAGAACCGCACTATCACCAAAATGCAGCTGAACTGGTATACTGTATTTCTGGTTCTGCTACTGTATCAATTCTAAATCCTTTTACAAAACAAATACTGAATTACACCATTACACCTGGACAAGTCGCAAATGTTCCACAGGGATGGTGGCATTATGAAATAGCATTAGTCGATAATACTCATCTTTTGGCTATTTTTAATGCACCGACTCCAGAAGTTATTTTAGGTTCTGATATTTTGAAATTTACCCCTGCAAAAATCATGTCGCATACCTATTGTGTTGACGAAAATCAGTGGAAACAAGCCATTTCAGCAGTTAAACCATCCACATATATAGGTCCATACAAGGATTGTAATAGATCAACGAATCATAGCCATTATCAACCTCTAAATCAACTTCATGAACAATCCCGATATATCCGGCAATATCCACAGCCACTATACGGTCACCATTATCAGCAATATTGGGGTTAATAGATGTAAATTAATGCAATTCTAGACATATGAAACCATGATTTTTCATTTTAAAAATAAAAATAGGCCCATTCACATTGAATAGGCCTCTTTAACTATTATTTTTGTTTATAATATGTGATTGCCAATGCAAATGCTAAGACCGTTCCCTTTACGATGTCCATTGCGTAGTAAGGGACAGACATCATCACAAGGCCGTTTGCTAAAATCCCGATCAACACAGCACCTACGAAGGTTCCAAATGCATTTGGCTTACCGGCACCTAAAACGGAAAAACCGATAAAAGCAGCTGCTACAGAATCCATTAAGTAAGGGGCACCTGAGTTGATTTCAGATGTCATAACCCGTGAAGCTAAGACAATTCCTCCAATCGCGGCAAAAAGCGCCGATAGCAGGTAGGCTGCCACTTTGTATTTATTTACCGGTATTCCTGATAGTCTTGCTGCTTCTTTATTTCCCCCGATCACATACATGTATCTTCCGTGTTTCGTGTACGTTAAAAAGATATGAACCACTACAACGACAACGACCATGATCAAAATAATCCACGGTACCTGGCCGATTTTCGAAAAAAACGGACTAATCAGACCTTCTGCCATGGTTCCATCAGGCAACACCATGTTTTGTGAAACAGTCGCTCCCTTTGTATAGGTCAATGCCGTTCCTTGAATAATGAACATGGTTGCAAGCGTCATTAACATATCAGGAATCCGCATTTTTACAATCATAATGGAATTCAATATCCCTACAATTAATGAAGCAGCAATTGCCGAGATAATGGCTACAAAGGTATTTTGTGAAAACCAGACAAACATGGAAATAACGATTGCATTTGATAAGGAGGCCACCGATCCAACGGAAAGATCGAAGCCATCAACCGTTAAACTGATTGTAATTCCGATTGCAATGATGGTTACAATTGAAATGGAACGCAGTATATTTACAATATTATTTCCCTGGATAAAGGCTGGATTGGCCAATGAAAATATGATAATGAGTGCAATGATCGTAATAATCGTTCCATATTTATAAAAAAACTGGAAAAGATCAAATGACGTTTTTACCGGGGTCTGTTTCTTAGCTGTTATGTTTGTCTCCATCTTACCTACCCCCTGTTGAATAGAATAATAGTTCTTCTTCATTTGTTGAGTTTGTTTCTAGTTCCTTCACTGACTTTCCATCATAAAGAACATAAACCCGATTCGTAATTCCCATGATCTCAGAAGCTTCAGATGATGCATAAATAATCGCCTTTCCACGACTTGCAAGCTCAGCAATTAGGTTAAAAATATCCTTTTTTGCGCCAACGTCTACACCTTTAGTTGGCTCATCAAAAATATAGACATCAGCCTCGGCTACCAGCCACTTTCCAATGGCAACCTTTTGTTGATTACCACCAGAAAGATTTTGAACCTTTGTTTCTTCTGACGGTGTCTTTATTCCCAGACGATTGATCATTGCTTTTGCAACTAACTTTTCTTTTTTACGATCCAAGAAATTAAATTCCTTTGAAAAACGTCGTAAATTCGCTACAGTTAAATTTGATTCAACCGACTCATATACAAGAATACCTTCTTTTCGGCGCTCTTCAGGGACCAAGGCAAGTCCATTCTTAACCGCTTCATATGGATTTTTAACGCTAACCCTTTTTCCGTTCACCTTGACTTCTCCTGCTATTAATTCGCCTTCAGCCCCGAACAGGGCTTTACAGAACTCGGTCTTACCGGCACCTACAAGCCCGGCGATTCCCACAATCTCTCCTGCTCTGACATTCATGCTGAAATCTTTAATCTTATCTCTAACTGTAAGTCCTTTTACTTCAAGGAATGTGTCTCCAATGGTCATGAATTTATCAGGAAACTGTTCACCGAGTTTTTGACCAAGCATATGCTCCACTACTTTGTTTTGGGTGGTATCCGAAATTCTCTGTCGCTCGACTACTTCCCCATTTCTCATAATCGTAATGTCATCACAAATCTCAAAAATCTCTGGTAGTCGGTGCGATATAAAAATAATTCCAACATCACGTCTCTTTAATTCTTTTACTATACGAAATAATTCATTTGTTTCTGTATGACTAAGAGGTGCTGTCGGCTCATCCAAAATGAGAAATTTACATTCTTTCGACACTGCTCTAGCGATCAAAACCATTTGTTTTTCTGCCAATGTCAATTCACTTACTAGTTTTTTAGTAGGAAGAGTCAAATTCATTTCTACTAGGATGGCGGCCGCTTTCGAATGCAGGCTTTTCCAATTGACCCATTGCTTCTTTCCCATGTTATGGACCGTGTCCATTAACATGATATTTTCAGCAACCGTTAAGTTGGGGATCAGAGCTGTATCCACTTCCTGATATACAATTTGAATTCCAGAATCCATGGCACTTTTTGGAGAACGAATGGTCATAGGTTGTCCATTCATTGTGATTTCACCAGTATAGTGGCCATATGCCCCTGCAAGAACCTTCATCAACGTTGATTTCCCAGCACCATTGGCTCCGATTAAGGCATGAGTTCTCCCGCTTTCAACTGAAAAATCCACCTCATTTAATGCTTTAACACCCGGAAATTCAATTGAGACATTCTTCATCTTTAAAGTGGTCATGATGTCACTGTCCTTTCAAAGAGACACTCTTTTTTTCTTTTTAAAAAGCTGTTTTCTAAAACATTGTTGCTTTTAGCACTACTTTATTGAAATAAAACACTTATTTTCTAAAAAGTCATAAGTCCATTGAACGTTTTAGAAAACAGGGGCTCTATATTTAAAGAGTAAGATTGAATACACGGGTAAAAAGCCGGCATTAGGGCTTTTTACAAAACAACAAACTTTACGAAAACAGCCTTTTAAAAAGAGAGTGTCTATCTACAAGTCCCTTACTTCTTATAATGTTCCTTTAGTGTCTTCATCCAGTCTTCCTCAAATTCTGATGATTGGCCCCATCCTTCAATGATTTCAGTTAGATTGACCATATTAACCGGATCTTTTGATTTTTGAAGGTCTTCTTGAGAGATTAGTGAAGCTTCCAAATCATACGTTTGTGGTGTTTCCTCTCCTGCTAATTTCTTTGCGAGTATTCTCATATTTACTGAACCTATCAACTTAGGATCAACAGCTGCGGTATATCTCCAAGCACTGCCTTCTCTTTGAATTTCCTGCAAATCAGCATTTGAAACATCGATTCCATAGATTTTCACTTCTTCTCTGCCAGCTTCTTTTAACGCACGAGCTGCACCGATAGCAAAAGCATCCCATGTTGCAAAAATCGCATCAAGTTCACCCTTAGGGTATTTATTTAACATTGCGGCAACGGCATTTTGAGTTTGAACACTAGTGTCAGCTGCTGCTACCCCAAAGCGCTCCACTTCTTTTATTCCAGGATTATTTGCTAAAACCTCTTCATAAACCTTATTTCGTCTAACCATAGGTGGGAATCCGTCCACCCATAGGTAAGCAATATTGGCTTCACCTTTTGTTTCTTTTACTAATTGGTCCAATGATAGAGTAGCTAATGCTTCATCATCCTGTGATACTAGAGTGACACCATCAACACTAGTTAAATTTGCATTCGAGTCAAATGCGACTACACTCTTTCCTGCGTCAACAATTTTCTGTATGTCATTCACGGTAGCATCATCGTCCCCGTGAGAAATAATAAATCCATCATAATCTTGAGTTAACGCTTGGTTAATCGCATCATGAAATTTCGCTGTATCTCCATTTGCAGTAAATACATCCACTTGGAATCCTAATGCTTCACCTTCTTGTTTTGCACCAGCTAAGAATTGTGCTGTGTGATCGTCTCCACCAATTTTACGAATAACTTTGATTTTCGGTTGGTCCCCATTTGCAAAGCGGTCAGGTACACCTTCAATCGGTGTGTTCGATCCTGTTGCTTCCTTTGTTTCTCCCCCTGTTGCACAGCCTGTAAGCAAAAGTGTTGCAGCGATCGCTGATACAAATGCACTTCTTAAAAATTTCTTCTTCATGATTCTTTCTCCCCTTTTTGTTTTTTGTCTTCTTACCAACGTTGCTCTTAGGAGAGTTTTTATAAAATATAAAAAACCTCTCCAGAAAAGAGAGGTTTCATCACAAAATAAGGACTACTCCTCTCTTATCTCTCAAAACAATTTCTTGTTTTGCAGGATTTAGCACCAATTCCATTCGGAACGGTTGCTGGGCGTCATCGGGCCAGTCCCTCTGCCACTCTTGATAAGAGAACGTATTTTATTCATTTACTTTAATAAAGTATAAAACTTAATTTAATATTCTATTAACAAAATGTCAATAGTATTTTCTAAATATTATTAATAGGTGTATTTTTCCAAAGATAGCAACAATAGATTCTTCGTATGTATTAAGCCCATCAAAAGGTCCACTTTACTCTAATAAAGATTATCACCGTCTCCGACAAATTGGTGAACTTTAGCGGAATTGAAAGCTATAATTAACACAAACATAATTAGGTGAATTCGTTAGGATGTGATACACTTTATCTACCATTTGATTTACTTGCTTACATTGTGCCCCACTCACTCAGTGAGTGGGGATCCTTGTATATAAAAAGAAAAAAACAGACTCTAAAAAGAGCCTGCTTAGTTTGTTTTTATTATTAAGCTTTACGCACGTTAGCTGCTTGAGCTCCACGTTGACCTTGCTCAACGTCAAAAGTAACTGCTTGACCTTCGTCTAAAGATTTAAAACCTTCGCCTTGGATAGCTGAGAAATGAACGAATACGTCTTCTCCGGCTTCACGCTCGATAAATCCGAAACCTTTTTCTGCGTTAAACCATTTTACTTTACCTTGTTCCATTTTGTTTCCTCCTGCTGTGTGCTTTACACACAATGTGTTACTATCCTTGGACTCAGTGATCATCAAGACGAAAAGTTAATCTTATACTATCCTTTACACCGAACAAAAATAATTCTTCTAAAGTTTAACATTTTTTATAAGTATTTGCAAGAACATATCCTCAGTATCCTGCAGGTTACGAGAAAAGCAAACTAAAAAACCTACATACGTCTAAATAAGAATATCTATAAAAGGCATTTATACATCAAAACGATTTTTAACATCTCACATACTTGCGTTTGAAACCAAGCTTCCCTCTATCCATTTCTTTTTGAATACTTTCGTATGCGTTTAGTAAACTGCTTTTTTTATTGTCCCGTTTAACTTCTACGATTCCTATTTCCTTTGAGGTCTCAACCGCCTTTTCATGTTGCGGCAAATAGGAAATCCCTACGGTGTATACAAAATTATTCATAGCTGATTTAGTTCGTTCTGGCGAATTATGAATCGTATTTTTTATCATATCAAGCATATTGGAAATCTTACTTTCGGAAAATTCCTTGTCTTTGCGATTTCCTAAAAGCCAGCAGTAGCAACTCCACCCAGCTGACATTCTCAACTCGTCACCACTTGCAATCCATTTATCCGCCACTTCTTGTGCAATATCTGACTCTGATAAAGTGACTGCCACCACGTAATCAGACAGCATATAAAAATACGCTCCGTCCATCCAACGATCAAAATCAGATTCAGTCATAGCTTTCGGGTCTGCAATAATGCCTGCAAAGTACATTGCATCGTAGTTACCTGTGGCATATAGCTCATCAGCTAGTTCTTGATTTATTTTTATTTTCTTTGCAATTGGTTTCATAGCACCTGTAGCCACGCCAAACAAGGGCTCGTGTGCACCATTGGAAATATACATTTTTTTCGTTCGTTCCTTACCGAGAGCTTCAAGTTCCTGCATCACTGTTTGAAAATCCATAGCTATGTACGTCCTTCCTTTATTTTCATCCATTTCATTATAACCATTACCTGCAGCTAAAAATAAACATTAATTAATATGATCTTATCGAATGTTCTTGTGTGAGCCGTCACAGGAGGGCATTTTTTGAGATAGTCCACAAGTGCAATCCTTTAAGCCCTTTCCACTGAAAATTTTCTCCATACAATTTTCAATCCTTAACACTCGAGTTTTTGATTGTTTGGGTTGAGAAAAATAAAGAATGTATGCTCTCTGTCGTCCCGGTGTCAATGCCTCAAATGCAGTTTTCAAGTCTGGTGTTTCTTCGAATTTATTTTGAAGTTCTTCAGGAATGATGAATTCTGTATGCTTTTTTAAATCCACTTCCAAACCCGCTTTTTCAACTTCAATAGCTGCATGGATATACGCTTTCAAAATGGGTTCTAGTTCCACTATTTCTTGAAGACTGGTGAACCGAATCTGGCGCGCTGCCTGTACATTCTCGGTTTGTTGGACAAGAATTCCATGGGGATCTTTTAATAAGGAACCTTTGTGAAACAGAAGCGCACAATATTCTTTAAATCCATGAATTAATACGACATTTTTGTTATTAAACGTGTAACAAGGATGCATCCATTTAAATTCTTCGGTCAGATCACAGTCAAGAACAATATGTCTCAACCTCTCAGATTCTTCCTTCCATTTTTTAGTTTTACTTAAATAATCATCAACCTTAGGATTCAGTTTACCCATTGCCATGTTGTTCTCTCCCTATATAAAAATTAGTTTCACGATGGAAGATTTAGTTGCCATGATACCCCAAAGCGATCATTTAGCCAACCAAACCTTTGACTAAAACCATAATCACCAATTGGCATAAGTGCTTGTCCACCCTCGATCAGTTTGTGATAAACGTTGTTTATTTCTTCTTCAGTATCACATGTAACAAAAATTGAGAAGGATGGAGTAAATGTAAACTGATGCTTTAAATTACTATCTATACACATAAATTCTTGCCCTTTTAAAGAAAAAGTAGCCTGCATTACCGTTCCTTCATCTCCAGATTCATTCGCTCCATAGCGAACAATACTTGTAATTTCTGATTCCTCAATAATAGATATGTAATAATTCATAGCTTCTTCTGCTTTGCCATCTTGAAACATTAAGAATGGTGTAACTTTTCCCATTAAGTTCAGCTCCTCAAATTAGAAATATTAATATTTCTCTACAGCCAAGTTTGATTAATTATTATTCTTAAGGCAAAAAAATGATGATACCTGAAAGATATCATCATTTTAATTATCTGGGAAGGTTTTAATGACTTTAACTTGTGTTCCTGGATAATAGTGCCCTAAAATATCTTTGTAGGATTTTCCCTTCTCTGCCATTTCGTTTGCACCCCATTGACTCATACCAACTCCATGACCATGACCTTTGCCACTTACTTTGTAAGAAGTTGGGTTCATTTCAAACGAACTTACTAAATAACTTCTAAAATGACCTCCACCTATCATTGGTCGAATTTTTTTTAATTCAACATGATCCAATGAGACTTTTTCAAAAATAATGGTTCCATCAATCAACCTTCTCATAAATTCGATTTGAATCGAGCCTATCATCGACCTTTGTGATTCGTTTTTAACCTTATCGATAGCAAAAAAAGGAATACTTAAAATTTTTATGTCACCTTCATATCCATTTCTATTAAGCCATTTTTTAATAGATACGCTAATTTTTCCATCTTTCTCCTTTAATTCATTCCAACCCTTCAATCTGATTTCATCCAAATCTATTTGTGTTTTATGTAATGTAAACTCCCAAGGTTGAATCGGGTCATATGGATCTTGTTTGATTGGGAAATACGGACTTGGATTGCCACCCCATACATTTTTATTACTTTCTGTTATTCCACCATTACTCGCAGAATAAAAAGCACTTATGGGTTTTTCTTGAAAAGTAATGATTTCTCCTTTCGTATCATTTACAGCTCTTTTTGTTTTATTGAATTGATTATACCCGCCGTAGACTTGATATTGAATGGTGTCGTCAAGTTGGGGGGTCTTATGGGTGATGGTATAAGTACGAGCAGCTAACGTTTGTGCTTTTAAGGCCTCTATATTCCATTCGGGATACACTTCAAATGGAACAACACCCTGTAAGTAATCCTCTAATAGTATTTGATTAACTGGTCTAATGTTTTTTTCTTCTATATTAAATTCTACCGCACCCATATAAGGCCTGCCATTAATGTAGATTAGATGCTTTTCATCATAAGATTCAGGATATAAAATGAACGGGCTAGCTATTTCCGTTGTTGACTCACCACAAGTGAGAAACATTTCCCCACCTTTAAATGATAGTGTATATTCAACCCCTTCCGTTATCATCAATGCTGGATCTAATGTTGAATAAGTTCCTTTTATGTGAAATGGTAATTTAGAGGTGTCTCCGATATAATTTCTTAATTTCACTGAAATCATCTCTTCGGCTTGCACTTCATTAGAGAACATTAGTAAAAAACCTGTGAAAATCATTAGAATTAAAGTTTTCATACTCATATTATTTATAATGTGTAAACTGATTATTCCTGAAGCTCCATTCTACAAAGGGATGCTTTTATAATTCTTTTTGATTAACATTTAGTTCAACTAAATTACCATCTGGATCAGCACAGAAAATTTGTGCAAAACCACTCTTTCCGTATGGTTTTTCAAGGAGTTCCACTTTATTCTGTTTTAACCACGTAAGAGTGTCATAGTAGTTCTCGACTCTGAGGGCAAAGTGCCCTTCTCTGCTGGATAAGCTTTTATCCTGCCGAATCGTCTGTGAAAAGGGATCGACGATCAAGTGGAGTTGCTGTCCCTCTATTTCGAACCATGCACCTGAAAAATCAAAGTCTGGCCGTGGTATTTCTTTTAAACATAAAACTTTCCCATAGAAATCTTTTGCTCTTTCCAAATCTGTAACAGTAAGACTTACATGATGTAGACTTTTATATTTAATCAAAACGTTCACCTCTTTCTATTCAACTGAATTATTTTTATCTTACTCAAAAAACCCCCTTTATGGAAGTGAGTCCAAACCATCCACCCACCTGCTATTCTTCAAGGTTTGCTGAAAAGTCATAAAGTAAATATTTTATTTAAAGATAAAAAAACAAAAAAAAAAAAACGCCCAATAAGCGTTTTTTACTTTGTTATATTACGCGCCTTAGAGGATTCGAACCTCTGACCGTACGCTTAGAAGGCGTATGCTCTATCCAGCTGAGCTAAAGGCGCATATATAGACTGGCGGAGAAGGAGGGATTTGAACCCTCGCGCCGGTTACCCGACCTACACCCTTAGCAGGGGCGCCTCTTCAGCCTCTTGAGTACTTCCCCATAGACATAAAAATGGCTCCGCAGGTAGGACTCGAACCTACGACCGATCGGTTAACAGCCGATTGCTCTACCACTGAGCTACTGCGGAACATTGAAAGATTATTCTGCTATCGTAAAAAATCTGGTGGGCCTAAATGGACTCGAACCATCGACCTCACGCTTATCAGGCGTGCGCTCTAACCAGCTGAGCTATAGGCCCCTTATTTGGAGCGGGTGATGAGAATCGAACTCACGACATCAGCTTGGAAGGCTGAGGTTTTACCATTAAACTACACCCGCAAATATTAAATTGGAGGCAACACCCGGATTTGAACCGGGGATAAAGGTTTTGCAGACCTCTGCCTTACCACTTGGCTATGCTGCCATGACTGGGCTAGCTGGATTCGAACCAACGCATGACGGAGTCAAAGTCCGTTGCCTTACCGCTTGGCTATAGCCCATTGAAGAAATTTATAAATAATAATGGGGCGACTGATGGGAATCGAACCCACGAATGTCGGAACCACAATCCGATGCGTTAACCACTTCGCCACAACCGCCATGATGGTGGAGGGGGACGGATTCGAACCGCCGAACCCAAGGGAGCGGATTTACAGTCCGCCGCGTTTAGCCACTTCGCTACCCCTCCAGATTGGAATTATATGTGCAATAAAATTAATGGTGGCTCAGGACGGAATCGAACCGCCGACACAAGGATTTTCAGTCCTTTGCTCTACCGACTGAGCTACTGAGCCATATTTATTATAATACCCTAGATACCGTTTTTCTTAGTCCTTCGTCCCAATTTTTCAAATCGGTACGCTGGATGCTATTTCTATGAAGCTTATTCATCGTGCTCTACCGACTGAGCTACTGAGCCGTATTTACTTAAAATGGCGGTCCCGACCGGGATCGAACCGGCGATCTCCTGCGTGACAGGCAGGCATGTTAACCGCTACACCACGGGACCAAAGTTTTTTCAAGTTTCCTTGAAGCAACTTAATTGCGGGGACAGGATTTGAACCTGCGACCTTCGGGTTATGAGCCCGACGAGCTACCAGACTGCTCCACCCCGCGACAATATTATTTTTTTAAAAAATGGAGGAGGTAGAGGGATTCGAACCCCCGCGCGGTTTGACCCGCCTGTCGGTTTTCAAGACCGATCCCTTCAGCCGGACTTGGGTATACCTCCGTATCTTTGGTAGCGGCGGAGGGGATCGAACCCCCGACCTCACGGGTATGAACCGTACGCTCTAGCCAGCTGAGCTACACCGCCAAAGTTAATTTAAAATAGCTTTTCACTACACTACGTTTCGTGAAAAAATCTAAGTGGAGCCTAGCGGGATCGAACCGCTGACCTCCTGCGTGCAAGGCAGGCGCTCTCCCAGCTGAGCTAAGGCCCCATAATAAAGTTAGATGGTCGGGAAGACAGGATTCGAACCTGCGACCCCTTGGTCCCAAACCAAGTGCTCTACCAAGCTGAGCTACTCCCCGATTAAAACTAATATGGCGCGCCCGAAAGGAGTCGAACCCATAACCTTCTGATCCGTAGTCAGACGCTCTATCCAATTGAGCTACGGGCGCATGTATTATAATGTTAATTATATTAGTGTGTTAAGGACAGCTATTTTGCTTTACAATCTATGGAAGGATATTTACTTCGTAAGAAATGAAACCTATTTTGCTTTGCAAAAAGCTTTGGTGCCGAGGACCGGAATCGAACCGGTACGGTAGTCACCTACCGCAGGATTTTAAGTCCTGTGCGTCTGCCAGTTCCGCCACCCCGGCAAAAGAAGTTCTTGGAGCGGAAGACGGGATTCGAACCCGCGACCCCAACCTTGGCAAGGTTGTATTCTACCACTGAACTACTTCCGCATATGGTAAGTTATTTTGCTAACGCAAAAAACTTTGGTGCGGGTGAAGGGAGTCGAACCCCCACGCCTTGCGGCGCTAGATCCTAAGTCTAGTGCGTCTGCCAATTCCGCCACACCCGCATAATAATAGCCTACATTATTTAAGAAAAATGGTGAGCCATGAAGGACTCGAACCTTCGACCCTCTGATTAAAAGTCAGATGCTCTACCGACTGAGCTAATGGCTCGGTATAAAGTGGTGCCGGTGAGAGGACTTGAACCCCCAACCTACTGATTACAAGTCAGTTGCTCTACCAATTGAGCTACGCCGGCTTATTAGGAAGACTATTTTTCAGTTTTGTGAAAAATAGTCTTGATGGAGGATGACGGGATCGAACCGCCGACCCCCTGCTTGTAAGGCAGGTGCTCTCCCAGCTGAGCTAATCCTCCGAAATGAAATGTTTTTATCACAAAGTGGAAAAACTTGGTTATTTTTACTTCGTAAAAAAACTTGGTTATTTTTACTTCGTAAAAAAATATGGTGACCCCTACGGGATTCGAACCCGTGTTACCGCCGTGAAAGGGCGGTGTCTTAACCGCTTGACCAAGGGGCCGAACTATATATTTTAGACAAAAATAATAGTCCCAATAGGGACAAGCCTGGCGACGTCCTACTCTCACAGAGGGAAACCCTCAACTACCATTGGCGCTGAAAAGCTTAACTTCCGTGTTCGGTATGGGAACGGGTGTGACCTTTTCGCTATCGCCACCAGACTATTTAATTGAAGGTTGTTCCTTCAAAACTAGATAAAGTGTCAAAGTCAAAAGAATGAGTATCTACTTCGCGGAAAACGAGCTCCAACGGCTAGGGACTCGGGGTCATAAGCTAAAGCCCTTCAGAGGTCAGGACCTCTTACGGTCTTCATCTTATGCCTGTCGTCCCTGACCAAGCCGTTTCCGCATCTTGGTTAAGTCCTCGATCGATTAGTATCAGTCAGCTCCACACGTCACCGCGCTTCCACCTCTGACCTATCAACCTGATCATCTTTCAGGGATCTTACTAGCTTGCGCTATGGGAAATCTCATCTTGAGGGGGGCTTCATGCTTAGATGCTTTCAGCACTTATCCCTTCCGC
>NZ_JBRKCV010000023.1:0-63556 GCF_052983275.1 Robertmurraya sp. GLU-23
GAATACTGGTCTAGTGGCGATAGCGAAAAGGTCACACCCGTTCCCATACCGAACACGGAAGTTAAGCTTTTCAGCGCCGATGGTAGTTGAGGGTTTCCCTCTGTGAGAGTAGGACGTCGCTAGGCAAAGAAAAAAGCACCTGAATGGGTGCTTTTTTTGTTGTGTATATTTTTTATTGTTAAGTAATCACTTTTATGACTTTAAGTACCATTTATTCCACGCAAAAACGTCATAAACTATTTTTTATGACGTGCAGTACCACTTTATCCTCGCATATAAGTCATAAACCAACTATTATAACCTACCAGCTACACAAATCCCACAGCAACGAGTCATAAACTTGCTTTTATGATCTGACCAGCCCTTTTTTCTCTGTTCCTCAGTGATCCTGTCTTAAATTTAACTAATTCTCTATTTTATAGAATTATATTTATGAATTCTTTCCTAGTTTGAGAGCACGAAATTTGGGGAAAAATTTATAAGGTGTTGTTCATTGCATGTAACTACGTTCATCATGTATAATTAATGTCAAATATAGTCAAAGTCAGAGAGGGGGGATATGGTGAGGAACATCTCCGATATCATTGAGCAGTACTTAAAGGAAGTACTCGAGATGAGTGAAAGAGAGCTCGTTGAAATTAAGCGTAGTGAAATAGCTGATAAGTTCCAGTGTGTACCATCACAAATCAACTATGTAATAAACACGCGATTTACCATTGAAAAAGGGTATGTTGTAGAAAGTAAACGAGGTGGTGGTGGATATATTCGAATTATGAAAGTTCAATCACACGATAACGCTCACCTTATTGACCAGCTGCTAACTGTGATCTCTTCTAGAGTGTCACAAAGTAGTGCGGAGCACGTGATCTTCAGACTAGTTGAGGAAGATGTGATCTCAACGAGAGAAGCAAAAATAATGCTCAGTGTCATTGATCGCTCCGTCCTGTATATTGACTTACCATATCGTGATGAACTTCGTTCGAGAATGCTAAAGGCTATGTTAACAACATTAAAATATAAGTGAAAAAATTCCACGCCTTTAGAAAAGAGTAAAGCCATTTATTGAGGTGAGTAACATGATTTGTCAGGAGTGTAATGAAAGGCCTGCTACCCTTCATTTTACAAAAATTAATAATGGTAAAAAATCTGAGTTTCACTTATGTGAGGTTTGTGCTCAAGAAAAAGGAGAGCACTTTGTAGTCACGAATACATCAGGTTTTTCCATTAACAATCTATTGGCTGGGCTATTAAACTTCGATCATAACTACCAGCTTGCTCAACAGAAAGCTTCACTTTATGATCAACAACAAGTATTGCAATGTGAAGGCTGTTCGATGACATATAAGCAATTCATTCAAGTCGGACGGTTTGGATGTGCTCATTGCTATGAAACGTTTAGGGATCAGCTTCAACCGATATTACGACGGCTCCATAGTGGTAATTCCACTCACAATGGAAAGATACCTAAGCGAATAGGTGGAAACATTCACTACAAAAAGAAAATAGAAGAACTAAAGGTTGATTTAAAGTCTGCAATCGAAAACGAAGAGTTTGAACAAGCAGCCATAGTAAGAGATGAAATTAGAGAAATTGAAAAGTTGTTACGCAGTGAAAGTGAAGGAGAGGAATAGGTACATGTCTCTTGAAAAATTTATTAATCAAGCCATAAGCTCCTGGATGAGTGCAGAAGGGCCTGATTCAGACATTGTTCTAAGTTCTCGAATTCGGCTCGCGCGGAATATAAATGAATATAAGTTCCCAACCCTTTTCTCTAATGAGGAAGCACATGAAGTTATACAGACAATGGAGAAGGCATTATTAAATCATACCATTCCTAACTTAAGTCAATTAGAGCTCCTAAGAATGGAAGAACTTCAGCCAATACAAAAACGAGTATTAATGGAAAAGCATTTAATCAGCCCTCATCTAGTTGAAAACTCTGCTCTCGGTGCCTGTCTTTTATCCGAAAATGAAGAAGTTTGCATTATGGTTAATGAAGAAGATCATATCCGAATTCAATGCTTATATCCTGGTTTCCAGGTAAGTGAGGCGTTAACACTGGCAGATCGGATCGATGATGAATTAGAAGAGCATATCAATTATGCATTTGATGAAAAGGTAGGATACTTAACGAGCTGTCCGACAAATGTAGGGACAGGGATGCGGGCTTCAGTGATGATGCATCTACCAGGTTTGACATTAACGCAACAAATGAATCGTATAATTCCTGCCATCAATCAACTTGGTCTTGTCGTTAGAGGAATGTATGGAGAGGGTAGTGAGGCGCTAGGTAACATCTTTCAAATATCCAACCAGATCACGTTAGGTAAATCTGAAGAGGATATTGTTGAGGACCTAAAGGGCGTTGTCAGCCAACTAATTGCCCAGGAAAGATCAGCTCGTGGGGCATTAGCAAAAACTTCTAACATACAATTAGAAGATAGAGTTTTTCGTTCCTTAGGTGTTCTCACACATAGTAGAATTATTGAAACAAAGGAAGCAGCCAACTGTTTATCTGATGTAAGATTAGGGATAGATATGGGTTATATTGAAAACATATCAAGAAATATTTTAAATGAATTAATGATATTAACACAACCTGGATTTCTCCAACAATACGCGGGAGGACCACTAAGACCCAACGAGCGTGATATTCGTCGCGCCTCTTTAATAAGGGAAAGAATAAAAATGGAAAATTAACCTTAGTTAGGAGGATGTTCACATGATGTTTGGACGTTTTACAGAGAGAGCTCAAAAGGTACTTGCACTAGCCCAGGAAGAAGCTATTCGTTTAGGTCATAACAATATTGGAACAGAGCATATTTTACTTGGGTTAGTAAGAGAGGGCGAAGGTATCGCTGCAAAAGCATTATATGCTTTAGGATTAGGTTCAGAGAAAATACAAAAAGAAGTAGAAAATCTGATTGGTCGTGGGCAAGATGCTTCACAGACGATTCACTATACGCCAAGAGCAAAAAAGGTAATTGAACTTTCTATGGATGAAGCAAGAAAACTTGGTCATTCATATGTAGGAACAGAGCATATTTTGCTAGGTCTTATTCGTGAAGGTGAAGGAGTAGCAGCAAGGGTATTAAACAACTTAGGGGTCAGCTTAAATAAAGCAAGACAGCAGGTGCTTCAACTGTTAGGTAGTAGTGAGTCAAGCAATCATCAAGGTGGAACAGCAGCAAGCGCTAATACGCCTACCTTAGATAGCTTAGCACGAGACTTAACATCTATTGCCAGAGAAGGTAGTCTTGACCCGGTTATTGGAAGAGCTAAGGAAATTCAGCGTGTGATCGAGGTATTAAGCCGACGAACGAAAAATAATCCAGTGTTAATTGGGGAGCCTGGAGTTGGGAAAACAGCGATTGCTGAAGGTTTAGCCCAACAAATTGTAAACAATGAGGTTCCTGAAACATTAAGAGATAAGCGTGTTATGACGCTTGATATGGGTACAGTTGTAGCAGGTACAAAGTATCGAGGTGAATTTGAAGACCGCTTAAAGAAAGTAATGGATGAAATCCGACAAGCAGGAAATATCATCTTATTCATCGATGAACTCCATACACTTATCGGTGCGGGTGGAGCAGAAGGTGCGATTGATGCTTCAAATATCTTAAAGCCTTCCCTAGCTCGTGGGGAACTTCAATGTATTGGGGCAACGACCCTTGATGAATACCGTAAATATATTGAAAAGGATGCAGCTCTAGAAAGACGTTTCCAGCCAATCATGGTAGATGAGCCGACAGCGGATGAATCTGTTCAAATCTTAAAAGGATTGAGAGATCGTTACGAAGCACATCATAGAGTATCCATTACGGATGAAGCAATTGAGGCAGCTGTCAAATTGTCCGACCGTTATATTTCGGATCGTTTTCTTCCTGATAAGGCCATTGATTTAATTGATGAAGCAGGATCAAAGGTAAGACTTCGCTCTTACACAACACCTCCAAACTTAAAGGAGCTTGAAGCAAAGCTTGAAGAGGTTCGTAAGGAAAAGGATGCTGCTGTTCAAAGCCAAGAATTTGAAAAGGCTGCATCATTACGAGATTCAGAGCAAAGACTTCGTGAACAACTAGAAGAGACAAAGAAAACATGGAAAGAGAAGCAAGGACAAGAGAACTCAGAGGTTACTGTCGATGATATTGCTACAGTTGTAGCTAGTTGGACTGGAATTCCTGTATCACGCCTGGCACAAACAGAAACAGATAAGCTATTAAAGCTTGAAGAAATTCTTCATTCTCGTTTAATCGGTCAAGAGGAAGCTGTAAAGGCAATATCAAAAGCTGTACGTCGTGCTCGTGCTGGTTTGAAAGATCCAAAGCGCCCTATCGGATCGTTTATTTTCCTTGGTCCTACAGGTGTTGGTAAAACGGAGCTTGCACGTGCATTAGCAGAGGCCATGTTTGGTGACGAGGAAGCAATGATTCGCGTTGATATGTCGGAGTATATGGAAAAACATTCAACTTCCAGACTAGTAGGTTCTCCTCCAGGTTATGTAGGATATGATGAAGGTGGACAATTGACAGAAAAGGTTAGAAGAAAACCATACTCTGTTATTTTATTAGATGAAATTGAAAAGGCGCATCCAGATGTATTTAATATTTTGCTTCAAGTCCTAGAAGATGGTCGTCTAACAGACTCAAAAGGAAGAAGTGTTGATTTCCGTAATACAGTTGTTATCATGACTTCTAACGTTGGAGCAGAAGCGTTAAAGCGTAATAAGTATGTTGGCTTTAACATTCAAGATGGAGAACAGGACTTTAAAGATATGAAGGGCAAGGTAATGGAGGAGCTGAAAAAGGCATTCCGTCCCGAGTTCCTCAACCGTATCGATGAGATCATTGTTTTCCATTCATTAGAGAAAAAGCACTTAAAACAGATTGTTACATTAATGTCTGATCAGCTAATTAAACGATTAGATGAACAAGATATTACGTTAGAGCTAACAGATGCTGCAAAAGACAAAATTTCTGAGGAAGGGTATGACCCTGAATACGGTGCACGACCTTTAAGAAGAGCAATTCAAAAGCATATTGAGGACCGTTTATCAGAAGAGTTATTAAGAGGAACGGTTCTAACAGGACAAAAGGTTGTCATTGATTATGTGGATGGAGATTTTGCTGTAAGAGCAGGAGAACCGATTCATAAATAATCGTAAAAAAAGGGAGCACACGTAAGAGATTACGTGTGCCTTCTATTTTCTATTGGGAAATACTTATCACTGCAATGAATTTATAAGATGTCTTATAATGAGAGAGTACGGCATGGAAGAAGGGGGATATAATTTTGGCAAAAGTAAAAACAAAATTCATGTGTAATGATTGCGGCTATGAATCTCCCAAATGGATGGGGAAATGCCCTGGGTGCGGACAATGGAATACGATGGTGGAAGAAATAGAAAAAAAGGTATCTAATCATCGTGCGACCTTTGCTCATTCAGTAGGTTCAACAACCATGTCAAAGGCAACACCAATTACCTCAATTGAAACGATGACAGAGCCCCGTATACAAACGGATTTGGTCGAGTTAAATCGTGTGTTAGGTGGAGGAATCGTAAAGGGTTCCCTAGTATTAATAGGTGGTGATCCCGGAATTGGAAAATCCACTTTGCTATTACAGGTTTCCTCTCAACTGGCAAAAAAACAACATTCCGTTCTTTATATTTCAGGGGAAGAGTCAATGAGACAGACGAAGCTAAGAGCAGATCGACTAGGAGTAACATCAGAAAACTTACTTGTCTACTCTGAAACAGATCTAGAAGAGATCAGTCGAACGATTGAAAAGGAAAACCCAAGTTTCGTCATTGTTGATTCGATCCAAACCATCTTCCATCCTCAGGTAACCTCTGCCCCAGGAAGTGTCTCTCAAGTAAGAGAATGTACAGCTGAGCTTATGAGAATAGGTAAGACAAAGGGTATTGCGATATTCATCGTAGGTCATGTGACAAAAGAAGGCTCGATTGCAGGTCCTAG
Organism: Robertmurraya sp. GLU-23; assembly: GCF_052983275.1. NCBI lineage: Bacteria > Bacillati > Bacillota > Bacilli > Caryophanales > Bacillaceae > Robertmurraya > Robertmurraya sp. GLU-23. Next base: position 5,979 of record NZ_JBRKCV010000023.1, read on the forward strand.
ACTTCTCGAACATATGGTCGATACGGTTCTCTATTTTGAAGGGGAGCGCCACCATACGTATCGGATTGTCCGAGCGGTAAAAAACCGTTTTGGTTCCACCAATGAAATGGGAATTTTTGAAATGAAGGAATTTGGATTAGAAGAGGTTCAAAATCCATCTGAAATATTCCTTGAGGAGCGATCTCAAGGTGCAGCAGGATCGACAGTAGTTGCTTCAATGGAAGGTACTCGACCGGTTTTAGTAGAGATACAAGCACTTATTTCACCGACAAGTTTTGGAAATCCTAGGAGGATGGCTACAGGCATTGATCATAACAGAGTGTCACTACTCATGGCTGTGTTAGAGAAAAGAGTTGGGTTGCTGCTTCAAAACCAGGATGCTTACTTAAAGGTTGCTGGTGGAGTGAAGCTGGATGAACCAGCTATTGATTTAGCTGTAGCTATTAGTATTGCTTCAAGTTTCCGCGATAAGCCAACTAGAGCAACGGATTGTATTATAGGGGAAGTAGGTTTGACAGGGGAGATAAGAAGGGTATCAAGAATAGAACAGCGTGTACAAGAAGCTGCCAAGCTAGGGTTTGAACGAGTCATTATTCCTGCCAGTAACATAGGTGGTTGGTCAGCCCCAAAAGGGATTCAGTTAATAGGAGTTTCTACTGTAGCGGATGCACTAAAAGCGACATTTGAATAAGTGAAAGATAAAGGGTAAAAAATTGACACCAATATTTGCTAGGTGCTACCCTTAGTAATAATAAACATGTGAAATCACCCGCAATTATACTAATATAACAAAGAGATTACAGGATAATAACAAACAATAATTTTCTATGTAATATTACGTTTCAATTTATGGAAATTGTTTATAATGTATAAAAGGAGGTGAAGGAATGTTAAAGCGAATTGTTCAAGCCTGTTTCTTAATTACAGGTGGTACTTTAGGGATCTTTTTAATCTCTGATTTATTAACACTTATATCATTAGACGACATTCCTCTGATAAATAATCATTATGTTACCGCTATTTTAGGTGCCATTATTTTTTATCTTATTACTTTTTGGGCGGTCGATTATGTCGTCAATTTCGTGAAATGGGTAGAAGAATCTCTTGTTAAAGTACCTATAACAGATATTATCTTTGGTAGCGTAGGATTAGTATTTGGATTAATTATTGCCTTTTTAGTTGGTTATGCATTAACGGGTATTGAAGTACCTATATTAAATACAGTAGCTCCCGTACTATTGACACTTCTATTTGGTTATTTAGGTTTCCAGGTGGGTTTTAAAAAGAGAGACGAGTTATTATCCCTTTTTACGAAATCAAAAAAGAAGTCTGGTGAGGAAGAGTTAGAGGCTGAGAATACAAATGCCAAAAATGAATTAAAAATATTAGATACGAGTGTTATTATTGATGGACGTATTGCTGATATCTGTCAAACAGGATTTTTAGATGGAACCATTGTCATTCCACAATTTGTCCTTGAAGAATTGCAGCATATTGCGGATTCCTCTGATGTATTAAAGCGAAACCGTGGTAGAAGAGGTCTTGATATTTTAAATCGAATTCAAAAAGAACTAGCTATGAATGTTGAGATATATGAAGGCGACTTTGAGGATGTACAAGAAGTAGACTCAAAACTTGTTAAGCTTGCAAAGTTAACTAGTGGAGTAGTCGTAACCAATGACTTTAATCTTAATAAAGTATGTGAACTTCAGAAGGTTGCTGTATTAAACATTAATGACTTGGCAAATGCCGTTAAGCCAGTTGTATTGCCTGGGGAAGAAATGAATGTCCAAGTTATAAAAGATGGCAAGGAGCATAACCAAGGCATTGCTTATCTCGATGATGGCACGATGATTGTTGTTGAAGATGGAAGAGACTATATTGGAAAGCAGCTTGATGTATTGGTAACAAGTGTACTGCAAACATCAGCTGGTCGAATGATTTTTGCTAAACCGAAATTATTAGAAAAAGCATTATAGAAATAGTTAGGGGATATCTTATGTCTTACCAAGTGATTATCCCTGCAGCAGGACAAGGGAAAAGAATGCGGGCAGGCAAAAATAAGGTGTTGCTTCAGCTAAAGGATATTCCTATATTAATTCATACACTCAAGGTATTTGAATTGGATGAGGCATGTGAAGGAATTATTTTAGCTATTTCAGCCGGAGATGAAGATCATTTTTCCAGCCTTTTAAAAAAGTATCGTATCAAAAAGGTTACTTCTCTTGTTGCTGGTGGGAATGAAAGACAGCACAGTGTGTATAATGGGTTACAAGCCGCAAAGAAAGAGGGAATTGTACTCGTTCATGATGCAGCTAGGCCATTTATTGAAAAAAGAGTAATCCATGAATTAGTATCGGTAGCAGAAAAGGATGGAGCGGCTGTCGTAGCAGTCCCTGTTAAGGATACGATTAAGAAGGTAAATAATTTTGAAGTAGTTGAGACGATTGAGCGTTCAAGCTTGTGGGCTATTCAAACCCCACAAGCTTTTCGCGTGTCGTTGCTAGAAGAGGCTCATAACCTAGCGTTGGCACAGAATTTTTTAGGGACAGATGAGGCAAGTTTAGTAGAACGACTACATGTCCCTGTTAAAATTGTTGAGGGTGACTACGATAATATTAAACTGACGACACCAGAAGATTTGTATTTTGCAGAGGCAATTATTAAGCAACGTGACTACCAAAAGAGGGGACTTTAATAACGATGTTTAGAATTGGACAAGGATTTGACGTTCATCAGCTCACAGAAGGTAGACCATTAATTTTAGGAGGAATAACGATTCCTTATGAAAAAGGATTGTTAGGGCATTCAGATGCAGATGTCCTTCTTCACACGGTAACAGATGCGGTTTTAGGAGCGATAGGTGAAGGAGATATTGGGAGACACTTTCCTGATACGGATCCAGAGTTTAAGGATGCCGATTCAGCAAAGCTTCTTGAACATGTATGGTCATTAGTTGAGAATCGAGGATATGAGCTAGTGAATGCGGATTGCACCATTATTGCACAAAGACCGAAGATGGCGCCATATATTGAGCAAATGAAGAACCGGATCGCTGAATTACTGAAAGCAACACCAGATCAAGTGAATGTTAAAGCAACAACAACAGAAAAGCTTGGGTTTACCGGAAGAGGAGAAGGAATTGCTTCTCAAGCAGTTGTGCTCTTAAAAAAGAAAGAGCTCTAGGAATTGCCTTTTCACAATGGTAAAATAAATGTCAAAAATAGATTGAACTCTTTAGGAGGAAAAATAGAATGTCTAACACTGTACGTGTTCGTTATGCACCAAGTCCAACGGGGCATTTACATATTGGAAACGCTCGTACTGCGCTATTTAACTACTTGTTTGCGCGTCATCAAGGTGGAAAGTTTATTATCCGAATTGAAGACACCGATAAGAAGCGTAATATTGCTGGCGGGGAAGAAAGTCAACTCAAATATTTAAAATGGTTAGGAATAGATTGGGATGAGAGCGTTGATGTTGGTGGATCGTACGGTCCATACAGACAATCAGAACGTAATGACTTATATGAAGTGTACTATAAGCAACTTCTTGAAGAGGGCAAAGCGTATAAATGCTATTGTACGGAGGAAGAACTAGAAGCAGAACGTAATGAGCAAGCGGAGAAGGGTGAGATGGGTGGCTATTCAGGGAAATGCCGTCATCTAACGAATGAGCAGCGCGAAGCTCTAGAAAAAGAAGGAAGACAACCAAGTGTTCGCTTTTTGGTTCCTAGCGAGAAGGTTTTCAGCTTTAACGATATGGTTAAAGGCGATGTTTCGTTTGAAGCAGATGGAATCGGTGGAGATTTTGTCATTGTAAAAAAAGATGGAACACCTACGTATAATTTTGCTGTTGCTGTTGATGATCACTTGATGGAAATTACACATGTATTACGTGGAGATGACCATATTTCTAATACTCCGAAGCAAATGATGATTTACGAAGCATTAGGTTGGGAAACACCGGTATTTGGACATATGACATTGATTGTGAACGAAAGCCGAAAGAAGCTAAGTAAACGAGATGAGTCCATTATCCAGTTCATTGAACAGTATGAGGAATTAGGCTATCTTCCTGAAGCATTATTTAATTTTATTACCCTACTTGGCTGGTCGCCATCTGGAGAAGAAGAGATTTTCTCGAAGGAAGAACTGATTTCCATTTTTGAAGCGAACAGACTTTCGAAATCACCAGCTCTATTTGATAAGCAAAAACTTACATGGATGAATAACCAGTACATGAAGAAACAAGAGGTTGACGTCGTGTATCAACTTGCTCTGCCGCATCTTCAAAAGGCGGATCTTGTTAGTGAGGCAATGACTCCAGAGGAAGTGGAATGGACGAAAAACCTCGTAGCGCTTTATCAAGATCAGTTGAGCTATGGAGCTGAAATTGTCGAGCTATCAGAGTTATTCTTCAAGGAGGAACTAGAACTAGAAGAAGAAGCAAAGGCGGTTCTTCAAGAGGAAGGCGTGAAGGAAGTATTATCTGCTTTTGCGAGTGAGATTGAAAAGCTTCCAAGCCTCCAACCAGAGGATGTTCAAGCGAGTTTGAAGAGCGTTCAAAAAGCAACAGGACAAAAGGGTAAGAAGCTCTTTATGCCGGTTCGTGTGGCTGCTACTGGTCAAACACACGGTCCAGATCTACCTAAAGCCATTGCATTAATTGGTAAAGAAAAAATATTACAACGAATTGTGAGCATTACTAGTTAACAGATTGGAAAAAATGTAATATAGTAAAGATAATTATATAATTTAGAAAATGTTGAAGAGGAAAAGTAAAAAAGCAATGCTTTCAAGAGAGAACCATCATCGGCTGAAAGTGGTTTAAGCCCCTTGTTTTTTGAAGTGCCCCTCTGAGTCCTGATTCGAAACAGGGTTATTCCCTTAGTAGAATGAGGCGGATTTCTTCCGTTACAAGAGTTGAGTTGAAGTAATCTTGGTTACTTAAACAGAGTGGAACCGCGCATATAAGCGTCTCTGTCATTTTGACAGGGGCGTTTTTTATTTTTACGAAATAAACAGCATTTACGTTTAGGGGGAACGATAATGTTTAAAATGCTAAGGGAAGATGTTGAAGTAGTTTTTGAACAAGATCCAGCGGCAAGGACGTATTTTGAGGTTATCTTAACATATTCAGGTTTGCATTCCATCTGGGCTCATCGAGTGGCACATGCTCTATATAAGAGAAAATTTTATTTTATGGCAAGGGTTATATCGCAGGTAAGTCGCTTCTTCACAGGGATAGAAATTCATCCAGGTGCAACTATCGGAAGACGGTTTTTTATCGATCATGGCATGGGGGTTGTCATTGGTGAAACATGTGAAATTGGTGACAATGTGACTGTGTTTCAGGGAGTTACACTAGGAGGAACGGGAAAAGAGAAAGGAAAGCGACATCCAACTATAAAGGACAATGCTCTTATTGCAACGGGTGCAAAAGTATTAGGATCGATTACGGTTGGTGAAAATTCTAAGATAGGAGCAGGTTCTGTCGTACTAAAGGATGTCCCTCCAAATTCGACAGTAGTTGGGATTCCTGGGAAAGTGGTAATAAGGGATGGAAAGAAAGTAGAGAAAGATTTAAATCACTGTGATCTACCAGATCCAACTGGTGATCGTTTTAAAGCATTAGAATCTGAAATTCACAATTTAAGAAGACAACTAGAACAGGTAGAGAAGGAAAGGAGCTACGAGCGTGAGCATTCAAATATATAATACATTGACTCGTTCAAAAGAGCCGTTCATCCCTCTTGAAGAGGGTAAAGTAAAAATGTACGTTTGCGGTCCTACAGTTTATAACTATATCCATATAGGAAATGCAAGACCACCCATTGTGTTTGATACAGTAAGAAGATATTTAGAGTACAGAGGCTATGAGGTTCAATATATCTCGAATTTCACTGATGTGGATGATAAGCTTATTCGGGTAGCAAATGAGCTTGGAGAAGATGTCCCAACGATTGCTGATCGTTTTATTAAAGCATACTTTGAAGATGTAACAGCACTCGGATGCAGAAAAGCAGATGTTCATCCCCGAGTAACAGAAAGTATGGATATTATCTTAGACTTTATTTCTACATTGATTGAAAAGGGATATGCCTATGAGTCCGAGGGCGATGTATACTATCACACACGTAAATTCAAGGAATATGGGAAATTGTCTCACCAATCGATTGATGAACTGAGACTAGGTACAAGAATTGCCATCGGTGAGAAGAAACAAGATTCTTTAGACTTTGTGCTTTGGAAGGCAGCCAAGCCGGGTGAAATTTTCTGGGAAAGCCCATGGGGCAAAGGAAGACCAGGTTGGCATATTGAGTGCTCTGCTATGGCGAAGAAGTATTTAGGTGATACGATTGACATTCATGCAGGAGGTCAAGATCTGGCTTTCCCTCATCATGAGAATGAAATAGCGCAATCAGAAGCGTTAACAGATAAAACATTTGCGCGCTATTGGATGCATAACGGGTACATTAATATTGATAATGAAAAAATGTCAAAATCACTAGGAAACTTTGTACTCGTTCACGATATTATCAAAAAACATGATCCGCAAGTACTACGTTTCTTCATGTTAGCGGTACATTATCGCAATCCCATCAACTATACAGATGAGCTATTAGAAAATACAAAGGCAGGACTTGATCGATTAAAAACCTCTTACCAAAACCTTAAACATCGACGTGAGGCTAGCGCCAATTTAACGGAAAATGATCAAGAATGGTTAACAAAGGTTACTACCTTACATGATGAGTTTGTTCGTGATATGGATGATGATTTTAATACGGCGAATGGAATTTCTAAGTTATTCGACCTTTCTAAGATGGCTAATATGTATCTTATTGAAAAGAACACATCTATCACTGTTATTGATGCATTTATGAGTGAGTTTGAAGTGTTATTTGGAATCTTAGGGTTAACTCTTGAAGCAGATCAACTGCTTGACGAAGAAATTGAAGCGTTAATCGAACAACGTATTCAGGCTAGGAAAGATCGGAATTTCCAGTTATCTGACCAAATTCGTGATCAGTTAAAAGATATGAACATTATTTTAGAAGATACGCCTCAAGGCACAAGATGGAAAAGAGGCTAAAAATATGCTCCGCTTTGAAAATACGATAGATGTGAAACAACTGAATAGCCTTGCCTTAGCTTATATTGGTGATTCTATCTTTGAGGTATATGTTCGAAGATACCTTCTTCAATCAGGGAAAGTACGTCCGAATCAGCTTCATAAGGAGTCGACCAAATATGTTTCAGCAAAAGCTCAGTGTCAATTCATCCATCACTTTTTGGATTCGAAGCTCTTAAGTGAGGAAGAAGAGGCAGTCGTTAGAAGGGGCCGAAATGCAAAATCTGGAACAGTGCCAAAGAACACAGATGTACAGACATATCGATATGGTACAGCATTTGAAGCATTGATCGGATATCTATATTTGCTAAACAGAGAGGAGCGACTTGATGAATTGATCGAAGTTGCCCTCTCTCAAGTTGGAGAATGAAAGGAGGAACAATAAGATGAGCCAAGACTTTATTATTGGGAAAAATCCAGTTATTGAAGCACTAAAGTCAGAACGCGATGTGAATAAAATATTTATCGCAGAAGGTTCCCAAACGGGTCAAATGCAACAGGTAATAGGGCTAGCAAAAGCACAAAATGTCATCGTTCAATTTGTTCCTAAAAAGAAAATCGACCAGATGGTAGAAGGAAATCACCAGGGGGTTGTAGCGGCAGTAGCTGCTTATCAATATGCGGAACTTGATGACTTGTTTAAGGCGGCAGAAGCAAAAGGTGAAACACCATTTTTCCTATTGTTAGACGAAATTGAGGATCCGCATAATCTAGGATCCATTATGAGAACAGCGGATTCCACTGGTGCACACGGAATTATCATTCCGAAACGAAGAGCAGTAGGATTAACGGCAACTGTTGCAAAAGCCTCAACGGGTGCTATTGAATATGTTCCTGTTGTCCGAGTGACGAATATGGCTCAAACCATTGATGAACTTAAGGAACGAGGTTTATGGATTGCAGGAACAGATGCTAAGGGTAAACAGGACTTTCGTTCGCTAGATGGTGCTATGCCCCTGGGCCTTGTGATTGGTAGTGAAGGAAAAGGAATGGGAAGACTCATCCGTGATAAATGTGACTTTTTGGTTAGCCTGCCAATGAAAGGACATGTCACCTCTTTAAATGCTTCGGTAGCGGCAGCCCTTTTAATGTATGAGGTGTATCGAAAACGATATCCACTAGAGGGATAAAATGGACATTCTGTTAGTGGATGGATACAATATCATTGGAGCTTGGCCTGAGCTTCGAGAGCTAAAAAATAAGGATTTAGCAGCAGCTCGGGACCGTTTAATTGAAAGGATGGCCGAGTATCAAGCTTACTCAGGTTATCGTGTTATTGTTGTATTCGATGCCCATTTTGTAAAAGGGACAGAAAAAAAGTATAAGAATTATAAAGTCGAAGTAATATTCACTAGAAATAATGAAACAGCGGATGAATGCATTGAAAAACTGGCGATCTCTTTAAATAATAGAAAAACTCAGATTCATGTGGCAACCTCTGATTTTACGGAACAATGGGCCATATTTGGACAAGGTGCACTAAGAAAATCAGCACGAGAGTTACTAATAGAGATGGACTCGGTTGAAAAGAAGATAGAAAAGAAGGTACAAAACATTCAGGAAAATAGCCCTACGTCAAAAATTCCATTAAGCAGAGAAGTGGCAGAAATTTTTGAAAAATGGCGAAGAGGAAAGTAATGACTGGGTTGACGCTTTAAAAAAGGCTACTGTATAATATTTCTATCTATGCTTGTTCGGTCGGGGGGATCCGAAGTGAATGCTGACTACAAGACAACAAAAACCAACGATAATTTACATTTCATGCAGCTAGAAGATGAAGAAATAGTTGATTTAGTGCACAAAGGTGATAGTGAAGCATTAGATTACTTGATTCATAAGTATCGAAACTTCGTTAGAGCCAAAGCTAGATCCTATTTCTTAATCGGTGCTGACAAAGAGGATATTGTTCAAGAGGGAATGATCGGTCTTTACAAAGCGATCCGAGATTTCCGAGAGGACAAACTCACCTCTTTTAAAGCGTTTGCAGAACTGTGTATTACGAGACAAATTATTACCGCGATTAAAACAGCAACGAGACAAAAGCATATTCCGTTGAATTCTTATGTGTCGTTGGACAAGCCGATCTATGATGAAGAATCCGATCGAACGTTAATGGATGTTATTTCTGGAGCTAAAGTGTTAGATCCGGAGGAACTCATTATTAACCAAGAGGAATTTGATCATATTGAGGTGAAAATGTCAGAGCTTCTAAGTGATTTAGAGCGGAAAGTGCTAGCTCTTTACTTAGATGGTCAGTCATATCAGGAAATATCAGAGGAACTCAATCGTCATGTGAAATCGATTGATAATGCGCTCCAACGTGTGAAAAGGAAGCTTGAGAAATACCTTGAGGTGAGGGAACTCACACTGTAATATGACAGGGTATATGGTAATAGAGCTCTGTTGACATTGATAAGTGTCCATGATACAGTTTTATGGACAAAATAGTAAGTTAGAGGTGGCATTTTTGACAAAAAAGGTAGTTTTGGCCTGTGTAACTTGCGGTTCGAGAAACTATTCAACGATGAGCAATAAAGAGTCGGAAAGGTTAGAGCTGAAGAAGTTTTGTAGAACATGCAGTGCTCATACCATCCACCGTCAAACAAAGTAGTAGGCACCACCTATAGATAGAGTAAGACAAGGAAGTTGGGGGTATACACATGCAGCGCGTAGTCAATTTTTTTAAAGATGTCAGCCGTGAAATGCGCAAGGTTAGTTGGCCAAAGCGTAAGGAATTGACAAACTACACAGTTACGGTATTAGCTACGGTTATATTTTTTGCTCTTTTCTTTGCTGTTATAGATTTAGGGATTTCAGAATTAATTCGTTTAATTCCTTGAATAACACCCGTAACATAATGGTATAATGGTAACAAACATAGGAAACTTTTAGCAAAGCCCGGCAACGGGTTTTTTCATTTGTAAAAAAATAAAAGGCTAACAATGCTTTCTAGTTTAATAAAATGGATATTTTCATATAGGGAGGGAAGGACAATTCGTCCTCGATAATGGAAAAGAATTGGTATGTAGTTCATACTTACTCGGGTTATGAGAACAAGGTAAAAGCAAACCTTGAAAAACGTGTAGAGTCTATGGCGATGCAAGATAAAATCTTTCGCGTGGTAGTGCCTGAAGAAGAAGAAACAGATATTAAGAATGGTAAAAAGAAAGTAGTTAAAAGAAAGGTGTTTCCAGGTTACGTATTGGTTGAAATCGTAATGACCGATGACTCTTGGTATGTGGTTCGAAATACACCTGGAGTAACTGGTTTCGTAGGTTCGGCTGGATCTGGCTCTAAGCCAACTCCTTTGCTACCGGAAGAAGTGGATTTCATCCTTAAACGTATGGGACTTGAGCAAAAGCGTGTGGATGTAAACTTTGAACTTGGAGAAATGGTACAAGTCAAGGAAGGACCATTTTCGAACTTTACTGGATCTATTGAAGAAATTGATAAGGACAAATCTAAAGTCAAGGTTCTTGTAAATATGTTTGGTCGAGATACCCCTGTAGAACTTGAATTTACACAGATTGAAAAAATATAACCTGAAAAAACTTGAAATAGGTTTCGAAAAGTGGTAATATTTCAAAGGTCAGTATGTCTCAAACTTTGAGACCGGACAAAAGGAAACAGTTCTTTATTTTTATAAAGACTATTATATGAGTGGGAGGGGAAAATCCCCTATTACCACATCACGGACTTAAGGAGGTGTGTCTCGTGGCTAAAAAAGTAATTAAGATTGTTAAGTTGCAAATCCCTGCTGCTAAAGCTAATCCAGCACCACCAGTTGGTCCTGCACTAGGTCAAGCCGGTGTTAACATCATGGGATTCTGTAAAGAGTTCAACGCTCGTACAGCTGAACAAGCTGGCTTAATCATTCCTGTTGAGATTACGGTTTTTGAAGACCGTTCATTTACATTTATTACAAAAACTCCTCCTGCTGCAGTTCTTCTTAAGAAGGCGGCTGGTATCGAGTCTGGTTCTGGTGTACCGAACCGTAATAAAGTAGCAACAGTCAAGCGTGACAAGGTGCGCGAGATTGCTGAAACAAAAATGCCTGATCTAAATGCGGCTAGCGTTGAAGCAGCTATGCGTATGGTTGAAGGTACTGCACGCAGCATGGGTATTGTTATCGAAGACTAATTCATGCTCGAATTTTTCTTTAGTTAAGGGGTTGCGGTGTTGAATTTGGTTTCACGCGCAACCTTTCTTATGTCTAGCGATTGTGCGATATGCACAGTGCTGTTATTCGTGGGAGGTTAGTTAAGAACTTTTCCGCTAAAACCACAATCTAGGAGGAAATAAAAATGGCTAAAAAAGGTAAGAAGTTTTTAGAAGCTTCAAAGCTTGTTGACCGTACAAAAGCATATCCGGTTGAAGAAGCTATTGAACTTGCTAAAAAGACAAACTTTGCAAAGTTTGACGCATCTGTAGAAGTTGCTTTCCGTCTTGGAGTAGATCCAAAGAAAGCTGACCAACAAATCCGTGGAGCAGTTGTGCTTCCAAACGGAACTGGTAAAACACAACGTGTACTTGTATTTGCTAAAGGTGAAAAGGCGAAAGAAGCTGAAGCAGCTGGCGCTGATTATGTAGGAGATGCAGACTACATCAACAAGATCAACCAAGGTTGGTTTGAGTTTGACGTAATCGTTGCTACACCTGACATGATGGGTGAAGTTGGTAAGCTTGGTCGTGTATTAGGACCTAAAGGCTTAATGCCAAACCCTAAGACTGGTACAGTTACATTTGATGTAACTAAAGCAGTTAACGAAATCAAAGCTGGTAAAGTTGAATACCGTGTTGATAAAGTTGGAAACATCCACGTACCAATCGGGAAAACTTCTTTCGAAAACGAAAAGCTTGTTGAGAACTTCACTACAATTTTCGAAACAATGCTTAAAGTGAAGCCTTCTGCTGCAAAAGGAACTTACATGAAGAACGTAACTGTTACTTCAACAATGGGACCTGGAGTAAAAGTAGACCCTTCAACTGTAAATGCAAAGTAATTTGAAAATATAATTGACAACAGAATGAAATTCTACTAGAATAGATTTTGTTGTGAAAATAGAATAACATTTGTACCGCAGACAGTAGGTGCCTTTAAGGCTTAATTTCCTACCGAGGTCATACGATAGATTGAACAGTTCGTGTAAACGACTATTGTATACTTCCTCCATGTCTGCAAGGCATGGAGGTTTATATTTTCCGGTATAAATGTAGTAAATCTACAGGAGGTGTAAGGATGAGCAACGCTATCGAAACTAAAAAAGTAATCGTAGACGAAATCGCTGATAAGTTAAAAGCTGCTAAAACAACAGTTGTTGTTGACTATCGCGGTTTAAATGTTTCTGAAGTAACAGAACTTCGTAAACAACTTCGTGAAGCTGGTATTGAGTTCAAGGTTTACAAAAACTCTTTAACTCGTCGTGCTGCTGAAGCTTCTGAACTTGCTGGCCTTAACGACGCTCTTACAGGTCCTAACGCTATTGCATTCAGTAACGAAGATGTAGTTGCCCCAGCTAAAATTTTAAATGACTTCGCTAAAAAGCATGAAGCTCTTGAAATTAAAGCAGGTGTAATTGAAGGGAACGTTGCATCATTAGAAGATATTAAGGCTCTTGCTGAACTACCATCACGCGAAGGCTTACTATCTATGCTACTCAGCGTACTTCAAGCTCCAATCCGCAACCTTGCTCTTGCTACAAAAGCTGTTGCAGATCAAAAAGAAGAACAAGGCGCGTAAGTTAGAAATATCGTTCGTGAAATAAACTAAATCAAACACAATTTTAAGGAGGAACTTTTATCATGACTAAAGAACAAATCATTGAAGCAGTTAAAAGCATGACTGTTTTAGAACTTAACGACTTAGTAAAAGCTATCGAAGAAGAATTTGGTGTAACTGCTGCTGCTCCTGTAGCTGTAGTTGGAGCTGCTGGCGGAGAAGCTGCAGCTGAGAAAACTGAATTTGACGTTGTTCTTGCTTCTGCAGGCGACCAAAAAATCAAAGTTATCAAAGTTGTACGTGAAATCACAGGTCTTGGACTTAAAGAAGCAAAAGAACTTGTTGACAACACTCCAAAAGCTATCAAAGAAGGCGCTTCTAAAGAAGAAGCTGAAGAAATCAAAGCTAAGCTTGAAGAAGTTGGAGCAAACGTTGAAGTTAAGTAATCATGATATTGAAAGGCTCGCTGCATAAGCGAGCCTTTTGCTTTTTAAAAAAGGTTCAATTATAATTCTTTTCGTATAAGTTTTCCCTACTAAAAATTCATGGAAGTGGTATGAATGGCAGAGCATTATTTTTCCCGGGAGCAAAGGGTTGAGAGTAATCGAAAGACGTGGAGCTTTACTCTTAGAAATAATAATCTATCTTTTATTACGGATAATGGCGTATTTTCTAAAAGTGAAGTAGATTTTGGTTCGAGGTTACTAATTGAGGCATTTCAATTTCCGAGCGTTGATGGCCCGATCCTTGATGTTGGTTGTGGTTATGGTCCAATTGGGATTTCTCTAGCAAAAGAACAAGTAACCAAAGAGATACATATGGTAGATGTGAATGAGCGAGCGATTGGACTAGCAAAGGATAATGCAGCTCTAAATAAAGTATCAAATGTAACTATTTACGAGAGTGATCGGTTAACTCAGGTCAAGCGCGACGGATTTGCGGCAGTTTTGACCAATCCCCCAATTCGTGCAGGTAAGCAAGTCGTTCACGATATATTCGAACAAAGTTTTGAGCATCTTGCTCCTAATGGTGAGCTGTGGGTGGTGATCCAAAAAAAGCAGGGAGCTCCTTCTGCGGTTGAAAAATTAAATGAATTATTTGGATCGGTTGAAACCGTTGAAAAGAAAAAAGGGTATTTTATTTTAAAAGCCAAAAAGATTTGACTTGACATTTTGGCTATGTTAATATTATAAAATGCCAACATGATATATTGTGTAAAATTGCTAAATTCAACTGTAGTTGTATAAATCTGGCAATTTAAGGCGATGCTAATAAAATAATAGTAGAAAATTGGAGAATGTGGTTTTTAAGAAAAAACCCTTTTTCTTTTTGTCTTATGAAAGAAGATTCATGTAAGCGTGAAGCCTTGAGTTGAGCGGTCAAGTAGGAAAATCCTCCTGTCTGGACAAAAGCGTCACGTTTTCCTATCTATTTTTTATAAGAAATTTATAGAAGTTATCACAAAAGCTTGATTTGAGGGGTGAATCTGTTGACAGGTCAACTAGTTCAGTATGGACGACACCGCCAACGAAGAAGTTATGCGAGAATCAGTGAAGTTTTAGAATTACCTAACTTAATTGAAATTCAAACAGCTTCCTATCAGTGGTTCCTTGATGAAGGATTGCGTGAAATGTTCCAGGATATTTCACCGATTGAAGATTTCACAGGTAATTTGTCATTAGAATTTATTGATTATAGTTTAAGTGAGCCAAAGTATTCTGTTGAGGAATCCAAGGAACGAGATGTTACATACTCTGCTCCACTTCGTGTAAAAGTGCGTCTTGTTAATAAAGAAACTGGGGAAGTAAAAGACCAGGATGTTTTCATGGGTGACTTCCCGCTTATGACAGAAACAGGTACATTCGTTATTAATGGTGCCGAGCGCGTTATCGTATCTCAGCTTGTACGTTCACCAAGTGTTTATTATAGTGGAAAACTAGATAAAAACGGAAAACGAGGATATACAGCAACTGTAATCCCGAACCGTGGTGCTTGGTTAGAATATGAAACAGATGCGAAGGATGTTGTGTACGTTAGAATAGATCGTACGAGGAAATTACCCGTTACGGTTCTTTTGCGTGCATTAGGATTCGGTTCAGACCAAGAAATTATTGAGTTAATTGGAGATAATGAGTACATTCGTAATACGCTTGAAAAAGATAATACGGAAGGTACGGAGAAAGCTCTATTAGAAATATATGAGCGTCTTCGTCCAGGTGAACCACCAACGGTTGAAAATGCAAAAAGTTTACTTGTTTCTAGATTCTTTGACCCTAAGCGCTATGATTTAGCGAATGTAGGTCGTTACAAAATTAACAAGAAGCTGCATATAAAGAATCGTCTATTTGGTCAACGCCTTGCAGAAACATTGGTTGATCCTGAAACGGGAGAAATTATTGCTGAAAAAGGTGTGCTTTTAGACCGTCGTACGTTAGATCGTATTCTTCCACAATTAGAAAAGAATATTGGCTTTAAGACGTTTACTCCAGTTGGAGGAGTAGTCCAAGAAGATATTCTTTTACAATCTATTAAGATTTTTGCTCCAAATGAGGATGGCGAGAAAGCTATCAATGTTATTGGAAATGCATATGTACCTGAAGCAGTTAAGAATATTGACCCTTCTGATATCATTGCTTCCATTAGCTATTTCTTTAATCTTCTTCATTCAGTAGGAGATACAGATGACATTGACCACTTAGGAAATCGTCGTCTGCGCTCAGTAGGAGAATTACTTCAAAACCAATTCCGTATTGGGTTATCAAGAATGGAAAGAGTTGTTCGTGAAAGAATGTCCATTCAAGATACAAATACGATTACACCACAGCAATTAATTAATATACGTCCTGTAATTGCGTCGATTAAAGAGTTCTTTGGTAGTTCTCAGTTATCGCAGTTCATGGATCAAACAAACCCATTAGCTGAGCTTACTCATAAGCGTCGTTTATCAGCATTAGGACCTGGTGGTTTAACACGTGAACGTGCTGGATTCGAAGTGCGTGACGTTCACTACTCTCACTATGGTCGTATGTGTCCAATCGAAACACCGGAAGGTCCGAACATTGGTCTAATCAACTCGCTATCTTCCTTTGCAAAAGTAAATCGATTCGGCTTTATCGAAACACCATATCGTCGTGTAGATCCTGAGACAGGAAAAGTTACAAGCCATATTGACTACTTAACTGCCGATGAAGAAGATAACTATGTAGTAGCACAGGCAAATGTGAAACTAGGAGAAGACGGATCTTTCATAGAAAACGATATTATTGCTCGTTTCCGAGGCGAAAACACGGTTGTAAATCGTGAGCGTGTAGACTACATGGACGTTTCTCCTAAACAAGTAGTTTCGGCTGCGACAGCATGTATTCCGTTCCTTGAAAATGATGACTCAAACCGTGCACTTATGGGTGCAAACATGCAACGTCAGGCTGTACCATTGATGCAACCAGAAGCCCCTCGTGTAGGAACGGGAATGGAATATGTTTCTGGTAAAGACTCTGGAGCAGCAGTAATCTGTAAACACGATGGAATCGTGGAGCATGTTGAAGCTCGACAAGTGTGGGTAAGAAAAGTGACTCTAGTAGATGGCCAAGAAGTAAAGGGCGATCTAGATAAATATAGAATGCAAAAATTCATTCGTTCAAACCAAGGTACTTGCTATAACCAAAGACCGATCGTGGCTGTTGGTAACCGTGTAACAAAAGGAGAGATCCTGGCAGACGGACCATCCATGGAGCTTGGAGAACTTGCTCTAGGCCGTAACGTTCTTGTTGCCTTCATGACTTGGGATGGTTATAACTATGAAGATGCTATTATCATGAGTGAAAGACTTGTTAAAGATGATGTGTATACTTCTATCCATATCGAAGAATACGAATCAGAGTCACGTGATACAAAGCTTGGACCAGAGGAAATCACTCGTGATATTCCAAACGTAGGGGAAGATGCTCTTAGAAATCTCGATGAGCGTGGAATCGTACGTGTCGGAGCAGAAGTGAAGGACGGAGATTTATTAGTTGGTAAAGTAACGCCTAAAGGTGTAACGGAACTAACAGCTGAAGAACGCTTATTGCATGCCATCTTCGGTGAAAAGGCACGTGAAGTAAGAGATACATCTCTTCGTGTACCTCACGGTGGTGGCGGTATTGTCCTAGATGTGAAAGTGTTTAACCGTGAAGATGGAGACGAATTACCTCCAGGTGTTAACCAACTTGTACGTGCTTATATTGTTCAGAAGCGTAAGATTTCTGAAGGGGACAAGATGGCCGGACGACACGGGAATAAAGGGGTTATCTCACGTATTCTACCGGAAGAGGATATGCCTTTCTTACCAGATGGAACACCGGTTGACATCATGTTAAACCCATTAGGGGTACCATCACGTATGAACATCGGGCAGGTACTTGAGCTTCATCTTGGTATGGCTGCAAGAGCACTAGGTATTCATGTTGCTTCTCCGGTATTTGATGGAGCGCGTGAAGAAGATGTTTGGTCAACTATCCAAGAAGCAGGTATGGCTCGTGACGCGAAAACAGTACTTTATGACGGTCGTTCTGGTGAACCATTCGACAATCGAGTTTCTGTCGGCGTAATGTACATGATCAAACTTGCTCACATGGTTGATGATAAGCTACATGCTCGTTCAACTGGACCATACTCACTTGTAACGCAACAACCACTTGGTGGTAAAGCACAATTTGGTGGACAGCGTTTTGGTGAGATGGAGGTTTGGGCATTGGAAGCATACGGTGC
Source organism: Robertmurraya sp. GLU-23 (assembly GCF_052983275.1). Lineage (NCBI taxonomy): Bacteria > Bacillati > Bacillota > Bacilli > Caryophanales > Bacillaceae > Robertmurraya > Robertmurraya sp. GLU-23. The sequence continues at coordinate 23,584 of NZ_JBRKCV010000023.1, forward strand.
TGCATATACGCTTCAAGAGATCTTGACGGTTAAGTCAGATGACGTTGTAGGACGTGTGAAGACGTATGAAGCAATCGTTAAAGGTGAGAATGTTCCAGAACCTGGTGTACCAGAATCATTCCGCGTATTAATGAAAGAACTTCAAAGCTTAGGTATGGATGTTAAGATCCTCTCAGGCGATGAGCAAGAAATCGAAATGCGCGATTTAGAAGATGATGATGATGTACAACAAGCTGATGCTTTGACGGTTTTGCCTGATTTTGAAGAGTCTGAATCAGAAAAAGTAGGTACAAAAGAGTAATCAACTGACATATATAAAAGCCATCTCCTTGACGGATAAGGTTTTAGGAGATGGACTGATTTTTCAAGGAATCATTCCCTAACATATTGTTGGCATAGAGACTTATTGGAATCTAGGCCTTTCGTATAAGGGTAAAACCCGTAGATCAAAAGGGAGGTAGGCCCCTTGCTAGATGTTAATAATTTTGAGTTTATGAAAATTGGTCTTGCTTCACCAGATAAGATTCGTTCATGGTCTTTTGGAGAAGTGAAAAAGCCAGAAACAATTAACTACCGTACACTTAAACCTGAAAAAGATGGTTTATTCTGTGAACGTATTTTCGGGCCGACTAAGGACTGGGAATGTCATTGTGGTAAGTACAAGCGTGTAAGATATAAAGGTGTAGTCTGTGACCGCTGTGGAGTGGAAGTAACTCGTGCAAAAGTACGTCGTGAGCGTATGGGTCACATTGAATTAGCTGCACCTGTATCTCATATTTGGTACTTCAAAGGGATCCCAAGTCGTATGGGTCTTGTTTTAGATATGTCTCCTCGTGCACTTGAAGAGGTTATCTATTTTGCTTCTTATGTAGTTACAGATGCTGGTGATACAGCATTAGAAAAGAAGCAGCTCTTATCTGAGAAGGAATATCGTGCATACCGTGACAAGTACGGTAATAAGTTCCAAGCATCAATGGGTGCTGAATCCATTAAAAAGCTTCTATCTGATATTGATTTAAACAAAGATGTTGAAGCGTTAAAGGAAGAATTAAGAACCGCACAAGGACAACGTCGTACAAGAGCAATTAAGCGTCTAGAAGTTCTAGAAGCATTCCGTAACTCAGGCAATGAACCATCTTGGATGATCCTTGATGTTCTTCCAGTAATTCCGCCAGAATTACGTCCAATGGTACAATTAGATGGAGGGCGTTTTGCTACTTCTGACTTGAACGATTTATATCGTCGTGTTATCAACCGTAACAACCGTCTGAAGCGTCTATTAGATTTAGGAGCTCCAAGCATTATCGTACAAAACGAAAAGCGTATGCTTCAAGAAGCAGTAGATGCTCTAATTGATAATGGTCGTCGTGGACGTCCGGTAACAGGACCAGGTAACCGTCCTTTAAAATCTCTTTCACATATGTTGAAAGGAAAGCAAGGTCGTTTCCGTCAAAACCTACTAGGTAAGCGTGTTGACTATTCTGGTCGTTCCGTTATCGTTGTAGGACCAAACTTAAAGATGTATCAATGTGGATTACCAAAAGAAATGGCACTAGAGCTGTTTAAGCCATTCGTTATGAAGGAATTGGTTGAAAAAGGTCTAGCGCATAATATCAAATCAGCTAAGCGAAAAATTGAACGAGTTCAGCCAGAAGTATGGGATGTACTTGAAGAAGTAATTAGAGAGCATCCGGTTCTTCTTAACCGTGCACCGACTCTTCATAGACTTGGTATCCAAGCATTTGAGCCAACGCTAGTAGAAGGTCGTGCGATTCGTCTTCATCCGCTTGTATGTACGGCATACAATGCTGACTTTGACGGTGACCAAATGGCCGTTCACGTTCCGCTTTCTTCTGAAGCTCAAGCAGAAGCAAGATTATTAATGCTTGCCGCTCAAAACATCCTTAACCCGAAGGATGGAAAACCTGTAGTTACTCCGTCTCAGGATATGGTATTAGGAAACTATTACTTAACTCTTGAACGTGCAGGTTCTGTTGGGGAAGGTATGGTTTTCAAGGATACAAATGAAGCGATCTTAGCTTATCAAAATGGCTATGTACACTTACACACTCGTGTAGCTGTGCATGCAGGTTCATTGAATAACGAGACGTTCACTGAAGAGCAAAATAAAAAGCTTCTATTAACGACGGTTGGAAAACTGATCTTTAATGAAATTTTGCCTAGCTCATTCCCTTACATCAACGAGCCTACAAAATCTAATCTTGAAGTAGAAACACCTGCAAGATTCTTTGTAGAGCCTGGTACGAATGTAAAACAAGTAATTAGCGAAATGGATGTTGTAGATCCATTCAAAAAGGGGATTCTAGGAAACATCATTGCGGAAGTATTTAAGAAGTTTAAGATTACTGAAACTTCAAAGATGCTTGACCGAATGAAGGACCTAGGGTTTAAACACTCTACAAAAGCTGGTATTACAGTTGGGGTTGCAGACATCGTTGTATTAGGTGAAAAGCAAGAAATTATTGCTGAAGCACAAACAAAGGTAGATAATGTTCAAAAGCAATTTAGACGTGGTTTAATCACAGAAGATGAGCGTTATGATCGTGTTATCTCCATCTGGAGTGCTGCGAAGGATGTTATCCAAGCAAAGCTAATGAAATCACTAGATAAAACAAACCCAATTTTCATGATGAGTGACTCTGGTGCCCGTGGTAACGCATCTAACTTTACGCAGCTTGCTGGTATGCGTGGTCTAATGGCCAACCCGGCTGGTCGAATCATTGAATTACCGATCAAATCAAGTTTCCGTGAAGGCTTAACCGTATTAGAGTACTTTATCTCTACTCACGGTGCGCGTAAAGGTCTTGCCGATACAGCACTAAAAACGGCTGACTCTGGATACTTAACTCGTCGTCTCGTTGACGTAGCACAGGACGTTATTGTTCGTGATGATGATTGCGGTACGGATCGTGGATTGCATATTGCTGCCCTAAGAGACGGAACAGAAATCATCGAGTCTCTAGAAGAACGTTTAATCGGACGTTATGCAAGAAAAGCAATTAAAAACCCTGAAACAAAAGAAGTAATGGTCCGTGAAAATGAATTAATTACAGAAGACCTAGCAGCTGAAGTGGCTAGCGCTGGTGTTGAAGATGTATGGATTCGTTCTGCGTTTACATGTAATTCTCGCCACGGTGTATGTAAGAAATGTTATGGTCGTAACCTAGCAACTGGTCAAGAGGTAGAAGTGGGAGAAGCGGTTGGTATCATCGCAGCTCAATCTATCGGTGAACCAGGAACTCAGTTAACGATGCGTACATTCCATACAGGTGGGGTTGCCGGAGATGATATCACACAAGGTCTACCTCGTATTCAAGAGATATTCGAAGCGCGTAACCCGAAAGGTCAAGCGGTCATCTCTGAAATTGAAGGTGTGGTTGTTGGTATTAACGAAGGTCGTGACCGACAGCATGAAATTATCGTACAGGGTGAAGTAGAGTCAAGAACCTACACAGCTCCATACACGGCACGTCTTAAGGTCAGTGTAAACGATAAGGTTGAACGTGGTGAAGAACTGACAGAAGGTTCGATCGATCCTAAGGAATTAATCAAGGTGAAAGACGTAACAGCTGTTCAAGAGTATTTGCTTCGTGAAGTTCAAAAAGTATACCGTATGCAAGGGGTAGAAATTGGTGACAAGCACGTAGAAGTAATGGTACGACAAATGCTTCGTAAGGTTCGTGTTATCGATGCAGGTGAAACAGAAGTATTACCTGGATCACTTCTTGATGTTCACCAATTCAGAGATGCGAATGAAAAAGCGTTGCTTTCTGGCAAGATGCCTGCAACAGGACGTCCTGTATTGCTTGGTATTACCAAGGCTTCACTTGAAACAGATTCCTTCTTATCTGCTGCTTCATTCCAAGAAACAACAAGAGTACTTACAGACGCCGCTATTAAAGGTAAACGAGATGAGTTACTCGGTCTGAAGGAAAATGTAATTATTGGTAAGCTCGTTCCAGCTGGAACTGGTATGCAACGTTATCGTAAAGCTGAGCCAGTTACAAACATAGAACAAGAAGAAGTATTAACTGTAGAATAATCATTTATGCGGCACTCTACCCTGAGTGCCGCACATTAAATGAATACCTCTTTTAATAAAAAAAACCGATAGGTGTTGACAGCGAGTTTTATAGGTGTTAATATATCAAAGGTGCTCCTATTAACCTGTTACTTTGGAGGATGCAATCATGTCTTATGAAAAAGTAATGCAGGCAAAGCGATTTATCGTAGGAACAAAGCAAACAGTAAAAGCCATTAAAGGCGGTACTATTTCTGAAGTGCTAGTAGCCAAGGATGCTGAACCTCGTGTGACAGCAAAGGTGATTAGTACAGCACAGGAATTAGGCGTGCCAATTATATATGTAGATTCTATGAAAAAGCTTGGTAAAGCTTGCGGGATCGAAGTAGGTGCTTCTACTGTAGCAATAACTTTTTAAAAACTGTTTTTATAGAAAGATATCTATAAAGACTTTGTTTTTTGTTTCAAAATGAACCACCTGGATGTGTGGGCTTTGAAATAGTAGATGAAGGGAGGAAAAAGAAATGCCTACAATTAATCAATTAGTGCGTAAGCCACGTTCTTCGAAAGAGGAAAAGTCTAAATCACCTGCACTAAACAAAGGTTACAACAGCTTCAAAAAATCACAAACGAACGTATCTTCACCTCAAAAGCGTGGGGTATGTACGCGTGTTGGTACAATGACTCCGAAGAAGCCGAACTCAGCATTACGTAAATATGCTCGTGTACGCTTAACTAACGGAATTGAAGTAACAGCATACATTCCTGGGATTGGTCACAACCTACAAGAGCACAGCGTAGTACTTATTCGCGGTGGTCGTGTAAAGGACTTACCAGGGGTACGTTATCATATCGTTCGTGGTGCACTAGATACAGCTGGTGTAAACAACCGTATGCAAGGTCGTTCTAAATACGGAACTAAGAGACCAAAAGCAGCTAAGAAATAATGATCATTACAAAAAACTAAAATCACACTTCTGTGAAAGGAGGAACAAACATGCCTCGTAAAGGTCCTGTAGCAAAGAGAGACGTATTACCAGATCCGTTATATAACTCAAAGCTAATCACTCGTCTGATCAACAAAATGATGATCGACGGTAAAAGAGGAAAGTCACAAGCTATCCTTTACTCTGCATTCGAACTTATTCGTGAGCGCAGTGGTAAAGAACCAATCGAAGTATTCGATGCAGCACTAAAAAATATCATGCCAGTTCTTGAAGTTAAAGCACGCCGTGTAGGTGGTTCTAACTATCAAGTACCAGTAGAGGTGCGCCCAGATCGCCGTACAACTCTAGGTCTTCGTTGGTTAGTTAACTACTCTCGCCTTCGTGGAGAAAAGACGATGGAAGAGCGTTTAGCTAACGAAATCTTAGATGCAGCGAATAACACTGGTGCATCAGTTAAAAAGCGTGAAGATACTCATAAAATGGCTGAAGCAAACAAAGCATTTGCTCACTATCGTTGGTAGAATTTACTTTTACTCTAATATAAAAATAAACTAAAACACTCATACGAGAAAGGAGAAATACCAATGGCAAGAGAGTTCTCCTTAGCAAATACAAGAAATATCGGTATCATGGCTCATATTGATGCTGGTAAAACAACAACAACTGAGCGTGTACTTTATTACACTGGTCGTATTCATAAGATCGGTGAAACACATGAAGGTGCATCTCAAATGGACTGGATGGAGCAGGAACAAGAGCGCGGAATTACGATTACTTCCGCTGCTACAACTGCTCAATGGAAAGGCCACCGAGTAAACATCATCGATACACCAGGACACGTAGACTTCACAGTTGAAGTAGAACGTTCCCTACGTGTACTTGATGGTGCAGTTGCTGTACTTGATGCACAGTCTGGTGTTGAGCCTCAAACTGAAACAGTTTGGCGCCAAGCAACAACATACGGTGTACCACGTGTTGTATTTGTAAACAAGATGGACAAAATTGGTGCTGATTTCAAGTATTCAATTAAGACAATTCACGATCGCTTACAAGCAAATGCTGCTGCAATTCAACTTCCAATCGGTGCTGAAGATCAATTCTCAGCAATCATTGACCTAGTTGAAATGAATGCAACATTCTATGGTAACGATCTTGGAACGGATATTGAAGTTCGTGAAATCCCTGAAGAGTACCGTGCTGAAGCAGAAGAATACCGTGAAAAGTTAATTGAAGCGGTATCTGAGTTTGATGAAGACTTAATGGAAAAATACCTTGGTGGTGAAGAAATCACTGCTGATGAGCTGAAAGTAGCGATTCGTAAAGGTACTGTTAATGTTGAATTCTATCCGGTAATCTGTGGATCAGCATTTAAAAACAAAGGTGTTCAAAAAATGCTTGACGCTGTAATTGCTTACCTTCCATCTCCATTAGATGTACCTGCAATCAAAGGTACACTTCCTGATAGTGATGAGGTAGTTGAACGTCACTCAAGTGATGAAGAGCCATTCTCAGCTCTAGCGTTCAAAGTTATGACTGACCCTTATGTTGGTAAATTAACGTTCTTCCGTGTATACTCTGGTACATTAAACTCTGGTTCTTACGTTCAAAACTCTACTAAAGGCAAGCGTGAGCGTGTAGGTCGTATCCTACAAATGCATGCTAACAGCCGTGAAGAGATTTCGATGGTATACGCTGGTGACATCGCTGCAGCTGTAGGTCTAAAAGATACTACAACTGGTGATACACTATGTGATGAAAAGAACCTAGTTATCCTAGAGTCAATGGAATTCCCAGAGCCAGTTATTCAATTATCTATCGAGCCTAAATCAAAAGCTGACCAAGATAAGATGACTACTGCTCTTCAAAAGCTTCAAGAAGAGGATCCTACATTCCGTGCGCATACTGACCAGGAAACTGGACAAGTTATCATTGCGGGTATGGGTGAGCTTCACTTAGATATTCTAGTAGACCGTATGCGTCGTGAATTCAAAGTAGAAGCTAATGTTGGTGCTCCTCAGGTTGCTTACCGTGAAACAATCCGTTCTTCTGCTAATGTAGAAGGAAAGTTTGCACGCCAATCTGGTGGACGTGGACAATTCGGACATGTTTGGATTGAATTCTCTCCAAACGAAGAAGGAAAAGGATTTGAATTCGTAAACGGAATCGTTGGTGGTGTTGTTCCTCGTGAATACATCCCAGCTGTACAAGCAGGTCTTGAAGACTCACTTGACAGAGGTATGGTTGCTGGATTCCCTGTTGTAGATATCAAAGCTAGATTATTTGATGGATCTTACCATGATGTTGACTCATCTGAAATGGCGTTTAAGATTGCGGCGTCTATGGCACTTAAAGCTGCAGCTTCTAAGTGTAACCCTGTTATTCTTGAACCTATCATGAGAGTCGAAGTTATCATTCCTGAAGAGTATCTTGGTGATATTATGGGTAACGTAACTTCACGTCGTGGTCGTGTAGAAGGTATGGAAGCACGCGGAAACGCTCAAGTTGTTCGTGCAATGGTTCCACTTTCTGAAATGTTTGGATATGCAACTAGCCTTCGTTCTAGTACGCAAGGTCGTGGAGTATTCTCTATGCATTTTGATCACTATGAAGAGGTTCCAAAATCAATCTCTGAAGAAATCATCAAAAAAAATAAAGGCGAATAATTGATTTTCGCACTTTTTTAAAGTATAACTACTTATGTAAGTGTGGACATTGGTAGGTGCTGGCAACAGCAACCTCTCTGTCCATAAATATACTTAGACTATTTTTTATATATTAAAGGAGGATTTTTCTAATGGGAAAAGCTAAATTTGACCGTTCAAAGCCACACGTTAACATCGGTACAATTGGTCACGTTGACCATGGTAAAACAACTTTAACAGCTGCTATCACTTCTGTACTTGCAAAAGTAGGTGGAGCAGAAGCTCGTGCATATGATCAAATCGATGGAGCTCCAGAAGAGAGAGAGCGTGGTATCACAATCTCTACTGCTCACGTTGAGTACGAAACTGCTAGCCGTCACTATGCACACGTTGACTGCCCAGGTCACGCTGACTACGTTAAGAACATGATCACTGGTGCTGCTCAAATGGACGGCGGTATCCTAGTAGTATCTGCTACTGATGGTCCAATGCCACAAACTCGTGAGCACATCCTACTTTCTCGTCAGGTTGGTGTACCTCACCTTGTAGTATTCATGAACAAGTGTGATATGGTAGATGACGAAGAGCTTCTTGAATTAGTAGAAATGGAAATCCGTGACCTACTTTCTGAGTATGAGTTCCCTGGAGATGACATTCCTGTAATTAAAGGTTCTGCTCTTAAAGCTTTAGAAGGTGAAGCTGAATGGGAAGAGAAAATCAACGAGCTTATGGCTGCTGTTGATGAGTATGTTCCAACACCAGCTCGTGACACTGAAAAGCCATTCATGATGCCAGTTGAGGATGTATTCTCAATCACTGGTCGTGGAACTGTTGCTACTGGACGTGTTGAGCGTGGAGTAGTTAAAGTTGGGGACGTTGTTGAAATCGTTGGTTTCACTGAAGAGCCTAAATCTACTACTGTAACAGGTGTAGAAATGTTCCGTAAGCTTCTTGACTATGCAGAAGCTGGAGACAACATCGGTGCACTACTTCGTGGTGTATCTCGTGAAGAAATCGAGCGTGGACAAGTTTTGGCTAAGCCAAAATCAATCACTCCACACACAAAGTTCAAAGCGGAAGTTTATGTTCTTTCTAAAGAAGAAGGTGGACGTCATACTCCATTCTTCACTAACTACCGTCCACAATTCTATTTCCGTACTTCTGACATTACAGGTATCTGTAATCTTCCAGAAGGCGTAGAAATGGTTATGCCTGGTGACAACATCGAAATGACTGTTGAGCTTATCGCTCCAGTTGCTATCGAAGAAGGTACTAAGTTCTCTATCCGTGAGGGTGGACGTACTGTTGGTGCTGGCGTTGTTGCGTCAATCCAAGAATAATTAATAAATATCAAAAGCAGATGGGTAATCCATCTGCTTTTTTCTATGTCTTTTTTTCTAAAGTCATTGACAATTTGGCTTTGAGTTGATAAATTAAATTAAACCTATCTGTTAAGTTGGAATTAAAAAAATTCATGATATAGATGAAAATGTTAGGAGTGGTAGTTATATGGTGCAAACTAAGTTGACTTTTTCTGAATATGATCATTATTCGTTTCCTAGCTTTGATATAGATAATGAAACAAAAGGTGCGCTTGATACCTTGCGTTGGAGCTACGAACATTATGATGAGAATGAAATTGTATACGCATGTAGTTTTGGGATTGAAGGTATGGTCATGATTGATCTAATTACGAAAGTTAAGCCTGACGCTAAGGTAGTTTTCTTAGATACAGGTCTTCATTTTAAAGAAACGTATGAATTGATTGATAAAGTTAAGGAGCGTTATCCTCAATTGCAAGTAGAATTAAAAAAACCGTCTTTAACTTTAGAGGAACAAGCAGAACAACACGGGGATGAACTTTGGAAAACAACTCCAAATAAATGCTGTGAAATAAGAAAAATTATTCCGTTAAGAGAAGCTTTGTCTGGTGCAACGGCATGGATAAGCGGATTAAGAAGAGAGCAATCAGAAACGAGAAAGAATACTCAGTACTTCAATAAGGATAATAAATTTGAATCGATAAAAGTATGTCCTCTCATTCACTGGACGTGGAAGGATGTATGGAGATACGCACATAAGAATGACCTTCCTTATAATGTTCTTCATGATAATGGGTACCCTAGTATTGGGTGTGCACCATGTACTTCTCCTGCATTTAACGCAGATGATATGAGATCAGGCCGATGGACAGGAACAGGAAAGACAGAATGCGGATTACACCAATAGGAGGGCATTGCCCATGGTTATAACATATACAGCTGTTATCGTTGCTCTCTTTTTGGCAATGAATATTGGTGCAAGTGGTGCTGCAGCTTCCATCTCTATCGCTTACGGTTCAGGTGCTCTTCCAAAGAAGAAAGTGGCTTTGCTTGTTTGTGGAGTGGCGATATTTTTAGGTGCTGTACTTGGTGGTAGTGAAGTTGTTAAAACAATTGGATCAAATATAGTGCCTTCATCAGTACTTGATGAAAAAGTAGTTCTCATTATTCTATCTTCAGCTGCCCTTTCTTTATTTATTGCTAATTTAATGGGCATTCCTTTGTCCACGAGTGAGATTACAGTTGGATCTGTTGTAGGGGTGGGTGTTGCTTTTAAGGCTCTATTTGTTAAGAATATTTTAGTTATAGTTGCTTTCTGGTTTATCATCCCAATTGTTGCATTTACATTGGCACTTATGTGGGGTAGAGGAATTAAGTTACTAGAAAAGAAATTTCCTGCATTAAAAAATGGGAAATATAATAAACCAATCACAATCTTTGTTATTGTTGTTGGGTTTTTTGAAGCTTTTTCAGCTGGAATGAACAATGTAGCAAATGCTGCAGGTCCACTAGTAGGTGCAGGAGTAGTCTCTATTACAACTGGAGTTTGGGTTGGTGGATTATTCATTGCGTTAGGGGCTGTATTCCTCGGAGGAAGAGTACTTCAAACAAACGGGAAAAAAATAACGAGCTTTTCCTTACTTGAAGGTGGGGCGATCTCAAGTACAGGTGCCATGTTGGTAATATTAGCTTCTGTATTTGGTTTGCCGGTACCGTTAACTCAAGTTACTAGTACAGCAATCATTGGAATAGGTTTTGCTCAAAGAGGAAAGTCAATATTTCAACAAAGTATTATCAACAAGATTCTCAAGGTATGGGTTGTATCTCCTATACTATCACTTGTCCTATCTTATGGACTTGTAAAGATCTTTATTGATACTGATATGTATACTGTTGTTGTGTTGTTTAGTGTAAGTATTGCCACTTTAGGTACACTATCCTTGGCAAATACGATAAAGAAAGAGAACCGAACATACTTTGAAAATAGCGGAGGTATTTAACTATGACACTTAGTACGCCACATGGAGGAAAACTTATTAATCTATGGGAGCCTGAATACAAGGTTGAAAGTATCGAGCTTTCTATTGAGTTAGATAAGACAGCATTAAGTGATTTAGAACTTATTGGGAATGGAGCTTATAGTCCAATCACTGGATTTTTCAATAAAAAGGATTATGAATCAGTGGTGAATAACTTACGCTTGGCTGATGGTCATGTATGGAGTATACCGATTACTCTTCCTGTAGACGAGGCAAAAGCTACTACTTTATCAATCGGTGCAGAAGCTAAACTTGTTTTTGAAGGCGAAGTATACGGAGTCATCACTATAAATGACATCTATACTCCGGATAAGGAAGTTGAGGCAAAAGCTGTTTATCAAACAGAGGAACTAGCCCATCCGGGTGTACGAAAGTTATTTGAAAGAAAGAATGTTTACGTAGGTGGACCAATTAAGGTCGTAAAGCGTCTAGAAAGAGAAAGATTTGACGAGTACTATCTGGATCCAGCCGAAACAAGAAGTATTTTCGCTGAATACGGTTGGAAGACAGTTGTAGGTTTCCAAACGAGAAATCCTGTTCATCGTGCACACGAATACATTCAAAAGTCAGCGCTTGAAATCGTTGATGGACTATTCTTAAATCCGTTGGTAGGAGAAACAAAGTCTGATGATATTCCAGCAGATGTAAGAATGAAGAGTTATCAAGTGCTATTAAAGAACTACTATCCAGAAGATCGTGTATATCTTGCTGTATTCCCAGCAGCCATGCGTTATGCGGGCCCTAGAGAAGCTATTTTCCATGCGATGGTTAGAAAAAATTATGGTTGCACGCATTTTATTGTAGGTAGAGATCACGCAGGTGTGGGAAATTACTACGGAACATACGATGCACAAAAGATTTTTGATCAATTCTCAAAAGAGGAACTAGGTCTAACACTTTTATTCTTTGAACATAGCTTTTACTGCAAAAAGTGTGGAAACATGGCATCGACAAAAACTTGCCCACATTCAAAAGAAGATCATGTCATTCTTTCTGGAACAAAGGTAAGAGAAATGCTTCATAATGGTGAAGTGCCACCAAGTGAGTTTAGCCGTAAAGAAGTGGTAGAAGTCCTAATTGAAGGCTTAAAATCTCACAGTGTGAAGGCATAGGTGGAGGAATATTATGAGTACAAATATTACATGGCATGAAGCTTCATTAAACAAAGAACTAAGAAGAAAGCAGTTCGGACATCATAGTTTTGTTCTATGGTTCACGGGCTTATCTGGCTCAGGGAAGTCCACAGTAGCCAATGCTGCTGCTAAGGCACTTTTTGATCAAGGGTTAAATCCTTATGTATTAGATGGAGATAATATTCGCCACGGATTAAATAAGGACCTGGGTTTCTCTGAAGAGGATCGTACAGAAAACATTCGTAGAATTGGAGAAGTATCAAAGCTATTTGTAGATAGTGGTCAGATTGTATTAACGGCATTTATTTCTCCATTTATCAAAGATAGAGAACTTGTGCGTGAGCTACTAGAAGCTGATGAGTTTATTGAAGTATATATTAAGTGCCCAGTAGACGAGTGCGAAAAGAGAGATCCGAAGGGTTTATATGAAAAAGCAAGAAAAGGACTTATTCGTGATTTCACAGGTATCGATTCACCTTATGAAGAACCGGTGAACCCAGAAATCGTAGTAGAGACGGATAAGTATTCTATAGAAGAAAGTGTGGAGCAAATTCTTCAACACTTAAAATCTAAGGGATATATTAAAGAATAAGTATTAGATAGAAGAAAATAAAAGAGCCGGTACAAAGAATCCATCCATGATTCTTTGTACCGGCCTTTTTATTGGCATGTTTCAAAATTGTAATGTTGGAGAGAGTGGAATTATTTCACACAAAGTTTATTGTTCATCCTGGTTGAAATGAGTAAGTGTAACAGCTATAATAGGAAAAGTGTTCGAAACATAAACAAAAAAACATATTTATGTTGCAATTGCTTTATCGTTTCAGTATAATAGACAATGTTGGTCTTTGACTGCGATGAAGTGAAAGGTTGCTGACACACCCGGCCGCTTTGCCATGGCGAGTGTGTGGGAAATTTTCACGGAGAATGTCTATTTTTAATATAGGCGAAAAGGAGGGAAAATAATGGCAAAACAAAAGATTCGTATTCGTTTAAAAGCTTATGATCACAGAATTCTTGATCAATCAGCTGAGAAGATTGTAGAAACTGCAAAGCGTTCTGGTGCGGCTGTATCTGGTCCGATTCCATTACCAACTGAAAAGTCAATTTACACAATCCTTCGTGCGGTTCATAAGTACAAAGATTCTCGTGAACAATTCGAGATGCGTACTCATAAGCGTCTAATCGACATCGTGAATCCAACTCCACAAACAGTTGATTCATTAATGCGTTTAGATTTACCATCTGGTGTAGATATCGAAATCAAACTTTAATGAAATAAAAATAATAAACTTTCAGGAGGTGTGACTTTAATGACCAAAGGAATCTTAGGAAGAAAAATTGGTATGACTCAAGTGTTTGCTGCAAACGGTGATCTTATCCCTGTAACTGTAGTAGAAGCAGCTCCAAACGTTGTTCTTCAAAAGAAAACGTCTGAAACTGATGGATATACTTCAATTCAATTAGGTTTTGAAGACAAGCGTGAAAAGCTTTCTAACAAACCTGAAAGAGGACACGTTGCAAAAGCTAACACTGCTCCTAAGCGCTTCGTTCGTGAATTACGCGACGTAAACGTAGATGAGTATGAGGTTGGTCAAGAAGTCAAAGTAACAATTTTCGCAGAAGGCGAAATCGTAGATGTAACAGGAATTTCAAAGGGTAAAGGTTTCCAAGGTGTTATCAAACGCCACGGACAATCTCGCGGGCCAATGGCACACGGTTCACGTTACCACCGTCGCCCAGGTTCAATGGGTCCTGTAGCTCCAAACCGTGTATTCAAAGGTAAATTATTACCTGGACGTATGGGTGGAGAGCAAATCACTGTACAAAACCTTGAAATCGTAAGAGTAGATGCAGAACGCAACCTACTATTAATTAAAGGTAATGTACCAGGAGCTAGAAAAGCTCTAGTAAAAGTTAAAAGTGCGGTAAAAGCATAAATACTTAAGTCAGAAAGGAGGAAATAAGAATGCCGAAAGTAGCATTGTTAAACCAAACTGGATCACAAGTTGGCGAAATCGAACTTAATGATTCAATCTTTGGTATCGAGCCTAATAACCACGTTCTATTCGAAGCGGTTATTATGCAAAGAGCTTCTTTACGTCAAGGAACTCACAAAACAAAAATTCGCTCTGAAGTAGCTGGCGGTGGACGTAAGCCATGGCGTCAAAAGGGTACTGGTCGTGCTCGTCAAGGTTCAATTCGTTCTCCACAATGGCGCGGAGGTGGTACTGTATTTGGTCCAGTTCCACGTAGCTACAGCTATAAATTACCTAAAAAGGTACGTCGCTTAGCGATTAAATCTGCATTATCTACAAAGGTTTTAGAAGAAAACATTTTAGTACTTGAAAACCTTGCTTTCGAAACTCCAAAAACTAAAGACTTTAAAGGTGTATTAGCAGGATTATCTGTTAATTCAAAAGCACTTATCGTAACTGCTGACCTTGATGAGAACGTAGCATTATCTGCACGTAACATCCCTGGTGTTACTGTTGTATCTGCTAACGGAATTAGCGTATTGGATGTTTTAAATCATGAAAAGTTAATCATGACTAAAGCAGCGGTTGAAAAAGTAGAGGAGGTGCTTGCATAATGGATGCACGCGATATCATTAAGCGCCCCGTTATCACTGAACGTTCTACTGACCTAATGGCTGAAAAGAAATATACTTTTGAAGTTGATGTTAGAGCTAACAAAACTCAAGTTAAAGACGCTGTAGAAGAAATTTTTGGTGTCAAAGTTGATAAAGTTAACGTACAGAACTACAAAGGTAAGTTCAAGCGCATGGGTAAATTCGGAGGCTACACGAACAAGCGTCGTAAAGCAATCGTTAAATTAACAGCTGATAGCAAAGAAATCGAATTATTCGAGGTTTAATTTAGAATAGAAGAAGAGGAGGGAAAAAATTATGGCGATTAAAAAGTATAAACCTACCTCTAACGGTCGTCGCGGTATGACAGTTTCTGATTTTGCTGAAATTACAACAAGCACACCAGAAAAGTCTCTACTTGCTCCTTTAAAAAGAAAAGGTGGACGCAACAACCAAGGTAAGTTAACAGTACGTCATCAAGGTGGCGGCCATAAGCGTCAATATCGTATTATCGATTTTAAACGTAACAAAGATGGCATTCCAGGACGCGTTGCTACAATCGAGTACGATCCAAACCGTTCTGCAAACATCGCATTAATTAACTACGTAGATGGAGAAAAGCGTTATATCTTAGCTCCTAAGAACTTAGTAGTTGGAACAGAAATTATGTCAGGTCCTGAAGCGGATATTAAAGTAGGTAACGCATTACCACTAGCGAATATTCCAGTTGGTACAGTTATCCACAACATCGAGTTAAAACCTGGTAAGGGCGGACAATTAGTACGTTCTGCTGGTACTTCTGCACAGGTTCTTGGTAAAGAAGGTAAGTACGTATTAGTACGTCTAAACTCTGGTGAAGTTCGTATGATTCTTGCAACTTGCCGCGCGACTGTAGGTCAAGTTGGTAACGAGCAACACGAACTAATCAACATTGGTAAAGCTGGACGTTCTCGCTGGTTAGGCAAGCGCCCAACAGTACGTGGTTCTGTAATGAACCCTAACGATCACCCACACGGTGGTGGAGAAGGACGCTCACCAATCGGACGTAAGTCTCCAATGACTCCATGGGGCAAACCAACTCTTGGATTCAAGACTCGTAAGAAAAAGAACAAATCAGATAAATTCATCGTTCGTCGTCGTAAAAAATAACGGGATTGTACTACGGTTCCAGCATAGAACCGTAGAGCAGTCACGAAGGGAGGTTCAGACATGGGTCGCAGCTTAAAAAAAGGACCTTTTGTTGATGAGCATTTAATCACAAAGATCGAAAAGTTAAATGAAACTGAAAGCAAGCAAGTTACTAAAACTTGGTCTCGCCGTTCTACGATCTTCCCGCAATTCATCGGACACACGATTGCTGTATATGATGGTCGTAAACATGTTCCTGTATATGTCACTGAAGACATGGTAGGTCATAAGCTTGGAGAATTCGCTCCAACTCGTACTTACAAAGGTCATGCAAGTGATGACAAGAAAACAAGACGTTAATGAGAGGAGGGCATTCTAATGCAAGCTAAAGCTGTATTAAGAACAGTACGTATTGCTCCTCGTAAAGCTCGTTTAGTCGTAGATTTAATTCGAGGTAAGCAAGTAGGAGAAGCGGTAGCAATCTTAAAGCATACACCAAAAACTGCTTCACCAGTTATTGAAAAATTACTAAACTCTGCAATTGCGAACGCAGAACATAATTATGAAATGGACGTTAACAGCTTAGTAGTATCTCAAGCATTCGTTGACGAAGGACCAACTTTAAAACGTTTCCGTCCTCGTGCAATGGGTCGTGCAAGTGCTATTAACAAGCGTACTAGCCATATTACTATCGTATTAACAGAGAAGAAGGAGGGATAATAGTGGGTCAAAAAGTTAATCCAGTCGGCTTGCGTATTGGTATCATCCGTGATTGGGAATCCAAATGGTTCGCAGGAAAAGACTATGCTGATCTTTTACACGAAGACCTTAAAGTACGTGAGTACATTACAAAGCGTCTAAGCGATGCTTCTGTATCAAAAGTAGAAATCGAGCGTGCAGCTAATCGCATTAACATCACTATCCACACTGCAAAGCCAGGTATGGTTATTGGTAAAGGTGGTACTGAGGTTGAAGCACTTCGTAAAGCTCTTAACTCACTTACTGGCAAGCGTGTACACATCAACATTCTTGAAATCAAAAAAGCAGACATCGACGCTAAGCTTGTAGCGGAAAACATTGCTCGTCAATTAGAAAACCGCGTATCTTTCCGTCGTGCTCAAAAACAAGTTATTCAACGTGCAATGCGCGCTGGTGCAAAAGGTATCAAAACAATGGTATCTGGTCGTCTAGGCGGTGCAGACATCGCTCGTTCGGAGTCTTACAGTGAAGGAACTGTTCCACTTCATACTCTTCGTGCTGACATCGATTACGCTACAGCAGAAGCAGATACAACTTACGGTAAGTTAGGTGTAAAAGTATGGATCTACCGTGGAGAGGTCCTTCCTACTAAGAAGAAATCTGAGGAAGGAGGCAAATAATATGTTAGTCCCTAAACGCGTTAAGTATCGCCGTCAACACCGTGGAAAAATGCGCGGAATGGCTAAGGGTGGTACAGAGGTTAACTTCGGTGAATTCGGTCTACAAGCTATTGAAGCTTCTTGGATTACAAACCGCCAAATTGAAGCTGCTCGTATCGCAATGACACGTTATATGAAACGTGGCGGTAAAGTTTGGATTAAAATATTCCCTCATAAGCCTTATACAGCTAAGCCTCTAGAAGTCCGAATGGGTTCTGGTAAAGGTGCTCCTG
The DNA here is from genome assembly GCF_052983275.1 of Robertmurraya sp. GLU-23. Classification (NCBI taxonomy): domain Bacteria; kingdom Bacillati; phylum Bacillota; class Bacilli; order Caryophanales; family Bacillaceae; genus Robertmurraya; species Robertmurraya sp. GLU-23. Next base: position 41,078 of record NZ_JBRKCV010000023.1, read on the forward strand.
AAGGATGGGTAGCAGTTGTTAAGCCTGGGAAAGTAATGTTTGAAGTTGCTGGTGTTTCTGAAGAAATCGCACGTGAAGCATTACGTTTAGCAGCACACAAACTTCCAGTAAAATGTAAGTTTGTAAAACGAGAAGAAATTGGTGGTGAATCAAATGAAAGCTAATGAACTTCGTGACCTTACCACTGCCGAAATAGAACAAAAAGTTAAGTCTTTAAAAGAAGAGCTTTTCAACCTTCGCTTTCAATTGGCGACTGGACAACTTGAAAATACAGCTCGCATTCGTGAAGTACGCAAAGCGATTGCTCGCATGAAAACTGTAGTTCGTGAAAGAGAAATCGGCGTTAACAATCGATAATTGAAGGAGGTTTGCGAAAGATGAGTGAACGCAACCAACGCAAAGTTTACACTGGACGCGTTGTTTCTGACAAAATGGATAAAACCGTTACTGTCTTAGTTGAAACATACAAAAAGCATCCATTATACGGTAAACGCGTTAAGTACTCTAAAAAGTTCAAGGCTCATGATGAGCAGAACGTTGCAAAAATCGGCGATGTTGTTCGTATTATGGAAACACGTCCGCTTTCTGCTACGAAGCGCTTCCGCCTTGTTGAAGTAGTAGAAACAGCAGTAATTATTTAATTATGATCGGAAATAGCTACATCCCGAAGGGAGGTTACACACATGATTCAACAAGAAACACGTTTAAAAGTTGCTGACAATTCAGGTGCTCGTGAAGTACTTACAATTAAAGTTCTTGGTGGTTCAGGCCGCAAGACTGCTAATATTGGTGACATTATCGTTGTTACAGTGAAACAAGCAACACCAGGTGGCGTTGTTAAAAAGGGTGACGTTGTAAAAGCGGTAGTTGTTCGAACTAAAAGCGGCGTTCGTCGTGCAGATGGAACATACATTCGTTTCGATGAGAACGCTTGTGTAATTATCCGTGACGACAAGAGTCCACGCGGAACGCGTATCTTCGGACCTGTTGCTCGTGAACTTCGCGACAGCAACTTCATGAAGATCGTATCATTAGCTCCAGAAGTACTATAATCTTAAAATATATGCCTTTAAGGAGGTGCGAACAGATGCATGTGAAAAAAGGTGACAAAGTTATGGTCATCTCTGGTAAGGATAAAGGCAAAACAGGTGTTATCTTAGCTGCTTTCCCTAAACAAAGCCGTGTGCTAGTTGAAGGTGTGAACATTGTAAAGAAGCACTCTAAGCCATCCCAAGTGAATCCACAAGGTGGAATCATTAACCGAGAGGCACCTATTCATGTATCAAACGTCATGCCTATCGATCCTAAGACTGGTACGCCAACTCGTGTAGGGTTTAAAGAGGTTGACGGTAAAAAAGTACGTGTTGCAAAAAAATCCGGTGAAGTTCTAGATAAATAAGTCTAAAAGAAGGGAGGTACAAAAATGAACCGCCTAAAAGAAAAATATGTTAAAGAAATTACTCCTGCTCTTGTGAGCAAGTTTAACTATAAATCAATTATGCAAGTACCGAAGCTTGAAAAGATCGTTATCAACATGGGTGTTGGTGATGCAGTACAAAACGCGAAAGCACTTGATAACGCGGTAGAAGAACTAGCAGCTATCTCTGGTCAAAAGCCAGTTGTTACTCGTGCAAAGAAATCTATCGCTGGTTTCCGTCTACGTGAAGGAATGCCAATCGGTGCGAAGGTTACTCTTCGTGGAGAGCGTATGTACGAATTCTTCGACAAGTTGGTTTCTGTATCTCTTCCACGTGTACGTGACTTCCGCGGAATTTCTAAAAAGTCTTTCGACGGACGTGGAAACTACACATTAGGTGTAAAAGAACAGTTAATCTTCCCTGAAATTGATTACGATAAAGTAAGTAAAGTTCGTGGTATGGATATTGTTATCGTTACTACAGCTAATACTGATGAAGAAGCTCGTGAACTGTTAACTCAATTTGGAATGCCATTCCAAAAGTAATCGGTAAATAGAGGGAGGCGAAAACGTGGCTAAAAAGTCAATGATTGCGAAACAAAAACGCACGCCTAAATTCAAGGTTCAAGAATACACACGTTGCGAACGTTGCGGACGTCCACATTCTGTATACCGTAAATTTAAGCTTTGCCGTATTTGTTTCCGTGAATTAGCATACAAAGGGCAAATTCCTGGTGTGAAAAAAGCTAGCTGGTAAAACTAGAGTTTGGGAAGGAGGTAAAAAACAATGGTCATGACAGATCCAATTGCAGATTTGCTAACTCGCATCCGTAATGCGAACATGGTTCGTCACGAAAAATTAGAAGTTCCTGCTTCTAACACGAAGAAAGAAATCGCTGAAATCTTAAAGCGTGAAGGCTTCGTGCGTGATGTTGAATATATCGAGGATAACAAGCAAGGAATCATCCGTATCTTCTTAAAGTACGGTTCGAATAACGAACGTGTTATTACTGGTCTTAAGCGTATCAGTAAGCCTGGTCTTCGTGTATATGCAAAAGCTACAGAGGTTCCACGTGTACTTAACGGTCTTGGAATCGCATTAGTATCTACTTCTCAAGGCGTTCTTACTGATAAAGAAGCTCGCGCAAAGCAAGTAGGCGGAGAAGTACTAGCATACGTTTGGTAATAGAGTTTCTTAAAGAATGGAGGTGCACTAAATGTCTCGCGTAGGTAAAAAACCAGTTGAAATTCCATCTGGCGTTACAGTAACAGTTGATGGAAGCAACGTAACAGTAAAAGGTCCTAAAGGTGAACTAAGTCGTTCATTTAATCCAGATATCGAAATTAAGGTAGAGGAGAACGTAATTAACGTTTCTCGTCCATCTGATGCGAAGGAACACCGCGCATTGCACGGTACTACTCGCGCATTACTTTCAAACATGGTTGAAGGTGTATCAAAAGGGTTCGAAAGAACACTTGAATTAATCGGGGTTGGTTACCGTGCTCAAAAGCAAGGTACGAAGCTTGTATTAAACGTTGGTTACTCTCATCCAGTAGAAATCGAACCTGAAACAGGTATCGAGATCGAAGTACCTTCAAATACACGTGTAATCGTAAAAGGTACAAACAAGGAGCGCGTTGGCGCACTTGCTGCTAACATTCGTGACGTTCGTCCTCCAGAGCCTTACAAAGGTAAAGGAATCCGTTATGAAGGCGAATTCGTTCGTCGTAAAGAAGGTAAGACAGGTAAGTAATGCCCTAAGGGGTAAACGAAAGGAGTGACCAAAATGATTACGAAGGCTGACAAAAATGCAACGCGTAAGAAAAGACACGCACGTGTGCGTTCAAAACTTAGCGGTACTGCAGCTCGTCCTCGTCTAAATGTGTTCCGTTCAAGCAAGCACATTTATGCACAACTAATTGACGATGTAAGTGGAGTAACTTTAGCGAGTGCTTCAACTTTAGATAAAGAAATCGGTCTTGAATCTACTGGTAACGTTGATGCAGCGGTTAAGGTCGGAGAATTAGTTGCAAAGCGTGCTGTAGAAAAAGGCGTTAAAGCTGTTGTTTTCGATCGTGGAGGATACTTATATCATGGACGCGTGAAAGCACTAGCAGATGCTGCTCGTGAAAACGGCTTAGAATTTTAATAGACAAAGGAGGGACACAAAAAGATGCGTCGTATTGATCCAAACAAACTTGAACTTGAAGAACGCGTAGTTACGGTTAACCGTGTTGCGAAAGTTGTTAAAGGTGGACGTCGTTTCCGTTTCTCTGCTCTAGTAGTAGTAGGTGACAAAAACGGCCACGTTGGCTTTGGTACTGGTAAAGCACAAGAAGTACCAGATGCAATCCGTAAAGCAATTGAAGATGCTAAGAAAAACTTAATCGAGGTACCAATGGTAGGTACTACGATTCCTCACCAAGTAATCGGACACTTCGGTGCTGGTGAAATCCTTCTAAAGCCTGCTTCTGAAGGTACTGGGGTTATCGCTGGTGGTCCAGTTCGTGCGGTACTAGAATTAGCTGGTGTAGCTGATATCTTATCAAAATCTTTAGGTACAAACACACCAATTAACATGGTTCGTGCAACTTTGGACGGTTTAAAACAACTAAAACGTGCTGAAGACGTAGCTAAATTGCGTGGAAAATCAGTAGAAGAACTGTTAGGTTAAGGGAGGGAAAGATAATGGCTAATAAATTAGAAATTACCCTCACTCGCAGTGTGATTGGTCGTCCACAAGATCAAAAAGAAACTGTTAAAGCACTTGGTTTACGTAAAATTCACCAAACTGTTGAGCAACAAGATAATGCTGCTATTCGCGGTATGATCAATAAAGTTGCCCACCTTGTAACAGTTGTAGAAAAATAAATTGATTTTTTTCTTTTAATAAGGAGGTGCCAATATGAAACTTCATGAATTAAAACCTGCAGAAGGTTCTCGTCGTGAGCGCAAGCGTCTTGGACGCGGTATCGGTTCTGGGCAAGGTAAAACTGCTGGTAAAGGTCATAAAGGTCAAAATGCTCGTTCTGGTGGCGGTGTACGTCCTGGCTTCGAGGGTGGTCAAACACCTTTATTCCAACGTTTACCTAAACGTGGATTTACCAACATCAACCGCAAGGAATACGCTATTGTAAACCTTGATGCACTAAACCGTTTTGAAGACGGAACTGAAGTTACTCCAGAACTTCTTATTGAAACTGGTGTGGTTAGCAGTGAAAAAGCAGGAATCAAGATTCTTGCTAAAGGCAATGTTGAGAAAAAGCTTACTGTAAAAGCTCATAAATTCTCCTCTGCTGCAAAGGAAGCTATCGAAGCTGCCGGCGGTCAAACTGAGGTGATTTAATGTTTCAGACAATCTCCAATTTTATGCGCGTGGGTGATATAAGACGAAAAATCATATTCACCCTTTTAATGTTGATTGTATTTAGAATCGGGACATTTATTCCTGTTCCACATGTAAATACCGATATTTTAAAAGCACAAGATCAACTTAGTGTATTTGGAGTACTGAATACATTTGGTGGGGGAGCACTTAGTAACTTCTCTATCCTTGCTATGGGGATCATGCCGTATATTACAGCGTCTATTATCATTCAACTTTTACAGATGGATGTAGTACCGAAATTTACGGAGTGGTCAAAGCAAGGAGATGTAGGTCGTCGTAAGCTTGCTCAGTTTACCCGCTACTTTACGATCGTACTTGGATTTATTCAAGCGTTCGGAATGTCTTATGGTTTTAATAATCTTGCTGGTGGATTATTGATTGAGAAGCCTGGGATCGGAACTTATCTTTTAATCGCAACTGTATTAACAGGCGGTACGGCTTTCCTTTTATGGTTAGGTGAACAAATCACTTCAAAAGGAGTCGGAAATGGTATTTCGATTATCATCTTTGCTGGTATCGTTGCTAGTATTCCGAATATAGCCAACCAAATTTATGCACAGCAGTTTCAAGATGCTGGTGACCAGCTTTTCTTAAATATCGTAACAGTCCTGTTGATTGTTTTAGCAGTAATTGCGATTATTGTAGGAACTATCTTTATTCAACAAGCTTTACGTAAAATCCCAATTCAATATGCAAAGAAAATGACTGCTGGCACATCGCCTGCGGGACAATCCACTCACTTGCCTTTAAAGGTAAATGCGGCTGGAGTTATCCCTGTTATCTTTGCAGTATCGTTTATTATTACTCCTAGAACGATTGCACAGTTCTTCGAGCAAAATAGCGTAACAATTTGGATTGAACGAATTTTTGATTATACACATCCAATTGGAATGGTGATCTACTGTGCGCTAATTATTGCGTTCACCTATTTCTATGCATTCATTCAAGTAAACCCAGAACAAGTGGCTGAGAACTTGAAGAAGCAAGGTGGGTATATTCCAGGAATTCGTCCAGGTAAGAACACTCAAGAATATTTAACGCGTGTATTATACCGCTTAACTTTTGTTGGTGCGCTGTTCTTATCAGCTATTGCCATTCTTCCAGTCTTTTTTGTGAAGTTTGCGGGTCTTCCGGAATCTGCTCAAATTGGTGGAACGAGCTTGCTTATCGTTATCGGGGTTGCCCTCGAAACAATGAAACAGCTTGAAGCTCAACTTGTTAAGCGTCACTATAAAGGATTTATAAAATAATTCGGATTTGGGGACATATGTTCCCAAACGCCGTTTTAGAGACTGAGGGGGAGCCAGAGTGAATTTAGTTTTGATGGGGCTGCCAGGTGCGGGAAAAGGCACTCAAGCTGAAAAAATCGTTGAAAAATATTCTATCCCTCATATCTCGACAGGAGATATGTTCCGTGCTGCAATGAAGGAAGGAACAGAGCTAGGTTTAAAAGCAAAATCTTTCATGGATCAAGGAGCGCTTGTTCCTGATGAAGTAACAATCGGTATTGTTCGTGAGAGATTAAGTAAAGATGACTGTCAAAAGGGATTCTTACTTGATGGTTTTCCTAGAACTGTTGCTCAAGCAGAAGCGCTAGAGAATATGCTTACTGATTTAGATAAGAAAATTGACTACTGTTTAAATATTGATGTAGACCATAATATTCTGATGGAACGTTTAACTGGTCGTCGAATTTGTAAAGATTGTGGAGCTACTTATCACTTGGTTTTCAATCCTCCTGCAAAGGATGGAACATGTGACCGTTGTGGTGGAGAGCTTTATCAGCGTGCAGATGATAACGAAGAGACGGTTCATAACCGCTTAGAAGTAAACATTCAACAATCAGAACCTTTGCTTCATTTCTATGAAACGAAAGGTTATCTGAAAAATATAAACGGTCAGCAAGATATTCATGATGTATTCAAAGATATTGACAGCCTTCTTCGGGAGCTTGCGTAAATGATTATTTGCAAGACTCCGCGTGAGATTGAAATAATGCGTGAAGCTGGTCGCATCGTTGCACTTACGCACCAGGAGTTAAAAAAGCATATCGTTCCCGGTATAACTACGAAGGAACTGGATAAAATTGCTGAAGCTTTTATAAGAAAGCATGATGCGAGTCCGTCCTTTAAAGGCTATAACGGATTTACCGGCAGCATCTGTGCTTCCGTAAATGAAGAACTGGTGCATGGTATTCCTGGAAATCGTGTTTTGAACAATGGTGATATTATCAGTATTGATATCGGTGCTGAATATAATGGCTATCATGGTGATTCAGCTTGGACTTATGCCGTAGGTTCTATTGATGAGGAGACACAGCGTCTATTAGATGTTACGGAGGAATCCTTATACAAGGGACTTAACGAAGCTAAGCCAGGTGATCGTCTGTCGAACATCTCCCACGCGATTCAAACTTATGTGGAAGCAAACGGGTTTTCAGTTGTGCGCGAGTATGTAGGGCACGGAATAGGGCAAGACTTACATGAGGATCCTCAAATTCCCCATTATGGTCCACCTAATAAAGGCCCGCGTTTAAAACCTGGGATGGTACTAGCGGTTGAGCCGATGGTGAATGCAGGAAGTCGTTATGTTAAGACATTAGCTGACGATTGGACCGTTGTTACAGTCGATGGGAGAATGTGTGCTCACTTTGAACATACAATTGCTATCACTGAAGCGGGTTTTGAAATTCTTACAAAAGCTTAACTTGTAAAGCCAAGGGAACTGTCAAGAGTTTAGTAATATTTTTGTTATTAAAATTGGGCAAATCCTTTTTAATATGCTATAATTATAAGGTTGCTAGAAAATTGTAGTGTATTAACCGGTCGTGTTGCATTGGAAAGCTACGATTTCTTTCAGTAAGTATTTAATGGATCATGTAACTGATGAGTAGAAGGGAGACTAGTTCTATGGCGAAAGATGATGTAATTGAAATTGAAGGTACGGTTCTTGAAACTTTGCCTAACGCTATGTTTAAGGTAGAATTAGAAAATGGTCATACAGTACTAGCTCATGTTTCCGGTAAAATTCGTATGCACTTCATCCGTATTTTGCCTGGTGACAAAGTAACTGTTGAGCTATCCCCATATGACTTAACACGCGGAAGAATTACTTACCGCTTTAAATAATCTGTTGCACTCCGTAATATCAAGGAGGTTAGGATAATGAAAGTGAGACCATCTGTTAAGCCGATCTGCGAAAAGTGTAAAGTTATCCGTAGACGCGGCAAAGTTATGGTTATTTGTGAAAACCCTAAGCATAAACAAAAACAAGGCTAATAATGAGGGAGGTGCTCTAGTAAATGGCACGTATTGCAGGTGTTGATATTCCACGTGAAAAGCGTGTAGTAATCTCATTAACTTACATCTATGGTATTGGTAAAAATACTGCACATAAAGTATTGGCTGAAGCTGGTGTTTCAGAAGAGACTCGTGTGCGTGATTTAACGGAAGAAGAGCTTAACAAAATCCGTGACATCGTTGATAAATTAAAGGTTGAAGGTGACCTTCGTCGTGAAATTTCTTTAAACATCAAGCGTTTAATGGAAATCGGTTCATACCGTGGTCTTCGTCATCGTCGTGGATTACCAGTTCGCGGACAAAACACGAAGAACAATGCACGTACTCGTAAAGGTCCACGTAAGACTGTAGCTAACAAGAAGAAATAATCGGTAAAGGAGGTACTTTAAATGGCTCGTAAAACTAATACTCGTAAGCGTCGTGTAAAAAAGAATATTGAACAAGGGATTGCTCATATCCGTTCTACATTCAATAACACGATTGTAACAATCACAGATGTTCATGGAAATGCTCTTTCATGGTCAAGTGCTGGTTCATTAGGATTTAAAGGTTCTCGTAAATCTACTCCTTTTGCAGCGCAAATGGCAGCTGAAACAGCAGCTAAATCATCTATGGAACATGGAATGAAAACTTTAGAAGTAACAGTTAAAGGACCTGGTGCAGGACGTGAAGCTGCTATCCGTGCTCTTCAAGCTGCTGGTCTAGAAGTTACTGCTATTAGAGACGTAACTCCAGTTCCTCATAACGGATGTCGTCCACCAAAACGTCGTCGTGTATAATTTTTCTGTATAGAAAAAAAATCCCTGTCTATAATGGGATATGATAAGAACTTTATACGTTTATACAGGATCATTTTTCCAGTTGTTGTGCACAAGCGGGAACGTATACAGGGGGAATTTCGGTTAAACACACTAACCGAGGTTTCGACGTTTTGAAGGAGGGTATATTTGATGATCGAAATAGAAAAACCAAAAATCGAAACGGTTGAGATCAGCGATGATGCCAAGTACGGGAAGTTCGTCGTAGAACCACTAGAACGTGGATATGGTACTACTTTGGGTAACTCCTTACGTCGTATCCTATTGTCGTCACTCCCAGGTGCGGCGGTCACATCGATTCAAGTCGATGGGGTGCTTCATGAATTCTCAACAATTGAAGGCGTCGTAGAAGATGTTACTTCTATTATTTTAAATATTAAGAAACTGGCACTGAAAATCTACTCTGATGAAGAGAAGACGCTTGAAATTGATGTGCAAGGTGAGGGAGTAGTGACTGCGGCTGACGTAACTCATGACAGTGATGTCGAGATATTAAACCCGGATCTACACATTGCGACCCTTGGTTCGAACGGCAATCTTCGCATGCGCTTAACTGCTAAGCGTGGAAGAGGGTATACACCTGCTGATCAGAACAAGAGAGAGGATCAACCAATCGGTGTTATTCCTATCGACTCCATCTACACTCCAGTTTCACGTGTTGTCTACCAAGTAGAAAACACTCGTGTCGGTCAAATGACTAACTATGATAAGTTAACTTTCGATGTATGGACTGATGGAAGCACTGGTCCTCAAGATGCTGTTGCACTTGGAGCGAAAATCTTAACTGAGCATTTAAATATCTTTGTTGGTTTAACTGATGAAGCACAAAATGCTGAGATCATGGTTGAAAAAGAAGAAGATCAAAAAGAAAAAGTACTTGAGATGACGATTGAAGAATTGGATTTATCCGTTCGTTCATACAACTGCTTAAAGCGTGCTGGCATCAATACTGTTCAAGAGCTTGCTAACAAGACAGAAGAGGACATGATGAAGGTACGTAACTTAGGTCGTAAGTCTCTTGAGGAAGTAAAACACAAACTTGAAGAGCTTGGATTAGGATTACGTAAAGACGATTGATCTTAGGTCAAACCTTTTACCATTCCAAGTCTTAAGCAACTAGAGATAAATGACTTCAACAAAGGAGGGAAACTTTCATGGGATACAGAAAGTTAGGACGCACTAGTGCTCAACGTAAGGCTATGTTACGTGATTTAACAACAGACTTAATCATTAATGAGCGTATTGAAACAACTGAAGCTCGTGCTAAAGAACTTCGTTCAGTAGTTGAGAAAATGATTACTCTTGGTAAGCGTGGGGACCTTCATGCTCGTCGTCAAGCATCTGCTTACGTTCGTCACGAAGTAGCTAACGCTGAAACTAACCAAGATGCTGTTCAAAAATTATTCAGTGACATCGCTGGTCGTTACGAAGAGCGTCAAGGCGGTTACACTAGAATCATGAAACTTGGACCACGTCGTGGAGACGGAGCTCCAATGGTTATCATCGAATTAGTTTAATAGCTAGTACAGACAACAAGGGTGAAGGACAGTTTACACAGGAACTTGTTCTCTGCCCTTTTGCTGTAATGAGCCGTTGACTATCTAAAGTTTTAAGCCCAACGAGTGTTACGATGAGGGTGTATGTATATGTTTTCACTTCTCGTCTAGCTCATGCGCCTTGCTCTCATTTGGAATGAAGAGGAGGCGCAGGCTTTATTTAGGAAAGAGCATTGAAATAAGAAGTCAATGAGACATTCATTCATGCCATCATACATATTATTTTTTATATTTTTACGGTGAATGGTCCGTGTCTTCACTTTCAAAGCTCGCCAAGATTGGCGAGTTTTCTTTATAATATTGGGTTTTTCTTATAGATATGAAATGGTAGTTGAGAGGAGATGAGTAATTTGGTAGCATCCATCGTTCAGATTGAGAATGTCTCTTTTAAATATGATCTTCAAGAGGAGTACGCCTTAAATGATGTCTCCTTTAACATAAATAAAGGCGAATGGCTTGCCATTGTAGGTCATAATGGATCTGGTAAGTCAACGCTTGCGAAGCTTTTGAATGGGCTTCAATTTGCCGAAAAAGGTTCCATTACAATTGGTGGAACGAAGATATCAGAAGAAACGGTTTGGGAAACTAGAAAAATGGTCGGTATGGTCTTTCAAAATCCGGATAATCAGTTTGTTGGTACTACCGTTCAGGATGATGTAGCATTTGGACTTGAGAATCATGGTGTTCCTCGGGAGGAAATGATTGTCCGTGTTCAGGAAGCATTAGAGCAAGTGAAGATGAGTCAGTTTTTATCACAAGAACCTCATCATCTATCAGGTGGACAAAAGCAGCGAGTAGCTATAGCTTCTGTATTAGCTCTAAAACCGGCTATTATCGTTTTAGACGAAGCTACCTCTATGCTCGACCCAAAAGGGCGTGAACAGGTTTTAGAAACGATTCGAGAGCTTAAAAGTGATAATGATTTAACTGTTGTATCTATTACGCATGATTTAGAGGAAGCTGCCAAGGCTGACCGAATGATTGTTATGAATAGAGGGCAGGTGTATAAAGAAGGCAGCCCAAAGGAAATTTTTCAACTCGAAGAAGAGCTTATTTCATTAGGGCTGGATATTCCTTTTTCCGTAAAATTGAGCAAGAAGTTAAAAGAGTTAGGCATGACCTTAGATAAACATTATCTATCAGAAGAAGAGTTGGTGAAACAATTATGGACATCTCACTCCAAGAAGTAGAATACAAATATTCAGCAAATACACCCTTTGAACGTCTTGCTTTAGTAGATGTTTCCATTGAAATAAAAGCAGGAACTTTTTTGGCGATCATTGGGCATACGGGTTCTGGAAAATCCACGGTTATTCAGCATTTAAATGCTCTATTAAAACCGACGAATGGCAAGGTTGTCATTGGTGATCGAGTCATCACTAGCGATAAAAAGCAAAAGAACCTTAAAGAAGTTAGAAAAAGGGTCGGTATTGTTTTTCAATTCCCAGAGCATCAGCTGTTTGAAGAAACAGTAGAAAAGGATATATGCTTTGGCCCAATGAATTTTGGTGTTTCTGAATCAGAGGCCAAGGAACGAGCAAGGATTGCGATACGCCAAGTAGGCTTACAGGAGGGGGTTCTTCAAAAGTCTCCTTTTGACTTATCAGGCGGACAGATGAGAAGGGTAGCTATTGCCGGAGTCCTTGCGATGCAACCGGATGTTATTGTATTAGACGAGCCAACTGCAGGTTTAGACCCTCGTGGTAGAAAAGAAATAATGGATATGTTTTATTCCTTACATAAGGAACGAAGCCTTTCTACGATTCTTGTTACTCATAGTATGGAGGACGCAGCCCTTTACGCTGACCAGATTGCGATAATGCATCAAGGTCGTGTATACAGGAAGGGAAATCCAACGGAGATTTTCAGTGACCCTGAAGGACTATTTGAGCTTGGACTTGATGTTCCAGAGGTGGTACGCTTCCAGAGAAAGTTTGAGGCTGAATTTGGACAATCACTAGGGAAAACATGTTTAACCATCGAAGAGTTATCTGAAATGATGGTCAAACATTTGCAGGGAGGATTTAAATAGATGGATAAAATGATATTTGGTCGTTATATTCCTGCAGATTCTGTGTTGCATCGGATGGATCCTCGTTCAAAACTAGTTCTCATCTTTTTATTTGTTTGTGTGGTGTTTTTAGCAAACAATGCCCTAACGTATGGAACGCTACTATTGTATACGATTATCATGCTTTCTTTATCAAAAATTTCTATTCGGTTTATCATGGCTGGCTTAAAGCCGGTATTGTGGTTAGTTGTTTTTACCTTGTTTCTTCATCTTTTTTTAACCAAGGAAGGGAATCTTCTTTTTCAGTGGGGTTGGATAGAAGTATATGAAGAAGGAATCAAGCAAGGCCTTTTTATTTCCGTGCGATTCTTTTTGCTTATTCTCATGACTTCACTTCTAACGTTAACAACCACACCTATTGAGATAACAGATGGATTAGAAGAGCTTCTTGGGCCGTTAAAGAAAGTTAAATTTCCGGTTCATGAACTTGCGTTAATGATGTCCATATCCCTAAGGTTCATTCCTACTCTTATGCAGGAGACAGACAAAATTATGAAAGCACAGTCTGCCCGCGGTGTTGACTTTACTGGAGGACCTGTAAAAGACCGTGTAAAGGCAATTATCCCATTACTTATCCCATTGTTTATTTCATCGTTTAAACGGGCGGAGGAACTCGCTATTGCGATGGAGGCAAGGGGATACCGTGGCGGTGAGGGAAGAACGAAGTATCGGCAATTGAGCTGGGGCGCCAGAGATACATCCATGCTATTGGCCTTAGGGCTAGTTACGGCTCTATTAACGGTACTACGAGCGTAAAGGTGTGATTTCCATGAAGAGATATAAGTGTAAAATATCTTATGACGGGACAGCATTTCATGGCTATCAGGTACAGCCTAATAAGCGTACCGTACAATCAGAGCTAGAGGCAGCCCTTGCAAAGCTTCACAAAGGCAGACAAGTAAAGGTGACAGCTTCTGGTCGTACAGATGCAGGAGTACATGCAAAGGGGCAAGTTATTCATTTTGACTCGAATCTAAACATCCCTTTACCCAAGTGGCAATTAGCATTACATGGAGTTTTGCCAAGTGAGATTGCGATTTTAGCGATCGAGGAAGTGGATCATGACTTTCATGCGCGTTTTGATGCAGGGGGGAAAGAGTATCGATATTTTATTGATAACCGGAAAATTCGTGATCCATTTCAAAGAAACTATTCGTATCATTTTCCTTACCCGTTAGACCTAGATAGCATGAAAGAGGCTAGTGCCTACTTTATTGGTGAGTACGATTTTACGAGCTTCTGTTCCGCAAAGACAGAAGTAGTGGATCGTGTAAGAACGATATACGATCTAGATATTTCTGGTGAGGGTGAACAACTAGTACTTCGCTTTCGTGGAAATGGGTTTCTTTATAATATGGTTCGGATCATTGTAGGCACTCTTATACAGGTCGGAAATGGAGAAATTACGCCTGGCTCTATCCCAGGGATAATTGAAAAGAAAGACCGAATCTTCGCAGGGAAAACTGCTCCTCCCCAAGGGTTATACCTTTGGGAAGTGTTTTATGAGTAAAATCATAGTTATAAAGTAGAAAAGATTATTTAAAAATTTTCTATGACAACTAATCCTGGTGTAACATTTCCTTGACATCAGGGCTGAAGCAGTATATGATATCAAATGTATGTATTTTAATCCCATGATAAGCCCCGTTAACTTATTATGTCGAGATATACGTAAATCATGACTGAACACATGTCGGAACACGTGTGGAAAGCATGCCAGAACAAATTTTATGAATGTATAATTTAGGAGGGAACTATTCAATGCGTACAACGTTTATGGCTAATTCAAACAATATTGAACGTAAATGGTACGTGATTGATGCAGAAGGCAAAACTCTTGGACGTCTTGCTTCAGAAGTTGCATCAATTCTACGTGGGAAACATAAACCAACTTTCACACCACATGTTGACACTGGTGATAACGTAATTCTAATCAATGCTTCAAAGATCGAGTTAACTGGTAAGAAATTAACTGACAAGATCTACTACCGTCACACTATGCACCCAGGTGGTTTAAAAACTAGAACGGCTCTTGAAATGCGTACAAACTACGCTGAAAGAATGTTAGAGCTTGCTATTAAAGGCATGCTTCCTAAAAATTCTTTAGGTCGTCAAATGTTCAGAAAGTTACACGTATACGCTGGTAGCGAGCATCCGCACCAAGCACAACAACCTGAAGTTTACGAACTTCGTGGATAATTAAAGGGAGGGTATTATATTGGCACAGGTTCAATACATTGGTACTGGTCGTCGTAAAAGCTCCGTTGCACGTGTTCGTCTAGTTCCAGGCAGCGGTAAAATTACAATCAACGATCGTGACATCACTGATTACATTCCATTCGAAGCACTACGTGAAGTAGTAAAGCAACCATTAAACGCAACAGAAACTCTAGGTAGCTATGATATTCTTGTTAACGTTAATGGTGGAGGTTACACTGGTCAAGCTGGCGCTATCCGCCACGGTATCGCTCGTGCGTTACTAAACGTTGACCCAGAATACCGTCCAACACTTAAGCGTGCTGGATTATTAACTCGTGACGCTCGTATGAAAGAACGTAAGAAATACGGTCTTAAAGGCGCTCGTCGTGCACCTCAGTTCTCAAAGCGTTAATTTTGCGCTTATCAAGGACTCTCAACCAATGGTTGGGGGTCTTTTTGTTTTAATAAAAAAACACCTCCTCTCTATTATATGAATGTTTACTCTGCAAAATGAACAGGTAAAGTGATCTTAACACTTGTACCTTCCGTTTCTTTACTTGTAATTTCCATCGTTCCCGTATGTGATTCAATAATTTTAAAGCTGGTCATCATACCTAAACCCGTTCCTTTTTGTTTTGTTGTATAAAATGGTATGCCGATATTTTCAAGTACATCTTCCGGGATGCCACAGCCTTGGTCTGTAATTTTAATAGAAACTTGCCCGTTAGGAGAACTTTCTAAAAGCACATGGATATCTCCTCCCGATGGCATGGATTCAATCGCATTCTTTATGAGGTTAATGAACACTTGTTTTAATTGATTGGCTACACAGTATACTAGGGGAATATCTTCAGCAGTAAAATGAATGTTCACTCGATTCATTAGTGCTTGTGAGCCGAGCAATGTCGTCACATCATGAAAGATCTCTGTTAGATCCTCATAGCGAAAATGCTGAACTTGAGGTTTAGCCACCATCAGTAACTCACCAGTAATTTGTTCAATGCGTGCAATCTCACCCGCCATGATTTCGTAATAGCATATTTCTTTGCTTGGGGCAGATGACATCATGATTTGGAGAAAACCCTTAAGAGCGGTAAGGGGGTTTCGTATTTCATGTGCGATCGAAGCGGACAGCTGACCAACTGCTGAAAGCTTTTCAGATTTTATAAGTTGTTGCTCGGTGGCCTTCTAAATCTGTGATATCCTTGGCGATCCCATATACACCTACTACCTCATGATCAACTATGATGGGAATGTTTGTTACACTCACATGAACGACTCGTCCATCTTTATGTAAAGCCTTTGTTTCATAATGTTGGGTAAATCCTGTTGCTGCCTTTTCATAGTGATTTCTGGTTCTTTGTAATTCTGCTTCTTCAACAAGGGGAAGATAAGTTAATTGGAGAAATTCCTTTTCTGTATAACCTAACAAGCGCTCCATTGCTGCGTTCACACTAAGGTAATTTCCTTCTAAATCAAAAGAGAAAACTGCGTCTGGATTTTGTTCAAATAGGGATTTATAATGTTGCTGTTTTTTGGAAGCAGCTTTCTTTTCTGCTGTAACATCCAAAAAGTACACGGAAAGGCCATTGGATGATGGATAGGCTCTTACATCAAACCAAGTATTTAGTGGAGGAAAAAAAGAAATAAAATGTTACTGGTACTTGTTCATGTACAGCTTTGTAGTACTGTTCGTAGAAAGCTAAATGAACTGCTTCAGGGAATTCAATCCAAATGTTTTTACCAAAAAGATCTTCTCGATTTCGGAAAAGTAATCGGGCTGCTTCGGAGTTAATATAGGTGAAGTTCCAATTTGTATCAACCGAGAAGAAACCATCTGTTATCCGATCTAATATCTCAAGTGCATCAATTTCTAGTTGGTTCATACTAATAACCCACCCTTATTTAAATTTTACCTATCTGGTAATAAATTCTAGACCTTGAACTATATTCCTGCATACATTTATTTCATCTATTTTAATTCCTTGTAAAATATTATCAATACATGTGTAGGAAAATTAACCAAAAAAATTGGAAGGTGAATTCAGGAGCAAATCTGTATGTCTCTCTTTTCGGCGTTAAAGAATAATCGAAAGGGGTGACGATGTAGTGAACGTAATTACAACCTTTAAAGATAAAAAACGTGAAAAACAGTTGAAATATGAAAAATCAGTCTTAAGAGAAATCTCATTGAAAATGTTAAAGGAAAGAGTCAAACAATATTTTGGTTCATCTCGTATAACGGCTAACTTACTAACACAATCAGGGATTGAAGAGGCTTGTTATGATGTAGCAATTGAAGCGTATCTTCTAGGTGCCCACTTTAGTAAATTTGGATTTTATGGAGAGTCAGTAGACAGTATTAAGGACCGATGTCATAAAGAGGAAAAGCATCTAATTGATACACTTTATAATTTCCTCCTTTATTGGGGAAAGGGAACGGAAGGAGTTTATAGTGAGTCCCTTTTTTACTTATGTGAGCAGTATGTTGAAAGTTGGTGGCATGAAGGCTTTCATACAGGAGAAAGAAGACACAAACTAAGGCTTCATTAACTTAATGTTCTATAATCCCATCTTGTCCCATATATTAAATTGAATATTGGACGGATGGGAAGGACTGACGCATAGAGATGAGCAAAAGAACGAAAATCATTGCTTTTACCGTTGGACTAGTTATTTTATTTTTTATTCTTCAGTACGATTATTTTAAAACCAAAGAATCTTGGAATTCCTGGAGTCTTCCACTTTCAGGGCAAATCATCTTGCTCGACCCTGGCCATGGTGGACCTGATGGAGGAGCTGGCGAAGAGGGTGCGCTTGAAAAGGATATTGCATTAAGTGTATCGAAGAAATTAAGAGACTATCTTCAAGAGCAAGGTGCTTTAGTTATTATGACTAGAGAGGAAGATAAGGACTTAGCTGAGGATGGAACTAGAGGGTATAGCAGGAGAAAAGTAGAGGATTTAAAAAAGCGTTTAGCCATGATTAATGAGTCGGAAGCGAACTTTTTTGTTAGTGTTCATCTAAATTCGATACCTTCACAGAAATGGAGTGGTGCACAGACATTTTATGCACCACAGTTAAAGGACAACGCTAAAGCTGCCAAGTTCATTCAGGACGAGCTTCGAATCAATCTTGAAAATACGGATCGTAAAGCAAAACCGTTGAGCTCTGTGTATATCTTGAAAAATGCAAAGAAACCAGGGGTATTAGTGGAGGTAGGCTTTTTATCAAATCCTACAGAAAAGCAGTTATTAAAGACAGAGGAGTATCAAGATAAGGTAGCAGCTTCTATTTATAAAGGAATGCTAAGATACTTCACAAATGAAAGTGAATTAATTGAAGCGGAGTAAGAAGGTGAAATAAAACCACCTTCTTTTTTTCTTATATATGAGTGTGATGCAGTTAACTGTATCTACAGAGGAATATGTTATAATAAAATATGCAAACGAATTCAAAAAGGCGGTGTAAAAGTTGTTAACAGAAGCAAAGGTGATTGAACTTCTACAAAGTATAGAGGAACCATTTTTACATAAGACATTGGAAGAGTTAAATGCCATTGAAGAAGTAAAAATTAAAGAAGAGAAAAAACATGTAAGTGTTAAAATAGGAATTGCAAAAACAGGGACAGCTGAACAGCTTCAGTTACAGATGAAAATAGTAAATCTATTAAAGGGAGCGGGTGCTGAGTCAGTCGGAATCCGTTTTTTTGAATTGCCACAAGAGACACTTGAAAAGTTCCGTTCCGCTCAAGAGGAGGAATCACAAGGTCTTTTAACTCCAGAAAGTAAGACCACCTTTATTGCGATCGCAAGTGGAAAAGGTGGAGTAGGGAAATCGACGGTGTCAGTGAATCTAGCTGTTTCATTAGCTAGATTAGGAAAAAAAGTTGGGCTAGTGGATGCCGATATTTATGGGTTTAGTGTACCAGATATGATGGGCATTACGAAACGTCCAGCTGTACGTGGTGAAAAAATCATACCGGTCGAACGCTTCGGTGTAAAAGTTATCTCCATGGGCTTTTTTGTAGAAGATAATTCTCCCATCATTTGGCGAGGACCGATGCTTGGAAAAATGCTGAACAGCTTTTTCAATGAAGTAGAATGGGGAGATCTAGATTATTTACTACTCGATTTGCCTCCTGGAACAGGTGATGTAGCTCTTGATGTGCATAGTATGCTTCCAGCTTGTAAAGAGATTATTGTCACAACTCCACATCCAACAGCTGCGTTTGTCGCAGCGAGAGCGGGTGCCATGGCTCTAAAAACAGATCATGAGATTTTAGGTGTAGTAGAAAATATGTCTTACTTTGAAAGTAAGTTAACCGGGGAAAAAGAATATGTGTTCGGCCAGGGTGGAGGAGAGAAGCTTGCTGATGAGCTTCAAACGAAGGTGCTTGGCAAATTACCTCTTGGTCAGCCAGATTGGAATGAAGATGATTTTGCCCCTTCTGTTTATCATGAAGACCATAAATTAGGTCAAATTTACAAAGAAATTGCAGGTACGATCATCGAGTCACTCAGCAAATAAGGAAAACCTCTCCGCTTGGAGAGGTTTTTTATGCAAGGAGAGATAAAGTGCTTGTAGTTTCTGTTTTCTGGTGCTCTCTTATTAAAGATGGTTGTGGGATGGTAAGACCTGAATGAATAGACGGAGAAACTCCGCCTATTTAGTAAATATTATTAAAAGGAGCTTATATAGACGGAGAGATTCCGTCTATTGACTCGAAAAACTCAAAAATGGTTGATTTTGCTGTGAATAAGCGGAAAACCTCCCCTTATTTTCCCTGAAAACGGGCTCCATTCTTTAATTAACCGGAAATTCTACGCTTATTTTTATAGTAAGACTGTCATTTCTGCACGTATTTTAAGAAAAGCACTAGAATACCTCTTAATTGAGCGCAGACCCGCTTTTCTATGCCCCCGTACCTTCTTCTTTTGCTTCTTCCTTACTTCCGCTTTGTTCCGCTACCTCTTCTACAGCTTTTAAAATAAGATCTTGAATTTTTGCTTTAAATAATGGACTCTCAAATGTTTCGGTCATAACCGCTTGAACATGCTTTCTGTATTCGGCACTTTTTAAAATGGTTGTTACTTCTTTTTCGAGTTCCGGGTCTTTTAGTACATCAATCATCATGGTTCGATACTCTGGATCCTTCATTAGATCTTTTAAAAGGGTTTCATTTTCTGTTCTCATGCTTTTTGCTACACTTTCAGAGAACTTTGGATCTTCAAATGACTTCTTCCAGAATGCTGTCCCCTGGTCTGAGGTTAATGCTTTTTCTACTGTATCTGATACAACTGCTTGGTCCATGATCAATGTTTCCTTCATGGTTTCATCATTCATCACATCTTTTATGGCTTTTTTTCCATCATCTGTTTTTAAGATATCAACTACCATTTTTTTTGTTTCTTCGTAATCCATTTGGCTGCTTGTATCTGCTTCAGCACAACCAGTAAGAAGTAACCCACTTATTAAAAGAGGGAGCACTAAAGACTTTTTAGGCATGATTAACGCTCCTTTCGATAGTAACTATAGTTTATGATGAAGAAAAACGACAAAAATTATACGTTTCCTGCTCGAACCTAGATTTTTCATACTTTGGTTGGTACAATCAATAAGGAATGATTACATAATTGGGGGAAATTACGTTGAATAGCCGTAACTTGGTAAGGATGTTTTTCTCGACGCTTTTAATCGGGGGAATTACAACAGGAATCGTTGGCTTTATTGTTCGTTGGAAAGAATTCGAGCCGTTTTTTACTGATTTTCAGATGGTTGAAATATTATCAATCCTAGCGTGGTTAGTAGGGGTTGGATTGATATTTAGCCTTATTAGTCAAATGGGCTTCTTTGCGTACTTAACGGTCCATCGTTTTGGTTTAGGTATATTTAAGTCTGTAAAGCTTTGGAATAGTGTACAAGTGGTACTTATCATCTTTGTTCTTTTTGATTTAGTTTATTTACGTTTTAATGCTTTTTCTGAAAAAGGAGATAGTTTTGTTCCTTATTTAGGACTTGCTTTATTCATCGCTGTTTGTGGGATTATTGCGGCATATTACAAAGCGAGACTAACAAATAAAGAAGCATTTATACCTGCGCTCTTTTTTATGATTGTTGTTACAGTTTTAGAATGGGTACCCATTCTTCGAGTAAATGAAAAGAGTTGGTTGTACTTAATGATTTTCCCTTTGCTTATTTGTAATGCCTATCAGTTATTATCATTACCCAAATTTATTTCAAATAGTGCAAAGAGCAAAAAAGCCGTCTAAATGTGACGGCTTAATTTATTTTATTTCTTTTGAAGAGGAGGTAGCGTTTGCTATCATTTCGGAGACAGATACAAGTTTTAATCCTTTTTTATTAATATCATCAATAATAGATGGAAGTGCAGCGGCTGTCTGTTTGGCAGAATCTGATGCATGAAGGAGAATAATATCCCCCTTGGTTGCTTTCGCTGCATTTTCTTGAATGATCTCGACACCCGGGTTAGTCCAGTCTTTTGAGTCAATACTCCAATGGATCACGGTAAGGCCAAAGCGGTCAGCTACCTTTAAGGTTTTTTGGTCAAAGTGACCTGTAGGTGCTCGTAATAGTTTTATATCCTTTATTCCGAGTTTCCTAAAGGCTTCTTGAGCCCTTGCGATATCCTTTACCATTTTATCTTCTTCTAGTTCGGTATAATCTTCATAATTATAGCCAAGCATTCCAATCTCGTATCCCTCTTTAACAATTCTCTCCACAATATGTGGGTGTCTTTCTGCCCAAGAACCTGATAAAAAGAAAGTCGCTGATTTTACATTTTTGCTTTTTAAAACATCCAAAATCGGCTCAGCTTTTTCATCACCCCAACCAATATTAAAGCTTACAGCTAAGTCCTTTTCGCCCTTATAGACTGCCTTTGGACCGTCTTTCCCTGAAAACGCTGGTACATTTACGTAATTTTCTAAATACAAAAACCAGGCTGTGAAAAATGCTGCGACTCCTACAAGGATAAATTGTTTTAAAGATTTGCCATTTAACACATAGAAAAATTTCATCCTCTCACCTCGTCCCAAAACACTACTTGTCTCAAATCTATTCAAAAAGAATTTGTTTTATGCTTATAAAATGGTGAAATTAGGAACACACTACAATAACTAAATTGTTAAAGGAGTGTATATGTTTTATGCTAGGATTGTTAATCAATGTGAAAGAAGTCAAAGAGATAGAGTACCTTATAAAGAGAGAAATGGATGAAATTTTGTTTGATTTAAAAGATGAGCGAATTGATCATGTTGTAAAGAGAGCTATGGAGGAAAGATACAAAATTCTATTTACGCTATTTAAGCGTGTAGCGCCAGCAAAGGAATGTCTAAAGTACACAAGGTCTGCCAATCAAAGAAAAGAAAAGAAAGGATAAAAACTGTTGACATTATTTTTAAACCTTGGTATATTAATAAACGTCGCTGCAGAACAACGAACTTTAAGAAAAAATATTTTAAAAAAACGTTGACGAGCGATTGGTTAAATGGTATATTGATAAAGTCGCTTTTGAGCGATAGAGAAACAAGTTGTTCTTTGAAAACTAAACAAATCATACGTCAACAAAAATGATTAGTGTTGAAAATACACTAGCCAACGTTTTAACTTTAAGAGCTAATCTTACTCTTTATTGGAGAGTTTGATCCTGGCTCAGGACGAACGCTGGCGGCGTGCCTAATACATGCAAGTCGAGCGGATCTTTGGGA
>NZ_JBRKCV010000024.1:0-54137 GCF_052983275.1 Robertmurraya sp. GLU-23
GATAGCGAAAAGGTCACACCCGTTCCCATACCGAACACGGAAGTTAAGCTTTTCAGCGCCGATGGTAGTTGAGGGTTTCCCTCTGTGAGAGTAGGACGTCGCTAGGCAAAGAAAAAAGCACCTGAGTGGGTGCTTTTTTTGTTTATTCATAATTAGATAAAAAAGCACCTATCAAGGTACTTTTTCACTAGTTCATATATTAGGAGAAAATCTCGGGCATATTAATTTTTCTAAGTTTTGATATATAATATTTATATTTTGGGTCTGTTGTTGGCGTAGCCACTAAACTTCGTTCACATTCCACGCAAATAAATGAAGTGTATAGATGTATTCCTTTCGGTTTGGACTGCTCACAAACAACACAAATTTCCCCCAGCTGTTTTATAGCCATAATCGGTTCCAAAATAACTCCACCTCCATACACCTATTGTTACCAAGATCCACTATTTGTATACAATTTTTCGAATAATCTTTTCGATAGATTGGTTGAATACTATTTTATGTATGATAAGTAAATCGTTGTATGTCTACATGAGTACTTTTAAAAAATAAATAAGAATAAAAAGGACTAGTTTGTTAAAATAGACAAGTATGATACTCGAAAAAGATAAGAGGGATGTCATGTGAATCAAAAACACACCCCACTATATGATGCATTAATCCAACATAAAAATAAAAAAGCAATTTCCTATCATGTCCCAGGGCATAAAAATGGAGAGGTGTTTTTAAAAGAAGCTCATCCGGTATACCAAAATATTTTGACTGTCGATGTAACCGAACTATCAGGTTTGGATGATTTACATTCTCCTAGTGAGGCCATTCTTGAAGCAGAAACTTTGTTGGCTGATTATTATGAGGTGAAAAAAAGTTTCTTTCTTATAAATGGTTCAACGAGTGGAAATTTGGCTATGATCCTTTCAGCTGTAGGTGAAGGAGATGACGTTCTTGTTCAAAGGAATTGTCATAAATCAATCATGAACGGGCTGGGCTTGGCCAATGCAAACCCGATATTTATAACCCCGGAGTTTGACACAGACTGGCAAGTAGCCGGAGGAATAACATTAATTAGCATTAAAGAAGCAGTAAAGGACTATCCTCAGGTTAAAGCACTAATTGTTACATATCCCAACTATTATGGAATGGTAACTAACCTAAAGGAGATTATCACTTTTTGCCATGAACACAACATTATGGTTTTAGTGGATGAAGCACATGGCGCCCATTTTAAAAGAAGCAAGGGGTTTCCAATGAGTGCTACAGAACTAGGTGCAGATGTGGTCGTACAATCTGCACATAAGACATTGCCAGCAATGACCATGGGATCCTACTTGCATTACAATAGTGAAAGGGTTGACTTGGGTAAGTTAAAGCTGTTTCTCCGTATGTTACAATCTAGTAGTCCATCTTATCCTATTATGGCTTCTCTTGACCTTGCTAGAAAGTATATTGCAACATATGAGGAAGAAGACTTACACTATACTCTTCAAATGATCTCTCAGTTTAGAGAAAAGTTGAATGGGATTCCATCTATTAAGCTTCTCACTTATAAAGGTGAAGGAGATCCTTTAAAAGTAACGATACAATCAAGAACATCTTTAACTGGTTTTGACCTGCAGTCAAAATTAGAGGAGTTTGGAATCTTTACAGAGTTAGCAGATGAGCATAATGTACTTTTTATTTTCCCACTCTTAAAAAGAGGAGATTTCTATCCTATAGAGGAAGTATGGTGTGCAATAAAAAAAGGAATTGGGGATGAAGAAACCTCTGAAAGGAACTTACGGAAGTTAACTAAAGGACCTTCTATTTCAACTTTACAAATGTCATATAAGGAACAGCAAAAAAAGAAAGTAGAAATTATTCCTTTATCAGAGGCAAGTGGACGAGTATGTGCAGAGAGTATTATTCCTTATCCTCCTGGTATACCGTTAATATTACCAGGGGAATTAATAAAAAGTGAAGATATTTTGCAGATACACAACTTATTAGAGGCTGGATCGAGATTTCAAGGTGGAGAAAATATAAAGAATCACAACTTAAAGGTATTTTATCATTAGAAACAAGTGAATTAGTTGGAGGGTATTATGAGTAAGGGTTTATTTATTACAATAGAGGGTCCAGAAGGTGCTGGGAAAACAACCATTATTGGAATGCTAGCAACCGCATTAATCGAACGAGGTATGAAGGTTATAGTAACGAGGGAACCAGGCGGCATTCCGATTGCTGAGCAAATTCGGGAAGTAATTTTGAATAAAGAAAATACAGCCATGGATGCGCGAACAGAAGCATTACTATATGCAGCAGCAAGACGTCAGCATTTAGTTGAAAAGGTATTGCCGCATTTACAAGAAGGATCTATCGTTTTATGTGATCGATTTATTGATAGTTCATTAGCATATCAAGGGTATGCAAGGGGACTAGGGATAGATGAAGTATATAGCATTAATCACTTTGCCATTGAAGGAAGGATGCCAGATACTACTTTTTATTTTGATATTGATCCTGAAATTGGTTTGAACCGAATTGGCCAACATAAAGGAAGAGAAGTAAATAGACTTGATTTGGAAGAACTTCATTTTCATGAAAAAGTGAGAGAAGGATATTATCTCCTGCTAGAGCGGTATAAGGATAGAATCATAATGATTGATGCATCACAGTCTGTAGAACATGTTTTTCAGCAGGCTTTAAATAACTTATTAGAAGTGTTAGATAAAGAATAAGAGGGAAAGTGTCTTACAAGTTAAGGCACTTTATTTTTTTAGTAAAGTAATCCTTGAATTTCCTATTTTAGATTATAGGTTAGAGCATGGTACAACGCTAATTACCTGTTATAATAAAGGTAATAATTCAGAATATATTATACCGCTAAGGGGTGGATGATATGAAATTAATTTTAGCAGTCGTGCAGGATCAAGATAGTAACCGGTTATCCAATGCTTTAGTTGATAATAATTTTCGGGCAACAAAACTTGCAACTACAGGAGGATTCTTGAAATCGGGGAATACTACCTTTATGATTGGAACGGAAGATATACGTGTAGAGAAAGCCTTGCAGATTATAAAGGATAATTGTAAATCAAGAGACCAGATGGTGGCTCCTGTTTCTCCAATGGGAGGGAATGCAGATTCCTATGTTCCATTTCCAGTGGAGGTAGAAGTAGGAGGAGCCACAGTTTTTGTTTTACCTGTTGAGCAGTTCCATCACTTTTAATAGCGAGGTCATCTATGAAGATTAATCAGGATATGCGTTTAAATACAGATAAGATTCGATCCGAACAAAAGGCAGCGACAAACACTAGTTTAAAATTTAATGAGCTCGTCCAAAAACAGGATCAAAAAATGCAAATCGGCCAACTTCAAAACCTCCTAAAGGATATTGAAAGTGCGGGTGAAAGATTATCGAGGTCAAGAACATTCAAAGACCTTTCAAAGTATAAGACATTAGTCAAAAGGTTTGTGAAGGAAGCAGTTGATTTTGGCATGGACTTAAAGCAGTCACATAGCTGGAATCAGTACGGACAAGGAAGATCGTTGAAAATTGTTGAGACGATCGATGAAAAGTTAGTGGAGTTAACCGAGGGAGTACTTGAAAAGGAAGAAAACTCTATTGATTTGTTAGGTAAAATAGGTGAAATAAAAGGTCTTTTAATTAATTTATATACGTAAGTGAGTGAGACGATGCTTAAAACTTGGGATGAGATGGATCAAGTGCAGCCAATGGTTGGGAAGCTATTAATAAACAGTATACAAAAGGACAGGTTAGCTCATGCCTATCTGTTCGAAGGTATGAGAGGAATCGGAAAAAAAGAAGCTAGTTATTTATTAGCTAAAAGCCTTTTCTGCTCAAGTCCTATCGACAACTATATCCCATGTGATTCATGTAGTAATTGTAAAAGGATTACTAGCGGTAATCACCCAGATCTCCATTTGTTAGAGCCAGATGGGCTTTCGATAAAGAAAAAGCAAATTCAAGATTTACAAGAGGAATTCTCCAAAACAGGCGTGGAATCAAAGAAAAAAATGTACATTATTGTGCATGCGGATAGAATGACAGGGAATGCAGCCAATAGTTTGCTAAAGTTTTTAGAAGAGCCGCATTCAGAGACAACAGCTATTTTATTAACCGAGGGATCTCAGAAAATGCTCCCTACTATATTGTCTCGTTGTCAGATTATTAAATTCCAGCCCTTCTCTCCTGCTATATTAATAAAAAAATTGGATGAACATGGGGTAGAAAGAACAAAAGCTCCTATAATTGCCCAACTTACCAATAATTTAGATGAGGCTTTGGAGCTAAGTCATAACGATTGGTTTGCACAAGCTCAAAAAATAGTGTTAAAATTATATGAAGTGCTAAAAAAGAACCCACTCGAAGCTTTGGTGTTGCTTCAAGAGGAATGGTTTTTACACTTTAAAGAAAAAGAACAGTTTGATCAAGGTTTAGACTTACTTCTTCTATTATATAAAGATTTACTATATTTACAGCTTGAGAAATCAAATCAAGTCGTTTATGTCAGTGAAATGACCCGTCTGCAGCAATATGCTCTCCATGCTTCAGGAAGGCAAGTTGCAGATGGATTATCTAGTATATTGGAGGCAAAAAGAAAGCTGCAAGCCAATATGAATCCCCAGCTCCTAATGGAAGAGCTGGTGTTACGATTGCAGGAGGGATCTTCATTTGTATAATGTAGTTGGAGTACGCTTTAAAAAAGCGGGTAAAATATATTATTTTGATCCCGGTGATCTCTCAATTCAAAAGGATGAATTTGTTATTGTTGAAACAGTAAGAGGAGTCGAGTATGGCAAGGTGGTCATTGCTCCGAAACAGGTTGATGAGCATGATGTTGTGCTTCCTCTTAAGAAAGTCCTTAGAATTGCTGATCAAAAGGATCGTTTAATTGTTGAAGAAAATCGTTTTGCGGCAAAGGAAGCATACGATGTTTGCTGTGAAAAAGTATCTACACATCAACTGGATATGAAACTAGTGGATGTTGAATATACATTTGACCGAAATAAAGTGATTTTTTATTTTACAGCTGATGGTCGGGTTGACTTCCGTGAGCTTGTAAAAGATTTAGCGGCTATATTCCGTACAAGAATTGAACTTCGTCAAATTGGTGTTAGAGATGAAGCAAAAATGCTTGGCGGTATTGGTCCGTGTGGTAGAATGCTATGCTGTTCAAGCTTTCTAGGTGATTTTGATCCGGTTTCTATAAAAATGGCAAAAGATCAAAATCTCTCATTAAACCCAACAAAAATCTCAGGGTTATGCGGACGTCTTATGTGCTGTTTAAAATACGAAAATGATGAATATGAGTCTGCAAAAGAGCTACTACCTGATTTAGGTCAAGTCATCACTACACCACAAGGTCCTGGTCGTGTAGTAGGGTTAAATATACTGGAAAGAGTACTCCAGGTTGAACTGGCTGATCATGAGCGTGTCCTCGAATATACTCTCGATGAAATATTAAAGGAAGGCGCTGTATAGATTCAATCCACAGATTAATGAGGTGGAAGGCGTGAATAAAAAAGAAATTTTTGATTCAGTAAGCAATATGGAAGCACAAATTGGGCATCTATATAAGCAATTAGGTGAGTTAAAGAAACATTTAGCTGAAACGCTTGAAGAAAATAACTCCTTAAAGCTAGAGAATGAGCACTTAAGGAAACACCTTGATCGAACATCCATCGAGAGGCAACAGCAACCAAAAGTAAGTAAAAGCAAAAAAGGTAAAAAAGCAGAGGAGACTCAGAACGAAAAAATTGTTGATATAGGTGAAGGATATGATAACCTTGCTCGCCTTTATCAAGAAGGATTTCATATCTGTAATCTTCACTTTGGAAGTCCTAGAAAGGATGACTGTTTGTTCTGCTTATCCTTTTTAAATAAAAAATAAGAGGGTCTCCTTTGACAAGGGGGCCTTTTTTTCGGAGAATAAAGGAATTGAGGTAGGAGGACAAAACGATATGTTAAAAGGCGACGAACGTTTGGATTATTTATTAGCTGAGGACCTTCGGATTATCCAAAGTCCAACAGTTTTTTCATTCTCTCTAGATGCTGTATTATTAGCAAGATTCGCTTATATGCCTATCCAAAAAGGAAATGTTATTGATTTATGTAGTGGAAATGGAGTGATTCCCCTATTTTTAAGTACAAGAACAAAGGGGAAAATAACGGGAGTAGAAATACAGGAACGTCTATACGATATGGCGGTAAGAAGTGTTCAATATAATCACCTTGATCAGCAAATTGAGATGATCCATGGAGATATTAAGGAAATGCCAAAGCGTCTTGGTCATGGGAAATTTGATGCAGTTACATGCAATCCTCCTTACTTTTTAACTGATGGAAAAGAAGAGAGAAATGAGAATGAGCATTTAGCGATTGCCAGACACGAAATCCTATGTACTCTAGAAGATGCCATTTCTGTATCTAGTCAGCTTGTTCGCCAAGGCGGAAAGGTCGCATTTGTTCATCGCCCAGGACGACTGTTAGATATCGTGACTTTAATGAGACAATACCATTTAGAACCTAAGCGAGTACAGTTTGTTTATCCAAAGGTTGGAAAAGAAGCCAATATATTATTAGTAGAGGCAATCAAGGACGGAAGCCCAGATTTAAAAGTACTTCCTCCCATGTTTGTCTACCGTGACAACAACGAATATACTGATGAAATGAAAGAAATATTGTATGGAGAAAATGAAGGAAAAGCGGAAGTGGGTGGTCTACATGTGGGAACAAAAAAGCTTTGAAAATGAGGAGAATAAAGGGATTTTATATTTGGTTCCTACTCCCATTGGGAATTTAGAGGATATGAGTTTTAGGGCCGTTAGAATGATGAAAGAGGCAGATTTCATAGCAGCAGAAGACACTAGAAATACAAAAAGGCTATGTAATCACTTTGAAATAGATACACCAATTGTTAGTTACCATGAGCATAACCGGATGGTAAGTGGAGCAAAATTAATCGAAAAGCTAAAGGGAGGAGCAAAGATTGCTCTTGTTAGTGATGCAGGAATGCCAACCATTTCAGATCCTGGTTATGAACTGGTAGTGGAAGCAACCCATGAACAGATTGCAGTTGTCCCTTTACCAGGAGCTAATGCGGCATTAACTTCGCTTATAGCATCAGGTATACAAACACAGCCCTTTTACTTTTATGGATTTTTATCAAGACAGAAAAAGGATAGAAAAAAAGAGTTGGAATTACTAAAAAATCAACAAGCGACAATGATCTTTTATGAGTCACCACATCGGTTGAAAGAAACACTTCAGCAAATCGAGGAGATTTTAGGAAACCGACAGATGACCATATGTAGAGAATTAACAAAAAAGTTTGAGGAATTCATTAGAGGGACTACCTCTGAATTGGTGGAATGGGCCAATCATGGAGAAGTGCGTGGAGAATTTTGTTTAATAATAGAAGGAAACAAGGAAGAAGCAACAGTAGAAGAAAGCTGGTGGGAGAGTTTATCTATTCTCGATCATGTAGAGCATTATATTTCTGTTAAAGGACAATCATCTAAAGAAGCTATTAAGGAAGTTGCAAAGGATCGACATTTACAGAAGCGTGAAGTGTATCAGGCTTATCATATTCAAGAATAAAAAAAGCTTCTCTTTATCTGAGAAGCTTTTTGTTGAAATTATTTAGATACTTGAAAGTTGTTTTGGATTTCTTGAAGTAGTTGTTCTGCACCTTCACGGCTAAGAATTAACTTTCCGCCTGCTAGTGTGATATTATCATCAGAAACTTCACCAGTTACTTGGCAAGTCATATTTGGCTTGTATTTTTTAAGGATGATACGCTCATCGTCAACGTAAATTTCTAATGCATCCTTTTCTGCAATACCAAGTGTACGTCTTAATTCAATAGGAATA
The DNA here is from genome assembly GCF_052983275.1 of Robertmurraya sp. GLU-23. NCBI lineage: Bacteria > Bacillati > Bacillota > Bacilli > Caryophanales > Bacillaceae > Robertmurraya > Robertmurraya sp. GLU-23. Next base: position 7,877 of record NZ_JBRKCV010000024.1, read on the forward strand.
ACTACACGACCAAGCTCATCAACTTTACGAACAATACCAGTAGATTTCATATTTTTTAGCTCCTCTCAAATCTCCATTTTATTTATTTTTTCTATCTCTTATTCGTCATTATTCGACAAATTTCTTTTATGTTTTTATAATACCAGCCATTCCCAAAAACGTCAATAACTTTATATCTGATTAAATTAGAAAATATTAGAAGTGAAAGAACATTGGTACATCAACGTTCTTAAGGTATGTTAGAATGTTTTTTAAGTTTTTTATAAGAAATAATGAAAAAACGTATGTCGACAAATGCTTGTAATTTAATACATCATTCGACAAGAACCAACAAACGTTGTTATATGAAAGTAGGTATAAACGGTAGGGGTAAGTGGAAAAGGCTAAATAGTTGATTATATTGCACATTTCTTCATAATTAGGTATATTTTGATGAGATAAGAGGTTATGCTGACGAGTATAAGAAGTGACTCGATTCAGAATGATAATCGGATGAGGAGTGAGTGATTTGGGTGAGAAGAGAAAGACATTTTATTTAACAACACCAATTTATTATCCTAGTGGAAACTTACATATTGGACATGCATATACAACGGTAGCTGGAGATGCGATGGCTCGTTATAAGAGGTTACGTGGGTTTGATGTAATGTATTTAACGGGTACAGACGAACATGGTCAGAAAATTCAACGCAAGGCAGAGGAACAAGGAATTACTCCTCAAGCATACGTTGATGATATTGTCGCTGGAATTCAGGAACTTTGGAAGAAGCTTGATATTTCGTATGATGATTTTATTCGAACGACACAAGACAGACATAAAATGGTGGTTGAGAAGATATTTTCTCAACTTCTTGAACAAGGGGATATTTATCTTGATCAATATGAAGGTATGTACTGTACTCCATGTGAATCTTTCTTTACTGAAAGACAACTTAATGAAGGGAACTGTCCAGACTGTGGTAGATCTGTAGAAAAGGTGAAAGAAGAATCTTACTTCTTTAAAGTAAGTAAGTATGCGGATCGCCTGTTGCAATATTATGAAGAAAACCCTGGTTTCATTCAACCTGAGTCTCGTAAGAATGAGATGATTAATAACTTTATTAAACCAGGATTAGAGGATCTTGCCGTATCGAGAACGACGTTTGACTGGGGTGTTAAGGTACCAGGTAATCCTAAGCATGTTATTTATGTATGGATTGACGCTTTGTCCAATTATATTACTGCTTTAGGCTACGGCACCGAGAATGCTTCTAAATATGAAACCTATTGGCCAGCGGACGTACATTTAGTTGGGAAGGAGATTGTTCGATTCCATACCATCTATTGGCCAATTATGCTCATGGCGTTAGATCTTCCACTTCCTAAAAAGGTGTTCGCTCACGGTTGGCTTCTTATGAAAGATGGGAAAATGTCTAAGTCTAAAGGCAATGTGGTAGATCCAGTTACATTAATTGACCGTTATGGACTTGATTCCCTTCGTTACTATTTACTAAGAGAAGTTCCATTTGGAGCAGATGGGGTGTTTACACCTGAAGGGTTTGTTGAAAGAATTAACTTTGATTTAGCGAATGATTTAGGAAACCTATTGAATCGTACAGTTGCTATGATCAATAAGTATTTTGATGGAACGATTCCAATGTACCAAGGTTCAAAGGGAGAATTCGAAGGACAGCTACTTCAAGTAAATGAGGAAACGGTGAAAAAGTATGAAGAAGCAATGGAAAAGATGGAGTTTTCAGTTGCTCTTACAGCACTTTGGCAGTTAGTTAGCCGAACTAATAAATTTATTGATGAAACATCACCTTGGGCTTTAGCAAAAGACGAGGAGAAAAAAGATGAGTTAGCAAGTGTTATGGTTCATTTAGCTGAAACACTTAGACGAGTGGCTATATTGCTTCAGCCATTCCTAACAAAGACACCAAAAGCAATATTTAAACAGCTTTCTATTATAGAAAGTAGTCTTCAGTCCTGGGAAAGTCTCGAAAAATTCGGGATGATTCCAGAAGGTACAAAGGTGGAGAAAGGTGAACCTATTTTTCCGCGACTTGATATCCAAGAAGAGGTATCCTTTATTAAAGAAAAAATGCAATCTTCTGTGAAGCCTGCTGTAGAAGAACCCAAAGCAGAAGAAATTCCAGAGGTTGAGGAAATCACGATTGATGACTTTATGAAGGTTGACTTACGAGTAGCACAAGTAGTAGAAGCAGAGCCGATTAAAAAAGCGGATAAGCTGTTAAAGCTACAGTTAGATCTTGGTTTTGAACGTAGGCAGGTAGTTTCGGGAATTGCTCAATTTTATAAACCAGAAGATTTAGTTGGACAAAGAGTCATCTGTGTTACGAATTTAAAGCCGGTAAAATTACGTGGTGAATTGTCCCAGGGAATGATTCTTGCAGGTCAAAAGGATGGAATTATGTCATTAGCCACAGTGAGTGACTCTCTTCCGCTAGGAGCGAAAGTAAAATAAGGAATAAAGGCATACTAAGATAAAACATAGAAATGTTTCACGTGTAACAATACACATGGCTCATTCCTATGTTTTTCTTATCTTTCTGTTAAAATAAGGAATCAGTGAGTGGGATTAATAGATTTAATAGTTGAGAAACAAATAATATATATGTAACAGAAAAATAATATTGGAGGAAATAAATGTTATTTGATACGCATGTACATTTAAACGCAGAACAATTTTCAGAAGATTTAAATGAGGTAATTGACCGAGCAAGGCTGGAAGGTGTCCAAAATATGGTGGTTGTAGGATTCGATCGACCAACCATTTTAAAAGCAATGGAATTAATTGAAGAATATGATTTTATCTATGCAAGTATTGGATGGCATCCTGTTGATGCGATTGATATGCGTGATGAAGACTTGGTGTGGATTGAAGAGCTTGCAAAACATCCTAAAGTTGTAGCTATTGGGGAAATGGGACTTGATTATTACTGGGATAAGTCACCAAAAGACGTACAACAAGATGTATTTAGAAAACAAATACAGTTAGCTAAAAAGCTGAAACTGCCTATTGTCATTCACAACCGAGAGGCAACAGCGGATATTGTTACCATTTTAAAAGAAGAAAAAGCGGCTGAGGTAGGGGGCATTATGCATTGTTTTAGTGGAAGTGTGGAGGTCGCAAAGGAATGTGTGGAAATGAACTTCTATATATCCCTAGGTGGACCGGTTACATTTAAAAATGCGAAAAAGCCGAAAGAAGTGGCACAAGAGATTCCGTTAAATAAGCTTTTAATCGAAACAGATTGCCCGTATCTTGCCCCACATCCATATAGAGGGAAAAGAAATGAACCAAGTTATGTGAAGTTAGTTGCGGAACAAATTGCTGAACTAAAGGGTCTTAGCTACGAGGAAGTTTCACAGGTTACAACAGAAAATGCAAAAATATTATTCGGCATAAATTGATAAGGAAACCTGTCGAATAAAATAAAAGCTTGTCCAAATCTTTTCTTTTTCTAAAAAGTTCTACATGTCTCCTTTCTCTCATAGGATAACCATGTCGACAACTCTCTCTTTCTTTTTTGAACTCTATTAGTCATAATAGGGAATACGTTCAGAGGAAAATCCTGAGGGTTGACAGGCGCTAAGATACTTTATATAATCACTCCGAGAGAAAAGGGGGCGTTTTTCATCGTGATCCAAAACATGAAAAACCTGTTTTCTAGGTCTTTGAGGACAAAGAAGTGGGCCATTATCTCTGCTAGTTTCATAGTTTTGACAACAGCTACTGGATTTACGGTTTATGAATCCACCAAGGAAACTGTTACCATGACAATGGATGGCCAAGAACGTATCATCAAGACACACGCAGCCACAATTGAAGATATTTTCGACGAACTTGACATCGCTCTTCGTTCAGAAGACTATGTGTTTCCCTCGGCAAACACAAAGGTTAAAGACAACTTAGAAGTTGTTTATAACCCTGCTAAACAGGTCCAAATGGTAAAAGACACCGAGAAAAAAGCAGTTTGGTCTACAGCGGATACTGTAGAAGAGTTCCTAAAGGAACAAGAAATTACACTTACTGAGCACGATAAGGTTACACCTGATTTAGACACTGCAATCAAGAAGGATATGGACATTGAAGTAAACATTGCGTTTCCATTCAAGTTAAATAACGGTGGTACAGAAGAAGAAGCATGGACTACTACTTCGACTACGGTCGCTGACTTTTTACTACAACAAGGAATCACTCTAGGAGAACTAGACCGTGTAGAGCCTGAAAAAGACTCAGTTATTCAGAAAGATGCTGTTGTTAGCATCATTAGGGTTGAAAAAGTCACCGATGTAGTGGAAGAACCGATTCATTTTGCAGTTGTTACAAAAAATGATAGTAATCTATCAAAGGGCACAGAAAAGGTAGTAACTCCGGGTCAAGAAGGATTGAAGACAAAGGAGTATGAGGTAGTATTAGAGAATGGAAAAGAAGTCTCTAGAACACTTCTAAAAGAAACACAGGTTAAAGAGAAGCAAGATAAGGTTGTAGCGGTAGGAACAAAGGTTAGTACCCAAACCGTATCACGTGGTAGTGACAGTGTGAGCAAGGAGTTTTTTGTTACATCCACTGCTTATACAGCAAGTTGTAATGGCTGCTCTGGCATTACTGCAACGGGATTAAACCTTCATGCTAATCCAGGAGCGAAGGTTATTGCCGTCGACCCAAGTGTTATTCCACTAGGAACAAAGGTGTATGTAGAAGGCTACGGCTATGCAGTTGCTTCCGATAAAGGGACAGCAATTAAGGGAAATAAAATCGATGTGTTTTTTGCGTCGAAAGCAGATGCCTATCGTTGGGGTCGTAAAACGGTTAAAATTAAAATTCTTAACTAATTCATTTATGCAGGGGGGCTGCCCTCTGCTTTTTTGTGTTTTTGTCCGCTTTTCATTACAATTGGTTTATACTATATAGACGAATTAAGTAGCAAGAATGTTTCATTTTTATTTCAATTATTTTAATTTTTTTTCAGAAAGACTGTTTATTTAATGGTATGTGTATTGGGAGGAGTTTATGAAGATACAGGAAATTATCGTTGTGGAAGGTAAAGACGATACGACAGCCATTCAAAGGGCTGTAGATGCTGATACAATTGAAACAAATGGTTCTGCGTTAAATGAGGATACCATCAATAAGATAAGAAGGGCCCAACAGACAAGGGGAGTTATTGTTTTTACTGATCCAGACTATCCTGGTCAAAAAATAAGACAAACAATCGCTGAGCATGTACCAAATTGCAAGCATGCCTTTATCCCAAAGGAGAATGCGCTACATAAACGAGGGAAGGGTGTTGGTGTTGAACACGCTTCAGTAGAAGAGATTCGAAAGGCTCTTCGCCATGCTCACCTTATGAAGGAAGAAGTAGAAGTACAGATTACTCAAGAGGATTTGCTAACAGCAGGTCTAATCGGTGGGCCAAAGGCAAAGGAGAGGCGAGAGAAACTCGGTAAACTTCTTTCGATTGGGTATACAAATGGAAAGCAACTTTATAAGCGACTGCTGATGTTTCAAATAAGTAAAACAGAGTTCTCTAAAGCACTAGCCGTTATTTTTCAGGAGGAAACAGATGAATAAAGATATCGCTACCCCTGTAAGGACACAGGAAATACTAAAGAAGTTTGGTTTTTCTTTCAAAAAAAGCTTAGGTCAAAACTTCTTGATTGATACCAATATTTTAAAAAGAATTGTTGATCACGCTAATTTAACCGAACAGTCCGGAGCCATTGAAATTGGGCCAGGGATTGGGGCATTGACAGAGCAGTTAGCAAGAAATAGTGAAAAGGTGGTTGCGTTTGAAATTGACCAGCGATTGCTACCGATTCTAAAAGAGACACTAGCTCCCTATCCGAACACAACGATTATTCATGAAGATGTGTTAAAAGCAAATGTAAAGGAAGTTATTGAGGAGCAGTTTGAAGGCATAGAAGACATCATGGTTGTAGCCAATCTACCATACTACGTAACCACTCCGATTATTATGAAGTTATTAGAGGAGAAACTCCCAATTAGAGGGATTGTTTGTATGCTTCAGAAAGAAGTAGCCGACCGAATTGCTGCGAAACCTGGTGGGAAGGAATATGGCTCTCTTTCAATTGCTGTCCAATATTATACGGAAGCGGAGACGGTGATGGTTGTACCGAAAACTGTCTTCATGCCTCAACCAAATGTGGATTCTGCGGTTATTCGATTAACCGTTAGGCAAGAGCCTGTAGTTAAAGTTCGAAATGAAGACTTTTTCTTTCAAGTAACAAGAGCTAGCTTCGCTCAGCGTAGGAAAACGATTTTAAACAACTTAACAAGCCAACTACCCGACGGAAAGATTAAAAAGGACAAGATATTGCAGGCGCTTGAAAAAGCTGAAATTGAGCCTTCTAGAAGAGGAGAGACATTGTCGATTGCTGAGTTTGCTCAACTTAGCGATGCTTTGCTCGACCATTTTGCTTAAAAAGACCCCACTGAGGGTCTTTTTTAATGGGAATTACGTTATTTATTTTGAACTCTGTCTAGCTCCAGCGCCTAGCCCCTCTAGGTCATAAGCCAAATCACTCCAGAAGGCAGGCCTTCCTGCGCGATTCGTCTTATGTTTGTCGGGGCTAAACAAGGCGCTTCCGCTTTTCTATATATCACGACTTTTAAGCTACGTGCATAGGATAATTAAGAATTATTCTATTTGAATGCTCTGTTTTTTTTGGGCTAATTGGAGTGACTACATTGACGATCAACCTTTTGGATGTCGTTGGGAGAGTTTCGTATAATTGTGATATTATCTTTCGGGTTATAGATATACGAGAAGAAAAGGGAAAGAAGCTTGCTATATTATATGGGGAGGATTTTCGACTAATTGCTGATGCACCCTATGAAGATTTGGTCATGATTGATCAAAACACCCGATCAAAAGTAGCTTCGGAGTATCAAACACTAGAGGAACAATCTTACCAGTTTTTTCGGCAGGATGTAGACCTTTTGCAGTTTAAACAGGAGTTTGAGGTAACTGAAGGTTATAGTAAGCCGTTTAATTATTTTCAAGTGCCAGGCAAAGTGTTACATCTTGATGGCGATCCTTCCTATTTGCAAAAGTGCTTAACTTTATATGAAAAAATAGGAGTACCAGTAACAGGCATACATGTAAACGAAAAAGAAATGCCTAATAAAATAGGGGCATTGATCGATTACTATCGTCCAGATATCCTCGTTATAACAGGGCATGATGCCTATTCAAAGTCCAAGGGGAAACCTACGGATATCAATGCATATCGGCATTCAAAGCACTTTGTTCAAACAGTAAGAGAGGCCAGAAAGAAGTTCCCTCATCTCGACCAGTTGGTCATATTTGCAGGAGCCTGTCAGTCCCATTTTGAATCATTGATTCAAGCAGGTGCTAACTTTGCAAGTTCCCCTTCAAGAGTTAACATACACGCCCTTGACCCTGTCTATATTGTAGCTAAAATTTCCTTTACTCCGTTTATGGAGAGAATTAACGTATGGGATGTATTAAGAAATACGTTAACGGGAGAAAAAGGACTCGGAGGAATCGAAACAAAAGGCGTACTACGAACGGGTATGCCTTATAACAAAGGCAATCATGAATGAGATTCGGTTTGAAATTATAATAGGTTTACTTGTGAAGTGCAAAACGGCAAATCTCATAAACTCCACAGTCAAAAAGGATTAGAGATGGAACTATCTCTAATCCTTTTTGACAATGCGTCCGTAACTCAGAGTTTGATAAATAAGCGGAGAAATTTCTCTTAATTAGGAAAATGCACTGAATATAGCTAAAATAGACGGAAGGATTCCGACTATTGACTCGAAAAACTTGAAAATGAATAATTTTGCTTTGCTTAATCGGAAAAACTCCGCTTATATCCCCCGAACTAAACCCTATTCTGGAGTCTAACGGAAAAACTCCGCTTATGTTTTAATTGATTATGTTGCGCATCTAAGGTACCAAAATTGAACGGTGTTTTTTTGTTTCAAAATTCGGTACATATTTCAAAATAAATAGGTAATCCTAAAAATGTTGAAAATTAGAAGAAAATGCTGAACAAAAAATATTGACTTTTATTTTTAAACACTGTTATAATTTATTATTTTGTTTGACTATACAGTGTAAATGTGTTATACTTTACATAGTGAGGTGGACCGAATGGCAAAAACTTTGGTTGATATTAAAAAAGCTCTTGATTCAAATTTAGGAAAAAGACTTTTGCTCAAGGCCAATGGTGGTCGAAGAAAGACGATTGAAAGATACGGAATTCTTGCAGAAACGTATCCATCTGTGTTTGTAATTGAGTTAGATCAAGAAGAAAATGCTTTCGAACGTGTATCGTACAGCTATGCAGACGTTTTAACAGAGACGGTTCAAATTACCTTCTATGAAGATACAACAGGACAAATGGCACTAAGTTAAGGTTGTCCTTATCGTGTAAGCAGTGAACTTTGGTTTGCTGCTTTTTAATTTGTTTTTTATTTTATATTTTCTTTTAAAAACTATACATATATTTAATCAAATTTTCTCTAAAAGCTAATGAATTTCTAACCACTTCAACATAATAAGAGTGTCGTGATGAAGAAAGGGGATGTTAATCGTGAGCAGAAGAAGAGGGATGATGTCAGAAGGGTTTAAAGAGGAACTAGCGAAGGAGCTAGGGTTCTATGATGTCGTTCAAAAAGAGGGTTGGGGCGGCATTAAAGCAAAAGATGCTGGCAACATGGTCAAGCGTGCGATTGAAATAGCGCAACGGCAGTTAACGGAAAAGCGCTAAAAGCAGCAACCTTTTTACTTCATGCGAGAGTTAACTAACAATTCGAATTCATTGCGACAGAAGCCGGAGAAAACTGATTCTCCGGCTTTTTTGTGTGGAGAGGTCTTACTTTTATCGTTTTGTGGTAAAATAGGACAAAAATGGACTAGAGAGAATGTTTAAAGTAGGTGGAGATGTTGAAGCTTCTAATAAAAGCTCCTGCAAAAATCAATTTATCGTTAGACGTATTACATAAACGATCGGATGGGTTTCATGAAGTAGAAATGATCATGACAACGATAGACCTTGCTGATCGAGTCGAATTAACCTTTTTAGAAGAGGATACCATTCGAATTAATTCTCAAAATCGGTTTGTTCCGGACGATCAAAGAAATCTAGCCTTTCAAGCAGCAAAGCTATTGAAAGAAAGATTTCAAGTGAAAGCTGGGGTTCATATTTCTATTGAGAAAAATATCCCTGTTGCGGCAGGTTTAGCTGGTGGAAGCAGTGATGCAGCGGCAACTTTAAGAGGATTAAACAAGCTTTGGAAACTGAACTTAACATTGGACGAGCTTGCAGAGTTAGGTTCTGAGATTGGGTCGGATGTGTCTTTTTGTGTTTACGGTGGAACAGCGTTAGCAAAAGGACGTGGAGAAAAGATTACACAACTTCCTCCACCTCCTACTTGTTGGGTAGTTTTAGCAAAGCCCTTTATTGGTGTTTCAACAGCAGATGTGTACAGAAGGCTTGAATTAAGTGGAATAAGTCATCCAAACCTTCCTGCAATGGTCGAGGCGATTAAGGAAGGAAGCTTCGAAGGTGTTTGTGGCAATGTTGGAAATGTGTTAGAGGATGTCACTCTGAAGCTCTATCCAGAGGTTGCTCAAATCAAGGATCAAATGCAACGATTTGGTGCAGATGCGGTCTTGATGAGTGGAAGTGGTCCAACTGTTTTTGCCCTTGTTCACCATGATTCAAGAATGCACCGATTGTACAATGGGTTGAGAGGATTTTGTGACCAGGTTTTTGCTGTACGTATGCTAGGAGAACGCCATACCCTTGATTAAATCCGTACATTAATGGTATATTATCGTTAAAACATTCGGATATGGGAGGTCTATTATGAAGTTTCGTCGAAGCGAAAGGTTAGTAGATATGACGAATTATTTGCTTGAGCACCCCCAGCAATTAGTTTCACTTTCTTTCTTTTCAGAAAGGTATGGTTCCGCTAAATCATCCATAAGTGAAGATTTAGCAATCATAAAAGAGACTTTTGAGAAGAGAGGAATTGGAACGCTGAAAACGGTTCCTGGAGCATCAGGTGGTGTAAAGTTTACCGTAAAAGTATCAGATGAGGAAGCAAGGCCAATTATTAACGAATTATGCGGCCTAATAGCCGATCCTGATCGGTTATTACCAGGTGGATATCTTTATATGACAGATATATTAGGAGATCCAGCTATTGTTCAAAAGGCTGGTCGCTTGCTTGCTTCTGCTTTTACAGAAGAAAAAATTGATCTTGTTATGACAGTTGCAACGAAGGGGATTCCTTTGGCTTATGCAGTAGCAAGTCATTTAAATGTGCCGGTTGTTATCGTGCGCAGAGATAATAAAGTAACGGAAGGTTCAACCGTAAGTATTAACTACGTGTCTGGCTCAACAGGAAGAATTCAAACGATGGTTCTGTCAAAACGTAGCATGGATCAAGGAGCTAACGTTTTAATTGTTGATGATTTTATGAAAGCAGGCGGAACGGTTAACGGAATGATTAGTATGTTGAATGAGTTTAATGCTAATTTAGCTGGAATTGCCGTACTGGTGGAAGCAGAAAAAATCGAAGAGAGACTAGTGGATGATTATTTATCCTTAGTAAAGCTTTCGGATGTAGATGTAAAAGAAAAGCAAATCCAAGTGAATGAAGGAAATTATTTTTTACATAAACAGGAGGAATTAGTATGAAAGTAGTTCAAACAAATCAAGCACCTGCAGCTATCGGGCCGTATTCTCAAGGCATCGTGGTAAACAATATGTTTTTTAGCTCTGGTCAGATTCCTTTAACAGCCGAGGGTGATTTACTACAAGGAGATGTAAAAGAACAAACGCATCAAGTATTTAAAAACTTAAAGGCCGTCCTGAAAGAGGCAGGAGCTTCTTTAGAAACAGTAGTAAAGGCAACTGTATTTATTAAAAACATGGATGATTTTGCAGCAGTAAATGAAGTGTATGGGGAATATTTTTCGGTACATAAACCAGCTCGTTCTTGTGTGGAAGTAGCAAGATTGCCGAAGGATGTATTAGTAGAAATCGAAGTAATTGCACTCGTCAAATAAGACGAGTGTTTTTTTTATGAGATATTTTCTAAGAAACTACAAATTCGTCCATAATTTTGACTAATTTTTCAAAAAAAATCGAATTAGAAGAAGGAGATATGAAAAATTTGTTGAATATTTAAACGTAGATTATATCTAATTGTGCAAAGGTGGTGAACAGGATGGAAGTAACAGACGTAAGATTACGCCGCGTTAATACAGACGGACGTATGAGAGCAATCGCATCCATTACGCTTGATAATGAGTTTGTTGTTCACGATATCCGCGTGATAGACGGAAATAACGGATTATTCGTTGCTATGCCTAGTAAACGCACACCAGATGGAGAGTTCCGCGATATCGCTCATCCGATCAATTCAGGTACACGTGGGAAGATTCAAGAAGCAGTTTTAGCTGAGTACCACCGCTTAGGTGAATTAGAAGTTGAATTTGAAGAAGCCGGTGCTTCCTAAAAAAAATAAACAACAAGGGCCTACTTCCTAAGGGTAAGGCTCTTTTTTATGTATCTGTATCCATTTTTTCTCTCCAACCTACTACTACCCATAAAAATAAATGGTTAAACCTTCTTTTATGTTAAAATCATGCAGTTTTTTATCTGTTCTTGAAAAATACGAGTATTTAAGATATATTCTTAATGGATAAAAAGGTATATTGGAGGCCTGTAAATGTCGAATCGGTATGCGGTAGTATTAGCCGCAGGTCAAGGAACTAGAATGAAGTCAAAACTGTACAAAGTTCTCCATCCTGTTGGTGGTAAGCCTATGGTGCAGCATGTAATCGATCATGTGAAAAAGCTTAATATAAACAGTATTGTAACGGTTATTGGACACGGAGCGGAACTTGTAAAAGCACAGCTGGGTGAAGAGAGCAGCTACGTGCTTCAAGAACAACAGCTTGGAACAGCACATGCTGTTATGCAAGCAACGGATATACTAAAGGATAAAGAAGGTATTACCATTGTCGTATGTGGCGACACGCCATTAATTAAGGCAACGACGATGGAAGCATTGTTTAAGCATCATGAAGAGACTTCTGCTAAAGCAACGATTTTAACAGCATGGACAAATGATCCGACAGGCTATGGACGTATTATTAGAAATGAAGATGGATCGGTTGAAAAAATTGTTGAGCATAAAGATGCAACGAATGAAGAACGCTTAGTAAAAGAGATTAATACGGGAACGTATTGCTTTGATAATAAAGCCCTCTTTGACGCACTATCAAAGGTTTCAAATGATAATGTCCAAGGAGAGTACTATTTACCAGATGTTATTGAAATTCTAAAAAATGCTGGCGAAATAGTAACCGCATATCAAACAGAAGATTTTGAAGAAACATTGGGTGTTAATGACCGAGTAGCATTAGCTGAAGCGGAACGAATCTTTAAAGAACGTACGAATGAGTGGCATATGCGTAACGGTGTTACAATCATTGATCCTTCAAGTACATATATTGGTCCGGATGTAGAAATTGGTCAAGACACCATTCTTTACCCAGGAACGATATTAGCTGGTGGAACTGTTATTGGAGAGGATTGTATTATTGGTCCACAAACTGAAATCCACAATTGTAAAATAGGCAATGGAACGTCTATCCGTCAGTCAGCAGCTTACGATAGTGAAATTGGTAGTGAGGTTGCCATTGGTCCGTTTGCGCACATAAGACCTCAATCGAATATTCATGATGATGTGAAAATTGGAAACTTTGTTGAAATAAAGAAAGCTGTATTTGGCAAAGGAAGTAAGGCTTCCCATTTAAGCTATATTGGAGATGCTGAAGTTGGTAGCAATGTAAACATTGGTTGTGGATCGATTACGGTGAACTATGATGGGAAAAATAAGTACTTAACAAAAATCGAAGACAATGTATTTATAGGTTGTAATTCAAACCTTGTAGCTCCAGTTAGAGTAGGAGAAGGAGCGTATGTAGCAGCTGGGTCAACCATCACTCACGATGTTCCAGGAGAAGCACTTGCTATAGCTAGAGCAAAGCAAGTAAACAAAGAAGATTATGTTTCAAAATTAAATAGCAAAAAGAAATAAGCAATCGGAGGTCCATCATGTCAAATCAGTATTTAGATCCAAATTTAAAGGTGTTTACTCTTAATTCGAATCCTGCTTTAGCAGCAGAAATTGCAAAGGTTATTGGTGTGGAGTTAGGGAAATGTTCGGTTACTCGTTTTAGCGATGGAGAAATTCAAATTAATATCGAGGAAAGTATCCGTGGTTGTGATGTGTTTATTATCCAATCCACTAGCTCACCGGTTAATGAGCATTTGATGGAGTTATTGATTATGATTGATGCACTTAAAAGAGCATCTGCCAAATCAATTGGTATCGTAATGCCTTATTATGGGTATGCACGTCAAGACCGAAAAGCTAGAGCTCGTGAACCAATTACAGCTAAACTAGCAGCTAATTTACTTGAAACTGCAGGAGCTACTCGCGTAATTACATTGGACCTACATGCACCACAAATCCAAGGTTTCTTTGATATTCCGATTGATCACCTTATGGGTGTTCCAATTCTATCTCAATACTTTAGCAAGAAGGATTTAAGTGGGGATATCGTAGTTGTGTCACCTGATCATGGTGGGGTAACGAGAGCTCGTAAAATGGCAGAAAGACTTAAGGCACCAATTGCGATCATAGATAAGCGTCGACCTAGACCAAATGTTGCTGAGGTAATGAATATTGTTGGTAATATTGAAGGAAAGACGGCTATATTAATCGACGATATTATTGATACAGCTGGTACGATTACTCTTGCTGCCAATGCACTTGTTGAAAATGGTGCTGCTGAAGTGTACGCATGCTGTACACATGCTGTGCTATCTGGACCTGCGATTGAAAGAATTGAAAACTCAAAAATTAAAGAGCTTGTTGTAACAAACTCGATTGCGTTATCTGAAGAGAAAAAAGCGTCTAAGAAGATCAAGGAACTTTCCGTTGCTGAGCTTTTAGGAGAGGCTATTATTCGTGTACACGAAGAACAATCTGTAAGTATTTTGTTTGATTAATAAAATTCTGAGGCTTGCTACTGGTGCAAGCCTCATCTGTTTAGGCTAAATTAAAAAATTCTACGTTTAGACTCTCCTGTTTAAGGGCATTTTTTATAAAGAGACCTTAATATTGGAAGGAGAAAACGATTTTGACTACCCAATTACATGCACAGGAACGTGAGGATTTCCGTCAATCCACTTTGTCAATTATGCGTCACGAAGGCCAAGTGCCAGCAGTGGTTTATGGCACTAATGTAGATAGCAAAGCACTATATATCAATGCTGTCGATTTCGTGAAAACGATTCGAGAAGTGGGAAGAAATGGTGTGATCTCTCTTGATCTTGATGGAGAAACATACGATGTCATTTTATCGGATTATCAAATGGATCCAATAAAGAAGGAAATACTACACGCTGATTTTCTAGCTGTGGATATGGCAAAAGAAATACAAGTAAATGTTCGTGTTACACTTGTAGGTGAGGCTGCAGGTGTGAAAGATGGTGGAGTACTCCAACAGCCTTTACATGAAGTAAGTATCACAGCCACACCAGCAGATATTCCGCAGGTTATTGAGGTAGATGTTAGCAATCTACAAGTTGGCGAGACCATGTCTATTGCGGATATTCAAGGACGTACATCTTACCATATTAACAACGAATGTGAAGAGACGATCGTCTCAATTCTCCCTCCTAGACAAGAAGAGGAAATTAGTACTGGTGAAGAACAAGAACCAGGAATTCCTGAAAACCTAGAAGGAAGAGAGACAGAGGCTGTCGAATAATTAAAGATAACAAAGCAATCACTACAGGGACTGACCATATTTGTTTGGCCAGCCCCTTTTGATGTTGTAAGAGGTGAAACATGAAACTATTTATCGGTTTAGGCAACCCTGGAAAACAGTTTGATCAAACAAGGCATAATATAGGGTTTGAAGTGATTGATCATTTATCCAATGAATGGAATATTAAGCTTGATCAGTCAAAATTTAAAGGAATATATGGTGTTGGTTATGTAAATGGGGAAAAAGTTTTTCTATTAAAGCCATTAACTTACATGAATTTATCTGGAGAGTCTATCCGTCCGTTAATGGATTACTTTAATATTTCTATGGAAGATATCGTTGTGATATATGATGATCTTGACTTACCAGTAGGGAAGCTACGTTTAAGAGAGAAAGGCAGTGCTGGTGGTCATAATGGTATAAAGTCCTCCATCGCTCATCTAGGAACACAAGAGTTTAAACGTATACGTGTGGGAGTTGGAAGACCAACAAATGGGATGAGTATTAGTGACTATGTTCTTAGTAGATTTACAAAGGAAGAGCAGGAAACCATTAACCTCATCGTGAAAAAATGCGGGGAAGCATGCATAGATTGGCTAAAGGACCCTTTCTTGCAGGTAATGAACCAGTATAATCAATAATCATAGAAAAAAATAAATCTTCGGTTATCATTGCTACGTGGATTACATATCGTATATAAGTAATGAATGAATAAAGTCTGTCCTAAAAGGTCAATACTAAGCTTAATGAATTGTTTACTAGGAGGGACAGGCATGGCCATTCATTACCATTGCCGACACTGCGGACATACAATGGGCACCATTGAACAAACGACTTTAGAGTCTGAAAGATTAGGGCTTCACAAGCTGAATGGTGAAGAGCGACTTGATATGGTAAGTTATGATCCAGAGGGAAATATGCATATTAAATCGATTTGTGAGGATTGTCAGGAGTTGCTAGAAAGAAATCCTGGCTTTCATGAACAAGACTATCTAATTCAGTAAAACGCTTTGGAGAAACATCCAAAGCATTTTTCTGTTTTTATATTACATACATGTGTAGGTATTGGGAGGAGGGCATATATGTTAGCAATTAAGCAACTTTTCAGTGAATTAGATGATACAAAATCCGTCCTTTCTGGAATTGAAGAAGGCATTACTGAACAGCTGATTGCGGGGCTATCTGGTTCTGCAAGGACAGTATTTTTGGCTTCAATGTATGAGCGTATGAGAAAGCCAATGCTTATCGTTACTCATAATCTGTTACAAGCTCAAAAGCTCTATGATGATTTAATCCAATTGGTTGAGGTAGATGAGGTCTTCCTCTATCCAGCTAATGAACTCATCGCAGCTGAGATGAGTATTGCTAGTCCAGAATTAAAGGCACAGAGAATAGAGGCTTTAAATTATTTAAGCAGCAATGCAGGTGGAATTGTTATTGCTCCTATTGCTGGAGTTAGAAAATATCTTCCGCCACTCGAGCTTTGGAAATCCAAACAATATACGATTTCCCTAGGGCAAGATATTGAGTTAGGTGAGCTAAGTCTTCAGCTTGTGAAAATGGGGTATGCAAGGTCTGAAATGGTTGCAGCACCTGGTGAGTTTAGTGTACGTGGGGGGATTTTAGATATATATCCGCTTACGGAAGCGGACCCGATTCGGATAGAGTTTTTTGATACAGAAGTAGATTCTATTCGCACGTTCTCATTGGAAGATCAGCGCTCAAAGGATAAACTGTCTACCGTTTTTATTGGACCAGCAACGGAAGCGCCACTAGATGATTCCCATTTTCCAATAATCGCCGAGCGGCTTGAGGAGCATCTAGCAAAGAGTTTGAAAAAGTTGAAGGATGAGAAAGTAAAAACCGTACTGTCTCAAAATATAGGCTATGAAATCGAACAGCTTAAGAATGGTCAGAGGCCAGAGCAGTTATTTAAGTATTTATCATTCGCCTATGAAAAGTCTAACAGTCTATTAGACTATTTGCCGAAAAATGGTCTTATTTTTGTAGATGAAATTAGTAGAGTTCAGGAAATGAGCGATTCTTTGGATAAAGAGGAAGCTGAATGGTATACAAGCCTTCTAGGTGAAGGAAAGATTGTTCATGATATTCCTGTGTCTCACCAACTGAATGGAATGCTACAAAAATCTAAAAAATCAATTGTATATATGTCACTTTTCCTAAGACATGTGCCCAATACGAACCCACAAAATATTATTAATGTCACTTGTAAGCAAATGCAAAATTTCCATGGACAGATGAATGTGTTAAAAGGGGAAATTGAGCGTTGGAAAAAAGGGAAGTACTCCGTCATTTTTTTAGGAGAAGATAATGAGAAAAGTAAGAAACTAGAAAGAGTATTAGAAGACTATGAAATCGAAGCAGTTGTTGCGGACCAAAAGCAGGATATTTTAAAAGGAAAAGTCCAAATCATGCAAGGTGGGTTACAAACAGGCTTCGAGTTACCTATACAGAAAATTGTTGTTATAACAGAGGAAGAACTTTTTAATAAACGTTCGAAGAAAACAACAAGAAGACAAAAGTTATCAAATGCTGAGAGGATAAAGAGTTACTCAGAATTAAAAGTGGGCGACTATGTTGTTCACGTGAATCATGGGATAGGGAAGTATCTTGGGATAGAAACGCTCGTCATAAACGGAGTGCATAAGGATTATTTACACATTCGCTATCAAGGAACCGATAAGTTATATGTTCCTGTAGAGCAAATTGATTTGGTTCAAAAATATGTGGGATCTGAAGGCAAGGAGCCGAAAATATATAAACTTGGTGGGAATGACTGGAAACGTGTGAAAACGAAGGTTCAGTCATCTGTTCAAGATATTGCTGATGATCTTATTAAGCTTTATGCAGAAAGGGAAGCTTCTGTCGGTTATGCCTACAGTCCAGATGGAGATATGCAGAGAGAGTTTGAATCAGCATTTCCATATCAAGAGACAGAGGATCAACTGCGTTCTATCCAGGAAATTAAAAAGGATATGGAAAGAGAGCGTCCGATGGATCGACTGCTGTGTGGGGATGTGGGTTACGGAAAAACTGAGGTTGCCATTCGTGCTGCATTTAAAGCAATTGCAGATGGTAAGCAGGTGGCTTTGCTCGTCCCAACAACGATCTTAGCTCAGCAGCACTATGAGACTATGAGGGAACGTTTTCAAGATTATCCAATTAATATCGGCCTATTAAGTCGTTTTAGAAGCAGAAAGCAGCAGAATGAGACCATTAATGGCCTAAAGACAGGTACGGTAGATGTGGTGGTAGGAACTCATCGAATTCTTTCTAAAGACATTACGTATCGCGATTTAGGGCTGTTGATTATTGATGAAGAACAGCGTTTTGGAGTTACACATAAGGAAAAGATTAAGCAGTTAAAAACAAATGTAGATGTACTCACGTTAACGGCTACTCCGATACCGAGAACTCTTCATATGTCGATGCTAGGAGTAAGGGATCTATCGGTAATTGAGACTCCCCCCGAGAACCGTTTCCCGGTTCAGACCTATGTGATGGAGTATAACGGTGGACTCGTAAAAGAAGCGATTGAAAGGGAATTAGCACGTGGTGGGCAAGTTTATTTCCTTTACAATCGTGTGGAGGATATTGAAAGAAAAGCAGAAGAAATCAGTGCGCTTGTTCCAGATGCTCGTGTGACGTACGCACATGGTAAAATGACGGAGAATGAGCTTGAGTCTGCTATGCTTGGGTTTTTAGAAGGAGAATCGGATGTACTTGTTAGTACGACCATTATTGAAACGGGTGTAGATATTCCTAATGTAAATACCTTGATTGTATTTGATGCTGACCGTATGGGTCTTTCTCAGTTGTATCAGCTAAGAGGACGTGTAGGACGATCTAACCGGGTGGCATACGCGTACTTTACCTATAGAAAGGATAAGGTATTAACAGAAGTTGCAGAAAAAAGACTTCAAGCTATTAAAGAATTTACTGAGCTTGGATCTGGTTTCAAAATAGCCATGCGTGACTTATCTATTCGTGGAGCTGGAAATCTATTAGGTGCAGAGCAGCATGGATTTATTGATTCTGTCGGATTTGACCTATATTCTCAAATGCTTAAGGAAGCAATAGAGGAAAGAAAAGTTGGTATCGATAAAGAGGTTGTTATAAAGCCTGTTGAGATTGATGTGGAGGTAGATGCATATATACCAGACACATACATTCGTGATGGAAATCAAAAAATTGAAATGTATAAGCGGTTCCGTGGACTATTAACGCTAGAAGATGTACAAGAGCTTCAGGAGGAGATGATTGATCGATTCGGTGAATTCCCTGATGAAGTGGCCTACTTATTCCAATTATCCGAGTTAAAGGTCTATGCGAGAATGGCTGGTGTAGAGACAATTAAGCAAAGCAAAAATGAAATTAATATCATTGTCTCTGAAGAGGATAGCTCTCATATAGATGGGCAAAAAATATTTGAGGTAAGCAGTCAATTTGGCCGGATGGTTGGACTTGGAATGGACGGTAGTAAATTAAAGATGGTTCTTCATATTAAGGGAGTTGGGCTAGATCAGTGGCTAGACGCTGCATTCAAGATGATGAAAGGTCTTCATAATGCAAGGAAGGATCTAGGAAGTATTGTCTCATAAGAGATAAATAGCATAGTAAAATGTTTAATTGCAAAGGTAAGGGGTAAGTAAAGATAAATTGGTTTATTTATCCATTGTTGTTAATTTTAACATTTTAGAGAAAAAACTATGTAAGTGTATAGAACTTTCCATATGAAAGATACTAAGTTCAAACAATGGCAATCATTTCACAACGTAGGGAGATGGATGCCAATCGTTTAAATCATCAGATGAAAGTGAGGCAACGTTGGATGAAAGCAACTGGTATTGTTCGTCGAATCGATGATTTGGGTCGTGTCGTCATTCCTAAAGAAATCCGTAGAACTCTTCGAATTCGTGAGGGAGACCCGTTAGAAATTTTCGTAGACCGCGATGGAGAGGTGATCTTAAAGAAGTATTCTCCAATCAGCGAGTTAAGTGACTTTGCAAAGGAATATGCAGAGGCTCTATACGATAGCCTAGGAAATCCCATCTTAATTTGTGACAGAGATGCTTACATAGCTGTTGCAGGTAGCTCAAAGAAGGACTATTTAAATAAGAATATTAGTGATCTTGTTGAAAAAACAATGGAAGACAGAACGTCGGTCATTATTACACAACAGGGTGAAGTCGCATTAATCGATGGAATTGAAGAAACCATTTCTTCATACACCGTGGGACCAATTATTGCAAACGGTGATCCTATCGGTGCTGTCATCATCTTCTCGAAAGAATCCACTATCGGTGAAGTAGAGCGTAAAGCTGTAGAAACAGCTGCTGGATTCCTGGCAAGACAGATGGAATCATAAAATTCAGGGTGAAAAAGAGGTAGCAATCAGCTGCCTCTTTTTCCGTCTTATCATGTATGCAAGTCTCTGATGTGCTATAATAACTCCGAATTACATAAATTGGGGGTGAGGGTGATTAAACCCCATATAGAGTCACATACCATACTAAAGGGAACCTTACTTCTTACTGTTTCTGCACTTATTGTTAAAGTGCTAAGTGCGTTTTATCGAATTCCCTTCCAAAACCTAGTTGGGGACGTTGGATTTTATATCTATCAACAAGCCTATCCCTTCTACGGAATGGCCTTGGTGTTATGTACATACGGCTTTCCTGTTATTATATCTAAACTTTATATTGAAAAAATGAGCGTAAAAGACGTTCAAGGAGCAAAGAAGCTAATTGTAACCTCCTCTTTTCTTTTATCTTTGATTGGAGTCATCTTATTTATAGCTTTATTTTACGGTGCTCCTTATATAGCCTCTTTTATGCAGGACCCACATATTGCCCTTCTTTTAAAGGCCATTTCTTTTATCTTTCTTTTATTCCCGGTTCTATCTATTTTGAGAGGGGTTTTCCAGGGAAGTGGTGATATGAAGCCGACGGCAATATCACAAGTAAGTGAACAATTTATACGAGTCAGCACCATTTTAATGGTTGCCTTCTTTTTGAGGAACGAAGATCTATATACAGTGGGAGCAGGAGCGATGTTTGGTTCCGTTATCGGAGGGCTAGTAGCAGTATCCGTCTTGCTTTTCTATTTTAAAAAGAGGCAAAAGGATTTCCCGGTGTTTTTTCAAAAGGCATCCATTCCATCATGGTCTGAAGCAAAGGGAATTATAAAATTAGTTTGTATTCAAGGATTTGCTATTAGTGTAAGTAGTATGCTTCTCTTATTTATTCAACTGGCAGATTCTCTAAACCTGTATTCATTATTATTAAAAATTGTGACAAATGAACATGCTGCAAAAGAAATAAAGGGAATATATGATCGAGGAGTTCCTCTTATTCAACTCGGAACGGTAGTAGCTACATCGATGTCGTTAGCGCTTGTACCAATTATCTCTAGTGAAAAAGTGAAAAAGAATATGAGGGTGTTACATGATCGAATTCGCTTGTCTTTGCTTATTAGCATAATGATTGGATGCGGAGCAAGTATTGGGCTTCTTTCCATTATTGAGCCGACCAATATATTTTTATTTCGAAATAGCGAAGGGTCATCCATTCTTGCTATGCAAAGCACCATCATTCTTTTAAGTTCCCTTATTATCACCTTATGTGCGGTACTTCAAGGAACGGGGCAAATCGTCTTTCCTGCGATCACCATTGTTCTTGGATGTTTATTAAAATACTTATTTAATATGTATTTCGTGCCCCTATTTGGAGCATATGGTGCGGTCTTTGCTTCCGTTTTATCACTTGTTATTATTTGCATCCTTTTGTTTATGGTTCTACTAACAAGGGTAAAGGGAGAGATTATAAAAGGGAAAGAGTTAATAAAGGTTGCGGTGGCTGCTTTCATCATGTTTTTGGTATTAAAAGGGTACCAGTGGCTTATTGATCATTTCCTGAATGAACCGAATCGATTAGAGTCTGGTTTAGAAGCAATGGTTGGTGTCATATTAGGGGGACTAAGCTACTTAATTGTTATATTAAGATTATATACATTTAAAGAGAGTGAATTGAGTTTATTGCCTTTTGGAAGCAAACTAATACAATTACTCCCGAAAAAAAATAGGAGTTGATGAATTTGAATAAAATCCAAATCGTTGGTCTTGGTGCAGGTGGTATGGATCAGCTGCCACTTGGTATATATAAAATTTTAAAACAAAGTGAGAGAGTGCATCTTCGAACGAAAGAACATCCTGTAGTGGATGAGTTAGTGAGAAAAGAAGATTTTCAGTTTACTTCATATGATCATATATACGAAGCAAAAGAAACATTTAATGAGGTATATGAGTCTATATGCGATGATCTTATCTCAAAAGCAAATATGGGGTCACTAGTGTATGCTGTTCCTGGACATCCATTGGTTGCCGAACGTACGGTTCAAATTCTGTTAGAAAGAGCAAATGAGCTACAGGTAGAGATTGAGGTTATTGGAGGTCAAAGTTTTTTAGATCCCTTGTTTCAGGCAGTAAAAATCGATCCAATAGAAGGATTCCAACTTTTAGATGGGACAAATCTGAAGCGTGACGATATTTATATGAGTCAGCATCTGATTATCGGGCAGGTATATGACACTTTTATTGCCTCAGAAGTAAAACTAACATTAATGGAAAAATACCCTTATGACCATGATGTGACGATTGTAACAGCAGCAGGTACTTCCAAAGAACTGGTCAAAAAGGTTCCCTTGCATGAGCTTGACCGAGAAGTGACATTAAATAACTTAACCTCCGTATATGTACCACCTGTTCAAAATGAAGAGTTATCTTATAAAGAGTTTTCTAAGCTTCGAAATATAATTGCTGAACTTCGTGGGCCAAATGGCTGTCCTTGGGATAAAAAGCAAACACATCAATCTTTAAAAAAGTATCTGATTGAAGAGTCATATGAGTTAATTGAAGCAATAGAGGAAGAAGATATTGACCACATGATTGAAGAGCTAGGAGACGTACTACTTCAAGTAATGCTACATGCACAAATCGGAGAGGATGAAGGATATTTCTCTATTGATGAAGTAATTGAGGGAATATCAGCGAAAATGGTTAGAAGGCATCCGCATGTATTTGGTGATGTGACCGCCGAAACGGCTGACGAAGTTTTGAAAAATTGGCAAGAGATTAAAGTGGAAGAAAAAGGGGAACAAAAAGTTTCTATTCTTGATGGTGTAGGTACACATTTACCTAACTTAATACGTGCTTATGAATTACAAAAAAAGGCGGCAAAGGTTGGTTTTGATTGGGAAAATGTATTACAAGCATGGGAAAAGGTAAAAGAGGAACTTCTAGAGTTTGAGGAAGAACTCGCAAAGGATACGCATACAGATGATTTGCAGAAGGAATTAGGAGATATCTTGTTCGCTCTGGTCAATATTGCTCGGTTTTTACAAATTCAGCCTGAAGAGGCTTTGTTTCAAACAAATCAAAAATTCATGCGACGCTTTGCCTTTATAGAGGCTAAGGTGCTTTCAAGTGGGAAAAGCTTTGATGAATTTACGTTAGAAGAGCTTGATCAGTTCTGGAATGAGGCAAAAAAAGAAGAGCGATAAGGAGGAGTTTAATATGAGATTAGATAAATTTTTAAAAGTCTCACGTCTTATTAAAAGAAGAACACTTGCAAAAGAGGTTAGTGACCAAGGGAGAATTACGATAAATGGCCTCCAGGCAAAAGCGAGCTCAACCGTAAAAGTTGGAGATGAACTGGCTGTCCGATTTGGGCAAAAGATCGTAACGGTAAAAATTGAAAAGCTTCAAGAAACTTCTCGAAAAGAGGAAGCGGCAGATATGTATAGTCTTGTTAAGGAAGAGAAGGTTGAAGAAGCCGTTGAATAGCTAGCTAGAAGAGGAATCGTATCCTTATGTTTCTGTTCTAATTGAATCATTCCCTTCATACATATGTACAAAAGGTTGTACAAAGTGATTGTGAGGGATGAGAGAATGAGCCAATACTATGACACAAATACTTCAAAGGGATCTACGTTACCAGATCATGATGTCATCATGAGGGGACGTAGACTTTTAGACATCACAGGTGTGAAACAAGTTGAGAGTTTTGATAATGAAGAGTTTCTTCTTGAAACCGTAATGGGCTTTCTTGCTATTAAGGGTCAGAATCTGCAGATGAAAAACCTAGATGTTGATAAAGGGATTGTATCAATTAAAGGGAAAGTTTTTGATCTTGTGTATTTAGATGATCAGCATGGGGAGAAGGCTAAAGGTTTCTTTGGCAAGCTATTCCGATGACGCTTACTACACAATTTTTAACAATGATTTCCATGGCGGCCATGGGAAGCTATCTAGGTGCTGCAATTGATACGTATAATCGTTTCTTATTTCGATCGAAAAGAAAGTCTTGGCTTGTATTTTTAAACGACATATTCTTTTGGATTCTACAAGGTTTGATTTTTTTCTATGTTTTATTTGTTATTAACCAAGGAGAATTAAGGTTTTATATCTTCCTGGCCATTCTCTGTGGGTTTGCTGCTTACCAAAGTCTCTTAAAGCGTGGGTACGCAAGAGTTTTAGAGATTATCATAAACATGATAATCTCTATTTATCGGTATGCTGTTAAAATATTCCTTATGCTTATTTATAGGCCCATTGTCTCTCTCTTGTTAGGTTGTGTTAGTCTAGTTACAATTATAGGGAAGGGACTATTCGCACTTGTGATGTGGACAATCAGGGTCATTTGGACGATAATTAAACTGGTACTTACCCCTATCAAATGGCTCTTGATATTATTTTGGAATTTATTGCCGAAACATATTAAAAAAACCGTCGAGAAGTTATATAATAAGTTAGCAGGATATTATCAGAGAATAAAGAATACCATTAATAACGTTCTTTCTAGGTGGAGAAAGGACAAAGAGTAAGGAGGGAACGCCGAGGTGAGTGTTGTTAGAAAACGCAATATAACAAAAATACCGTCACAATATGTGGAGCATCAGGAAATGGCAGTGATTCAAAATGCAAGAAAAAGAACTCTGCTTATGAGAAGGCTTATTGTTTTTATTGTAATTGTAGGATTATCAGCATACTTTATTGTATCTACACTCCTAAGGCAATCCGCGACTCTAGAGGCAATGAAGGAAGAAAAGCAAAAGGCGGACCAGGAACTAGTCGCCTTAAAAAAGGATGAAACCATCCTTAAAGAGGAAATCATTAAGTTAAATGATGAAGAATATATCGCTAAATTAGCAAGAAAGGATTTCTTTCTTTCCAATAGTAACGAGATAATTTTCAACCTCCCAGAGGAAAAAAATGACAAGGAAAAATGAACCGGTAACTCGGCTTATTGACACGCTTTTTTTCCTTTCTGTATAATATATATAAAGTATGATTTTTTATATTCTTAAGGAGGAACATTCTTTTTATGTCAATCGAAGTAGGCAGCAAGTTACAAGGAAAGGTAACAGGCATTACTAATTTTGGAGCTTTTGTAGAGCTACCGGAAGGATCAACAGGTCTTGTTCACATTAGTGAAGTTGCAGATAATTATGTTAAGGACATTAATGACCATCTAAAAGTTGGTGACCAAGTTGAAGTAAAAGTTATCAATGTTGAGAAAGATGGGAAGATCGGTTTATCAATTAAAAAAGCTGTGGATCGACCTGAAAGACCTGAGAGACCTGAACGTAGCTCTCGTCCAGAAAGATCGGAAAGACCACCATATCGTGGTGGCGGAAATGATTCAAGAGGAGCAGGGCGTCCGCGTCAAGGGAAAGCAAATGATAGAATGCCTGCTAAAGAGAACTTTGAGTCTAAAATGGCTCGTTTCTTAAAAGATAGTGAAGATCGACTGTCTTCTCTTAAGCGTAATACTGAGTCTAAGCGCGGTGGAAGAGGAGCTAGAAGAGGGTAACTTGCTGCTTATACATTAATAAATATGAAGGCAAGCCGAAAAACGGCTTGCCTTTTTGTATGGATTCATAAATTTCTATAAAAAATGACTATTTTTATTCCCATAATTTCTACAAAAACCCCTTTCTTTTTGGAAGGGGTTTTGACTTCCGAAGTTATGAATATAGTTCCGAAAGCGAAGAAATATATAGAATCTTGTCACGTTATTGAATAAGTCTTGAATTAATCCAAGAATTACGTCGAAGGAAAATTGGAATATGTTGAGTAATTATGACAAAATTTTGAACTTATGTTTTTTATAATGCTTGCAACGAAACAAAAATGGGGTGTAAAAATTATGGAAAAGGTAGAAAGGAATATTATTGATCCTGTCGGTGATGTCAATTTTAATAAACATAAGATTGAGTTTGGAAATATGTTGAGCAAGCTACAAGCAAAGTTAGAGACGTTTTTCGTAAAGAAAGGAATTCTTCTACTACTCATCGGATTTTTGCTTGGACGAGCCCTTATATTGGCTAAACTAACGCCTTTTGCCCTTCCTTTTTTTGCGGCTGTCTATTTCGTAAAAAAGGACAAAGCTCCTCTTGCTTTAATCGGACTAGTAGCTGGTGCAGCAACCCTTTCAATTGTAAATTCCGCTTTTGCTTTTTGCACAGCTTTTCTCTTTTTATTTGCCTTTCGACTAACGAAAAGATGGTTGAAAACAGAAGTTCGTGCAATCCCCTTTTATGTATTCTTCACTTTGGGTATTGGTGAGATTGGAAAAAGCTATCTAACAACAGGCAATGTATCACTTTACGATGGAATGATGGCAGGGGTTGAGGCTAGTCTTGGCTTCATATTAACCTTAATTTTCCTTCAGAGTATCCCTCTTCTTTCAATAAGTAAAAGAAGACAAACTTTAAAAACCGAAGAAATCGTATGTCTTATTATTATGCTGGCATCTATTATGACAGGGACCATTGGTTGGTCATTGTATGATTTATCTATTGAACATATTATGTCGAGGTATTTAGTATTAGTATTCTCCTTTGTTGCTGGGGCAACCGTAGGCTCTACTGTCGGAGTTGTGACGGGATTAATATTCAGTCTGGCGAACATTACTAGTTTCTATCATATGAGTTTACTAGCCTTTTCGGGGCTGTTAGGAGGGCTTTTAAAAGAGGGGAAAAAAGTAGGAGTAGCCGTTGGATTATTAATAGCAACTTTATTAATTGGCATGTACGGAGAGGGTGGTGGTTCTCTTTACAAAACCGTCTTAGAATCATCTGCTGCGATTCTATTATTTTTCCTGACACCTCAAGCACTAACATCTAAACTAGCCAAGCATATCCCTGGAACACCCGAGTATTCTGCTGAGCAACAGCAGTATATGAGAAAAATGAGGGATGTAACTGCACAAAGAGTAGAACAATTCTCTTCTGTCTTTCAAGCTCTGTCAGACAGTTTTTCATCATTAGATGATAGTGGAGAAATAGACAAAGATAGAGAACTTGACTTTTTCCTAGGAAACGTAACAGAAAAAACCTGTCAAACTTGCTTTAAAAAGGAAAATTGCTGGTCCAGAAACTTTAATACAACTTATGAATATATGAAAGATATTATGAATGAAATGGATCAAAACTCTGGTGTTGTGCCATTAAAGCTTTCACGAGACTGGGAGAAACATTGCACAAAGTCCAAAAAGGTAGTCGATGCGATTCAACAGGAATTAACCTTCTATCAAGCGAATCAAAAGCTGAAGAAACAAGTGCAGGAAAGTAGAAGACTTGTGGCTGACCAACTCCTGGGTGTTTCAACGGTCATGGGGAACTTTGCAAAGGAGATTCAAAGGGAAAGAGATAATCATTATAAGCAAGAAGAACTTATACTTGAAGCATTACGAGAGTATGGTGTTCATATAGAACATGTTGAAATCTATAGCCTTGAACAAGGAAGTGTTGATATAGATATAACCATTCCATATTGTAATGGACATGGAGAATGTGAAAAGATCATCGCACCTATGTTATCAGACATATTAGGGGAAAACATCGTTGTAAATGCAGAAGAGTGTGCTTCCTATCCAAATGGTTATTGTCATGTAACGTTCCATTCGGCGAAGGCTTTTACAATTGATACAGGGGTTGCTCATGCGGCAAAGGATGGGGGCTTTGTATCAGGTGATAGTTATTCAACGATTGAGCTTGGTGGTGGAAAGTATGCTGTTGCCATTAGCGATGGCATGGGAAATGGGGAAAGAGCCCATATCGAGAGCCAGGAAACTCTTCAACTTCTACAGAAAATTCTGCAATCGGGAATAGAGGAGAAGGTGGCCATTAAGTCAGTCAATTCTGTCCTATCTCTGCGCACAACGGATGAAATATTCTCGACTTTAGATTTAGCAATGATTGATCTTCAAAATGCCGCTGTACGTTTCTTGAAAATTGGGTCAACACCAAGTTTTATTAAGAGGGGGAACGCAGTTATTAAAGTCCAAGCGAGTAATCTTCCGATGGGGATTATTCAGGAGTTTGATGTGGATGTGGTAAGTGAACAATTAAAGGCTGGTGATCTCCTGATTATGATGAGTGATGGAGTATTTGAAGGGCCTAAGCATGTAGAGAACTATGACCTTTGGATGAAACGGAAAATCGGAGAGTTAGTTACGGACGATCCACAAGAGGTGGCTGATTTAATTATGGAAGAGGTGATTCGCTCTCGTTCAGGGTATATTGAGGATGATATGACAGTCGTTGTTTCAAAGATTAAACATAATACTCCGAAGTGGTCCTCTATACCGGTTAATAAATATCGACAAAAAGCAAACTAGTTATTTTATACAGTAAAGAGAAAAGATATGTATATTTCCTCTCCAACTAGTCGAAAATGTTATCAATATGTAGACGTGGAGGGGAATCGAATGAAAACTGGCACATTAAAACAAATTCTTTTGATAACTGATGGATGCTCAAACCAAGGAGAGGACCCAATTGCTGTTTCAGCTTTAGCAAAAGAACAAGGGATCACTGTAAATGTTATTGGAGTGATGGAACAGGATGTTATTGATGATCAAGGTTTAAGAGAAATTGAGAATATTGCATTATCTGGTGGAGGAGTAAGTCAAGTAGTCTATGCACAGCAGCTTTCTCAAACCGTACAAATGGTTACTAGAAAGGCAATGACACAAACACTTCAAGGAGTGGTAAATAAGGAATTACAGCAAATTTTAGGTGGTTCACAGACAGTAGAGGACTTACCTCCGGAAAAACGAGGCGAAGTAATGGAGGTTGTTGATGAGCTTGGAGAAAAGGTAGAACTGGAAGTGTTGATTCTTGTCGACACAAGCGCAAGTATGAAGCACAAGCTTCCAACTGTTAAAGAGGCTTTATTAGACCTATCGTTAAGCCTTAATGCTAGGTCAGGTGACAACCATTTTTCCGTATTTGTATTTCCCGGGAAAAAGAATGATGTCGAAAAATTGCTAGATTGGACCCCGAGGTTAGAATCATTAAGTAGTATTTTTTCAAAACTTACAACAGGTGGAATTACACCTACTGGTCCCGCACTCCGTGAAGCACTGTCATCCTTTAAGAAAAAACGTTCGTTAAGGAGCCTACTTTCTCGTGATGATGAACAATTCTTTGAAGAATCTGTCTAATTTAACAGCTGGAACAATTGTTGAAGGGAAATGGCATAAGAATAGATATGTAATTGTCAAGGAGCTTGGGTATGGAGCAAATGGAATTGTTTATCTTGCTCAGTACTTAAATCAGTATATAGCATTAAAGTTGAGTCATAATGGCATGTCAATTACTTCTGAGGTCAATGTCCTCAAATCCTTTGCCAAGGTCCAAGGGTCAACCCTAGGGCCTTCTTTGGTTGATGTGGATGATTGGATAAGACCGTCAGGAAAGATATCCTTTTATGCAATGGAATATATTAAAGGTCCGGACTTTTTAACGTTTATACAACAAAAGGGGTCAGTATGGATTGAAGTTCTTGTGCTACAGTTACTCTCCGATCTCCATCTATTGCATGTCAATGGATGGACTTTTGGGGACTTAAAGCCAGAAAATTTAATCGTTACAGGTCCACCATCGAAAATAAGATGTATTGATGTTGGAGGTACAACCATTCAAGGAAGAGCAATCAAAGAATTCACAGAGTTTTATGATAGAGGTTATTGGGGTCTTGGATCAAGAAAAGCAGATCCAGCTTACGACTTATTTGCAGTTACTATGATTATGATCAATACCGCATATCCAAAGCGGTTCCAGAAAACTTCAGGAGGTCTTAATCAGTTACAAATGATGATTAAACAAAAGTCTGAATTACTAAAATTTGAGCAAGTGATCATTCATGCACTGCAAGGGAAGTACCAATCAGCTCTGGACATGAGAAAAGCAATAATTGAAGGTAATCATGCTCCTATTCAGCCCAATACAACGAAGGCATCCAATATACAATCACAAAAGCAACGCTCTAAACCATCTGTGCAGCAGCAAAGAAGCCAGGCACAAAATCAAACGGGTCAAAGTCGTCAAATTGTTGTAAAAAAGAAAAAGAAAAGGCATGCCCTTGAAACAATGCTCATTGTAACGACGCTGTCCTTTCTTTATTTCCTTTATATTTATGGGCAGTTATAAAAAAATAATAAATAAATCCCTTAGTTTTTGAAGGAATGTATAGAACATGGTAAGCTAATGATAAGACAATGAAGTAAGGAAGAATCTCATGCTTGAACAAAAAGTAGAAGCTTTTCTAAATCGAAAACAAATAAACTTAATGGGAGCTAGCATTTTAGTTGGTGTATCGGGAGGCCCAGATTCCCTTGCACTTCTGCATTTCCTATGGAGGCGTCAAGAGCGTTACCAATTAAAACTTTTTGTTGCACATGTCGATCATATGTTTAGAGGAGGTGAGTCCGAGCGTGAAGCAAGGTTTGTACAGTCCTTTTGTGAAGAAAGGAACATTCCTATAACGGTTCGTTCTATAAATGTACCATTGTACATGGAAGAAACAGGGTTGAGCTCCCAGGTAGCTGCTAGAGAATGCAGATACTCTTTTTTTCAAGAAACGATGAGAAGGGAAAACCTTCGCTATTTGATGCTCGGACATCACGGGGATGACCAAATGGAAACGGTAATTATGAGGTTAACAAGAGGAAGTTCAGGAAAAGCTAGAGTCGGTATCCCTTTTTCAAGACCATTTGATAGAGGGACCCTTCTAAGACCTTTTCTTTGCGCCTCTAAACAAGAAATAGAAGAATACTGCCAAAGACATTTGTTAGATCCAAGAAGAGACCCTAGTAATGACAGTGACAAATATAGTAGAAATCGATTTCGCCACACCATCCTTCCTTTTTTGAAAGCTGAAAACCCTAGGGTACATGAGCATTTTCAAAGGTTTAGTGAGGAAATGGAAGAGACAGAGTACTTTTTGGAAGACTTGGCAAACCAACAATTAACAAAGGTCATAAGTTTTCAAAGTGAAGAAAAAAATGTTGTTGACATACAAACCCTATGCTCAATGCCAATGCCTTTACAAAGAAGAGTGATTAAACTAATATTAAACTATCTTTATAAGCAACAACCAGCTTCCCTTTCTGCTATTCATATTGAACAGATCTTTTCTCTTATCAACAATCCTCAGCCCTCCGGTGTGATTGATTTACCTGAAAAATTAAAGGTAACTCGTTCATATGGAGAGTTACAATTTCAATTTCAACATACCCTACCAAAGGATGTAACCTTTGAAATTGAATTAAAGGTTGGAAAAACTGTATTACCAACAGGGGATTTCATGACTTGGGAATATCTTGATAAAGAAATAGAATATACTAACATTAATCAACTTCTACTTCCTTTCACCTACAGCAATCTTCCGCTGAAGGTCAGAACAAGGAGAGAGGGAGATCGAATGAGAGTGAAAGGGATGAAAGGAACAAAAAAGATTAAAGATATCTTTATTGATCTGAAGCTACCCATTAAAGAGAGAAATAGGTGGCCTATTGTTACAGACTCAAATGATCATATCATTTGGATTCCTGGAATAAAGAAATCAGATATATCTTCTTTCGTTCAAGCTGATGAAAAGAAATACATACTTTTACAATATAACAAGCAATGATCTTCTAGGGGGCACAAACAAATCATGATGAAAAATGACATTGAAAAAGTTTTATTTTCTGAAGAAGAAATTCAGGAGAAAATCAAGGAGTTAGGGGCAAAACTATCACATGATTATAGTGATAAGTTCCCATTAGCAATTGGCGTACTTAAGGGTGCGATGCCTTTTATGGCAGATCTTTTAAAACGAATGGATACATACCTTGAAATGGATTTTATGGATGTGTCGAGTTACGGAAATTCAACGGTATCTTCTGGTGAAGTGAAGATTTTGAAGGATTTAGATACTTCAGTAGAGGGTAGAGATATATTAATAATCGAAGACATCATTGATAGTGGGTTAACACTTAGCTATCTTGTTGAGCTTTTCCGTTACCGCAAAGCAAAGTCAATTAATATTGTCACATTATTAGATAAACCTACTGGACGTAAGGCTGATATAGCGGCAGATTATGTTGGATTCATCGTTCCTGATGAGTTTGTTGTAGGTTATGGTCTCGATTATGCGGAGAAATACCGTAATTTACCTTATATTGGGGTTTTGAAGCCGGAAGTTTATACAACAAATAACGAGTAAGCGTACGACAAAAGAATTAGTATAGTATGCATATTAAATAGGCATATTCATATACTGGAACAATTTTCTATGTTACTATTTACTATAGTTTGTTTACCCGTGGGAGGAGGTAAGGGATGAATCGGATTTTTCGTAATACCATCTTTTATTTATTAATTTTTCTAGTGATTATTGGTGTGGTTAGCTTTTTCAATGGTAATAATGAACCGACCGAAAATATATCTTATAGTAAATTCGTAGACCATCTTGAAGCTAAACAGGTGGAGTCCATCTCAGTTCAGCCTGAAAGAGGAGTTTATGAAGTTCGTGGGACACTTGAAGGTGCAGAAGAAGGAAAAACATTTATTACTTACGTATGGAACAGTGAAAGTCTATTACAAAGGATTGAGCAGGCAGATCCTACTGTAGATGTGCTTCCTGCGAAGGAAACAAGTGGTTGGGTAACTTTCTTTACTTCTATTATTCCGTTTGTCATTATCTTTATTTTGTTCTTCTTCCTTTTGAATCAGGCACAAGGCGGTGGAAGCCGTGTCATGAATTTTGGAAAGAGCAAGGCGAAGCTTTACAATGACGACAAGAAGAAGGTTCGTTTCAAAGATGTAGCTGGCGCTGATGAAGAGAAGCAAGAGCTCGTTGAAGTCGTTGAATTTTTAAAGGATCCTCGTAAATTTGCAGAACTAGGTGCGCGTATTCCAAAAGGAGTACTTTTGGTAGGACCTCCAGGTACCGGTAAAACACTATTAGCCCGTGCGGCCGCTGGTGAAGCAGGTGTTCCATTCTTCTCCATTAGTGGTTCAGACTTTGTTGAGATGTTTGTTGGGGTAGGGGCATCGCGTGTACGTGACTTATTCGAAAATGCAAAGAAGAATGCTCCTTGTATTATCTTTATTGATGAAATTGATGCAGTTGGACGTCAACGTGGTGCTGGGCTTGGTGGTGGACACGATGAGCGTGAACAAACGTTAAACCAATTGCTTGTTGAAATGGATGGATTCGGAGCAAACGAAGGAATTATTATCGTTGCCGCTACAAACCGACCAGATATTTTAGATCCTGCGTTACTACGTCCAGGGCGCTTTGACCGTCAAATAACTGTGGATCGTCCAGATGTTGTTGGTCGTGAGGCAGTGTTGAAAGTACATGCGCGTAACAAGCCACTTGATGAATCAGTCAACTTAAAAGCGATTGCAGCTCGTACTCCAGGGTTCTCTGGAGCAGATCTCGAGAACTTATTGAATGAAGCAGCATTAGTTGCAGCTCGTCGAAATAAGAAAAAAGTTGATATGACAGATATTGATGAAGCGACAGACCGTGTTATTGCGGGACCTGCGAAAAAGAGCCGTGTCATATCTAAGAAAGAACGCAATATTGTTGCTTTCCATGAAGCGGGCCATACCGTTATTGGTGTGGTGTTAGAGGAAGCCGAAATGGTGCATAAGGTAACGATTGTCCCTCGTGGGCAAGCAGGTGGATATGCGGTAATGCTTCCAAAAGAAGATCGTTACTTCATGACGAAACCTGAGTTACTTGATAAAATTGTTGGCTTACTAGGAGGACGTGTTGCTGAGGAAATTGTCTTCGGTGAAGTAAGTACAGGCGCTCATAACGACTTCCAACGTGCAACAGGAATTGCTCGCCGAATGGTTACAGAGTTCGGAATGAGTGAGAAGTTAGGTCCATTACAATTTGGTCAAACTTCTGGTGGTCAAGTGTTCTTAGGGCGAGACATTCATAATGAACAAAACTATTCAGATAAGATTGCCTATGATATCGATCTTGAGATCCAAACCATTATTAAAGAGTGTTACGCTAAAGCGAAAAAGCTTCTCACTGAAAACCGAGATAAACTTGATTTGATAGCAAATACACTTCTTGAAGTAGAAACTCTAGATGCTGAGCAAATTAAGCACCTAGTTGAAAAAGGATCACTTCCTGATCGACCATCTAGTGAGGATGGTGTTGATGCAAACCCTACAACATCAGTGGTAGATGATGTGAAAGTGAATATCGGCGGTAAGAAAGAAGAAGAATCGTCAATAGATGAGGCATCTTCAAATGAAAGTACACTACCTGATTTAAGAAGTAAAAAAGAATAATAAATCTTAAGAGGTACTCATCTACTGAGTGCCTCTTTTCTATGCTTGCGTTGGATAGTTATGGTATGATGTTGGCAGAATGAAACTAAAGGATAAGAAATTTTAATAAAGTGGTGAGACGTTTGATATTTGTATTTGACGTGGGGAATACCAATATTGTGTTAGGTGTATATGATCGAGAGGAATTAAAACATCATTGGAGAATAGAAACAAACCGTTCAAAAACAGAAGATGAGTTTGGAATGATTATTAAGAATCTATTTACGCATGCCAATCTTTCTTTTTCGGATATAGACGGAATCATTATATCTTCCGTTGTACCGCCTATTATGTTCTCTTTAGAACGTATGTGCCAAAAGTATTTCCATATAAAGCCCTTAGTTGTTGGACCAGGAATCAAAACGGGGTTAAATATAAAGTATGAAAACCCAAGAGAAGTTGGAGCAGACCGGATAGTTAATGCAGTAGCTGCTATTCATGAGTATGGAAGTCCGTTGATCATCGTTGATTTTGGTACGGCAACAACCTATTGTTACATAGATGAACATAAGCAATATATGGGA
Organism: Robertmurraya sp. GLU-23; assembly: GCF_052983275.1. Lineage (NCBI taxonomy): Bacteria > Bacillati > Bacillota > Bacilli > Caryophanales > Bacillaceae > Robertmurraya > Robertmurraya sp. GLU-23. The sequence goes on from NZ_JBRKCV010000024.1 coordinate 42,978, forward strand.
GGAGCCATTGCTCCTGGTATTAATATTTCAACAGAAGCTCTATATACTAGGGCTGCCAAGCTTCCAAGGATAGAAATTGCTCGTCCAGATGGGGTGGTAGGAAAAAATACGGTTGCGGCCATGCAAGCGGGGATTCTATATGGCTATGTAGGTCAAGTGGAAGGAATTGTCAAACGCATGAAGGATCAAAGTAGAGCAAAGCCTACCGTTATTGCTACAGGGGGATTATCCAACCTCATTGCACAGGAATCCAATATTATTGACATTGTAGACCCATTTTTAACATTAAAAGGTCTTCAAATAATTTATAAAAGAAATTTGGAAACGATAAAGTAAGATAACAGCTTTGTATGACTGAAAGGGGTAAACAAATGAGTGACTATTTAATAAAAGCTCTTGCCTATGACGGGCAAGTTCGTGCTTACGCAGCTAGGAGTACAGAAACAGTAGGAGAGGCACAAAGACGCCATTATACATGGCCTACAGCATCAGCTGCCTTAGGGAGAGCTATGACTGCAGGGGTAATGATGGGTGCTATGTTAAAAGGGGAAGAAAAAATCACTATTAGAATAAATGGTGGGGGTCCACTTGGTCCGATTTTAATTGATACAAATGCAAAAGGGGAAGTACGCGGATATGTAACCAATCCTCAAACTCATTTTGATTTGAATGAACATGGAAAGCTGGATGTTCGAAGAGCAGTGGGAACAGATGGTTTTTTATCAGTTGTTAAAGATATTGGGCTACGTGAGAACTTTACAGGCCAAGTACCTCTTATCTCAGGAGAATTGGGTGAGGACTTTACTTATTACTTTGTCACTTCAGAACAAGTTCCTTCATCTGTTGGAGTGGGTGTCTTAGTCAATCCTGATAATAGTATTCTTGCTACAGGTGGATTTATTATCCAGTTAATGCCTGGAACAGAAGATAAAACGATTGCAGAAATAGAAGCTCGCTTAAAAAACATTGAACCGATCTCGAAGATGATTGAAAAGGGCCTCACTCCTGAGCAAATACTAAATGAGCTACTAGGTAAAGAAAACGTAAAAATCCTTGAAACCTTACCTGTTACTTTTTCTTGCACATGTTCAAAGGAGAAATTCTCGAATGGAATTATCTCTCTAGGTAAAGAGGAAATAGAAGATATGATTGTGACAGATGGCCAAGCGGAAGCGCAATGCCACTTCTGTAATGAAAAATATCAGTTTACGAAAGAAGAATTAGAAGTCCTAAAGGAACAGGCGAAATTTTAATTAAAACCTGGGGGAGAAATGGTGGATAAAAGGTATTTAAAGTCTTTAGTTGTCGGCCTTCTCTTGCTAAATTGTGCAACCATTATATTTTTCTTATCACGGGATAACGGTGGTAGTAAAGAGGTAGTGGCAACGATAGGGAATGAGACCATAACTAGACAGGAATGGCTTGGGGAAATGGAAGAGCGTTATGGACGTGATATATTAAGTGAGATGATTGATCAAAAAGCAATTGCTCAATTAGCTGAAAAATATGACATCTCCATTTCAAAAAAAGCAGTAGATAGAGAGCTTCTTTTGGTGAAAACCATGTACGGGTCAGGATCTAATGAGAACCTAGATGAAGAAAAATGGAGACAGCAAATTCAATATAGCATCATGCTTGATGAGCTTCTGACAAAAGACGTGGTAGTGGAAGAAGAGGATTTAAAAAAGTTTTATGAGGAAAATTCTAGCCTGTACGAAATTCCAACCGCTTACCACCTTTCTCATATTATTGTAGAGACGGAAGAAGAAGCAAAAAAGGCGCTAGAGGAACTTGAACAGGGTACAAGTTTTGAGGCGTTAGCAAGGGAACGTTCCATTGATGAATTCAGTGCAAATCAAGGGGGCGATATTGGGTATGTTAGTGAAGAAATGGACCAGTATGCCCGCGACTACTTAGCAGCTGTCAAGAAGTTGAAGGAAAATGAGTGGACAGGTCCGATTAAAACAGATAATGGTTTTTCCATTGTTATGCTTCACGATCAAATAAAAGGAAGAACGTTCGAGTATAAGGATGTCAAAGACAGTATTCGGAGACAAATAGCCTTAGAGCAAATGGATGTAACTGCAACGGCGCGTGACTTTTGGGAAGAAGCTAAGGTTGATTGGTTTTACGAACAGAACTAGGATAGTTCATTCGAACGATTTTTTACTTGAAAAATCAGTGAAGTTTTATGTAAAAAGATTGACACATGGCAAATTTATGATATAAATTAAATTAAACCAATAAAAATAGTCGGAATAAGGAGTGGTTGTTGATGGCACGTGTAGCAAACTCTATTTCAGAACTAGTCGGGCAAACGCCGATTGTGAAGCTTAATCGCCTTGTTGAAGAAGGTAGCGCAGATGTATACTTAAAGCTTGAATATATGAATCCAGGAAGCTCAGTAAAAGACCGTATTGCTCTTGCGATGATTGAGTCAGCTGAGGAGAGTGGAGAACTTAAGGCTGGAGATACGATTGTTGAGCCAACGAGTGGTAACACGGGAATTGGTCTTGCCATGGTTGCTGCAGCAAAAGGATACAGAGCTATTTTAGTTATGCCTGAAACGATGAGTATGGAAAGACGTAACCTCCTTCGTGCATACGGAGCAGAGCTTGTTTTAACACCTGGTCCAGAAGGAATGGGCGGAGCTATTCGTAAAGCGGAAGAACTTGCAAAAGAAAATGGCTACTTTATGCCACAACAATTTAAAAACCTATCTAACCCTGAAGTTCACAGAAGAACGACAGGTAAGGAAATTGTTGAGCAAATGAGTGAAGGTCTTGATGCATTCGTTTCAGGGATCGGAACGGGTGGAACGATTACAGGAGCTGGTCAAGTTCTTAAGCAAACTTTTGACAATGTTAAAATTTATGCGGTTGAACCAGTTGATTCACCTGTATTATCAGGTGGTAAGCCAGGTCCACACAAAATTCAAGGGATCGGTGCAGGTTTTGTCCCTGATATTCTTGATACAAAGGTATACGACGAAGTGATTCAAATCTCTAATGACCAAGCTTTCGAATATGCACGTCGTGCAGCAAAGGAAGAAGGAATTCTTGGAGGAATCTCTTCGGGTGCAGCTATCTGTGCTGCATTGAAGGTAGCAAAAGAGCTTGGAGCAGGTAAGAAAGTGCTGGCAATTATTCCAAGTAACGGTGAGCGTTACCTAAGTACTCCATTATATCAATTCGAAGATTAATCAAATCTAAGCAACAGTCCCTAGGGCTGTTGTTTTTATTTAGCCAAATAGTAAAATAAGACAAGGAACTTTTATTTTCACTTTTTTAAAGGGGAGAACCTTTTTTGAAAATACTAACATTAACTAGCAAACAGATACCTTTTGATAAAGAAAGGTTTTACCAGAAGTACAGAGAGCTTTCTGGGTCATATCAACACCATGTGTTGTTAGAAAGTGGCCGAGGTGGACGATACAATATTGCTGCTTTTGGACCAGAAACAATCTTTATAGGGAAAAACAACAAACTAACGATTGTTGAAAAGGATAGAAAACAGGAACTACAAGGGAATCCTCTTCATTTAATGAAAGAGTATCTTGCTCAATATACGCTTGAGCATCAGGAAGGGCTTCCGGATTTTCAAGGAGGCCTTATAGGTTATATCAGCTATGATTATGTGCGCTATATAGAGAAAATGCCTAGATTTTCATCGGATGATTTGGACATGCCTGAGGTTTATTTTTTCCTCTTTAATGAATGGTTTGTGTTTGACCATGAAAAGGAAACACTCTGGCTCTTGCAGATTCAAGAGAAGGGATATGAAAGTCCAGATGATCTCGATGAGTGGGAGTCAAAGTGGGCAAGCGCACTCTTGAAGTTCGAACAAGAAAGAATTACTCCTCATAATGATGATCTTCATGTTTCTATGAGCGACGAGCAGTTTATGAAAGCGGTAGAAAGAATTCAGGAGTACATTGCTCAAGGCGACATCTTTCAAGTGAATTTATCTGTCCGTCAAGCAAAAGCAATATCTATTCCAGCGATGAATGTATACGACCAGCTTAGACAATTGAATCCTTCACCTTATATGAGTTATTTACATACCCCTGAGTTTCAGATTGTGGGTGGGTCTCCCGAGCTCCTTGTTAAAAAGCATGGAAAAGAGGTTAGTACAAGGCCGATTGCTGGGACTCGTTCTCGAGGAGAGAATGAAGAAGAAGATCTTAGACTTGCAAAGGAACTCATTGAAAATGAAAAAGAGAGAGCAGAGCATGTGATGCTCGTTGATTTAGAACGAAATGATTTAGGAAGAGTTTGTGAGTACGGAACGGTTGAAGTAAATGAATTTATGGTTATTGAAAGATATTCGCATGTGATGCACATTGTCTCGAATGTTAGAGGTGTCATACGACCGGATCAAACATCCTTTGATTTAATTGATGCAGCCTTTCCTGGTGGTACGATTACAGGAGCCCCTAAGGTCCGAACAATGGAAATTATTGAAGAGCTCGAGCCGGTTCAACGCGGAATTTATACAGGTTCCATGGGTTGGATTGGTTTTAATGATGACATGGAAATAAATATTGTCATTCGAACCATGCTAGTAAAGGAAGGACAAGCTTTTGTACAAGCGGGAGCAGGGATCGTCATAGATTCCAATCCTAAACATGAATACAAAGAATCTTTGAAAAAGGCAATGGCTCTTTGGAGAGCAAAAGAATTGGCGGAAAAAGGTGAATTCCAGTGATTTTAATGATAGATAATTATGACTCATTTACTTTTAATCTTGTTCAGTACTTAGGTGAACTTGGTGAGACTTTGGAAGTTAAGCGAAATGACGCCATAAGTATTCAAGACATTCAAGAGTTAGGTCCAAACTTTCTTATGGTTTCACCTGGCCCATGTAGTCCGAATGAAGCAGGGATATCATTACGAGCAATAGAGGAATTTGCAGGAAAGATTCCCATTTTTGGAGTATGCCTAGGTCATCAGTCGATCGCTCAAGTATTCGGGGGAGATGTCGTGCAAGCAGAGCGGTTAATGCATGGTAAGACCTCTCTAATGTATCATGATGGAAAAACAATCTTTGAAGGATTAGCAAACCCTTTTCCCGCAACAAGATACCACTCTTTAATTGTAAAGAGAGAGACTCTGCCAGAATGCTTTGAAATATCTGCTTGGACGAAAGAAGGAGAAATCATGGCAATCAGGCATAAGGATCTTCCGGTAGAGGGGGTTCAATTCCACCCAGAGTCTATTATGACATCGGCAGGGAAACAATTGCTTCAGAATTTTGTTTCGTATTACAAAATGGAATTGTCTCCAAAGAATGAGGGATTTTGATGTATTTGTATATGAATGGAGAAATGATTAAGGAGGAGGAGGCAAGAATCTCTCCTTTTGATCATGGTTTCCTTTATGGCATGGGCTTATTTGAAACATTTCGTGTATATGAAGGTCATCCCTTTTTAATAGAGGATCATCTTGAACGACTAAATAGCAGTCTAGAGATGATTGGAATTCAAAAAATCCTAAATAAAGACGAAGTGATTCAAGCGCTCAAGCTTCTATTGGAAAAGAACCAGTTATCCAATGCTTATATTCGACTAAATGTATCAGCAGGGGTCGGAGCGGTCGGTTTACCAGTAGAGCCGTATGAACATGCCAATGTAATGATGTTTGTAAAGCCTCTTTCCAAAGCCGGTGGACCGATACAGAAGGAAGCTCAGTTTCTAAAGCTCAGTCGAAATACTCCAGAAGGCCCCTTACGTTTGAAGTCTCACCACTATATGAATAATCTCTTGGCAAAAAAAGAAATAGGAAATCGGACAGATGTGGAAGGGATTTTTCTAACGGAGGATGGTTTTATAGCAGAAGGAATCGTCTCAAATATTTTCTGGGTAATAGATAACCAATTGTTTACCCCTGACCTTGGTACAGGAATATTAAATGGAATCACCCGATCATTTATAAAAGAACTTGCTAGTAAAAGAGGAATACAGGTTAAGGAAGGATTCTATAAATCAGATGTGCTTAAAACAGCTACTGAGATATTTGTTACAAACTCGATTCAAGAGATTGTCGCAATTTCTAAATTGGATTCACTTGTATTTCCTGGTGTAAAGGGTGAGTTTTTTCAGGAGCTGCACAAAGAGTATCGTTTGTGTTCAAATAGACTTTGGAGTAGAAGGGAAATAGTTCAACAAAGGAATTAGGAGGCGGACCAATTGATTACTGCTGGACCATATACATTAGATTTCGAGAAGAAAACAATCATCATGGGAATTTTAAATGCTACCCCTGATTCATTTTCTGATGGTGGAAGCTTTAATAGAATTAATGAAGCGGTCAAACGAGCGATTGAGATGGTGGAAGAAGGAGCTGATATCATTGATATCGGTGGGGAGTCCACAAGACCTGGGGCGAGATTTATACCTTCCGAGGAAGAGATTGAACGTGTGGTTCCTATTATTAAAGCAATATCAAAAGCAGTTGATGTTCCTATATCCATCGATACATACAAAGCAGATGTTGCTAGAGAGGCACTGGCTGCTGGAGCTCATATTATTAATGATGTATGGGGTGCTAAGGCTGACGCGAATATGAAACAACTAGCAGCTGAAACAAAGGCACCTATCATTCTCATGCATAACCGGGAGGATCGGAACTATCAGTCTTTTTTCAGGGATGTTATGAATGATTTATATGAAAGCATAACTCTAGTGAAGGATGCTGGTGTGAGTGATGAACAAATTATATTAGATCCGGGCATTGGTTTTGCGAAGAATGTAAAGTTAAACTTGGAAATGATGAGACATCTACATAAGCTTGTAGCTATTGGTTACCCTGTTCTTCTCGGAACGTCTCGAAAATCAATGATAGGTGCAGTATTAGACTTACCTGTACATGAACGAATGGAAGGAACCGGAGCAACCGTATGTTACGGTATTCAACAGGGATGCCAAATCGTCAGAGTTCACGATGTGAAGGAAATTAGTCGAATGGCAAAAATGATGGATGCGATGATGGGAAAAGGAGAATATGATGGATAAAATTTACGTTAACCGTATGCAATTTTATGGTTTTCATGGTGTATTCCCAGAAGAGAATCGATTGGGTCAGAGATTTATGGTTGATCTTGTTGTTGAAGTAGATTTGAAGAAGGCGGGCCAAAGTGATAACTTGAATGAATCCATTAACTATGGTGAGCTCTTCCAACTGTGTAAAGATATTGTGGAAGGTAAACCATTTAAGCTAGTAGAATCAGTTGCTGAGGAAATTGCTTCACGCGTTTTAAGGGAATTTCCTAAAGCCCATGCTGTAACGGTAAAGGTAATCAAGCCTGATCCACCGATTCAAGGACATTATGAATCAGTCGCAGTTGAAATAATGAGGAGTAGATCAAATGAATAACTTGGCCTATATTTCCTTAGGTACAAATATGGGAGATCGATATAAAAACCTAGTAAATGCCATTCATTATTTAAAAGTGGAAAAAGAAATTCATTTGGTAAAATGCTCCTCTATTTATGATACGGTTCCGGTTGGATATACGGAACAAGATGACTTTTTAAATATGGTAATCTCGGTTAGAACCACACTTACGCCGAATGAATTATTAGAAATCTGCCTTCGTATTGAAAAAGATTTAGGGAGAAAAAGGGAATTCAAGTGGGGCCCAAGAATAATAGACCTTGACATTTTGCTCTACAATCAAGAAAATATTGAAGCAGAGAACCTAATTGTTCCACATCCAAGAATGCAGGAACGCGCGTTTGTTCTTGCGCCATTACTTGAGATAGATTCTTCCATCATGATACCAAATCAGGATAAGTCGATAGAGGACTATTTCAATATGAACGCTGAAAAAGAAGGGGTACGAATATGGAAGCAGAAAAATGGGGAAGACGTATTCGCGCTTTTCGAAAACTAAAAGGTTTTACACAAGAAGGGTTTGCTAAGGAAATCGGTGTTTCTGTTTCTGTATTGGGCGAAATAGAACGAGGAAATCGAATGCCTTCAGATCATTTAGTGGAAACAGCGGCTCAAGCACTAAAAGTTTCTGTAAAGGATTTAATGCCACAAGAGGTGGATGAATAAATATATTATTAAGACGGAGGGGTAACATGCTTAAAATTGGTAATATTGAAATGAAAAATCAAGTAGTGTTAGCTCCAATGGCCGGAGTATGTAACTCTGCTTTTCGTCTAACTGTTAAAGAGTTTGGTGCAGGTCTAGTTTGTGCTGAGATGGTTAGTGATAAAGGAATTATCTTAAAAAACGAAAAAACAATGAATATGCTTTACATCGATGAAAGAGAGAAGCCATTGAGCTTGCAAATCTTTGGTGGGGAAAAAGAGACATTAGTCCAAGCTGCCAAGTTCGTTGATGAAAATACTAATGCGGATATTATTGATATTAATATGGGATGTCCGGTTCCGAAAATCACAAAATGCGATGCAGGTGCTAAGTGGCTTTTAGATCCTAATAAAATTTACGAGATGGTTTCTGCGGTTACGGATGTTGTAAAAAAGCCGGTTACTGTAAAAATGCGTATGGGCTGGGATGAAGATCATATTTACGCTGTTAAGAATGCCCAGGCCGTTGAACGAGCTGGTGGTAAGGCAGTTTCTTTACACGGTCGGACTCGGGTCCAAATGTACGAAGGAAAAGCAAACTGGGATATTATTCGTGAGGTTAAGCAATCAATCGGTATTCCATTAATCGGTAATGGAGATGTAACGACTCCTCAAGATGCCAAGCGTATGCTAGAAGAAACTGGCTGTGATGGAGTAATGATCGGTCGTGCAGCTCTAGGAAATCCTTGGATGATCTACCGTACAGTTAAATACCTTGAATCAGGGGAGCTCATGGGTGAGCCAACCGTTCGTGAAAAAATTGATGTGTGCATACTTCACTTAGATCGTCTTATTGCTCTTAAAGGAGAATATGTAGCTGTTCGTGAAATGCGGAAGCATGCAGCTTGGTATTTAAAAGGAATTAGAGGAAATGCGAAGGTGCGTAATGGTATTAATGAATGCAATACTCGTGCTGACCTTGTTACTTTATTAACAGCTTTAGTTATAGAAGAAGAAGAAAAAGAAGCGATGGAATCTCAAGTGGGTTAAGATTTGACTTCTAACCGAACATTCAATATAATACGTTTGATTATGTAAACTGCCAGTTAATGCTGGCAGTTTTTATTTTATTTTACTTTTTTAATGTCTGTTTTTCTCACTTTGTGTAAAATAATATAGTATGCTTATAAGATGGTGTTATTACATAAATTCAAGCAATTGATGTTTGATAGATACAAGAAGGAAAATGGAGTTGATAAAAAATGAGTCATGAGGAACTTAATGACCAATTACAAGTCAGAAGAGAAAAACTAGCTTCCCTTCAAGAAAAGGGACTCGATCCATTCGGAAAGAGATTTGAACGTTCTGGCTTCTCTCAAGAGTTTATTAATCAGTACGGAGAAATGGAAAAAGAAGAGCTGGCAAATAAAGCTATTGCGGTAACTATTGCTGGCCGTATCATGACAAAGCGAGGCAAAGGTAAAGCTGGCTTTGCACATATCCAAGACCTAAAGGGACAACTGCAAATATATGTTCGTCAAGATGCTGTAGGTGAAGAGCAATATGAAATCTTTAATATTGCTGATTTAGGAGATATTGTTGGTGTAACTGGAACATTGTTTAAGACACAAGTTGGAGAGCTGTCTGTAAAAGTAGAAGACTTTCAGCTTTTAACAAAGTCATTACGTCCGCTTCCTGATAAATTCCACGGTCTAAAGGATGTTGAACAGCGCTACCGCCAACGTTATGTTGATCTTATTATGAGTCAAGAAAGCAGACACACATTCATTACTCGTAGTTTGATCATACAATCTATGAGAAGATACCTGGATTCTAAGGGGTACCTAGAAGTAGAGACGCCTATGATGCATGCAATTGCAGGTGGGGCATCTGCTCGTCCATTCATAACACATCATAATGCATTAGATATGGAATTATATATGCGTATTGCCATCGAACTTCATTTAAAGCGTCTGATTGTCGGTGGCTTAGAGAAAGTTTATGAAATTGGACGTGTGTTCCGTAACGAAGGAGTATCTACTCGTCACAATCCTGAATTTACAATGATTGAACTGTATGAAGCTTATGCTGATTATCAAGATATTATGAGCCTTACAGAAAATCTAATTGCTCATATTGCTCAAGAAGTATTAGGTACAACTACTATTCAATACGGTGAATATGAAGTAAACCTCAAGCCAGAATGGAAGAGACTTCATATGGTAGATGCAATTAAGGAATATACAGGTGCTGATTTCTGGAGAGAAATGAGTGTAGAAGAAGCAAGAGCTTTAGCGAAGGAACATGGAGTAGAAATTAAAGATACTATGCTTTATGGCCATATTGTTAACGAGTTCTTTGAGCAAAAAGTAGAAGAAAAGTTAATTCAACCGACATTTATATATGGTCATCCGGTTGAAATATCCCCTCTTGCTAAGAAAAATGATCAAGACCCTCGCTTTACGGATCGATTTGAATTATTCATTGTGGCTCGTGAACATGCGAATGCTTTCACTGAGCTGAACGATCCGATTGATCAACGTGAACGTTTTGAAGCACAATTAAAAGAGCGTGAAGAAGGTAATGATGAAGCTCATATGATGGACGATGACTTTATTGAAGCTCTTGAGTATGGTATGCCTCCTACAGGTGGTTTAGGAATCGGAATTGATAGACTCGTTATGCTCCTAACTAATGCACCTTCTATTAGAGATGTATTGTTATTCCCAGCGATGAGACATCGTTAACGATCTAAGTAGCGTACAAGAATATGAATTATTCTTGTACGCTACTTTTTTTATTAAAAAATATGTTGCATTCAGCTCGATATGATGATATATTATTATCTGTTGCCGCAAAAGGAGTTAACCTTCTGAGAAAATAATTTAAAAAAAGTTATTGACTCTCGCAGTTACTTCTGGTAATATTAAAAAGTCGCCCAAGAGCGACGAGCTAATAAATTGTTCTTTGAAAACTAAACAAATCATACGTCAACAAAAAAATGATTAGTGTTGAAAATACACTAGCCAACGTTTTAACTTTAAGAGCTAATCTTACTCTTTATTGGAGAGTTTGATCCTGGCTCAGGACGAACGCTGGCGGCGTGCCTAATACATGCAAGT
>NZ_JBRKCV010000025.1:0-53459 GCF_052983275.1 Robertmurraya sp. GLU-23
CTGCGCGCGCTTTACGCCCAATAATTCCGGACAACGCTTGCCACCTACGTATTACCGCGGCTGCTGGCACGTAGTTAGCCGTGGCTTTCTGGTTAGGTACCGTCAAGGTACCGGCAGTTACTCCGGTACTTGTTCTTCCCTAACAACAGAGTTTTACGATCCGAAAACCTTCATCACTCACGCGGCGTTGCTCCGTCAGACTTTCGTCCATTGCGGAAGATTCCCTACTGCTGCCTCCCGTAGGAGTCTGGGCCGTGTCTCAGTCCCAGTGTGGCCGATCACCCTCTCAGGTCGGCTACGCATCGTCGCCTTGGTGAGCCGTTACCTCACCAACTAGCTAATGCGCCGCGGGCCCATCTATGAGTGATAGCCGAAACCATCTTTCAGCTTTTCTACATGAGTAGAAAAGAATTATCCGGTATTAGCCCCGGTTTCCCGGAGTTATCCCAGTCTCATAGGCAGGTTGCCCACGTGTTACTCACCCGTCCGCCGCTAATCTTGGGGAGCAAGCTCCCCAAGATCCGCTCGACTTGCATGTATTAGGCACGCCGCCAGCGTTCGTCCTGAGCCAGGATCAAACTCTCCAATAAAGAGTAAGATTTAGCTCTTAAAGTTAAAACGTTGGCTAGTGTATTTTTCAACACTAATCATTTTTGTTGATGTATGATTTGTTTAGTTTTCAAAGAACAAAATTCAGTTCCATTCTCGTTTCATCGCTCGGAAGCAACTATATTAGAATAACATTTTCCACTTAACTCGTCAACAACTTTTTTTAAAAAAAGTTTGTGTATCAACTTTTAAATTATGTTGTTTCGTAAGCAGATTCTTATAATACCATCCGTCTTTTTTATCGTCAATAGATTTTTATCATTTTTTGTCGAAAAAGCGTTCATTAGAAAATTCTAATGAACGCTCTTTAAATTATGCTGCATTTTCTACTTCCTTCACTTCTTTTGAGAAAAACCAACCAGCTAATGCAATCAGAACTAATACTATATAGAAAGTAATTTTCCACTCAGGTGATTTCGCAAATGTACTAGGAAGCACGGATAGTGAAGGGTGTGATAATGTGTATACTGCAAGTTTCACCCCTACCCAACCTACTATAGCAAAGGCCGCGATTTCTAATCCAGGGCGCTTGGCAAGAAGTGTTACAAAGAAATTTGCAGCAAAACGCATGATAATTAACCCAATTAAACCACCAGCAAAGATGACTAAGAACTTACCTCCATCCAAACCACCGATAGGAGGAAGTGGAGTATCCGGTAAAGCTACGGCTAATGCAACTGCAGCTAAAATTGAATCTACTGCAAAAGCTATGTCTGCTAACTCAACTTTGATAACAGTTGTCCAGAAACCCGAATTCTTTTCTTTCTTTTCTTTTTCATTTGACTTCTCTTCAAGTTTCTTCTTAAAAAGTTTCCTCGCAATATGGTTAATTGCGATAAATAAAAGATAGATCGCACCTATTGCCTGTACTTGCCATACATCCACTAAGAATGAAATAATAAATAAGGAAGCAAATCTAAAAATAAATGCACCTGCTAAACCATAAAATAATGCTCTTTTTCTTTCTTCTTCAGGTAAATGCTTTACCATAATAGCTAATACAAGGGCATTATCTGCCGCAAGTAAACCCTCTAATGCAATAAGTACTAATAATACCCAACCATATTCTAATAATAAACTAATATCCAAATTCCGTTTCCCCTTTCAATTGAGAACTCTCCACCCAGCACTCTTTTCACGTTCCATATATCTATAACAATTAAATCGGATGTAATTATTTACTTGTTCATATACTCGCCCCTTCCCAAATACTATATTTTGGTAAAGGTTTGAGACGCAAAAAAGACCTTTACCATTGTAGGTAAAGGTCTTGCTAACAACTAGTACCGTTGCCAACAAAGCCGAGAGCGCGTGTCTCCGAAATGACGACTTTGTTGTAAAAGCTACTCCCCTTTAAAGGAATATCTTATTAAATTCTTATCATTATCATATGATGTTATTGAATAAACGTCAATAAAAAAATACTTATTGTTCAAATAAACTCTTTTTCAAGATCACCCTTTAGTCGGAAAACCATCATTCTTTCTCCAGTCCGAGTACTAATATCTGTATGAAAATTAAGGACATTTTGACCTGTTATATTAGAAATTAATTGTTTTAAATCACCCGTACCAGACTCAACTAAATCAGCACGCGTACGTTTTATGGATAACATCCCGTCTTTTGTTTCACACACTGAATACTCAGCAGGAGTTAGGATTCCTTTTAAAGATACAATGATCATGTCTCTTAGAATATCAGCCTTTACAGATATTGACCCTCTACCTAAGTAGTCCTTTTCCCATTGAGTAATAGCTTTACTTATTTCTGCTTCGATTGAACCCTTTGTTTTCTTCATAATTCACCTCTTACCACATTATAATTGTTCCTTAAACATTCCTCAATTCTTCCTACCCTAGTAATAGTTTGTTCATAATTTGATTCTATCATTATGAAATCTATTACTATATTAAGAAGGAAGGTTTCCATGAGCTATAAAATCCCTGCAATCATATTATCTACCACTTTATTTGCAACAGCATTGTTTCTCTCTAACGATGAACATGCTCAATCTACCACGAACAAGGAATCAACAACGGCAGATGTTCAAACTACATCTAGCACTTTTACTGAAGGGACTGCTTCCACAGCAACTATTGTTGAAGAGACTGTGGATGTGGAAAAAGAGCAAGAAATTACAGAGATTCTACTTGATGTTCCTTTATTGAACCAAATGGATAGTCCGAGATTATACAATGGTTGTGAAGTAACAAGCTTAGCAATGATTTTACAATACAATGGTCTTGATGTAACAAAAAATCAATTAGCAGAGGAAGTAGTTCGCACACCACTTCAATATTCTAGTGGTCAATATGGAAATCCTAATATTGGGTTTGTTGGTAATATGGAAGACGGGCCTGGACTTGGAGTATATCATGGTCCCATTTATGATCTTGCAACAAATTATTCGGATCATGTTATTGACTTAACCAATCAATCATTTGATGAGCTATTAAAACAAGTAGCTCAAGGTCATCCTGTTTGGATTATTACCACCTCAACCTTTTCTCCTATTGACGAATTCGAGACGTGGGAAACACCACAAGGAGAAGTTACTATCACATATAAAATGCATAGTGTCGTCATAACAGGATTTGATAATGAATCTATCTATATTAACAATCCTTACGGAGAGAAAAATCAGCAACTTGACCGAGAATCGTTTATTCAAGCATGGGAGCAAATGGGAAGCCAAGCAATCGTCGTTTTATAACCTCAAATACAAATTACATTTGAGGTTATAAGATTAAATAAATTTAGAAATTAACAAACCCCATTCGATTTTGAATGGGGTTGCTTCACTCTATAAATACTTTCTGTGTATACTTTTACCGTCATACGTGTATAGCATATTTTTCCCTTCAATCACGGTTTCCATATGAATACTTCTTCCCCATAACTGATGAATATACGGCATAACTTTTTCCAAATACTTAATATCAAGTTCAATTCCTTCGTATCCATGCTGGATATAAAGCTCACCGTTTTTCAAATAATCGCCATCCGTTACCGTTAAGTATGGGAAACCACCGTTTACCCTCATACTTACTAACTGATCTCGAACATTTTCCCATGCTTTATCAACAATCTTATAATCCTTCCCTTGCTTTTGGAATAAATACATATCCTCTCGCATAACAAGATCTTTCGTTAAATAGTTGCGGAGGAAGGAGATATCTGATTCTATTTCACGTACCTCAAACATCTTTTCTCGACCTGATCCAGGCTGAACTCCTCGACGTTTCATTTCCTCGGTCGGATTATTATAACGTTCTTCAATATCCTCAAATATCTTCAACCCAAGGTAATATGGGTTTATTCCTGTTCGCGAAGGTTGAACCACACCAGCATTCAGTTTAGCAAACTCTAATGCTTCACCACTCGTTAAATCCATCTCACGGAGTATTCTTTGATGCCAGAACGACGCCCAGCCTTCGTTCATAATCTTTGTTTCTAACTGTGGCCAGAAATAGAGCATTTCCTCGCGCATCATCGTTAAAATATCACGTTGCCAGTCTGATAATTCGCGACTGTAACTTTCAATAAATAACAAAAGATCTTTCTCAGGCTGTGGAGGGAATTTCTTTTTTCTTTTTACTGGTTCTAGTTTCTTTTTATTCTTTTCATCCAAATCCCACAAATCATCATAAGGACTTAACGCAACAACTTCCTCTTCGTATTCCACATCCTCCATGCTCCAAGCAAGTTTAGGCCTCATTAACGAGGGATCAATATGTTCTTCAATGGCAAGAACGGCATCAAGAAACGTTTCAACCTCATGTTTCCCATATTGTATCTCATACTTTCTGATTCTCTCAGCTGTTGCGGCCATGCTTTCTACCATGTCTCTTTTTGTATTTTGGAATCGAACATTATTTTTAAAAAAGTCACAATGAGCTAAAACGTGGGCAACAATTAGTTTGTTTTGTATAAGAGAATTAGAATCCAGTAAAAACGCATAACAAGGGTCAGAGTTAATAACAAGTTCATAAATTTTAGACAACCCCAGATCATAGTGAAGCTTCATTTTATGAAACTGTTTCCCGAAGCTCCAATGGGAAAATCTTGTTGGCATGCCATATGCACCAAAGGTATAAATTATTTCGGATGGACAAATTTCATAACGCATTGGATAAAAATCGAGTCCAAAGCCAACCGCTATCTCCGTTATCTCTTCAATGGCATACTGTAAATCTTTCTGTTCTTGTTCACGCATTAGCTTTCTCCCCCTTTTTGCTCTTATCACAATGTATGAAACGAGAGAGAGAATGATGTACTTAGAAATAGAAAAAAGCAGAACCCTATTGTTTTAGAGTCCTGCTTTTCCTTATTTTTCTTCTACTAATGTAATCGTTAATTCTTTTCCTGCACTATTGTCATGCGTAATCTTGACTGTCACAAACTGTTCCTTGCCATTCACCATCACTTCAAAACGAAAGGAATCCAATACCTTATTTTCAGCTAATTTTTCTCTACCGACATACTTATATTCTACTACTTGCTGTCCAGGATAGTCTTCAGTTACAACTGCAGTTGCAATTCTCCCAAACTTTTTATAATCCAGACCAGGCTGTTCAGCATAAGTAGAAGAAAGTGAACCAAAAATGCATAAAAGAGTTATGATTGGAACAAGTATCTTTTTCAAACTTTTCCCTCCTTGTTTGTGGTTATTATTTTTCCATATGCCCATCCCTTTTATGTAACTCTATGACCTCATTAACTAATTTCATCCCAACATATTGATTCCTTTTCCACACCTCTGGAAAGCTTGACAAAGGCGGTGCACGATTGATCATTGGTGGACATATTTCTATGGTTAATGCTGGGCGATGGTAAGTGGTAATAAACCAATCAGTAAATCCACCACCAGTTGCCTTTTTAGGGGGCTTTCCTAATTTATATCCGGTTGATTGAGCGATTTTTTCAGCGATTGAATAATCCCTTTGTTCATTCTTCCCATTTTTATACTTCCAATAAATCTCCTGACCCGTTGAGTGATAGGCTACGGAAATAGAGGGTTGGATTTTATCAATAAAAGCAGCTAATGCTTGAGTTTCCAATGCCTCAAATGGTCTTTTTCCTTTATAAAATTGGTAAGTAGGTGTACTGGGCCCCTTTAACTCTCTCCAACCTGCTGGATATTGGCGATTTAAATCAATCCCAATCCCATTTGCCTTCCAACGTGAAAAATTGGAGTCTCCTTCATTCATTAAAAATAGTTGATCAACAAAAAATACAGGGATGTCCCGCTGTTGAATTTTGACTCCATCCGGATTAAGCATCGGAACAATCCAGATGGACACATCATTCAGCATGTTAGGATAAAACGGTCCAACTTTTGCACCGGTTGTTAAAGCTCTAGCATAATTTTCAAGCATGACCATTAGAAGAGAGCTTGTTAGCCACTCTCTACCATGGTGGGCACCAATGAGTACGACGTTTTTCTCACCTTTTCCAATTTTTATTGCTGGAATATCATTTCCATAATAAGATTGACCAATTACTGTTACTTCTAATACTCCATCATAGGTTTCCTTTAGTTTTTGTATATCAAATTGCATTTGTTCGTATGTGTAGATTTGGTCTGAGTTAACAATATTTGCAAAAGCAGATGGGCAATACAGTAAAAAGCATATAAGAAATATCAATGTTTTCATTTCATCCATTCCTAAAATTAAAATTTCCATCTTTAATGTGTCTTGAATGTCATAAACCTATTCAGGAAAAAGATGAAAACATTGATATATCAACAGTGACAAGTTTTTCTGAGATTGTTTTTAAAAGAACATCATACACTATACTCAACTCCTTAAGAGGAGGAGAGAGAAAATGAATCATGTTGATTATGATCGAGCCTTGTACTATACGCATCGCTCTGAATGGGATAACTTATTAATACTGATGGTACGAACGAAGGACCAATTTTTAGCCAAAAAAATTGAACACTTCCTTCATGCGTACAATTTTGAAAAAGACTACCAAGTGATTGAGAAACATTTATATTCTTTACTTCGTTACATCGACCATGCAAACGATCTTGTTGAAGCAAATGACGGCTTGCTTGATACAGTGATAACCATGGGGTAACTACCAGAATTCCACCAAAAAAACACGGTCAAATTGACCGTGTTTTTTATGATTTATTTAGATAGTGCATTCATTTTATTTTCAACCGCTTGCATAAATGCATCTTCAATTGATTTTAATTTCCCTTTGCTTTCAGTCAAACTTGATCCCTTTACGCCAAAATAAAACTTAATTTTCGGCTCCGTTCCTGATGGTCGAAGGCAGACCCATGATCCATCTTCAAAAAAGTACTTTAATACGTTTGAGGCAGGAAGATCAATTGATTCTTCCGATCCATCCTCATATCTTTTACTTGTCAGGTAATCCTCTGTTTTTGTTACCTTTAGATCAATGAGTTCTTCAAGCGGTTCAGCCCGGAAAGATTCTAGTGTTTTATTTATCGTTTCTGCACCTGATTTTCCTTTTAATGTTAATGAACGTAATCCTTCTTGATAATATCCATACTTATCAAATATCATTAACATTGCCTCATATAGAGACTTGCCTTGCTTTTTGTAGTACGCACACACTTCAGTTGCTAAAAGAGAAGCTTGAATAGCATCCTTGTCTCTAGCAAAGTCTCCAATTAAATAACCGTAGCTCTCTTCATATCCAAATAAGAAGCTATGTTCATTTGTGGAATCATATTCGTTAATCTTTTCTGCAATAAACTTAAATCCTGTTAATACATCAAGTGTTGGAACACCATAAGAAGCAGCAATAGTTGCACCTAATTCAGAGGTAACAATTGTCTTTAAAACAACTGCATTTTCTTGTAAGGTTCCCTTTTCCTTTTTATTTTCTAGTAAGTAATGGAGTAGTAAAGCACCTGTTTGATTTCCTGTTAGGATTTCATACTCCCCTTTTTCATTTTTTACAGCAATCCCAAGACGGTCTGCATCAGGGTCAGTGGCAATCAATAAATCAGCGTTTACCTTTTTACCCGCTTCTATTGCCAATTCAAACGCAGCATGTTCTTCTGGATTTGGACTTTTCACAGTAGAGAACTGAGGATCAGGTAATTCCTGCTCCTTTACAATCGTTACATTTTCGTATCCAAACGCCTTAAGTCCAGAACGCACTGGTTTATTAGCTGTCCCGTGCAGCGGTGTAAAAACTACCTGTAAATCCGTTTCTTTGGCTAATGTTGGATTCTCAGAAATCGTTACAAGCTTCTCCAGATACGCTTGATCCACCTCTGCACCAATCATCTTAATTAGCCCTTGTTCTTTTAACTCCTGTTCGTCACTAACCTCTATAGTTAACTCATTTGAAATCGCATCTACTTTTTCAATAACCTTATCTGCCCCTTCTAAAGGAAGCTGCCCACCATCTGGACCATACACCTTATAACCATTATATTCAGGCGGATTATGGCTTGCTGTAATCACAATTCCAGAGAAAGCATTTAGATGTCTTACTGCAAAAGATAATTCTGGAGTTGGACGAAGCTCATTAAAGACATATGCTTGAATTCCCTTTGTAGCTAATGTTTTGGCTGCCTCCATTGCAAACTCACTTGATTTATGGCGAGAATCATATGCAATGACCACACCTCTATCCTTTGCTTCCTGACCAAATTCTTCTATATATGTTGCAAGGCCTGCGGATGCCTTCCTAACCGTGAAGATGTTCATACGATTTGTACCAACACCTATTTCCCCACGCATCCCACCTGTACCAAACTCTAAATTTTTATAAAAAGCATCCTCTAATTCCACATCGGATAGCTTTTGTAGTTGCCCCTTTAACTCTTCTGGGAGCTTATCAAATTGATTCCATGTATGTACTTTTTCTTTCCAGCTCATTTCGTCTCCTCCTGAAAGTGTTTTCTAACTTTTATTATTCAAGCCAGACTGTGCGTTTCCCTCTTTTTCGTCGTTAGTTTTTGTGACAACTTAAGAAACCATTTTCATTATATATGTTTTTTGTAAAAAATACACATCTCTCCAAATTTTAAAATGTTACATTTGTATTATTTCATCATTTTTTTTAAAATTGGAAAGAGGTGAAGATATGAACGGATTTGAACGAAGAAGGCTTCAAAAAATGGAACAGATTCGCCAGGCAGCTTTTTCTTTATTCACAAAGTACGGAATTCAAAAGGTAAACATTCATGAAATAGCAAAAAAAGCGAATGTTTCGCAAGTAACGATATATAATTATTTTGGAAGTAAGGACGAGCTCGTCTATGATGTGCTAAAGGATTATCTTGAAGGGCAAATTAACTCGTTTCAACAATTAATTTATAGTGAACTTCCTTTTCAAGACAAGCTAATCAAATTGATTGAATTGAAGCTTTCATCCACAAATGACCTTAGTACAGATTTTATTGAAGCGATTGTTTCAGAGAATAGTGTTATTGCGAATTTATTTCAAGAATTCGCAAACGAAAAATCTATGCCTCTCATTGTTACATTTATTGAAGAAGGACGAAAAAGCGGGGATATATCCAGCAGTCTATCAATGAATACGATTCTTTTTATCCTCCAAGCAATGACAGACGCCATTCAAAAGCATTCAGAAATCTTCCAATCTAGATCAAACAAGGATCAATTCATAAATGAATTCATTCATTTCTTTTTTTATGGAATTGTAGGAAAAAAGGAAGACTTGTGAGTAGATTATTATACATTTTTGTCCTTTGTAATTATAATAAATTCACGGTCAATACGCTTAAGGAGAATATTGTATGAAAAAAAATGACAAGCGCGAAAACTTGCTTTTCCTTGCTTTCGCTGCAGCACTGCTAGCCATGTTTGGCAGTTTATATTTTTCGGAGATACGCCAGTACGAGCCTTGTGAACTTTGCTGGTATCAACGCATCGTTATGTACCCATTTGTTGTATTATTAGGTATTGCAACTGTGAAAAAGGATTATGGGATTGCCTTTTATACGATGATTCTTTCGGCTGTTGGTGGGATGATCTCCCTTTACCATTATGGACTACAGAAGGTTTCCTTTTTAGCGGATACAGCTCCAGCATGTGGGCGTGTCCCTTGTACGGGGCAATACATTAATTGGCTTGGATTTATCACGATCCCTTTTCTGGCCCTCACCGCGTTTATTATTGTTTTTGTTTGTAGCTTTCTAGTATGGAAGCAAACGAAGGAGGAAAAATAATTTCATGAAAAAAGTTCTAATTTTTATTGGTATTATCGTCCTATTATTTGGTGCATTAGCTATTGTTACAAAAATGCAAAATGAAGAAAAAGTCAGTGAAGACAACCCTTATAAGAAGGATAGTCTGGATCAAGCAACTATTGATCAGTTAGACGATCCTAATTACCAAAACCTCGTTCTTCCAGAGGATTTACAATCAAAACTGGACAATGGTGAAGACGTGACCGTGTATTTTTACAGTCCAACTTGTTCACACTGTCAACGAACAACTCCAATCGTTGCTCCTCTTTCTGAAGAAATGAATATTGATCTACTTCAGTATAACTTACTTGAGTTTGAGCAAGGATGGGATGATTACTTAATCGAAAGTACTCCTACCATTGTTCAATACAAGGACGGGAAAGAAGTAGCAAGAATCGTAGGATATCACGAAGAGCCTGATTTTGAGAGCTGGTTTAACGAAAATACAAAATAAGTTTTGAAAAAAGCCGACTACATATGTAGCCGGCTTTTATACTAATAATTGATTAGCAGCTTGGGTGTATGTGCTGAAAAAGGTAGTTTTGTTTTCTCTAGCATAGATAAATTCATCATAAGAAAAAGGGAAAATAAATCCATACTCATGCAATGTTTCCACATTTTTATCATACAGCGCTTGGTGATTGTATGATAAGATGCGTGATTCTAGAATAGATAGCAAAGTTTGAAGTGAAGCAATCACATGATACGCTTCCTTTAACGTTCCATCAAGCTGTGCTGTTTCATTATTCAGTACATTTTGATCCTCAAAATTCTTTATGTCTTTATCAGAGAAATACATAGGGAAAATATCTCGATAAAACCTTTTGACAAGCTCCTTTATTTTCTCTTCTTGGTCTGGTGTCGACGCAAAAACAATCTTCACTTATAACCCACCTTTAAATATCCTTTAGTTCTAATGTAAAATATAAATTAAGAATACCATAAAAAAACCTGTCTCTATGGTGGTAATTATCACCACGATTAAAATGATAACTAAGAACGGAGAGTACAATGTTACAAACAAAAACAGTTGGAAAACAGTACAATATTTGTATTCCAAAAGATTGGGAGAAATACACAATCGAAAGCTTATTTAAAGATTATTGGAAGGCCCCAAAAAAACTAGTCCATGAATTGAGAATGGAAAAAAGTGTGTTAATAAATGGACAAGAAGCAAACTGGACTTCTCCTTTCCAATTGGGGGATACTTTATCTATTCCATTTTTTCAACCTGAGCCCCCAATAGTCCCACCTACTTATATGGAGATTGACATCCTTTTTGAAGATGACCACCTTCTTATCGCTAATAAGCCCGCCGGGATGGATACTCATCCAAATTCATTAAATGACCATTTAAGCCTCTTAAATGGCGTAGCATTTCATCTTCAATCAAAAGGAGAACTTCATTATATCAAGCATATCCATCGTCTTGATCGGGATACTACGGGTGCCGTTATTTTTGCTAAGCATCGAATGTGCGGGGCAATCTTAGATAGACTCCTTGAGGAAAGAAAGATTAAAAGGACATACTTCGCTTTAGTCGAAGGGAAAATGAAAACAAACTCAGGATCGATTTCAAAGCCCATAGGAAGAGATCGTCACCATCCAACGAGAAGAAGAGTATCTTCTACTGGTCAATCCGCTGTTACACACTATAAAGTAGAAGCTTACAATGCAAAAAAAAATACAACGCTAATCAGCTGCCAGCTTGATACAGGAAGAACACATCAAATTCGAGTACATTTAAGTTCAATTGGTCACCCTCTTATTGGTGATACGCTTTATGGAAGTCGTGTTAAGCAGAAAAGACAAGCACTGCATGCTTTAAAGGTAGAGTTTTTTCATCCTTTTACCGAAGTAAATATTGTATGTAAGGCTCCTTTTCTTGATAATCCATCTATTTTTCCTGAAATGGATATTTAATTAATGTAATCATAGAAGCGCCTACCCATTAGGTAGACGCTCCCTTTATATAAACGGCAACCCATGCCGATATTTTCTTTGTACTCTTTCCTTTCCCGAAACATTTTTGTCCAAAACAAATGATCAAGCCTAAGTTTAAAAAATAAATATAGAAAAGGACTAGAGCGAATGTCCTAGTCCTTTTCTGCACAATCAATCATTATTCTTTTGTTTTTTCATTATCATGCTCTTCAACAAAGGGCACAATCACTTGCCCTTCTTTTCCAATCTTGAGTAATAATTGCATCACAATTTTAGATAAGTGGCTTGTTTTGTATGGTTTAACAAAGTACTCCTCGGCTCCATTCGCTAAACCTTTGTCTCTCTCATCTAGTGCACTGGAGATTATGACTGGTATTTCCTTCAATTCCTCTTTCTCTTTCATAAATCGCATAATATTCCAGCCATCAACGTTTCCTTTATCTAACATGATATCTAGAATAACTGCATCTGGTACCTCTTCCTTTAAGGCATCCATTGCATGGTCACCATTTGTAAATTGAGTAACTGTAAATCCGTTATCAAGTAACTCTTGTGATATTAGATCTAGCAAACTTTCGTCATCCTCAATGACAAAAACTTTATAAGTGGAAGCTTCTTCATCTCTCCTATCTGTAATCCTGGTTGCCTCTTTTTTAACCATTGGGAAAGAAATGGTGAAGGTACTTCCCTTTCCATAAACAGATGTAAAAGTAACATCCCCTTCATGGGCGTTCATTATTTCCTTTACAATGGCAAGACCTAGTCCAGTCCCACCAATTTTTCGTCGATCTGAATTGTCAACTCGATAAAACTTTGTAAAGATGGAGCCCCCTACATTTTCAGGGATACCTAAGCCTTCATCTGAAATATCCAACTTCAATATTCCCTTTGCTTCAAATAGATTGAGTGTAATATTCCCTCCATTCGGAGAGTATTTAATTGAATTTCCAACCAGATTGGTAAGTACTTGCTCAATCTTTTCACGGTCTCCTAAAATCCAATCGTTTTCAGCATGGGAGGTAATAGTAATTTCATGTATTGATGTTGTACTTCTTAATGTATTTGTCACTGACTCAATAACGGGCAATAGTTCAAAATATTTTTTTTCATACGTATGTTTCCCCGCCTCCATGCGTTGGACATCAAGAAAATCATTAATTAATGCGGTAAGTCTCTTTGCTTCATTGTATACAGTGGTTAAATACTTTAATCTTCGGTCTGGCTTTAGCTCACGGTGTAACATGAGCTCTGTAAATCCTAAAATACTAGCTAATGGAGTTCGCAACTCATGACTAACAGTACTAACAAACTCAGACTTCATTTGGTCCACTTCAAATTCTTTTGTAATATCTCGATGAACAATTATCGTACCAATGCGTATTTCATCCTGAAATAGTGCTTCACTATATACCTTGATCACTTGATGCTTATCTAGTCGTTTATATATAATTGAATTTGAATTATTTATATGGTTGGTTTCTATTGCAGATTGGACAAATTGTAAAAACTCATCCTTTTCCTCCATATCTTTTTGCATAAAGGATGTCCAATCCTGAAGGTCAAGTCCTACTAAATCTCTTCCATCCACTACGCATTCGAACATCTCGCAAAGAGCCTTATTTACTAGCAGAACCACTCCGTCCTGATTAATAAGCTGAATTCCCTCATGAGTTGTATTTAATATAGACTGATTCCTTAGTCGTTCCGTTTCAGTTAACTCATGAATATATACCTTCTCTAATGAATTACTCATTTGTTTTGTGATCGATTGTAATTCTTCAATCTCTGACTCTTGAAATGCATTTCCAAACCTGCTAAACACCATTATTGCGGTTACCACATCATTTGAGGAAATGACTGGCAAGTATAAATCAAAAGAATACAATTTCCCCTCATGGTACCCCTTCTCAGATTCCACTATCTCCCTCTTAATCGTGTATGGTTGCTTATGTTTAATAAGGATGCTATTCAAGCCATTGTATATGTTCTTTTTAAACTGTTCTACACCAGAAGTAGAAATTCCATATGAACTATACGCTTGGTCCTCAAGCAATATGATTAACCCTCGATCCGCCTTAATAATTCGTGTCATGTGTAAGACAATGCTATCAAGTAGCGTATGCTTTTCAAGAGTGTTTGTTAATTTATTTGTTAATTCATTACGATTTTCAATTTTGTTCTTACTTTCTTTTACCACATAAAGGGCATTTTCTAGCTCCGATTGTTGCGCGTAAAGCTCATCTTGCTGTGCTAATAACTCCTCATTCTGTGCTAATAGATTCTGTTCTTTTTCTTGTATAGAATGGAGCATCTTCTTTAACGCGAAAGAAAGAATACCAATTTCATCTTTACGATGTGGATCAATAAAAATTTCTGAATCCTTTCCCTCTGTTATATCTGTTGCTGTCTTTGCTAGTTGGGAAAGTGGTGCACCAATATTTGTTAGCATTACCCTGATAATTCTAAAAAGGAATACCAAAAGAAATATGATAAAGGCAAGAAATACATTTTGATAAATGGTTTGAGTTTTCCTCATATCATTTATGGCTGTATTTAATTCGCTATCAATTACATCCATGTATTCGTGAGTCAAATCCAAAAATTCATTGGTTCTTGTTGTAGCGCCAAGCTGAGCCAAATTGATTAAATCATCCTGTCGCCCAGCCTCATAATACTGGATTGCTTGAGGAAGAGTCTCAACAAAATAATAATCCACAAAGCTGTTAATCTCTCTAACATACTCCGTATCATCATCATTAGTCGCACTCGCCTCTAATTTTTTCGCTAGTTTTCTAATCTCAGGCTGTTGTGAGTGTGCTCTTTTTTTTAACTCTTCATTTCCGTAAGCAAAATATCCCCTAACATCGAATAAAGCCGTATTCAGTGTGTAATACAAATCTCTCGTAATTTTCTCTTTCTCCACAATAAGGGCTCTTTTTTCAACATAGTCATTGCTTCGCTTGTACTGAAAATAGAGATTTAAAGACATACCGATAAGAATTAAAGAGAGAAAAATGATCATTAACTGAATAAATTGTTTTAATATGCTTTGCTTTTTATTCGAGCTATCTTTCATTTAAGATATCCTCAATCTTACCTTTTAGCTCCATTGGACTAAAAGGTTTGGCCATAAAGTAGTTAGCTCCTGCCTCAATTACCTTTTCCTGTTCATATTGTTGACTCTTAGCTGAGAGCATTAAGATTTTTACTTCCTTATCTTTTAGTCTTACATATTCAATCACTTCTAGCCCTGTTAATCCTGGCATCATATAATCAAGAACCAGTAAATCATAGCTATTCTCCTCAAATAGCTGAACCGCCTCAGTTCCATCTGCCGCTTCATCCACTTCATATTCCTCTTCTTCAAGAGTGTCTACAACAAGCATTCTTAATACTTCTTCATCCTCAGCTAATAATATCCTTTTCACTCTTTTGTCCCCCCGTATGTTTCCTTCATAATATAATAAGAATCCTTAAGTCGTTCACTGTATACTGGCTGCTCCCATTTATTCCATTTATAAACTACCGTTTTAGATATCGTATCAGTTATCCCTTCCATTTCTGGTAAAACTGACAGACCATTTTCTGTTGGTACAAAAGCAGATAGATAAATACCTTCAATATTTCTTGTACCCTCTAATCCACTTTCCCACATATCCCCAATAATTTCTTTTTCACTCGGATCCTTAATATTTAACATTAACCATGGAATACGTAACTCGACCATCTTTCCATCCTCGCTAATGCTTACATCTGTCAATGAGTTATAATTTTCTTCATCAGGGTTACCCATGCCATATAGAAGTTTTCCCGTTTCATATGCTTCAAAAGGATAGGTTTTCCCTGTCGAAGGAATCGTTAATGGTTTATTTAGCGCCAAGCGAATCGGATGGAACACACCATTTTCCTTTTCTGAAGGATACGTTTCTTTTGGTATCAGCTTTAACCGCTCACCATATTGATAATAAAAAGAATCATAGTAGCTATCGACTGTCATCCGCGATTCCTCTTTGCCCGCCAATGTGACTAAGAAATCCACACCAGAGGTTGTTGACAGTGATTGACCAGTACGAAGCGGAATCTTTTTTTGCCCCTGATCTCCTATCGTATCAAATGTGATATATGTCGGTGTTTCTTCTAAATTTATAGATTGTTGGTAATCGAGACGCACATAGATATTTGCTGCATCAGAAGTTACATACATACCTGTCAATAAATTATCTTCATCCTTCGATTGTGTTAAAGGTTCAATCAACGACTTTCTCCAGTCATTGTCTTTTCCGTCTAAAGTCATTTCTTTTCCCAATAAAGAAGGGGAAAACCCTAGCATCCCAAACATTTGTTCATTCGTCTGTAAATTAGACCAATACGGCCTGCGGTCTGGATTATCAAAGTCCATTGTATTCCATGTTCGTTTAAACCACTCATCCTGCCAAGAAAATACCATACCTCCAGCAAAATTCTCTGAAACTATAGTCTGGAAAAGCTTCTGATTAATTCCACCTTGATCCTGTTCGCTATGATTACCTTGATCCATTCCATGAACATTTTCATGAGTTAATCCCCTTGACGAAGGCACCCCGTACTCAGCAATCACGACTGGCATTTCATGTGCATTTTTCAAATCATGAAGATACCCGGCATAGTTATTTTTCTCTCCACTGCTATCTACATAATTCACATAATCTTCCTCAAAATTTAGGAAGTCTGGAAAATACGGATAGACGTGATAAGAGGCGAATAAACCCGCATGAAATTGATGCGTTTTTTTAATATGATTGGGATCAACACTCACCATATCCTCTTCTTCAGCAGGCTCAGCCGGATGAGATAATAGGTCGGTTGTTACCCAGTTGGTAAAGCTCATGGAATGTTGCCAATTATACGTTTCTGCCTCATAGCTCGCCATGTCATTCATTCGGACCGCTAACCATGCTTCAAATGGCGTCGCATTCTCAGTAAAGAAGTAGTCTCCTTTATACTGCTCCATTCCACTATGAACAGCGTCAGTATTTAATACCATACTTGGATCCCACTCAATTCCAATAATATACCCTAGTACATAAGGGGAAATATCGTGAGTGTAGGAACCTGAGGCATGCCCTGGCTTTTCTGGTATGAGAGCATTGCCATGAACGATGTCAACGATGTCTCTCATTTCTTTTTGAAACTCTTCCACAACGGACGGATCATAGGCATCCTGTTTTTCTAGCAACGTTTCTTCTGTCACCCAAGCACCGTGAAATAAATATAAAGGCTTCTTGGCTTGTTTATTATATTCGTAGAAAGCTTCATAAAATTGTGGAGGGTGAATGGTATAAATACGAAGGGCATTCGCATTCATGGCGCCAATCATTTTAAACCATCTAAAGTATTCATCTTTAGAGATGGCCGTCTCACCCGGGAAGTAACCTGGTTTAGCAATCCCCATGTTAACCCCTTTAATAAGAAGATCCTGCCACTTACCATCCTTTTGGATTTGAATAGACTCTTCATCTGTTTTACTATTAATAGAGTTCCCATTTTCCGTAACAAGCTCTACCACTTCCTGCTCATCGGATGGCTCTAAGCCGTGACGGAGAATTTGCTTCATCATCGGAACGTACACACGCCAGTAAAAAGAATCTGACTGAGCGATTTCTCTCCAATTCGATATTCCCCTTGTCTGATAAATCGAAGGAACATCTCCCTCATCGGCATAATCACCAGCAAAATAATAGGCAGAATAACTCGCATTTTTATGGCTGATAACTGCGGGGAAAGTAACTGGAATCCCATTTTCTGCAAGCTTTGATTCAGCTTCCTTTGTTACAGATAAATGGTATGTTGCTAAGATTTCATCTGAATCTCTTGCGGAAATAATATCAAACCAATAAGAATAATCAGTATCCGTTTTCTTATTATTTAAGAGCTTCTCACCTAGTTCAGTATATTGGAAACTTGGTCCCTCACCCTTAAACTCATTTTTTTCAATGACCACAATATAGTCATTGCTATCCACAAATACTAACCCTTCACCTGAAAAATTCCATGCTCCGTTCAATTTTTCGTAATTTTCTTTCACCCAAGTTGGAACCTCTTCCCCCTCAAGCTTAGGAAAATACCTACCAATCCAGCCTGTCCAATCGACATTTAACAGGTTAGAAATTTTTCCACGAGCTAAAGCTGAAGTGGGACTAGCAAATGTATTAAATTCAGCGATAAGGGTCTTCCCCTTATTTGAAAGTAATTCCTGATGAATGGCCTCCACTTCTTCCTCTTGTAATCCACCATACAAGTGCTCAGACCGTTCTCCCTGTTGGTTTTCACCATAGAATTCCTTTTCATTGACCCCATATGAATCCGCCAAGTAATAGACATCATACTGTTCTAATTCTTTTGGAAGATTGCGAATTTCATACTCTTCCCCCTCTTTAGGAACAAATCCATTATAGCTAGTTTCAATACTGTACCTTTCACGATCGCTAGTGACATATTTCTCATTATTCAATAGCCAAGTTAGTCCGCTATGTTCTCGGTACGTTTGGTCAGGAACAGTCTTATCGAGAATTAATACATTTAACTCTTTATTTGATTTTACTGCCCATAGCCAGAAAGGACTTGTTATCCCTACTACTAGGATTGCAATAAATGCAAAAACAAGCATTTGTTGTTTCGAAAACCAACTCTTCATTCCGATACACCTTTTCTTTTCATTTCTCCCCAGCCCTTTTCACCAACAATAATTTGCCAAATCCCCTCGCAACGCCAAAAGACGGTTAATGGGCGGTACCATAATGTCTCTGTCATAGAGTAAAAAAATAACTTTACGATATGTGATACTTTTGGATATTTGCGTAAACTCCACTCTTCTAATAAAACAGAGGCCATGGAGAACAATGATCCATACAAACAAGAGAGAAGAAAAATGATAATAGAAAACTCTAAATAAATTCCGCCAATAAACAAGGAACATAAAACATAAATATATCCAGAGAGCTCAATGATAGGACCAAAAAACTCAACAATCCAAAAATAAGGAAAGGAAATCATACCGATCGAACCGTATTTCGGATTAAACGCTAACTTCCTATGTGCCCAAAGACTTTCAAACAAACCTCGATGCCATCTTCTTCTCTGTCTACGAAGAAACTTAGTTTCTTCCGGAACTTCAGTCCAACATACAGGGTCTGGTACATATACTATTTTTTTCTTTACACCCTTCTCTTTAATAAGTCGGTGCAAACGAACCACTAACTCCATATCTTCACCTACGGTCGTGGTCTTATATCCCCCCGCTTCAGCGACCCAGCTTTTTGAAAATACGCCAAATGCTCCTGATACAATCAAAAGAAGATTATGACGACTTAAACCAATTCTCCCCATTAAAAAGGCACGGAGATATTCAATGATCTGCATAATCACAAGGGGATGTTTTGATAATCCTACTTCAAGTAAATTCCCATTTGATATTTTACAACCATTGGCAATTCTTACACTTCCTCCAGAAGCAATAACATCTTCATTTGAAAGCATAATTGGTTTCATTACCTTTAAGAAGGCATCTCGTTCTAGAACGGAATCGCCGTCTAGAGAACAAATATAAGGATAGTGAGAGAAATTTAATCCTACATTCAATGCATCTGCTTTGCCGCCATTTTCTTTATCAATCAGATAAAGGTTCGGTAAAGTACTGGACTGATATATTCCTTTAATATTTTTTGTTTCAACATGCTTTCGAATGACCTTTTTAATCTCCCTCATCTCATAATGTCGAATCATTTTATTAAGACTATTATCTGTAGATCCGTCATTAACAACAATAATTTCATAAGTGGGATAATTAATCCCCAGCAAGGAACGGACACTTTGAATCAATCCTGCCTCTTCATTAAACGCAGGAACAATAATAGAAATTGGCTTTGTATATAAGTCATTAAGATATTCATCGTACGCTTGCTCTTTATCAAGTTTATATTCTCTTCTAAGCTGAAGAAGTGATAGTAGTAAAATCACTGAGTAAAAACTAATCACTAACACCATGTATACAGTGATAAAACTACCGAAAACAACCCCAATATACTCTCCAATCAGTTGTAGCATATTAAATTTCCCCTTTTTGAAGCCACTCTGCCGCAATATCTCTAGCATACGGATCATGCGAGATTTCCATTATTTTTATTAATCGTTCTTTTCCTTTTGGTAGCTTTGTATATGATTGAGCGGCTTGGGAACGAACCCACCAATTGCGATCATGAATTAAAGTTGCTAAAATGTCGTACGAGGACTCCGAAGGAAAAAAATGAATTAACTTAGCAAGTAGCATTCTCTCCTGCCACTCTGAACTCTCCCTTAAAGGGTAAAACTGTTCAATATCGGTGGTAAATCCTATAGATGCAATGGCCTTAAGTGCACGAATTCTCGTCTCTCCCTTATACGAATGGAATATCTTTTCCACAAAAGAGAGATACGAGAGTTCTTTTCTAATTGAAATGATTTCAAGTGTAGACCATTGAAGGGTTGAATGACATTCAGAAAACCTCTCAACGAGCAAACGGAAGGAATTTTCATCTAATTTGAACAAAATACTTCTATAATCAAAATCTGTTAAATCAGTGTACCTTTTATTCACAAACTCAAAAACTTCTTCAAACAGATCCGTTGCTGCTAAAAAACGAATACTGACAATCACTTCTTCTTTCGTTATAGAACGCCTTTGCAAAAGCTGTCTCACATCAGCTGAGAGCCTATGCATATGAAAATCTTCAATATGATAGAGGGCATTGATTCGTTTGCTCCAACTTCTACCTTTTAATACTTTTCTGTACCCTTCTAATAAATATCTATCTGCCAAAGCAGTAAGAGATTGGAGCTCCATTGTTCCAACGACTGTATCTGAGTAGCTTTTTAATAACTCCTCCATTGCTTTCAAGGAAAAACGGTCTCGATTAGTCATCTCATATACTTTACCTTCAGAAATGCTTTCAAACAGAGAAGTTTCTAACTCCAGTTTTATTGTTTTAACCTTAAGATTTCCCTGATTTTCTACCGTTTTCCGAATAATTAAATAAAGTAAGATGAGTAGTAGTAAGATAAGTATAAAAATGGTTGCATAAAAGAGAACAATTATTTCATTAGAAATCATCATTTAGTTATCCTTTGAATAAAGCTATAGATTCTCGCTTGAAGATCCTGAATACTAAAAGGTTTTGTCACATAGTCATCCGCTCCGAGTTTAAGTGAACGAGCAATATCTTGTTCATTTTTCCGTCCCGTAAGCATAAGTACATGGAATTGTTTTCTTTTCCTCCCTGACTTCACTCGTTGAAGTACTTCAGTTCCATCCATCACAGGCATTACTCCATCGAGAACAAGAAAATGCTGACCGGAAATTTCATGCCTCCCTGAGTCAAAAAATCCCACCCCATTTTCAAAAGAACAAATATCTAGATCAACAAATTCAAATTCCATACTTTGAAGAATTTTTGTTATCATCGTCCGAATAATTACATCATCATCAATGAGGGATACATGTAGAGTTTTCTTGGCTGCTCCAAGGTTTAATTGATTAGCACTTTCAACTCTTGCTCTCCCATTTTCTTTTGCTAAATACAGTGCTTGATCAGCTGTTTGAATCACAGTCTTACTGTCCATTTTTTCATCTAAAACCATAAAAACTCCAGCTGAGAACGAAATATAAAAAGTTTTTCCGTTTTCGGTAAAAGGGGTGTTAAAGAATTTTTCTAACAACCTAGTAAGAACGTTCTTTACATCCGTATCATTGGTTCTAGGAAATAAAATCACAAATTCCTCTCCCCCGTATCGAAAGACCGAATCCGTCCCTCTTACATGTTCCTTTAGGAATTGAGCAAATGTCTGTAACACTTTATCTCCTACGCTATGTCCATATGTATCATTTACCCTTTTAAAGTAATCTAGATCAAGTACGGCTACTGTAAAATAAGTGCTAGATCTCTCAATATCAACGAGACACCTCCTTAAAGAATCGTTTAAAAATCTGCGATTATACACCTGTGTAAGTTCATCAATCATGACGGATTGTTCAAATAACTTTTTTCTATTTAGTTGACGCTTTACTCGCAGAACAAACTCCTCAAGGTCTAATGGCTTTTCTATAAAATCATCTGCACCAGATTTAATAGCCTTTATTCGTGTCTCCCGGTCGTTTGCAATACTAATCATGACAGTCGGAATAAACATTTTTTCAAGGTGGTGATTAAGACCTTCCAAAAGCTGAAAACCATTTGTTCCCGGAAGATTAACATCTATGATTAAACAATCAGGTTGCAGTTCATAAAACAATTCTTTTCCTACTTCCGCATCTGTATGCGCAACTACGATCCATCCCTTTTCTTCAAGTGTATCCTTTAATAAGATGAGCATGGAAATATCATCATCAATCACTTGAATAAGAGGTGTCCCCTCATCTCTAGTAATAGGCTGAGAAACATCTACCGTCTCAAAATGTTCATACTGATAACTTAAATCCATTAACTCGTAAAGGAAATCATGTAGCTCCTGTTTCTCCCATTGAAGCTTTGTATCATTACGTTCAATCTCATTCATTAAATTTGTAACAAGAGTAAATAATCCACCTAAATCAATGGTGCCTGCTGTACCTTTAATGGAATGTAGAAAAAGAAAAAGTTCATCTTTCGTGGCAGGTTTATTAGGTTCCTTCTCAAACCAAATGGAAAGCTGATCCTTAATTTTTTTGAAAAGAAGGAGTTTATATTTGTCCATATTCATTACAAACACCCCCCTAAAGGATAATCAGCGAGATTATGCTTATATTCCCCATTTTCAATCCTATTACACATCCCTAAACTCCTCTTCATTCGTTTTCTGTTAATTAGATAACTTTTTCTGTGCAACTCTCCATCGCTGAAAGAATGGAGGCACGAAAGCCTGTTTCTTCTAAGGCTGCTACTGCTTCGATGGTAGCACCACCTGGGGTACAAACCTGATCCTTCAATACACCTGGGTGTAGTCCTGTCTCTAAAACCATCTTAGCAGCACCAAGAACTGCCTGAGCAGCCATTCTATAGGACTTGTCACGTGCTAGCCCTTGCTTAACAGCACCATCTGCTAATGCTTCAATCATCATGTACACATAAGCAGGTGAAGAACCACTAATCGCTGGAACACTGTTCATTAACGACTCTGGAAATACTTCAACCTTTCCTAAAGACTCAAATATATGGGAAACCTGCTCTCTTTCATCGTTTAAAACAAGATGATGAAAACACAGCGCTGTCATTCCTTCTCCAACAAGGGAAGGAGTATTGGGCATAGCTCTAACAACCTTTACTTGTCTTTCAAATAATTGCTCTAAGAACTGTAATGTAATACCTGCTGCAATGGTAACGACTATCGTATTAAAGGATATCACTGTTCTAATTTCCTCAATAACCTCTTTATGTAAATCTGGTTTTACAGCTATTACTATAATATCGGCCCATTTTCCAATTTCTTTATTATTGGTAGTTGTTTCAACCCCAAACAACTCTTTTACCTTAGTTAATGTAGTTTCTGTCTTCGCACTTACCCGGACGATATTTTTTTCCATATTACTTTTACTAAGTAGCCCCGTTAATATTGCTTGTCCCATTTTCCCACAGCCAATAAATCCAATTTTATTACCCAATATATTCACACCTTTTTATCTATAATTTACTTGTTATTATACGTTACTTTCACTTTGACCACTAAAATTAATGTCGATTTTTCTGTAGTTTTGAACAAAAAAATATCCTGACACTTTTGAGTCAGGATGGGTGTTTCTTCAATTATTTATATCGTAAATGTTAGGACAACATTTTGCGGGATTTCTGCTATAACTTGATTATTTTTTTTGATGGTACCACAAGCTGGCATTTCAAAGGAAAATTCTGTTACACCTGGAGGAATCACACCATTCCCTTTTAATTGTTCAAAAACCTTTTCCATTGCTAGTTCCGGCTCAATCTTTTCTTCTGACCCTTCTACAGTAAAGCAATCTACACAGGTATGAATGATCTGTTCAGTAATTTCCTCTTGCACAAACACCATCTTAGCTCCTGCCATCTGTTCTACTTCTTGATTATTCAGTTCAATTATCGTTGTAATATTCATCAATAATCCCCTCCTATAGGTCCACTATTATTATAGAAAATGTAGTGGTTATAGGGTGAATTATTTCCATTCATTCACTATTTTTTCAAATGTTTTTGACAAAAAAATGGCGATTGATAAAATTACTTATTGATTAAAAAATTGAGTCGCCTCTTCTTCCGTAACAAAGAGATGAATAAATGAGCCAAACTTAACAATTTCAAAGATCTCAGAAATTGGTTCCTTTATGTTTGCTACAACCAGCTCTTTCCCCTGCCTTCTTGCTTGCATAACTGCATCAGCAATCACTCCAAGTCCTGAACTGTTTATATACCCAACACCCTTTAAACTTAAAATAAGTTTTTTCTTTTCAGTCTGAATAAACGATTGTAACTCCTCTCGAAAAAGGTCAGCCGTTTTTAATGTTACATCCTGGTTCCAATCATAGGTGATAATTTCTTGATTAGCCATTGTCAAAACTCCTTTGAAAAAACTTTTTCACTCAAGCATTCTATATCTATTATAAATCAATCACTATAATTCTCCATTCCCTATCTCTCCTATCTTTCTTCCAAACGCAACTCATCTCCTAGAGCAACACTCCTAAAATTCTTATTAATAAAATAGCTCTTTTTTAATAGATAGGAGAAGAATGCTATAAATAATTTTCTTTCATAGTCTCTTCTTCTTATAATAAAGAAAAACTCCCAACCGGGAGCTTAGGTATAAAACTGAAGCTGATAAATGGTTGAAAACAATTGTCTTCGATCCGTGATGTTTAATTTTTGGAATATATTTGAGATATGGTTTTTCACGGTGTGTGCACTAATAAAAAGTGCATCAGCAATTTCTTGATTGTTATAACCTTTTAACATCCATTGTAGGATTTCATTTTCTCTATTAGTTAGCAGGTTCTTAATGGATTCTGGAACATTCAATGATTGGCCATTTTCAGTTTGTTCCTTATTTGTTTCATGAAATTTAGCCATTCCAATGCTCAATAAATTGGAAAGTATCTCTAAATAGACCTCTAACTCATTTGTAACATTCTCCACTTTCACACATAATACTGCTTCTACTTGCTGATTAACAAGAATGGGACATTCAATCATTGAACCAAAAGAGAAGTTTCTTATGCGGTTATGTGTTTCACCCTGTCCCCGAAACAAACTTTCAGATACATCTTTTTTATATACTTCTAGTTGATTCTTTGATAACTGATCACCATTAAGACTTTCATACGTCTCGTCCCTCAGTACTACAATTGCAAATGAATCTTTTACTAAATGATCTGTCATATCTAAGATTAAGAACAGCAACTCTCTGACACTCTTCAAATCAATCATTAACTTACTCATATCAATGACTCTAGAGAGCTTTGTTAAATGGTGAAAACCTACTATCTTTAATTGACGTTTCGCCTGATAAACAGCAAACATTCCTCTTATAACATCTATTGTTTGAAGATTTTTACGGGAAATTCTGTCTTTCTGTTCACTAATTAAAATAATGGCTCCTTGTGAATCAAGTTCATTTTTAACAGGAAAAAAATAAACAGACTTAGGCTTAATTTCATAAGCATATAGAAAAGAAAGTCGAGGATCAAACTGTATATTTTCAATGCTTTGGTAGTCGCCTTTGTCTAGAGCACTTTGCAATAAATCTGTTATCATATCTAGCTTTAGATTACCGAGCCGCTCTTCATTCTTACCCTTTGAATGTTCCAGTACCCATTGCTCGTTCCGATTTTGTGTAACATAACAAAGCAAATCAACATCGTCTATATTTTCATAAAGCTGCTCAAACAGACTTGCAATTTGAAGATTTTCTCGATTCATATGTAAAAGTAATTGTTGCAGTGAATGAAAGCGTTGTGTTTCCAGTTCTTTTACAAAAAAAGCACAGCAAACGGTATCCATCTTTTGTAATGTATCTAGTAATACATCTGTTTCATCTATAGTAAGAACTTTTATTACCTTTACGGCTTCTTCCCATTTTCTATCGTTAAAAATAGATACAAGATGTTCCTTACTAATATTTCCTTCTACAAATACTGAGGTTAATATATAACCATAAATCGTTCCATCTACTTTAACTGGTACAATTGCTATTTTTAGACCTGTTGCCTCCCCATTATGAAGGAGTAAGTAGGTGATAGGTTTAGTAATAGTTGAAGAAGTGACAACTTGATTAATTTGTTGACGAAAAGCAATATCCTCATTGATAAATAGGTATTCTGTAACCGGATCAATCCCGGATAAGGATGTCAGATACTCTCCTTTCGCACTTACAATAACCAAACCCATCCTCGACAGAGAGACATACGCTTCTTGTACATGTGATAATAGCTCTCTCGTTTTCAGTTCTTCGTCACCTCCTGAGGTGTTTTTTTATTTATGATGTGACTACTGGTGTGGTGCCATTATTCTTCAATTACCTGAATAAAATGTCTAACGACCCTTGCAGTCAACCCCCATATCACCTTATCTTCAAAATAGTAAAAACACTCTTCCATTCTTTTCATTTGCCAATTATAGTCTTTCCCACCAACAATGGAATCATAAGGAAAACCTGGTTCTGGTTCTAACCGAGCATTTACATAATGAATATCAGGTTGCGTCTGTTTAAAAAATGCAAGTGGTACAGTGAAGATATGGTCTACCTCTTTATGATTTACATGCAGGTCACCAATTGTATCTATGACTCCAACAAATGGATAAATAATATTGCCGTACGGAGATACGATGAAATCTAGTGGTACAACCTGAGATATACTTCCTTCCTTTAAGCCTAATTCCTCATATGTCTCCCTCATGGCAGTTTCCGTGTGGTCCTTATCTGTTTCATCCTTTTTCCCCCCAGGAAAACAAACCTCACCCGGTTGTCTCCTTAATGAAAAAGCTCGGACCTCAAATACAAGATGTATTTCATTATTTATATATACAAGAGGAAGCAAAACGGAATAGGTGGAGAAGTTCTCACTTCCTAAAACAAAAGGACTTCTTTCCGACAACTTTAATATAATTTTTTCAAGGTCCATCACCCTTCACCTCCAAGTCAAAATCATTTCTATATTATAACGAACTTTTTTCGAACAAGAAATAAGCCTGCTTATTGCAAATATCTACAAAAAACTTTGTTTTAAGGAGGCTTACTTTCGTTATTGATGCTAAAATGATTCTAACTATTCTAACAGAAAGAAGGGATATACATGAAAAAACTAGAGAACAAGCGAGTGGTTATTGCAGGTACGAGAAAAACGGATGAAATCAGTAAGATTATTATCAATCAAGGGGGAATCCCCGTTCTTCGCCCCTCACAAGGTACAACTAGATTGGATGATTCAAATATAGAGGGTGAAATCTCGAAATTACTTGGTGGAAGCTATGATTGGCTTATTTTCACTACAGGTATTGGGCTTACCATTCTTTTAGAAACAGCTGAGAAGATGCAAAAAAAGAATGAATTTATTTCCAAGCTCAAAGAAAGTAAAATTGCTGCTAGAGGATATAAGACGGTAAATGTTTTAAAAACGCTCGGTATTACTCCCATTGTGAGAGATGACGATGGAAGTACAGCTGGACTGGTACGTTCCCTTTCTACAAGTGAGAAATTTGTTAAAGGGACACGAGTAGCACTTCAACTGCATGGTGACCCTGCTCCACTTCTTATAAAATTTCTTGAGGATAACGAAGCCACATACCATGAAATTCTTCCATATATTCATACACCGCCAAGTG
Source organism: Robertmurraya sp. GLU-23 (assembly GCF_052983275.1). Classification (NCBI taxonomy): domain Bacteria; kingdom Bacillati; phylum Bacillota; class Bacilli; order Caryophanales; family Bacillaceae; genus Robertmurraya; species Robertmurraya sp. GLU-23. Next base: position 27,598 of record NZ_JBRKCV010000025.1, read on the forward strand.
AAGAAGTCATTGATTTATTACTCTCAGAAATTATTGAAGGGAGCATTGATGCAGTAAGCTTTACGAGCACCCCACAAGTACGGTTCTTATTTGCCCATGCGGAAAAAAAGGGACAGACTACGACACTGCTTAATGGGTTTGAAAATAAAGTTGTGGCTCTAGCTGTTGGAAAAGTCACCGCTCAAGCACTAAAAGAACATGGTGTTAACCGTGTCATTTTCCCAGAAACAGAACGAATGGGAAGTGCCATTATTTGCTTAGCAGACTATTATTCTAAGTAACATACAGTTGCTTGCTCACTATCCCAGCAACTGATATACTTCGAAATAATTATCAACTTAGGGGTGTGGAGTAAAAAATGGAAGCCGTCGTTTATATAAGTCATGGTAGCCGCTCAAAGAATTGGAATGAACAATTTATTTCATTTATAACAGAAACGATGAAAGAAAATATTGCTCCTATACAAGCATATGGTTTTTTTGAACTTGCTACGCCCTCTATTGGGGAAGCGATAGAGTCTTGTATACAAAAGGGAGCCACGACCGTGACTATCGTGCCTGTATTATTATTATCTGGTAATCACGCTTTAATAGATATACCAACCGAAATTGCTGATTCTCAAGCACAATTCCCTACAATACCCATTATGTATGCAAATGTTCTAGGAAGCGATCGTTTGTTTCTACCAGCAATCATGGATAAGCTTCAAGAAAAAGGCTATCAACAAACACAGGATGAACTTGTTTTACTAGTTGCCCATGGAAGTGGTCATGAAGAAACTATTCAAGAACTTTCACAATTAACAAAGGTAGTTAGAGAAGAATTAGAGACCCCTGTTGAATGGGGATATTTAAGTAGAGATCCGCATTATTTGAAGAAGCTTGAAATGACTTTATTAAAGGAGTATCAAAAGGTTTATATTGTCCCACACTTTTTATCAAAAGGTGGATTCACGGACAAAATCGAGAGACAACTGCAAGAAGCTTTTCCTAAAGAATTTGGTAACCAAATTCTTTTATGCAATCCAACTGGATACCATGAACTACTTCATACCATGATTCAAAGTCGAGCAAGAACCCCAAAGAAACCGACTATTAAACAATAAAAGGATAGCAATTAGCTATCCTTTTCATTTTACCTTGTAAAAGTAAGATTAATTACAAACACTTCCGATTGACTCCCTAGTCTGAGTGGCGGACCCCATATACCAAATCCAGATGAGACAAAGGTATGTAATTGTTCCATTTTTTCATACCCATAATCATTTTCGTAAAGAAGATTTGTCACAATACTTGCAGGAAAGAGTTGCCCTTTATGTGTATGTCCTGACAGCATAACATCAATTCCTTGTTTACTAGCTTCCGAAAAGTCAATTGGTTGATGATCAAGCATGATGAGAGGCTTACTTTTATCAAGCCCGATTAGGTATTCCTTTAACTGTTGTCTACTTTCGTCAGTAGGATCCTTTCTACCAATTATATATAGGTTTTCCACTTGCGCCCATTCATCCATTAATACCTTTATACCAACCTTATCCATTTCAGTCAGTATTTCTTTTGTGTCCTCACCGTAATAATCATGATTGCCAAGGACAGCGTATACTCCTAGGGGTGCATCCAGCTTTTCCATTACTTCACCCATATTTTGTTTTAAATATGGTTCAATATAATCATCGATTAGATCTCCAGGAATTAATATAATATCAGGATTTTCCTTTTCTGCAATTGACACTAGCTTTTCTAAATGGTCCTTTCCAACAAGAACACCCGCATGGATATCTGAAGCCATTAACAACTTTAATTCTTTTCGTTCCCCAACTGTTTTATCAACCTCGATATCAAAAGTATGTATAATCGGGTTCCATGCAAGATAGGAGCCATATATTAATACAAATAAATAAAATAGTCCAACTAAATTACCAGCCCATATTATTGATCTTTTACCCAAAAAATAGACAAGAAGATTGGTAAGCGGAAGAATAATTAAGCTGTACCCAACAACAGCTAACCATAATCCACTTACAATCTTAAATAAATAGATAGGTAACAACTGCCCCGCAAAAACGGACAATGATAAACAAATCACAATGACAGTGTAGATTTTCTTCCATTGAAATAGATTTCTTGCTTTTAGCCAAACCCAGCCAGTATATCCAATATAAAAACAAATGGCACTATATACAAGAATAGCTAAAACAATGGCACCAATCATTAAAAGCATATGTATAAATCCTTTCTCATGTAGTTATCTTTCTTTGAAGCATATCAGAAGGATAGATATTCACACCCTGCCGATTAGTTTGTGCAATTGAATACATTGATTGCGCTACCTGTCTTCCTTCTATTGCTTTTACCTTTAATAAAGGACCTACAAACACAAATGATACCGCTTGGAAAATCGTTGCAGCGATTTTCTCTCCTAAGCGAAACTCGTGTCTATTCCCCAGCAATAGTGATGGGCGAACAATTGAGATTGTTTGGAATGGTACGGTTGACAGCTCTTCCTCTAATTTCCCTTTCATTTGTGAATACCATATTTTCGAAGAAGGATTGGCATTCATGCTACTGATTAAAAGAAAATGTTTGGCACCCAGTCTCTGTGTTAGTCTAGCAAGGGCAAGAGGATAATCAGCATCTATCTTTTTCATCACTTCTTTTGTTTTTGCTTTTTTAATGGTTGTTCCTAAACAACAAAAAACATCATCTGCTATCATCTGTTCGGAATATTGTTCAAGATGATCAAAATCAATTATTACTTCATTAAGTTTTGGATGTTTTATGGAAAGAGATCTTCTTACAATAGCAGTCACTGTTTCATATTCCTTTGCCTCAAGCAATATATGTAAAAGTTCATTCCCAACAAGTCCTGTAGCACCAGCTATTAAAGCCTTTTTCGCTTCCATGATAACACTCCTTTCTATCGTACCTCTCTATTATCGTAGGAAAAGAAAACAATTATCAACTTTTAAGCTGTAGAAAAAGCCCTTCTCACTACCTTTTGTCATTTTTTTGCTTGGAATGGTGGGAAAAAGGCTGATTTCCGCTCCGGGTGCTTGCTTTCCGGGGGGCGGGCGTTGAGCCTCCTCGTCGCTGACGCTCCTGTGGGGTCTCAACTGTCCCGCTGATCCCCCAGGAGTCAAGCACCCTCCGCTTCAATCAGCAGGTTTACTCTTAAAACTTTGACTTAAAAATCATGAAATGACATAAAGAGTCATCGTCAAGCACCCTCCTAAAAACCATCTATAACCCACGTTTGTTTCAATCTCTTTGTTGGTTTGACGTATAGAACGTATAACGAATATGTATTGGATAAAGACCATCTTAAACAAAACAACAGGATCAATATTCGAGCGACCGAGGTCTGATTAGAGATCTTTAAACAGTGAATAGATGAACGAAAAATCAATAGAAGATTCAACTTTTCGTACTATACGATCTTCTGAACTAACTGGTATATGACTAACACTTCTAACTGTTGTGTTCGTTAAAAGGTAATCTCTAGATTTTTATAATTAATGAACTAAACTTTATTAGATTGGAGCGGAGGTTGGCGACTCCTGCGGGAAAAGCGGGACAGCCGAGACCCTGGACTGAGCATAGCGAGGGAAGCGGCTCGGCCCCGCCCGCGGAAAGCGTCCAACCGGAGTGGAAATCTACCAGTACCGTTAACTTTTTCCAAATGAAAATAGACTTTAGTTAGACTCAATATTCATTGAGTTTGTCTAAAGTCTGAAGCCCTCGTAATGGTAAGAGGGCTTTGATTTAACTGGATATTTTCCTTATTTGTTGTTCCGGGATACTTGTTTTCATTGCTCTTAAAAACGCTTGAACAAGCTCTGGGTCATACAGTGAATTCATTTGGCTGTGAATTTCAAACAGTGCTTTTTCAGTTGGAATCCCTTTTTTATACACTCGTTCTTCTGTCATAGCTGAGAAAGAGTCAACGATTCCTAATAAACGAGCGTTCAATGGAATTTCCTTTTCTTTTAATCTATGGGGATAACCAGAACCATTCCATCTCTCATGATGATAAAGGACTCCCTCTAATATTTCCTTTTTAAATGGGAAATCTCCATGTCTTTGCAATTTTTCTACACCTAAGATGGGATGCTGTTTAATAATAGTATATTCCTCTTCTGTTAATCGACTAGTCTTCCGTAGAATACTCTGCGGAATATCCAATTTCCCGATATCATGGAGCAAAGCTGTCAAATAGAGCTTTTCCCGTTCCTTCTCACTAACACCTAGCTCTTTAGCAAGTAAAATTGCATAATGAGCCACACGATTAGAATGCTCCCAAGTATGAGTATCCTTTGAATGCAATAAATTGATATATTCCTGGACTGGGTCTTTTACTATGACCGATTCCATTATTCTTTCACTAACGTCAACCGTGCGTGTTTCTTCATCTTTATAAGACTCTACTCGGTTCCTACCATTTCTCTTGGCAATATAAAGTGCTTTATCCGCATACTCTAACAGTTGTTTTGCCGAAGAGTCTTCTGAAGGTATAATGGACGCAACACCCAGACTAGCAGTAATCATTGGAGACACCTTAGATTTTTCATGCTTGATTTGTAAAGAGAGAATTCCTTTTCTAATCTCTTCAGCAATAGTGGTTGCCTCTAATAATCCAGTATCGGGAAGTAATATAACAAATTCCTCTCCGCCATATCTTGCACCAAAGTCCGTTGTCCGTGGCAATTCTCGAACCATTAACCTGGCCACCTTTTTCAAACAGTCATCCCCTTGTTGATGACCGTAATGATCATTAAAAAGCTTAAAGTGGTCAACATCTAATAAAATGGCAGACAACGGAGATGATGTTTGGGCCATACATCCTTTATCCCACTCAAAAGCAAGGCGCTCATCAAATGAACGACGATTATTTATCCCTGTCAATCCATCAACAGAAGATAGCTTTAGCAACAAGTCATTGGCCTCAACCAGTTTCTGTTCAGCCAACTTACGTTTCGTTATATTACTTTGTATCGTGACAAATTGGTGGACTTCTCCTTCCTCACTCAATAGAGGAACAATTACAGAATCAACCCAATAATAACTTCCATTTTTTGATTTATTGCGTAACTCTCCACGCCAAACTTCTTTTCTGCTCAACGTTTCCCACATCGTTTTATAAAAACTCTGTGGATGATAACCAGAGTTTAGAAGCTGCTGTGGTTTTCCTATAAGCTCTTCCTTTGTATAACCTGAAATGCTACAAAATAAATCATTAACCTTTAAGATAACACCCGTCGGATCGGTAACCATTACAACAACAGATTCATCCATAGCAAATTTAATATTTTCTAATTCCTTTAGAGTTTTGCTCAGTATTTGATCTGATTTATGACGTTCTGTTATATCTGTCATTGTTCCAAATGTGCCTAATAAGTTCCCCTCATTGTCATAAGAAAATGAAATATTCAGCTCCATCCAAAGTACGTCATGCCTTTTGGTGTAAAATTTAATTTCCAAACGTGTCCGAGCTTGTTTTTCATCTATCAACTTACTAATTTTATTAATGTTCGTTGTTCTTTCCTCGGGAACAACATAATAAAGATAATGTTTGTTTAAACTATCCTCCACCTTAAATAAGGTTAACTCCTCCCAAGCAGCATTGAGAAAAACAATCTTTCCCTCCCGATTCGTTTGGAAAATCACCTCTCTAACACTTTCTACTACGGTTTGAAATTTTTGTTTGGTTAGTGAAAGTTCACTCTGTTTAAGAAGGATTTCATCATGCTGTTCTGAAAGTTTTTGATTCTTCCTTTCAAGCTGGGTATATGCAACTCTTGATCGATGCACATGTAAGATTAAGTACATGGTAAAAGTACCTGTTAATGCACTTAGCATGGCAAAAGCCCAAAAGGGTGTTGAATCTTGATTTACATATCTATAATAATCGGAGTAGTAGCATAGAATGGTTACTAATGTAATGGAATACATCCATCTGTTCCAAATATTATCAATCTTTCTATTAAGAATTGAAAGTAAGAACCACATTCCTACTAAAAAATATACTGAGGGTTCATCAATAATTGCCCATCCTAATTTTACAGACAATCCCCCAAGAACAATGGTCATCGCACCGATTAATGCTGCTCCTCCACCGAATAATCCAATGATAAGAATAGGTAGATGATAGAAAGATAAGTCCACTTCCTGCGGTCCAGGTACAAACATCCATAGGAGTAGAGAAAATGCACCTGCCAACCCACCAGCAATTATTTTATGAGGCATTGGAGAAATTAGTGTAAGAATGTTTTTACTTAATTGGGCTGCAATAAAAAAATACGCTACTACCATTACTCCATCGAGAATTAAGTGATAAGGCATAAGCTGTTCCTCCTAAAAGTCAAACAAGACTTACTATTTATATCGGATGAACATGTTGGTTTTTGATGTTTTTTGTCGAATTAAACGAATTAAATAATGCTGTTTAGTGAAATAACGTTAAAAGGAAAGCTCCAGCTAACGAGCTTTCCTTTCCTATTTTGTCTATAAGTCTTCTCCATTGCTAGCAATGACTTTTTTATACCAATTAAAGCTTTTCTTTTTATATCGTTTGTTTGAGCCTTTTCCTTCACTGTCTCGGTCGACATAAATAAATCCGTAACGTTTTTTCAGTTCTGCCGTTGATGCACTAACTAAATCAATTGGTCCCCAAGAGGTATAGCCCATAATTTCGACGCCATCACCAATTGCTTTTTTCATTTCTTGAATATGTGCCTTCAGATAGTCAATTCGATAATCATCATTAACTGCCCCATCCTCTTCAAGCTTATCTACAGCGCCAAGGCCATTCTCAACAATAAACAAAGGCTTTTGATAGCGATCATATAATTGGTTACAAACAGTTCGAAGTCCTACAGGATCAATTTGCCATCCCCACTCGGAAGATTGTAAATATGGATTTTTTACGCCTGCCATTAAATTACCTGCTGTTTTCTCATTTTGATGTTCAGGAGCAGTACTTGCTACGAAAGACATGTAATAGCTGAAACCAATATAATCTACCGTATTCTCTTGGAGAAGTTTAAGGTCACCTTGTTCCATTTGAATAGTAATCCCCTTTTCCTCTAGATCATTCATCATATAGGTAGGGTAATAGCCTCTTGATTGTACGTCAGAGAAAACCAATGTTTTTCTATCCTGAGATAAAGCAGCAAACATATCCTCCGGCTTTGGACTATATGGGTACGTAAGCATAGAAGCAATCATACAGCCAATTTGAGCAGTTGGATCAATTTCGTGACCAATTTTTACAGCTAATGCACTTGCCACAAATTGATGATGTGCAGCTTGATAAAGCTCCTGCTCATTCCTCTCACCATTTTCAAATAATAATCCCCCACCTGTGAAAGGGGCATGAAATAGAACATTGATCTCATTAAAAGTCATATAATACCTTACTCTACCCTTAAAACGATTAAATAAGGTCCGTGCAAAATTCTCATAGTAGCCTATCAATTTTCTGTTTTTCCACCCACCATAATTTTTTACAAGCCCCAGTGGCATCTCATAGTGGGATATCGTTATTACGGGCTCAATATTATACTTTAACAATTCGTCGATCATTTGATCGTAAAATTGAAGCCCTTTTTCATTTGGCTCTGTTTCGTCCCCATTCGGAAAGATTCTGGTCCATGCAATAGAAAAACGGAACGCTTTAAAGCCCATTTCTGCAAATAAAGCGATATCTTCCTTATACTTGTGATAAAAGTCTATTCCCTCATGGTAAAGATTAAATTCCTTCATTGAAAAATCAGGTGGAAACATGATTCCTTTTGGAGATACATCAGCTGTTGATAGCCCTTTCCCATCAGCTTGGTAGGCCCCTTCTAGTTGGTTAGCAGCTACAGCGCCACCCCATAAAAATCCATCTGGAAACTTAATTTTCTTTACATTCAATATATCCACCTCAAATAATTAATTGTCTTATCACTCACGGTTTAGGTCTATTAATTGATCCCCTGACTTAATTTGTGTTTGATTGGTTTTTTCTAATGTGAATTGAGCATGGTTCGTTACAACTACAGGCGTAGTCACACTTAGTCCCTCTGCTTTAATTTTTTGTATATCAAACTCAATAAGAAGTTGTCCTTTTTCCACGAGTGAGTCCATTGATACATGAGAAGTAAAATATTTCCCTCCAAGTTCAACGGTATCCATACCAATATGAATTAATAACTCTACTCCTTCATCTGTTGTAAAACCAATAGCATGATTGGTAGGGAATAACGCTGTTACTCTTCCAGAAACCGGGGCAAATAACTTTCCTTCTGACGGTTCAATCGCCACGCCATCTCCAAGTGCACCAGAGGCAAAGGCTTGATCTTTTATGCTAGAAAGAGGCAATACTTCTCCAGTAAGTGGACTGAAAATAGTCACTTGTTTACTTTGAACTGCTACGGTTTGTGAAGCACTGGTTTGACTATCATTTTTCTGACTAGATGTATTATTTTCAACTGCTGAATTTTGTCCTTTTCCTAAACCAAATAAATAAGTTAAAATAAAGCCCAGCACAAAGGCAACAACTATAGATAAAATTAATCCCCAAATAGTAATGGCGGCTCCACCCTCAGGGTTAATGTGAGAGGGAATCCCAAAGATGCCCAAACCACCGATCATATAAAGCTTAACACCAGTTACTCCAATGATTCCTCCACCAACAGCGGCTGCAATACAGCTAAAAATGAAAGGTTTCTTCAGGGGTAAGGTGATTCCATATATAGCTGGTTCCGTTACGCCGAATATACCTGATATAAAGGCTGGAATACTCAAAGATTTTAACTTTTGCTGTTTCGTTTTCATCCATACACCTAAGACTGCTCCAATTTGGGCAAAGGAAGCGGCAAAGGTAGTTGCTAGTACCGGATCTGAACCGAGTGTAGTCAGATTGTTAATGGCAATAGGCACAAGTCCCCAGTGAAGTCCAAAAATAACAAATACTTGCCATAACCCACCTACAAAAATACCAGCAAGAATTGGACTTAAATTGTAGATAAATAAAGTAGCTTGTCCTAATATATTTCCTGCCCAAGTAGCCACTGGTCCAATTACGATAAATGTGATTGGAACAACTATTAGTAAGGTAAAGAATGGAACTAAGAATGCTTTTACTACATCTGGAATAACCTTTCTTAACCCTTTCTCGACCTTTGCTCCAAACCATGCCGCTAATATAATTGGAATAACAGAGGATGCGTAACTCATTAATATAACAGGAACACCCAGGAAGGTTATAAAAACCGGTGATTGGAACATGGATCCTGAAAATAATGTAAATAATGGATCTCCCCCTGTGAGGGTAGTTAAGGTCGGATAAACTAACGAAGCACCAATCGCCATCCCAATAAATGTGCTACCACCAAACTTCTTAATAGCGGTGTAGCCTAGAAAGATTGGGAAGTAATAAAATAACGAATCTCCAATCGCATTTAATATTTGATAGGTTCCAGAAGTAGTGTCAATCCATCCGAAAGTAACAAAAAGAGCATTAAACCCTTTAATCATCCCGGTCGCAGCTAACACTCCGAGAATTGGTGTGAAGATGCTTGCGATTATATCAATGAAGCGAGCAAATCCCCCTCCCTTTTCTCCTCCACCATCTTCTTCTACAGGGGATTGATTTTGAAATCCGCCTACCTCAACAACCGTTTTATATACATCAGGCACATGGTTTCCAATGACCACTTGATACTGCCCACCGCTTTTCATCACGGTAATGACGCCTTCCATATTCTTTAACGCATCGGTATTTGCTTTCCCCTCGTCTTTTAGCTTAAAGCGCAATCTTGTAATACAATGCACCACACTATTAACGTTTTCTTTCCCGCCAACATTTTCGATAATGTCTTTGGCCAATTGCTCGTACTTAATAAGGATCCCTTTTTTCTATCCAAAATAAAAACAAATGCACAATCTCCTTTGATATTTTGTTCAAATGGAAATAGCTTATACGAGTACCCATATTTTGCATTTATTCACTAAATAAAAAACCAGCCACACGGCTGGTTTTAAGCAAATTGTTTATTTTCTTCTTTCTTGAAGAAGCTTTTCATCGCATGGAACACATCGGATTTCTGTTTGAGGATATAGTATCTGAAGTCTTCATGTTTGATGTTTTTATACGCGGACATTAGGGTCGAGTGGCGGTTATATTGATTTACTTCTCCGTATCCAAACATATTGGACACTTTCATTAATTCCTCTACCAACTTCACACAACGTGCATTATCAGAGGTTAAGTTATCTCCATCTGAGAAATGGAATGGATAGATATTAAATTTCGCAGGATCGTATTTTGTTTCAATTAGCTCTAATGATTTTCGGTAAGCTGATGAACAAATCGTTCCTCCACTTTCTCCTTTAGAAAAGAAGTCCTCTTCAGAAACTACCTTAGCTTCAGTATGATGTGCAATAAACTCGATCTCTACTGTTTCGTACTTTGTTCGTAAAAATCTTGTCATCCAGAAGAAAAAGCTTCGAGCCATATACTTTTCCCAAAGGCCCATTGAACCACTTGTATCCATCATTGCTAACACAACTGCCTTGGAATCAGGCTTAATAATCTCATTCCAGGTTTTAAATTTCAAATCTTCTCTATAAATAGGATGAAAGCTGGCCTTACCTGTCATTGCATTTCGCTTATAAGCGGTCATCATCGTTCTTTTCTTATCAATGTTACCCATTAATCCTGTTTTTCGGATATCATTAAACTCAATATCCTCTACAACATTTTCGGACTTTTCCTTCTTTTTTAGATTAGGCAGTTCCAATTCCTTAAACAGTGCTTCCTCAATGTCCATTAAAGACACTTCTGCTTCAAAATAGTCTTCTCCCGCCTGATCTCCTGCACCTTGCCCTTTTCCAGGTCCCTTTTGATTTGCGGATCCATCTCTAGCTACGACATCACCAACTTGGCTTTCTCCATCTCCCTGGCCTACATGTTTGTTTTTATCATAATTATAACGAATTTTGTATTCATCCAGTGAGCGGATCGGGATTTTCACCACTTCTCGACCATTCGACATAACAATATTTTCCTCTGTTACTAGGTCTGGTAAATTGTTACGGATTGCTTCCTGAACCTTCTCCTGATGCCTCTGTTGGTCGTCATAGCCTTTTCGGTGGAGGGACCAGTCTTCTTGCGAAATCACATATTGATGGTTATTTACATCTGCCATAGTTTTAACCCTCCTAATTTTTTTGTCACCATTTTCACAAAACGCTCATACAATATCCCGAGTGTAAATTTGAGTGGGAAATGTTGATTACTCTATCATATGCAGGAGGACGCAATAATTTACAAATAATTTTGACAATGAGACATTTGCCCATAGTGACGGACAAGCCTATTTATTGCTATTCAAGTACATTAGAGGGGCTCTCCTCACCCTAAAAATTCACTGTAAGAAGATCTGACTGATTATATGAATAACTCTCCTGACTCCAAAATAATAAAACTTACTAATATTAATATTATTTCGAGAAAGAAAATATGTTTGTCTTTAAATGTGAAAAAAGAGCTAGTCTTTTAACTAGCTCAATAGTTCTTGAAGGATTCTATTAATTGACGCATGGTCTTCTGGAGTTAAGCACCTGAGCTTATAAATATACGGAGGTATTCCGTTTAATTAGTAATTTTTTTTAAAAAAAGCATAAATAACCGGAGATATTCCGCCTATTGACTTGAAAATTTTTAAAAAAGGACTTTTTGCTTTGCATAAGCGGAAAACCTCCCTTTATTTACCCCGAAACGAGCTCCATTCTTCATTTAACCGGAAAATCTCCCCTTACATTTACTTGCGCTGACAACTGTCATCTCTGTACTTTAAAATGGAACCCTTTAGAACAGGCTGTATGCTTTAAAATTTTGCATCTAAGAAACGATGCTTACTTTTTACTTGTTCGATTTTTTCTTTTGTTTCGTTCGCTTGGTCTGAATTCGTTTCCTGCAGTGGATCCTGAACTTTATTATCTTTTTTAAGCTCTTCATTCGTTTTCATTTGTTCTACTTCTTTTCCAAGGTTCTTCATTTCTTTCATATCCTCAGCCATGGAACTGTTTTGAGCAACATCGTTTTTAGCTTTTTGATTTGTTTTCATGACTATCACCTCTGGTAATCTATACCCGAGATGGACAAGCAGTAAACATAAAAGGACTGGCACATAGCCAGCCCTCCTTTTATTACCGGTTTAACAAGCTACCAACGTAACGAAGTAGTTCGTTTGCAGAGGTAGAATTATAGCCGTGCTCGTCAATTAATCTTGCTACTACTTCATTAACCTTTTTCAACTGTTGCTCATCTGGTGTCTTTGTGGAGGTTGTAATTTTCACAACATCCTTTAAGTCTGCAAACAGCTTCTTCTGAATAGCTTCACGTAGACGATCGTGAGAATTGTAGTCAAAACGCTTGCCCTTTCTTGCATAGGCAGAAATACGAATTAAAATTTCTTCTCGGAATGCTTTTTTCGCATTTTCGGAAATACCAATTTGCTCTTCAATGGAACGCATAAGTTTCTCATCTGGATTGATTTCTTCACCAGTTAGTATATCGCGCAGCTTCGCCTTATTACAGTATGCCTCTACATTATCCAAGTAATTGTCCATAAGCGTTTTTGCTGACTCTTCATACGAGTATACAAATGCTTTTTGGACTTCTTTTTTCGCAATGTCGTCGTATTCCTTTCGAGCAAGCGAAATATAATTTAAATACTTCTCTTTTAACTCTGGAGTAATAGATGCATGTTGATCTAAGCCCTCTTTTAAAGAACGAAGAACATCCAGTGCATTAATAGACGACATTTCTTTTCTAATAATTGTAGAAGAAATACGATTGATCACGTAACGAGGGTCAATCCCACTCATTCCTTCATCCGCATATTCCTTCTTCAATTCATCCACATCAGCGCTTGAGAAGCCTTCAACATTCTCACCATCGTAAAGACGCATTTTCTTCACTAAATCAATGTCACCTTTTTTCGGTTCCTTTAATCGAGTTAGGATGGTGAACATCGCAGCAACTCGTAAAGTATGTGGGGCAATATGAACATGTGACACATCACTTTCACCAATCATTTTCGCGTAAATTTTCTCTTCCTGACTTACTTTTAAGTTATAAGGTACAGGCATAACAATAATACGCGAGTGTAATGCTTCGTTTTTCTTATTTGAAATAAACGAGCGATACTCCGTTTCATTCGTATGAGCCACAATTAACTCATCTGCTGAAATGAGTGCGAAGCGACCAGCTTTGAAATTTCCTTCTTGTGTAAGAGAAAGTAGGTGCCATAAGAACTTCTCATCACATTTTAACATCTCCTGGAACTCCATCATTCCTCGATTGGCTTTATTTAATTCTCCATCGAATCGATAAGCTCTCGGATCGGATTCTGATCCGTATTCAGCAATAGTTGAAAAGTCAATACTGCCTGTTAAATCAGCAATATCCTGTGATTTTGGATCGGACGGACTGAATGTTCCAATCCCCACACGCTTATCTTCTGAGAAGAAAATACGCTCAACAATTACATCCTCAATTCTACCGCCATACTCCTGTTCGACTCTCATCGTATTTAATGGAGACAAATTCCCTTCGATTCGAATACCGTATTCATCGTAAAAATCTTTTCGTAAATGGTGTGGAATAAGATGTAATGGATCTTCGTGCATCGGACAGCCTTTTATCGCAAAAACAGCGCCTCGTTCTGAATGCGAATATGCCTCTAATCCACGCTTTAGCATTGTAACTAAAGTTGATTTCCCTCCACTAACTGGTCCCATAAGCAAAAGAATTCTCTTTCTAACATCTAAACGTTTGGCAGACGGGTGAAAATACTCCTCGACTAATCTCTCTAACGACTCCTCTAAACCAAATAACTGGTTACTGAAAAATTCATATTTTTTACTCGTCCCGTCTTTTTCAATTCCAGCATCTTTGATCATATTATAAACGCGAGAATGTGCCGACTGTGCTACCCATGGACTTTCCTTCACAATTTCTAAATACTCTGCAAATGTACCTTCCCACTTTAACTTTTCCTCTTCTTGTCTAAACATTTCGATCTTTTTTAAGATATCCATATGGACCTCCCCTGTTTGAATGATCAGAGACGATTAATATAATCTATGCACCCGTACAAACGAACATGCCTAATGAGGAAGAGTAATGTTGTCCTTTTTTAGAAACTCTTTCGGAACTTGGCTAAAAAATATTTCTTCAATTATTCACACTATGTTTGAAATAGGCTATAATAAGCCTATATGTAAACGTAATCTTTTACAGAGGAGGCTACATACATGGGATTGCTTCTTATTTTAGGTGTTATGGTTGCATTTCTAGCTGCAATTTTTACTGCAGGATACGATGATAAGCCAGGTGTAAATAAGTAAGAAAAAGAGCTGCCTATTTCTTTGGCAGCTTTTTTCTTATTGTTTATTAAATTTTTGTCCTTCTACATAATTCTTCATATACATTCTTGATTGCTTCTCTAGCATATTGGCCATTTGTTCAGTCCACGTGTCAGTACGCTTTCCACCCGTTCTTTCCTTATAGTAGCTAGAAATTACGTTATTATAGCTTTTGAGTTCCTCTTCATAATTATCGATATTATATTGCTCTTCATGATACACATGTGAAAGTGGCAATCGTGGCTTCTTATCTGTTACTGTTTTAGGATAACCGATTGCTAAACCAAATAACGGAATCACCCGCTCAGGTATATTCAATAATTCTCCAACTTCCTCCAGGTTGTTTCTTATGCCACCAATATAACAAATTCCAAGACCTAAAGATTCTGCTGCTAAACTTGCATTTTGAGCAGCTAGTGAAGCATCAATTAGAGCTACCATAAACTTTTCTGTGCTTTCAATGGAAGAAATCACATCTCTTCCTTCCATTTTCCCAATGTATTCATGACGGTATAAGTCCGCACAAAAAACGAAAAAGTGCCCATTTTCCTCCACATAGGTTTGATTTCCTGCAAGCTCTGCTAACTTTTTCTTTTTCACACGATCGGTTACACCAATGATGCTGTATGCCTGTATGTAACTAGAAGTAGATGCTGCTTGAGCACTTTCAACGATAATCTTAATCTGTTCACGAGTTAATGGCTTGTCCTCAAAGCTCCTTATTGACCGATGATTTAAAATCGTTTCAATGACTGTATTCACTTGTTTTCCTCCTTTTAAAAAGGCCGTTCTATAATAGAACGGTCCCTTTATGTTAGGTGTAGATAGTTTTGCTGCCTTAATGCCTCATACACTAAAATAGCTGCCGTGTTTGATAAATTTAATGAACGTACATGCTCATCATTCATTGGAATTCTTAACGCCCGATCAAGGTTTTTCTCTCTGACCTCTTGTGGTAATCCCGTTGTTTCTCGCCCAAAGATAAAATAATATTCTTTTTCTGAATCGCTATAATCAAAGGACGTATAGTTTATCTTTCCAAATTTCGTTAAGTAAAAAAATTCCCCGCCTGCATTCTTTTCATAAAATTCACCTAATGAGTCATAGTAGTGGATGGTTACCGCATCCCAATAATCTAATCCTGCACGCTTTAATTGTTTGTCATCTGTTGAGAAACCAAGCGGTCGAATCAAATGTAGTGTTGTATCTGTTGCAGCACATGTACGTGCAATGTTCCCCGTATTAGAAGGGATTTGTGGTTGAAATAGTACGATATGGTTTGGCATGGTGTCACCTCTATAGTTAACTGTCAGAGGATATTATACCATTACTCTTTACTAGTAGCCAAAGCTCATACATCGTCAATAATTTGCAAAAAGATATATTTGATATTTGGTGTATAGGCAGTTGAATCTTTATACGCCCAATATCTTTTTCTACTATTCGTTGTATGTGCGTTTACGAGCGGCATTCCGTCTGCATCCTTCGCTGTTACAATGGTCGTATGATTAAACCTCCCATCCCCCTCGAAGTCATAGCAAATAATATCACCTAGCTTCAATTCTTCTGGTCGATTCACTTCAACTGCCCGCAAGCCTATCCTTGCATTTGGCAGATACCACCGGAAAGAGTGAGCAACTGTCCAGCTATACGTCCAACTACTGTTCTGCATCCACCAGCCCTTGGAACGGTTCGGATATCCCGTCATCGGTGCTCCTCCAGCTCGAAGACATTGAGATATATAATTCGTACAGTCATTCGTAAACTTACTAAAGCGTGGATTATAATTGTTCCACCATGTTTCCGCATATTTCACTGCACTTAACCGATCGTATTCAAAGCTCACTCGTTCATCAAATGCCTCATTAATGCTTGCTTCTGCTTTTTCTACTGTAAAGTCTGGAAGTATTTCCTCTTCCTCAACCAATGTTCCTTTATAAAACTCAGCTTTTCTTTCCTCAATTTCTTCCTCTATATATAAAGTTCCTTTATGGTTAATCAAATACTGAAAGTGAACCTGGTAATAAACGTGAGCGTTGTCTGCTACATGCTCTATGTTCTGTATTTTGCCGCTAGCTTTAGCTTTAACAATTTCTCCTTCTCTCTCTGCTAGCCCTTGTTTCTTCATCTTAATTTTCGTGCATTCCTCGTTCATATCTCGTGTTTTTGCTACACATTGCTTGACCCTTTTCTCGAGTAACACTTGAAGTTGTTTTCTCACCTTTTTCACTCCCTTCAAGTACAACATATGAAGGAGTTGAAAAAAAAATGAGAGTAACGAAGTACTCTCACTGAATGAATGATAATCCTTTATTTATTTCGTCAAGAACCTCTTGGTCTTCTTCTTTTTGCTTTGCATTATTTAAGGCATCCAGTGCCTCTGTCCCACCAATTTTCCCTATAGCCCAAGCAGCAGTTCCTCTTAACACTGGTCTTGGATCCTTTTTCATGACTTGAATTAAATCCTCAACAGCTGTCTCATCCTTGTAATGAGCAAGTGAGATAATCGCATTTCTCTGAATTGGCTTTTTCCCACGCCAAGAGCCCGATACATGTCCAAACTTTTCTTTAAACTCCCGATTACTCATGAAAAGTAAAGGACGTAAAAGGGGTTTTGCAATTTCTGGATCAGGTTCCATTTCTTCATGAAAGTGAAAATCCTTTCCTTTATTTTCAGGACAGACCGTCTGACATGTGTCACAACCGTACAATCGATTTCCAATCTTTCCTCGAAATTCATCTGGAAGAAATCCTTTTGTTTGTGTTAAAAAGGCAATACATTTGTGTGAATTTAGTTGTCCGCCTTGAACAAGTGCTCCTGTTGGACAAGCATCTACACATTTATTACAGTCTCCACAGCCATTTTCAACTGGTTGATCTGGTTCTATTGGGAGATTCGTAATCATTTCTCCTAAATATACATAAGAGCCAAACTCTGGAGTAATAATGGCACAATTCTTCCCGCTCCAGCCTATTCCTGCTCGTTCCGCAACTGCTCTATCAGCAAGCTCTCCTGTATCGACCATTGATTTTACAAGAGCACCTGGAACTCTCGAATGGATGTAGTCCTCGAGTTTTTTTAACCGATCACGAAGAACGGTATGATAATCTGTTCCCCAAGAAGCTCGACAGAAGATGCCTCTTCTCTCTCCTTTTTTGCTTTCCACTCTCGTCTTCATTTTAGATGGATAGGCAAGTGCAATGGAAATAATGGAAGCTGCCTCTGGTAACAGTAACAATGGCTCGACTCTTTTATTTATATCTGGCTCTTCAAAACCCGACTGATACTCTAACTCTTGTTGCCTTACTAGACGGTTACGTAACTCAGAGAAAGTCGATGCAGATGTAAATCCAATTTTATCAATTCCGATCGTTTTACTATATTCAATGATATCTATTTTTAATTGCTGGTAATTCAAACGTCATTCACCTCGTTCCATACTTACAAATACGAAATCACTGCATTCTATGATAAACTATTTTAAACACTTTTTGGAGGTGGAAAGTTTGGAAATAACAATTTCTCCTGAGCTTCTATCACTGGTACCAGGTTTTAAAATGGGCGTCATAACATATAGGGACATTGAGGTTGGAACCTCCCCACAGATGCTTAAAGGTAGACTGCAGCTTTTCCAAGAATCATTATTCTTCGACTTAGAAGAGAAGCAACTATCTGACCTTAATGGAATTAGTGAGTGGAGGTCAATTTTCAAGAAAACCGGTAAGGACCCTAATCGCTATCGACATTCCGCTGAAGCTTTATACAGACGTGTCAAAAAACAAAATTACATACAAAGTATTAACAGTGCCACAGATTTAAATAACTTTCTCTCAATGAAGTATGAGATTCCTTTAGGTATCTATGACACAAGTCAGCTTGCTGGCGACATAATGATCAGGATCGGAACAGAAGATGAAGTATATGAGGGTCTTAATGGCCGCAGCAATTCCCTTCATCAGCTAATCATTTCCTCCGATGAAAAAGGCGGGTTTGGCAGTCCTTATGTTGATTCTATTAGATCTGCTGTCACAGAATCAACTAGAGATGCACTACACCTGATTTATTTACGTCCGTCTATAACAGTTGATGAAGGACAACTTTTGACACAATCCGTTATGAATATGTTTACACAAATTCATGGTGGAGTTGGAGCTTGTCGAGTGATTGGTGAATAAAAGTAATTTAACTCCCCTGTGATTAGCAGGGGAGTTGTCATTTTAAAAATCAAAATTATCAGGGTCTGGACCAACTCTTTTATTTTGATTTAATTCATTGATCCGCTTCATATCTTCTTCAGAGAGAACAAAATCAAATAGTGAAGCATTTTCAATGATTCGCTGTGCTTTTGTTGATTTTGGAATCGTCACCACACCGTTTTGAAGATCCCACTTTAAGATGACTTGTGCAACAGTCTTATCATACGTTTCTGCCATTTCCTGAAGAACAGGGTGGTCTAGCAACTCTCCTTGCATTAAAGGAGACCATGCCTCAAGTTGAATATGATGCTTTCGGCAAAATTCTTTTAGCTCCACTTGCGTTAATCGAGGGTGGTATTCGACTTGGTTAATTACAGGTATAATGTTAGCTTCTTTCATTAACTCTTCTAGATGATGAATTTGAAAATTACTTACTCCAATTGCTTTAACTTTACCTTCATTATAAATTGTTTCAAGTGCCCTCCAAGCCTCTTTATATTTTCCTTCTACAGGCCAATGAATCAAGTATAAATCCAAATACTCTAAACCTAGTTTCTCTAAACTTTCTTCATACGCCCTAATAGTAGATTCATAGCCTAAATCCGCATTCCATACTTTTGAGGTAATAAATAAATCCTTTCTAGAGATCCCTGCTTCTTTCATTCCTTCTCGGATACCCTCTCCAACACCAGCTTCGTTTCCATAAATTGAAGCTGTATCAATACTTCTATAGCCATGACGTATAGCTGTTTTTATTGCATGAACCAACTCTGGCCCCTCTTCTACTTTAAACACACCAAGTCCAAACCAAGGCATGTTTACCCCATTATTTAAAGTAGTCGTTTTTTGTAAATGTTTATTAATCATCTATTAGCCCTCCATTAGATCTTTTTTTTCAAGTATTAGACTTACGCCTGTTAAAATAACAGCACCAAATACCATTAACGAACCAATCCATGCCGTATGGATCAATCCCATCTGATCGGTTATTATCCCGCCAACATAAGAACCAACGGCTATCCCTGCATTAAAAGCAGCTATGTTTATCGCTGATGCCACATCTACTGCCCCAGGAACGAAGCGTTCTGCAAGCATAACTACATATACTTGAAGGCCTGGAACGTTCATAAAAGCAAAGATCCCCATGAATATAATCGTGAGTATTCCAACCACTTTGAACGGAGCAGTAAAGCTTAAAATGAGAAGAATCACTGCCTGAATGAGAAACATATAAAATAAGGACTTGAGCGGCTTATGATTTGCTAGGCGACCACCTAAGACATTTCCAAGTGCAATGGCAATCCCATATACAAGTAAAACGACAGCCACTAATTCCTCTTTAATACCTGTAATGCTTTGAAGCAAGGGAGTTAAGTACGTAAAGACTACGAATGTCCCTCCGTATCCTAATGCCGTAATAATGAACATTAGTAACAAACGTCCATTTTTAACTAAGTTCAACTGTTCACGGAATGTTGTTTTATTCCCTCTAGGTAGTTCACCCGGAACAAGAATGCTATTTGCAATCAAGGCTATTATTCCGACAATAACAATAGCAACAAATGCTGATCGCCAACCGACCTGTTGACCGATAAAGGTACCTATTGGAACTCCGGTAATCGTCGCAACCGTCAGCCCTGTAAACATAATAGAAATGGCACTAGCACGACGGTTTTCTGGAACTAAGCTTGCTGCAATTGTTGAGCCAATTGACATAAATACACCATGGGAAAATGCTGATAATACTCTTGCTGCAAGTAAAACACCTATTGAGGTTGCTGAAGCTGCTAGACTATTCCCGATTATAAAAACCAGCATAATCCAAAGCAGTAGCTTCTTTTTCGACATACTCGAAGTAATCGAGGTTAAAATCGGGGCACCTACTGTGACTCCTAGTGCATATAAAGAGACCGTTAGGCCAGCCATTGTAACAGATATTTGCAAATCCTTTGCGATAAGAGGAAGCAACCCAACACTAATAAATTCGGTTGTCCCTATCGCAAAAGCACTAATTGCTAATGCTAATAAAGCAAATGTACTTCTCTTTCTATCTATATTCATTTCATTTCCTCCTATTTATTTCCGTTGAATGATTCCTTGGTGTATTTCATCAACAAATGCTATTATGATTCATAGAGTTCTAATTGGGAAGAACGCACTTTAAAGTGATATAGGTACCTATTAGTAAGGTAGGTACTTTTTAGTACCTATGGAAAGGGGTATGAAAATGGAGAAAAAGAAGTACAACATTGCTGTGGAAGCAACATTAGAGGTGATCGGGGGCAAATGGAAGTGTGTCATTTTATGCCATCTTACACATGGAAAAAAGCGAACTAGTGAGTTGAAGAAATTAATGCCAAATATAACTCAAAAAATGTTAACACAGCAATTACGAGAGTTAGAGGACGACGGAGTGATCAACCGTATTAGTTATAATCAGGTTCCTCCTAAAGTAGAATATGAACTCAGTGAGTATGGTAAAAGTCTACAATCAATTTTGGATTCGCTATGTGCTTGGGGAGAATCTCATATTACAAAAGTGTATGGAGATAAAAATGATGTTTTAGAGGAAAGTATTTTAAATCAATAATAGCAACAAATACCCTCGTTAATATGAGGGTATTAAAAAACGCAGTACATCGTTTTTATAAACGGCATACTGCGTTGCATATATGTATGGAGCGGGTGATGAGAATCGAACTCACGACATCAGCTTGGAAGGCTGAGGTTTTACCATTAAACTACACCCGCAAATATGTGATTCATATTTGGTACTTTTATATAATACAAAGATTCCTAAAAAAAATCAAGTATTTTGTCGAACTTTTTTTCATGTAAGGGAAAAGTGTATTTTTTCCTATTGTCCTTGTTAAAAAATGTACATTCTCATAATATAAGAAATAGAATATATTCGCGCTAGGAGGGAGCCAGGGATGAGTGAGCTTTTTCAAGGACTACTGATTAATTTATTGTTTATTCTTCTATCCATTTTACTACTTAACTTATTAATCCTAGCAAAACATAATATATATACCTATCGATTTGGTAAGCTCCACCTCTTCCTTTTGTCTTCCCTCTTAATGATTGTTAGTATTCTATTGTCTGTTCGAGTTGATGAAGGCTTTGTTTATGACTTGCGCTTTATCCCATTTCTACTTGGATGTATTTATGGTGGCAGACCCGTCATATTGGGTTTGGCTAGCGTCATGATCCTAATCCGACTTCCATTCGGTGGAAACGGTATTTGGTTGACCATTATTCTTGGAGTCATCTATGCAGCTGTTATGATTTATATGTATCCAAGTTTATTAAAAAAGCCTCTTTATAATCGACTTTTGCTTTTTACTTTTCTATCCTTTTTATATTCAGTGATAGGGTTTTTAATTCCATCTATTTTATTTGATTTTGAACAGACCTTTTCTTATTTCATTTATGTTATGGTTTTAACAGCTTCTACATTTTTTGTTTGTTACTTGTGTGAAGTACTTCGAACCTTTCATCTTTTGCAAATGGAATCGATTAAGTTTGAAAAAATGGAAACTGTCAGCCATTTAGCTGCTAGTATCAGTCATGAAGTACGAAACCCATTAACGGTTGTGAGAGGATTTTTACAATTGGTTCATGAACATTCGGAAACGCCCGAGGATTGTAAAACCTATACTTCTCTTGCCATTGCCGAAGCAGATCGTGCATCGGAGATTATTAATGAATATCTAACCTTTGCCAGACCACATCCTGAAGTTGAATTGCCACTCGACTTGGAGCAAGAGATCCAGAAATGCGTTGAAATCATCCGTCCACTTGCCAACAAACAAGGAATAATGATTGAAACAGCTTTTTTACATAATCACACGATAACTGGTGATCCACATAAATTCCAGCAAATACTTCTGAATATCTCGAAAAATGGTATCGATGCGATGAAGTCTGGAGGTATATTATTTTTGTTCACGAAAGAGGATGAAAATGGAGTCCATCTAAGTATTACAGACACCGGTATTGGTATGACCACAGAACAAGTAGCTAGATTAGGGGAGCCGTTCTTTTCATTAAAAGGCAACAATGGGACTGGTTTAGGAATGATGGTCGTATTTCGGATTGTCGAAAGCATGAGAGGCACTGTGCATGTGGACAGCAAACCGATGAAAGGCACAAGAATTACCCTTTCCTTTCCTATTAAAGAATCCTTTAATACATAAAATGAGCTCCTACCAAATGGTAGGGGGAGATCTGTTTTGAAGGGGTTTTCTTAAAATACATGTCGAAATGACAGTCGTATGGCATCTTTATTGGTATATTAAAAAGAAATAAATATTCGATATATAAATCACATCATTTTTACACAAGATGTGTTGTCCTTAATCGAGTGATCAATAAAAGGTAAATAAGCGGAGAATTTTCGGTTAATTGCAGAATGGAGCTCGTTTCGGGGGGAAATAAGGGGAGGTTCTCCGCTTATTCAAAGTAAAATCTCCTATTTTCGAATATTTTGAGCAATTAGGCGGAATATCTCCGCCTATTTAAGCCTTTTTTAAGCTTGATTACTAATTAAACGGAATTTCTCCGTCTATTTATCAGTTCGGGTGCTTAACCTGATCCTCCAACCGAAAGTGCGGACCCTCTTGTAATTATTTTAGAAAGCACCTGAAAAATGGAACCCTTTACCCTAATATTAGAAGCTCTTTATATATGCAGCACGCAACCAGATGCTTTCAAATACATTGACTTAAATATATATATCCCTTAAACTTCTATTAATTCTAACAAGAAAGGATGTTTGAATTTGAGTTTGGAACAGCACTCTATTCCCACCTACTCTCTTAAAGAAAAGGCCATATCTTTTCTTCAGCTCGTAGCCTCTGGGAAAGTTAGTGAAGCATATGAGAAGTACATAGAAACTGAGTTTCGTCACCACAATCCCTATTTCCGTGGTGATGCAGATTCACTTAAGCTTGCAATGGAAGATAATGCAGCTCAGTATCCCCACAAGATATTAGAAGTCAAACTAGCTATTCAAGAAGGGGATACTGTAGCAGTTCACTCCCATGTAAGGCAGAATCCAGATGACCTTGGAGGAGTAGTTGTACATATCTTTCGTTTCCAAAATAGCCGCATCGTTGAAATGTGGGATATAGGTCAACCTATACCAGAGGATTCCCCTAATGAGAACGGGATGTTTTAAACAAAAAAATCCTCACAAATCATATTTACAACAAGATTTGTGAGGATTTTATCTTTTTAGATACCGGTGGCCGGGGTCGAACCGGCACTCCAGAGGAACACGATTTTGAGTCGTGCGCGTCTGCCAATTCCGCCACACCGGCATAATTCAATTGTAAGGATCGCTATTCGCTTCGCAAAAAACATTGGTGCCGAGGACCGGAATCGAACCGGTACGGTAGTCACCTACCGCAGGATTTTAAGTCCTGTGCGTCTGCCAGTTCCGCCACCCCGGCGTATCTTAGCTATATTAAATAGTGAATCATAGATGCAATAATTGGAGGCGGCAACCGGATTCGAACCGGTGGTAAAGGTTTTGCAGACCTCTGCCTTACCACTTGGCTATGCCGCCAAAACTTGGAGCGGAAGACGGGATTCGAACCCGCGACCCCAACCTTGGCAAGGTTGTATTCTACCACTGAACTACTTCCGCAAATGGCTGGGCTAGCTGGATTCGAACCAACGCATGACGGAGTCAAAGTCCGTTGCCTTACCGCTTGGCTATAGCCCAATGAAGAATTTTATATATAATGGGGCGACTGATGGGAATCGAACCCACGAATGTCGGAACCACAATCCGATGCGTTAACCACTTCGCCACAACCGCCATATTAAAAAGTTGGCAGGGGTAGTAGGAATCGAACCCACACCAAAGGTTTTGGAGACCTTCGTTCTACCTTTAAACTATACCCCTAAAATGGTGGAGGGGGACGGATTCGAACCGCCGAACCCAAGGGAGCGGATTTACAGTCCGCCGCGTTTAGCCACTTCGCTACCCCTCCATATGAATTTAATATATTCAGATACAACGAGATTGTTCATGAATAATGGTGGCTCAGGACGGAATCGAACCGCCGACACAAGGATTTTCAGTCCTTTGCTCTACCGACTGAGCTACTGAGCCACAATATGGCGGTCCCGACCGGGATCGAACCGGCGATCTCCTGCGTGACAGGCAGGCATGTTAACCGCTACACCACGGGACCAAAGTTTTTCAAGTTTCCTTGAAGTAACTTAATTGCGGGGACAGGATTTGAACCTGCGACCTTCGGGTTATGAGCCCGACGAGCTACCAGACTGCTCCACCCCGCGACAATAATATTGTTTCACTTTCGTGAAAGATAAATATTTTCGCTTTGCGAAAATATTTTGGTGGAGGATGACGGGATCGAACCGCCGACCCCCTGCTTGTAAGGCAGGTGCTCTCCCAGCTGAGCTAATCCTCCGATATGGAATGTTTTTTTCACTTCGTGAAAAAACATGGTGACCCCTACGGGATTCGAACCCGTGTTACCGCCGTGAAAGGGCGGTGTCTTAACCGCTTGACCAAGGGGCCAGTATAATAATTATGGCGGAGAGCAAGGGATTTGAACCCTTGAGACAGGTTTTGCCCGCCTACACGATTTCCAATCGTGCTCCTTCGGCCACTCGGACAGCTCTCCTAATGGCTCCACAGGCAGGACTCGAACCTGCGACCGTTCGGTTAACAGCCGAATGCTCTACCAACTGAGCTACTGTGGAATAATTAAAGTATAAATGTTACCGTCTGGCGACGTCCTACTCTCACAGAGGGAAACCCTCAACTACCATCGGCGCTGAAAAGCTTAACTTCCGTGTTCGGTATGGGAACGGGTGTGACCTTTTCGCTATCGCCACCAGACTATTTATGCGACACTATTTTATTATAATAGTTTTTCGCATTTTTTCAAGAGAAATTTTAACCATTCTCTCAAAACTAGATAATATTTTGAAGAAGAAGAAATACAGAGAGTTCTCCAAGCGGAATCCAGCTCCAACGGCTAGGGACTCGGGGTCATAAGCCAAAGCCTTCCAGAGGTCAGGACCTCTTTCAGTCTTCGTCTTATGCCTGTCGTCCCTGACCAAGCCGTTTCCGCTTTTTAGATTAAGTCCTCGATCGATTAGTATCAGTCAGCTCCACACGTCGCCGCGCTTCCACCTCTGACCTATCAACCTGATCATCTTTCAGGGATCTTACTAGCTTGCGCTATGGGAAATCTCATCTTGAGG
>NZ_JBRKCV010000026.1:0-42637 GCF_052983275.1 Robertmurraya sp. GLU-23
ACCCATGTGTTGGAATAGATTCACATAAAATAAAAATATTGTTAGGGATCGTGTCGAAAAAAATTTTTTTGACACCCCACGAACGGGTCAAACCGTTGATAAATCAACATTTATAGAGGGAGGAAAGTTATGTCGAATGAATTTTATCAAGCGATCTCCATCGCGGTCTACATGGCGGGGATGCTTTTCATTGGTTGGTATTCTTATAGAAAAACTAATAATCTAACAGACTATATGTTAGGAGGGCGTTCACTAGGTCCTGCCGTAACCGCACTCAGTGCAGGTGCAGCCGACATGAGTGGCTGGCTTTTAATGGGGTTACCTGGAGCCATTTATGTGAATGGCATGGTCGATGCTTGGATTGCCATCGGACTCACCATAGGTGCCTACCTCAACTGGGTTCTTGTTGCTCCAAGACTTCGTTCCTATACTCAGGTGGCAAATGACTCAATCACAATTCCTGGTTACTTAGAGAACCGATTTAAAGATCGTACGATGCTTCTTCGAATTGTTTCTGGAATTGTTATTCTTGTTTTCTTTACCTTTTATGTTTCTTCCGGAATGGTCTCAGGAGGCGTATTTTTTCAGAGCTCTTTCGGTGTTAGCTATCATACGGGGTTACTGATTGTATCGGCAGTTGTGGTTGCCTATACCTTATTTGGTGGGTTTTTGGCCGTCAGTTATACCGACTTTATTCAAGGTCTTATGATGCTACTTGCACTTATTTTTGTCCCTATTATCGGGGTATTTGCCACAGGTGGACCTGCTGAAACGTTTGAAACGGTTCGACTCGTAAATCCAAATTTTTTGGATTTATTAAAAGGAGCTAGCTTCATCGGAGTTATTTCGGCTATGGCATGGGGATTAGGATACTTTGGCCAACCACATATCATTGTCCGTTTTATGGCCATCACGACGGTTAAAGAAATCAAGAGTGCCCGTCGTATTGGGATGACTTGGATGATTTTCTCTCTCATTGGAACCATTCTAACAGCAATGATTGGGATTGCTTATTTTAAGAAGAATCCTGAATTAACCCTTTCCAATCCAGAAGCCGTCTTTATTGAACTTGGACAATATTTGTTTCATCCGATCATTGCCGGTTTCCTATTAGCTGCGGTCTTAGCCGCAATCATGAGCACGATTTCATCTCAGCTTATTGTTACTTCAAGTGCTCTTATTGAAGATTTATATAAAGTATTATTAAAGAAAGAAGCTTCCGACAAGCATTATGTATTATTGGGAAGATTAGCTGTATTAACAGTGGCTGTTATTGCCCTTTTATTAGCACTCGATCAAGATAATACGATTCTGTCACTCGTTGCATACGCTTGGGCAGGATTTGGCGCGTCCTTTGGTCCGGTCATTATCCTCAGTCTCTTCTGGAGAAAGATGACGAACTGGGGTGCCATTTCAGGTATTATCACGGGTGCCATCACGGTGATTCTTTGGAAACAAGCAGAAGGTGGCATCTTTGACTTATACGAAATTGTTCCAGGCTTCCTCCTTAATGCGATTGTTGCAATTATCGTCAGCATCCTTACATTTAAACACAATGATCAAATTGAAAAAGAATTTAATGAATCTATCGCCTTATTAAAGGAAGAGAAATAATCCTTACTGAACAACTCATTCGACAACGAATGGGTTGTTTTTTTGTCGGAAATACTCTTTTCCTGGGAAATACATACTTATTTCCACCAAACTTGTCTATTCCTGTTGTTCATAAAAGTGACATAGTTCACACTTCGGTCAATAAGCTTTTAACAAACTGTGAACTAACGTATATCCCTGTGGTTATTACTATGGTCACGTCGTATATTATGAGTGTAATCATTAATTAAATCATTTTCGAAAGGCGGAATCATTTATGTTTAATCAATTTTTAAGAGAAAACAAGATTTCTGCAGCGCTTCTTACATTATTACGTGTGTATCTCGGTTACGCTTGGATGACAGCAGGCTGGGGCAAAATAACTGGTGGTGGTTTTGATGCTGCTGGATTTTTAAAAGGTTCTATTGCAAACCCTGTGGCTGGTCCAGATGGAATTGTTTACAGCTGGTATGTATCTTTCCTTGAAGGTGTAGCACTGCCGAATGTGGATCTATTTAATTTCCTTGTACCTTGGGGCGAGTTTTTAGTCGGTTTAGGATTAATTCTTGGTTGCTTTACAAGTGCAGCAATGTTCTTTGGTTTAGTCATGAACTTCTCTTTCATGCTTGCTGGTACGGTATCTCATAACCCTACAGACATTCTAATGGGTGTGATTATTCTTACTGCCGGATTCAATGCAGGACGTTATGGTTTAGACTATTGGGTTGTTCCTTTCCTTCGTAAAACGTTTACTAAGAAGGATACAAACATTCTTCCGAAAAAGGCTTAAGTCAAAAATGGACTTTGTTAACAATTCGTTCAAAAGATTTCGATCAATTTGTGAACTGTTTCACAAAACTATTCTTTTCACTATCAGAACATTGTATATTATGAGTGTAATCATTTATTAAATAACTTTTGAAAGGCGGAATCATTTATGTTTAATCAATTTTTAAGAGAAAACAAGATTTCTGCAGCACTTCTTACTGTATTACGGGTATATCTCGGTTATGCTTGGATGACGGGAGGCTGGGGCAAAATAACTGGCGGGTTTGATGCTGCTGGATTTTTAAAAGGTTCTATAGCAAACCCTGTCGCTGGTCCAGATGGCATTGTTTATGGCTGGTATGTATCTTTCCTTGAAGGTGTGGCACTACCGAACGTGGATTTATTTAACTTCCTTGTACCTTGGGGCGAGTTTCTAGTAGGTTTAGGATTAATTCTTGGTTGCTTTACAAGTGCAGCAATGTTCTTTGGATTAGTCATGAACTTCTCTTTCATGCTTGCTGGTACAGTTTCTCATAACCCTACAGACATTCTAATGGGTGTCATCATTCTTACTGCCGGATTCAATGCAGGACGTTACGGCTTAGACTATTGGGTTGTTCCTTTCCTTCGCAAAACAGTTTTCAAAAAAGGAGCAGACCTACTCCAACAAAAAGCCTAACTATAAAGAGATTCCCTTGCTACATTTAAGCAAGGGAATCTTTTTTATTAGCGTTTTCTGATTTCTTGTTGCAATAACTTATTTACTAGTGGTGGGTTTGCTTGGCCCTTTGTAGCTTTCATGATCTGACCAACAAGGAAACCAATCGCCTTTTCCTTCCCATTTTTAAAGTCGTCAATGGATTGTGGATTGGCATCAAGAACTTCAGCGATTACTGTTAGTAGAGCACCTTCATCAGAAATTTGTACTAGACCTTGGTCTTTGACAATTTTCTCAGCACTTCCGCCTTTTTCAACAAGTTCTTTAAACACCTTCTTCGCAATCTTAGAAGAAATGGTTCCGTCAGTAATAAGCTTAATCATTCCCGCAAGACCTTCAGGTGTTAGGGCTACATCAGCCAGTTCCTTTTGTTCGGAATTTAAATAGGCCGATAATTCACCCATTATCCAGTTGGATGCTTGTTTCGGATCCGCCCCAGCTGCAACCGTTGCTTCAAAAAAGTCAGCTGTTTCCTTTACCACTGTTAAAACAGCCGCATCGTACGCAGGTAATCCCCACTCTTCGGTATAACGCTTTTGTCTTGAATCTGGAAGCTCTGGAATTTCAGCACGAATGCGAGCCTTCCAATCTTCATCAATGTACAGATCCGTTAAATCTGGTTCAGGGAAATAACGATAATCTTCCGAACCTTCTTTGACCCTCATTAATAAAGTCGTATTGGATGCCTCATCGTAACGACGTGTTTCCTGCTGAATCTCTCCACCTGCACGAACCACTTCTTCCTGACGCTTCTCTTCATATTCGATACCTTTGCGAACAAAGTTAAAGGAGTTTAAATTCTTTAACTCCGTCTTTGTCCCAAATTCCTCTTGTCCCACTGGACGAATCGAAATATTCGCATCACAACGTAAGGAGCCTTCCTCCATCTTACAATCAGAAACTCCAGTATATTGAATAATCGATTTTAATTTTTCTAAATAAGCATAGGCTTCATTCGCTGTACGAATATCCGGCTCTGATACAATCTCAATCAAAGGCGTTCCTTGACGATTGTAGTCACACAGTGAATATCCATTTTCATGATTCAGCTTCCCAGCATCCTCTTCTAAATGAATTCTTGTGATGCCGATTTTTTTCTTATAGCCATCGACTTCAATTTCGATAAACCCGTGTTCACCAATCGGCTGGTCAAATTGAGAAATCTGGTACGCCTTTGGGTTATCTGGATAAAAGTAGTTTTTCCGATCAAACTTCGTATGAGTTGCGACGTTACAGTTTAAGGCCATACAAGCCTTCATCCCGTAGTCGACTACCTTTTTATTTAATACTGGCAACACCCCTGGGTATCCAAGGTCGATTACCGTCGTATTGGTATTGGGTTCCGCACCAAAATGGTTGGGACTTGCAGAGAAGATTTTTGATTCTGTTTTTAACTCTACATGGACTTCAAGTCCAATTACCGTTTCGAATTCCATTCTTATCCCCCTTACAGACCTGGCTTTTGCTTGTGGAAGTCTGTCGCCTGCTCAAATGCATGAGCTACACGGTAGACAGTTGCTTCGTCAAAGTGCTTACCGATAATTTGTAAACCTAATGGCAGTCCTTGATCAAAACCACATGGAACAGAAATTCCAGGTACCCCAGCAAGATTAACTGGAATGGTTAAAATATCGTTAGCATACATTGTTAATGGATCGCTTGTTTTTTCACCGATTTTAAAAGCAGGTGTTGGTGTCGTTGGTCCAACGATTACATCATACTTCGCAAATACATCTTCGAAATCCTTTTTAATCAATGTACGTGCCTTTTGTGCTTTTTTATAATACGCATCATAATACCCTGAGCTTAATGCAAAGGTACCAAGCATGATTCTGCGTTTCACTTCATCTCCAAAGCCCTCTGCTCTAGAGTTTTTATACAGATCCATTAAGTTGTTCGAATTCGGAGAACGATAGCCATATCTGACTCCGTCAAAGCGCGCTAGGTTAGCAGACGCTTCGGAAGAACTTAGTAGGTAATACGTTGAAAGTGCATACTTTGAGTGAGGTAAAGAAACTTCCTCCCAAGAGGCTCCTAACTTTTCAAGTGTCGCAAGAGCTTTCAGGACTGATTCACGAACCTCTGGGTTTACACCTTCTCCAATATATTCCTTCGGTACCCCAATCTTTAACCCTTTTACATCACCTGTTAAGGCATTCACATATGAAGGAACTTCAACATTGGCAGACGTTGAATCCATTGGATCCACACCGGCAATGGCCTGTAATACGTATGCGTTGTCTTCAACGGTTCTAGTAATTGGACCAATTTGGTCTAGCGAAGAAGCAAAGGCAATTAACCCAAAACGAGATACTCGTCCATATGTAGGCTTTAACCCAACCACTCCACAAAAACTTGCTGGCTGACGAATAGACCCGCCCGTATCCGATCCTAATGAGAATGGAACCTCACCTGCTGCTACAGCTGCTGCTGAACCACCTGAAGATCCTCCAGGGACGGTCTCAATATTCCAAGGATTTTTCGTCTTTTTAAAACTGGAGTTTTCCGTGGATGATCCCATGGCGAACTCGTCCATATTTAATTTCCCAATCGTAATCGTTTCTGCTTCCTGAAGCTTTTTCACAACAGTAGCATCATAAATGGGATCAAAATTATGTAGAATTTGACTTGCTGCTGTTGTCCGCAAATCCTTCGTGACAATATTGTCTTTAACCCCTACCGGCATACCGAACAGCAAACCTTTTGCTTGGTCGGTTCCTAGTTTTTCATCTAGTTTTTTGGCTTGGCTTCGTGCTCGCTCTTCATCTAATGTTAAAAATGCGGCTACCTGGTCGTCGACTTGTGCTATTCTTTTATACGACTCATCTACAAGATCTGAAACACTAATTTCTTTTTTATGTAACTGTTCATGAAGATCAGATACTTTTTGATCGAATAAGCTCATATGGTCCCTCCTTACTCAATAATCGGCGGAACTTTGATTTGTCCGTCCTGTTGATCTGGTGCATTTTTTAAGACAAGCTCTTGTGGCAAGCCTTCTTTTGAAACATCTTCTCTTAAAACATTCTTAATATCTAAAACATGGGATGTCGGTTCCACATTTTCTGTATCAAGCTCGTTCAATTGCTCCGAGAATGTAATGATGGCATCAAGCTGTTTTTGAAAATTCACAGCTTCTTCTTCAGTAATCGCAAGTCTCGCTAAATGCGCCACATGCTTTACCTCTTCGATGGATATTCTTGACATCCTCTCACCTCCATAAATTTTTTTGAACTTTTCACACAATAATACACTGATGATATCAAAGTTTTAGGCTTTGGGCAAAGTATTCCACAGAAAAAGCAGTACACTTTTCGTGACTGCCAAGTTAATTGCCAAATAGCTTTTCAAAGAAGCCCTTTTTCTTTGGAGTTGGTTCTATGCTTACTTTCTTTTCGACATAGATGCTTTCCTTATCTATTGCGTGATCATAGGCTAGAACCAGCCCGAGTTCCGAGTCATATTCTTTGTTTGTCACAAGCGTATATTCAACATCATACTGATCGGCTACTTTTTTATACTTAGACAAAAACTCGTAACTCATATTGCCATTCAAATAGAGATGGGCTTTTTTATTTTCTTTTAAAGCGGTCTCCACCTCTGGATAGATGCCTGGCTCTATCAACTGTGGTTGTTTTAAAGCTATGACGACACGTTCTCGTAAGGTTCCTAAAAATCGGCGTCTTTCATCCGGATTGGTTTCCTTTTTCCCGTGAATCCCTTGCTGAAGATATTCATCAATATCAGGTCGCATATATCATTCCTCCTCCTTAAATTTGTATGATGATCCCCTTATAATTGTTCGTATATAAAGTATAACCCAATCGTAAGGCCAAAAAAATTCCTTCCCTTTCATTAGAAAGAGAAGGACAAAATGGAGGTTTACAAATAAAGGTGTAAAACAAGTTTGAATCCCCTTACTTTGATGCTGTAAACTGCTCTTCTTCCGTTGACCCTTTTAAAGCAGTGGTGGAAGAAGTACCACCAGAAATCACCATTGAGACTTGGTCAAAGTAACCTGTACCCACTTCTCGTTGATGTCTTGTAGCCGTATAGCCTTTTTCTTCGCTAGCAAACTCTGCTTGCTGAAGCTCTGAATACGCTGCCATTCCACGATCTTTATAACCACGAGCAAGTTCAAACATGCTGTGGTTTAGCGCATGGAAACCAGCTAGAGTGACAAACTGGAATTTGTAACCCATTTTACCAAGCTCCATTTGGAACTTTGCAATCGTGTCATCATCAAGCTTCTTTTTCCAGTTAAACGATGGAGAACAATTATATGCTAAAAGCTTTCCAGGGAACTTCTCATGGATCGCTTCGGCAAATCGACGTGCTTCTTCAATATTAGGCTCCGAGGTTTCGCACCAAATCAGATCGGCGTATGGTGCGTATGCTAACCCTCTAGCAATGGCTTGGTCGAGTCCAGCATTCGTTCGGAAAAATCCTTCTGGTGTTCTTTCACCTGTTATAAACGGAGCATCAACCGGATCCACATCACTTGTAATAAGGTCAGCCGCATTGGCATCCGTTCTTGCCACTAGTACAGTTGGAACACCCATTACATCAGCAGCAAGACGTGCCGCAATTAAGTTGCGTACAGCCGTTTGCGTTGGAAGTAGTACTTTTCCACCTAAATGACCACATTTTTTCTCTGAAGACAGTTGATCTTCGAAGTGCACACCAGCAGCACCCGCTTCAATCATACCTTTCATCAATTCAAAACAGTTTAATTGGCCACCAAATCCAGCCTCCGCATCCGCTACAATCGGTGCAAACCAATCGATCGAGTCGTCCCCTTCCGAGTAAGTAATTTGGTCCGCGCGTTGTAATGCTTGATTAATCCTCTTTACCACACTTGGTACAGAGTTTGCTGGATACAAGCTTTGATCCGGATACATATGTCCAGAAAGGTTAGCATCTGCTGCTACCTGCCAGCCGCTTAAGTATATCGCCTTCAAACCTGCCTTCACCTGTTGAACCGCTTGATTCCCCGTTAATGCGCCAAGTGCATTGACGAAGTCTTCTTCCTTCACAAGCTTCCACAGTTTTTCTGCTCCCCGACGAGCCAGTGTATGTTCAATATCAATCGAACCTCTTAATTTAATCACCTCTTCGGCAGAATACGGTCTTTCAATCCCCTGCCAACGCGCATCCATTTCCCAGCTTTCCTGTAACTCTCTTACTCTTTCATTTGTCATTGTAAAAACCTCTCCCTTCATTTTTTGTCCCAGTTGTTATAATACAGTTATATTTACATGTTGTATTATATAACAGAGTTTTGGAGATAGGAACCACTTTTTCTAAAATTTTCAGATTATTTTTTCGACAAATTTCAAAAGCGGAAGCGGCTTGGTCAGGGGCGACAGGTATAAGACGAAGACCGCAAGAGGTCCTGACCTCTGGAGGGCTTTGGCTTATGACCCCGAGCCCCTAGCCGCTGGAGCTAGACGAATCCCAAAGCGGAAGGCGAGCCGATGGAACTAGACGATTCCAAAAATGGAGGCGGATAGGATCGGAGGTGATTCAAAATCGGAAGTTAATCAACAAAAAACTGGCCGAATCAGCATTCGGCCAGCATTTTTTGATGCTCGAGAGGTTATTTCAACGAAACTCGATCAATTTTGAAGAAAATATTTTCCATCGAGCTCTCTTTTTAGATGATTATCTACGATTTCCAGGATATATTTGCGATTCTGAATTTTTATTTGCGATTCCAGAAATATATTTGCGATCCTGAATTTTTATTTGCGATTCTCAAACTTTATTTGCGATCCGACACTTTTATTTGCGATTCTCAAACTTTATTTGCGATCCGACACTCTTATTTGCGATTCTCAAACTTTATTTGCGATCCGCCACTTTTATTTGCGATTCTCAAACTTTATTTGCGATCCGACACTCTTATTTGCGATTCTAAAACTTTATTTGCGATCCGACACTTTTATTTGCGATTCTCAAACTTTATTTGCGATCCGACACTTTTATTTGCGATTCTCAAACTTTATTTGCGATCCGCCACTCTTATTTGCGATTTTCAAACTTTATTTGCGATCCGACACTTTTACTCCTAAACAACAAAAAACCACTCCAAAGAGTGGCACACACATCATTATTCACTAAACATATACTCAAGCTCCGTAGCCTTTTGGATTAGCTTTTCGTTCACATCGTAGACATCACTAGTTAGTACTTTTACTGATTGGATATTAGAGTTCTCTAAAATAAATCCAACATTCCCCTGCTTCTTTTCACCAGGAGCATACACACCGTGCAACCCGTCTAAGTAAATATCCTTTTCCCATGTGACCTTTTCTCCTTCACTTGTTTCAACAAGTGCAACAGGACCAAAGTTCACTTCTTCGTTGGATGTGTTTGTTACTTCAAAATACACCTTAACAAAATCAAATTCTTCATCATGAGTTAACATATGAAAATAATCAATCATTCCATAATCCGGACGTAGATGAATGGTCTTTACATCTTTTACAACCAATTGAATAGGTCCAAGCTTTACCACTTCATTTGGTGTCAGCTGGCTAAGGAGCGTAATTTCTCCTTTACGATCAGTAAGAACCTCCCCTACTTCATCCAGTTCACGATCATCTGGTACTTGTGGGTTTGGAACATACTCGGTTGTGCCTTTTGTTGGTTCTTTCGCAGTAGCTGTTGCTGTTGCTGTTCCTGATACCTTTTCCCCGCTTAGCTTATCTTCGTTATTGCAAGCTGTAACAACAGATAAAAGTAAGATAATAAGTGCTATAGACATTCTTTTCATAGTTAGTTAGCCTCCTTTTAAGAAAAAGAACCCGCTGCTTTCCAACGGGATTCTTCTTGCTTCTTACTTATCATTAATAACCGTCTTATTTTTCCCT
Source organism: Robertmurraya sp. GLU-23 (assembly GCF_052983275.1). Classification (NCBI taxonomy): domain Bacteria; kingdom Bacillati; phylum Bacillota; class Bacilli; order Caryophanales; family Bacillaceae; genus Robertmurraya; species Robertmurraya sp. GLU-23. The sequence goes on from NZ_JBRKCV010000026.1 coordinate 9,955, forward strand.
TTTTCTAATAAGTCAAAGATGATTTTCGCATGATCGGTGTTGTCGATTTGACCAGCAAAACGATCACTAGCAGGACCGTATGCATATACAGGTACGTCTTCTCCTGTATGTCCACCCGTTGTCCATCCAGTGTGAGAACGCTCGTTAAAAATTTCCTCAATGGCATTATCAATATCCACAGCTTTCTTAGAAGCTACTGCCTCTACTGAAGCTATTTCAGCATCTGTTAAGGCAAGGATACTTTGGTCGATATATTTGGTTAGTGTCTCTCTTACGTTTGCTCCTGCTACGATTTCAGCTGCCATAAAGTCAGGTGTGCGCGTTGCTGCTTTAATTGGCTCACCGAACCAGTTATAGACTCCATCCGCACCAATTGAATATCCACCCGTTGAATGGTCAGCTGTAGCAACGACTAACGTGTGCTTATCCTTCTTAGCAAACTCAATAGCTGCTTTAAATGCCTTTTCAAAGTCTTCCATTTCACTCATGGCGCCAACAATGTCATTATCATGGCCAGCCCAGTCAATTTGGCTACCCTCAATCATTAAGAAGAAGCCATCTTTATCTTTTGATAAACGATCAATTGCTGTATTTGTCATATCTTCTAATGAAGGAACATCCTCCGTGCGGTCAATCATCTTTGGAAGCCCACCTTCCGCAAACAATCCTAGAATCCGATCATTTGTATCATTTAAGAGATCTTCTTTATTTGTTACGTAGCTATATCCAGCTTCCTGAAATTCTGCTGTTAAATCACGATCTGCACGATCAAATAGGCTTGTACCACCACCAAGTAGAACGTCTACCTTTTGCTTGCCATTAATCACATCATCAAAATAATCATCTGCGATGGCATTCATGTTTTTTCTGCTTTCATCATGTGAACCGAATGATGCTGGTGTTGCATGCGTAATTTCAGAAGTTGCTACTAATCCAGTCGCTTTACCTCTTTCTTTCGCTGCTTCTAACACCGTTTTTACTTCTGAACCGTCATTATCGACTGCGATCGCATTGTTGTACGTTTTAATACCAGCTGACATTGCCGTAGCTGCAGACGCGGAGTCTGTTACGTTTTGAGCAGGGTCTTCCGGATAGGTCATTTGTTGACCAACAAGGTAATTATCAAATTCAGATTTCCCTACGAATTTTGAGTTATCACTATCCGTCATATAACGGTAGGCTGAAGTATAGGAAACTCCCATTCCATCTCCAATAAGGAAGATAACATTTTTGATTTCTGCATTGTTGCTTTTACTAGAATTTGCTTCTACCTCTGTAGTAGAGAATGATCCTACTAAGCTGGTTAAAGCCAATGTTGTGACTGCTGCAAATGGAATGATCTTCTTTTTGAAAGATTTATTAAACATTGAATTTCCCCCTCATAACGTTTTCTCACAAGGAATATGTTATGAAAAAAGTATGAAGCTATCATTAAGCTAGTTTTCTAGTTTTGTAAATTTACAATTTCAGTAAAATAGTACTATTTTTCGACAAATAAAGTAATTCACTAACCGAAATATTCCTTTTTCTGTGTCATCAGACCTAAAATTCGCCCTATTCTCTGGTTTTTAACCTTTACAAATTATTAATATATGTAAAAACCACTCGCTAAACTCGCGAGTGGCCGTTCTATTATTTCTCGTTATCATTCTCAACCGCTTCAACAAATTCTTCTTTAATGATTTTTCGCGGTTCGTTTCCTGTTAAGCTGAACACGATAATGGCAATCGTCGCTAAGATAAACCCAGGCACAATTTCATATAACTCAAACGGGATAATGCCAGCCGCAGTTAACTGCTTCCACACAACCACGGTAACAGCACCTGTAATCATACCCGCTAGAGCACCATTTCGGTTCATTCGCTTCCAATAAAGAGACAGAATGATTACCGGACCGAATGCCGCTCCAAATCCACCCCAAGCATAACTAACAAGGTCTAATATAGACGCTCCTCCATTTTCAGGATTGCCTGTATAAGCAAGTGCAATGGCAACAAGAGCAATCACGATGACTCCTGCTCGACCAACCCACACCAATTCTGCATCACTAGCATTCTTTCGGAACAGCGCTTTGTAAAAGTCTTCGGCTAACGCACTGGAAGATACTAATAGCTGTGAATCAATGGTACTCATAATGGCCGAAAGAATGGCAGCAAGCAGAATTCCTGATACCCAAGGATTAAACAAGATGTCTGAGAAAAAGATAAACACTTTCTCGCTATTATTTACATCCGCTGTAATTAATGGATTATCAGCAAAATAAGCGATTCCGACCAACCCAACAATGATCGCTCCAACTACCGAAATGGTCATCCAACCCATCCCAATCCATCTGGCTTTTCTTACTTCCTCCGTGGAACGAATGCCCATAAAGCGGGTGATAATATGCGGTTGACCGAAGTAGCCTAATCCCCACGCAAGTAATGAGATCGTCCCCATTGCCGTCACTGAATCAAATGCATTGAGATAGGAAGGATCAATACTGCGGATGGCGTCCATCGATTCACCCCAACCACCTAATTTAAATATAGCGACAATCGGAACAATCACCAATGCTAAGAACATTAACAATCCTTGGAAAAAGTCCGTCCAACTGACCGCTAAGTAGCCTCCTAAGAAAGTATACGAAATAATAACAATGGCTCCGATAAAGAGAGCTGTATTATAAGACATTCCAAACGTTTCTTGGAATAACAGTGCTCCTCCTACTAAACCTGAGGACGCGTAAAAGGTGAAAAAGATTAATATGACTAACGCGGAGATAACTCGTAGTAAACGTGATTGATCTTTGAAGCGATTTTCAAAAAAATCGGGGACCGTAATCGAATCATTCGCCACCTCAGTGTACGATCTTAATCTTGATGCAACAAATTTCCAGTTTAAATAGGCACCAATAATTAAACCCACACACATCCAAATGGAATCTAATCCAGTGGCATAAGCAAGCCCAGGTAATCCAAGTAGCAGCCATGAACTCATATCAGAGGCACCAGCACTTAAAGCTGTTACACCTGGTCCAAGACTTCTTCCTCCTAAGACATAATCCGATAGATTGCTAGTTAGCTTAAATGAGATCAAACCAATGATCAGCATGCCAACTAGATACACAATAAAAGTAACTAACGTAGCAGTTTCCATATTTTTTTCACATTTCCCCTCTCAACGATTTTATTGGCTCATACAATTTATTTGTAATATTATACACATGATTTCTTACCGTGACCGAACCAACATAACAAGCGTAGCATACATACTGGGTTCTATCTAACTGAATTATCTGAAAATAAACCTGTTAATTTATAAATATTCATAGTATTGATATGTTTATAGGGCTCAACCCTCCATTTACTGATATGTATACACTGAAATTTATAAAATTAAGTTGGGAAAGTGGGCTTTTTTGGGTGAATTCTAGTGAACTAGCACCTACATTTTCTTGTTGTTATGACTTCTCGAGTTGTGTTTTCCTTGGTCTGATGTCATAACTCTGATTTTATGACTTCTTGCACTCGTTTCCCCTTGCTTTCATGTCATAACCGGCTTCTTATGACTCCTCTCCTCCCTCCATCCTTCGCTCTCGCGTCATAAACTGCTTCTTATGACTCCTCTCCTCCCTTCAACCTTCATTCTCGCGTCATAACCTGCTGCTTATGACTCCTCTCTACACTCCATCCTTCACTCTCGCGTCATAAACCGCTGCTTATGACTCCTCTCCTCCCTTCAACCTTCACTCTCGCGTTATAACCACCACCACCCCTTGCTCCAGAGCACTCAACTCACCAAAAAACACCACCCCAAACCTGGAGTGGTGCTTGCAAACTAATTAATACAATTCAGATGTTGTTTTTGCCTGCAAATGGAGCAATAAGTAATCAGGGCCGCCCGCTTTTGAGTCGGTTCCTGACATATTAAAGCCTCCGAATGGCTGGTATCCGACAATTGCTCCTGTACAGCCGCGGTTAAAGTATAGATTTCCTACGTGGAAGTCTTCGCGGGCTTGTTGCATATGTTCACGGTTGGTGGTGATAACCGCTCCTGTTAATCCATATTCCGTGTTATTGGCTATCTCAATTGCTTCTGTAAAGTCCTTCGCTTTTGTAAAACCAACAACCGGGCCAAAGATTTCTTCTTGCATGAGTCGAGCATTTGGAGCTAAATCAGCGAATACGGTAGGTTTGATGAAAAAGCCTTTAGAGTTATCTCCCCCTCCTCCAGCGACTAGACGACCTTCCTGCTTTCCAATATCAATATAACGCATGATTTTATTAAAAGCACTTTGATCAATCACTGGCCCCATATACGTACTTTGCTCTTCAGGATTGCCAAGAGTTAACTGATTCGTTAGTTCCACTACTCGCTTTAATACGGTATCATAAACATCCTCCACGATGACTGCACGGGAGCATGCCGAACATTTTTGACCAGAGAAGCCAAATGCTGAGGCAACAATGGACTGTGCCGCTAATTCAAGATCCGCTTCCTTATCAACGACGATCGTGTCTTTTCCACCCATCTCCGCAATCACACGCTTTAACCAGATTTGGCCTTCATTTAGTTTAGAGGCACGCTCGAAAATTCGAAGTCCCACATCTCTTGATCCTGTAAAGGAGATAAAACGTGTATCCTTGTGATCTACCAAGTAGTCACCCACTTCCCCTCCGCTACCAGGTACAAAGTTCAATACACCCTTCGGTAATCCCGCTTCTTCCATTACTTCCACAAACTTCGCTGCTACAACAGGAGTGGTGGAAGCTGGTTTTAAAAGAACCGTATTTCCAGCTACGATCGCGGCTACGGTTGTTCCAGCCATGATGGCTAGTGGAAAATTCCAAGGAGAGATAATTATTCCTACTCCCAATGGAATATAGTCATAACGATTAAATTCATTTGGTCGGCTATTTACCGGCACGCCGTCCTTCAGCAACAGCATTTGACGTGCGTAATATTCTAAGAAGTCGATCGCTTCTGCTGTATCCGCATCTGCTTCTCTCCAAGGTTTCCCCGCTTCTTTTGTTAACAAGGCGGAGAATTCGTGCTTGCGACGGCGTATGATGGCAGCTGCTTTAAAGAGCACATCTGCACGTAATTCTGGCTTTGCTTTTCTCCAGTTCTTAAATGCCTCCACTGCCGCTTGCATCGCTTTTTCTGCTAATTCACGATTCGCCTTAGAGACGCGTCCAACGACTTCTATTTTATGTGATGGATTGTATGATACTATTTTATCTTCTGTTGAAATTCGCTCGCCACCAATGATTAAGTCATAGTCTTGGCCAAGATATCCTTCTACTGTTTGTAAGCCTAATAAAAATCCTTCGCGTTCATGATCATTAGAAAAGTCTGTGAATGGTTCATGTTTATACTTTTGTACCAATTCTTCCGCCTCCTTATGATGAAAACGTTCCACATCCCATTTTAGCACGACAACAAACGTACCTTCAAATGAACAGAAAAAAGACAAGGCATCCACCTTGTCTTTAGACTATGGCTGTTTTGGTAAAGATTGTTGTTAAAATCTTAAAGCCGATTTTAACGTGGAAATAGCTATTTTGCGCTTAAGAATTTAGTTTGCAGGCTCTTTTCTTATTAATTAATGCTGTTTTCTGCGGAAACTTAGCACAATCGTCACAATTATGTTCCAAAAAGCAACAAAGTTTAAGAAAAGAACCTTAATTATTGATAAATATGAACAAACGGTTCTTTGTCTCCCGCCTCTTTTACGATGAGGCCTTCTTGTCCATTGACGGAAGTGATGTTCACCTCTACTGAATAATAGTCAGGGAAATGTTCCATCACTAACCCTGTTACGTATTGTGTAAAGCCAACTGCCTCTGCTTTTCCGTAAAACTGGATCGGGATATCGATTTTCAACTCTTGAAGCTGATCTCCAACATAAAATGCCTGACCAATAACACCGTTAAAGTTCGGAAAATACGTTTCCACATCCTGTTTAAAATTCAAGAAGAAAGTCACATCGTCACGATGGGCATTTGTCGCTTCTGTGGACGGAAACAGGAAATAATTTTCGTTTACGCTTTGCCAAGCTCCCAATTTTGAACTTCCTTTATCTGCTGAGGCGTAAGCGATAAAATTCCCTGGAACAACAGAAGATCGACTTTTCTGTTTAAAAAGTGCAATCGTAATGGGGACATTCGCTAAGCTCTTCATCCCACGAAGTCTAGTCAGTACTTCACCAGCGATTCTTTTTCCTTCTTCTTCAAGTTTGGCTTGTGAAATTTCAGACTCAAACGTGGCACCGTAAGCTTCTTTTTGGTAATAGTGCACAGAGTTTAATGCCAGTCCGATCACCACTCCTCCGAGACGAACCGTACCGTCTTCATCTTTAAGAAGATAGTTATGCTCTAAAAGATGCGCTAAATAAATCGGGTTTTGTTCATTATTCGCTGCTATATCTCCGCCTTCAGGAATTTGCGGATTCAAACCAATGTTTTCCTCTTCTTTTAAACCAGCATCTTGTAGCTGCGTCTCCGTCATTTTCCGGTTCAGCCATAAACCAACCGTTTCCCGGTCAAGATTTTGCCCTTCCTTAAAAAGGTACTTATCTGGCCCAAAGGACGTTTGCGCAAGCCTCATTAACCCTGTTTCAAACTCACTAATATCGTATCTTGTGTTTAAGTTATTTACGATTAATCCCCTTGCTTGCGAAGGCTCGAAAGGTAGGATCGTCCGATAGTATTGATCAGAAATCTGATACTTCGGGATAATGGCCTTTTCCTTTGTATCATCGTTTTCCTGTACCACCTCTTCTTGCTTCTGAAGGTTAGGAGCACAGGCCGTTAAACTCAAGAGAACGGTAAGAGCAACCATTAGAATCTTCCTCATGGTATCACCTCTATTTCTTCAATTCTTCCACTAATCTCTCTTCATTCCACACTTCAATTCCAAGCTGTTCTGCTTTAGTTAATTTGGATCCAGCCTCTTCCCCAGCGATAACTAAATCTGTCTTTTTACTTACACTTCCTGCGACTTTCCCGCCAAACGCTTCTATTCTTTCCTTCGCTTCATTACGAGATAGCTGCTCTAGCTTACCTGTTAGGACAATCGTTTTTCCAGCAAAGAAATGATCAATGTTTTCCACAGCAACCTTTTTCGGTCCATTATAAATCGTGTTAACTCCGGCTTCTTTTAGCTCTTCAATTAACTCTTTCACTTCTTCGAGCTCAAAATAAGCGACCACCGATTCGGCCATTTTTTCTCCGATTTCGTTGATGGCTGTTAATTCTTCAGCAGTTGCCAACGCTAATCGGTCAATCGTTTCAAATTCTTGAGCAAGAGTTTTTGCCGCTTTGGCTCCCACATGACGAATGCCTAATCCGAACAGCAACTTTTCAAGAGAATTGGCTTTTGATGCTTCAATGGCATCAATCAGATTGTTAACGGACTTTTCTCCCATTCTCTCTAATTGAATCAACTGATCAAACGTAAGTTTATAAATATCCGCCACATCTTCAATCAATTGTTCGGCAAACAACTGACTGATCACCTTTTCACCAAGACCATCAATATTCATAGCGGTTCTAGATACGAAGTGAATCAATCCTTCTCTGATTTGTGCCGGACATTTTGGATTAATACAACGCAGCGCCACTTCCTCTTCAAGCCTCACCAGCTCGCTTTCACATTCTGGACAATGTGTTGGCATACGGAATTCTTCCTCTGCTCCTGTTCGTTTCTCAACGAGAACATTTACGACCTCTGGAATAATATCTCCTGCTTTTTTGACAACCACCTGATCGCCAATTTTGATATCTTTTTCACGAATCAAATCTTCGTTATGTAAAGAGGCACGTTGTACGGTTGTTCCAGCTACACGGACAGGTTCTAAAATAGCCGTTGGTGTAACGACCCCTGTACGTCCTACACTTAATTCAATCGATTTTAATGTCGTGACCACTTCCTCAGCAGGAAATTTGTATGCGATGGCCCAGCGTGGACTTTTGGCCGTTGTACCAAGCTCCTCCTGCTGTGAAAGAGAGTCTACCTTAATAACGATACCGTCAATATCATACGGGAGGTTCGGGCGCTGTTCCGTCCACTCATTGACGTAAGAAATGACTTCCTCGATAGAAGCACATTTTCTTCTTTCCTTATTCGTCTTAAATCCTAGACTTTCTAACAAATCTAGACCTGCACTGTGCGAAACCACACCAGTCTCCCCTACATCCGCAATATTGTAGAGAAAAATATCGAGATTTCGAGAAGCTGCTATTCGCGGATCTAGCTGTCTGAGTGAACCAGCCGCTGCATTACGAGGGTTTGCTGCCAGCTCTTCCCCACGTTCTGTCTTCAATAAGTTTAATGCTTCAAACGATTTCCGAGGCATGAACACTTCTCCACGAACTTCAATTGAGACAGGTTCTTTTAATCTTAGAGGAATGGATTTGATTGTACGTAAATTAGACGTAATATCCTCTCCAATGGTTCCATCTCCTCTAGTCGCTCCTCGAATAAATAAACCATTTTCGTAGCGCAGCGAAACCGCTAGGCCATCAATTTTCAATTCACACACATAAGAAATATGGTCTCCTACCGCTTGGCGTACACGTCGGTCAAAATCCAATAAATCCTGTTCTCCAAAGGCATTGCCGAGACTAAGCATTGGCGATTGATGCTGTACCTTTTCAAACATATCTAAGACGGCTCCACCTACGCGTTGTGTAGGGGAGTCCGGACTTTTTAGTTCAGGAAACGTTTCTTCCAAATTGATTAATTCTCTTAATAATCGATCATATTCAGCATCTGAAGCGGTTGGTTGGTCTAATACGTGATATTCGTAGTTTAACTGATTTAACTGGACATGCAGCTCTTGTACCCTTTTTTCCGCAGCTTGTTGATCCATATACTCAACCCTTCCATCAGAATTATTTTAAAATAGAAATATCATTTTCAATCAAACGTTTGATTGAATTGCCTTCGCGCCTTTTGCATCAAGGTTTCAAGCAATTTCAATCAATCGTTTGATTGATTTTTTCAAGATAAATCAGTATAACAAATTTATCTTTGAAAACTGTCCAGCTCCAGCACCCAGCAACTAGTGTACTTCGATCCTCTCCACAAGTAAGGCTTCGTCAGCTTAGCATCGCACGAAGGAAAAGCGTATGCTTTTTCGAGGAGTCCATACGTTGCTAAACGGGTGCTTACGCATTTCTATTATCCTTTTGTTATAGGAGCAAACTTCGCTAACAGTCGTTTGATCCCAACTGGTTTAGGGAATGCGATATCAAGTTCGATTCCTTCTCCTTCGCCTTTTACGCTAACAACTGTTCCTGTGCCCCATTTTCCGTGAACGGCTTTGTCGCCGACCTTCCATCCATGCTCTTCTCCACCCGTTGAGTTCGTCATTGGACGGAGTACTGGTTTGCGTACAGCGGCTGCTTGTCTAGCGGCGAAAGGACTAGCTGACTGTGATTGTAGTGGCGACTTCCTTGGCTCTAGACCATCGATCAGATCGGCTGGAATCTCTCCTATAAATCGAGAAGGCGGGTTCATATTCGTACGCCCAAATAAGGTCCTCATTTGTGCATTCGTGATAAACAATTCTTCCTCCGCTCTTGTGATTCCCACATAAGCAAGGCGACGCTCTTCCTCCATCTCCGCTTCTTCCATAAGAGATCGACTATGAGGGAAAACTCCTTCCTCTAGTCCTAATAGGAACACGACAGGAAATTCAAGACCTTTTGCCGAGTGCAACGTCATCAACACGACCGTATCGACTTGCTTCCCATCTTCATCCAACTTATCGATATCGGCAACGAGGGCAAGATCCGTCAAGAAGGCAATCAGACTTTTATCTTCATTTCCTTCTTCAAAGTTTTTTGTAACAGACAAGAATTCATCCAAGTTTTCTAGTCGACTTTGTGCTTCAATCGATTTTTCTGCTTTTAACATTTCATAATAGCCTGTTTTCTCTAACACTTCTTCTACAAGCTCTGTTACTGATAAATACTCTTGCATATGTGTATAGTTATTAATCAAATCGTAAAACTCGCGACAAGCCTTTGTGATTTTCGGGCTTAAGCCAATTAACTCTATCGATCCAAGTGCTTGGAACATGGACATATCATGCATGTCCGCAAAGTTGGCAATTTTATCAACTGAGCTAGACCCGACCCCTCTTTTTGGAACGTTGATGACACGTGTTAAGCTGATATCATCATCAGGGTTTGCAATCAAGCGTAAGTAAGCAAGTGTATCTTTGATTTCTTTTCTGTCATAGAACTTCACCCCTCCGACGATGGAGTATTCAATGTTCGACTTTAGTAACACTTCCTCCATTACACGGGACTGGGCATTCGTTCGATACAGAATGGCAAAGTCGGAGTATTTTCGTTTTCCGCTTTGAATAGCTTCCTTAATTTTCCCTGCTACGAACTGTGCTTCACTTTGCTCACTGTCCGCACGATAATAGAAGATTTTATTTCCCTCTGCATTTTCGGTCCAAAGATTCTTGTCTCTACGGTTAAGATTGTTTTTAATCACTTCATTTGCGGCAAAAAGAATTCTCTTCGTAGAGCGGTAGTTTTGTTCTAGAAGAATAACCTCTGACCGCGGATAATCCTTTTCAAAAGAAAGGATATTGGCAATATCTGCCCCACGCCAGCGATAAATCGATTGATCCGAGTCACCCACGACACATAGATTTTGGAATCGTTGTGCCATAAGTTTAACCAGCATGTATTGAGCACGGTTTGTATCTTGGTACTCATCCACATGAATGTATTGAAACTTTCGTTGATAAAAAGTTAGTACTTCTGGAACACGCTGAAACAGCTGAATTGTCGTCATGATCAAATCATCAAAATCAAGGGCTTGATTTTTGCGCAGTCGCTTCTGATATAGCTCGTACACATCAGCAACAATTTGATCCATATGACCGCCCGCATTTTTCGCGAATTCTTCCGGACCAATCAGTTCGTTTTTCGCTGAACTTATAGCCCCAAGAATCGCACGTGGATCATACTTTTTCGGATCAAGGTTTTTCTCTTTTAAAATCGTCTTTACCACGGATTGTTGGTCCGTTGTATCAAGAATCGTAAAATTACGATTGTATCCTAATCGGTCAATATCTCTTCTTAAAATACGTACACACATCGAGTGAAAGGTAGATACCCAGATTTCATCGGCCACTCCACCCATCATGGAGTAAATACGTTCCTTCATTTCACGCGCCGCTTTATTTGTAAACGTGATCGCCAAAATATTGTACGGATTCACTTGTTTCTCTACCATCAAATAGGCAATACGATGCGTTAGTACTCTCGTCTTACCACTACCCGCACCAGCCATCAATAACAGAGGACCATCCGTCGTTTTCACCGCTCGCTGTTGTTCAGGATTTAAACCATTTAATAATTTATCTGTTAAGTATTGCACTATATTTTCACCACCATACAAACATATGTTCTTATTCTATTTTACCTTTATACTATCGTTTTATCAATTTAATTTCGACCGTTTGAAGGGCTTCTTCTAAATTGTCATAAACTGCATTTCCCACAACAATCACATCAGCTAGTTCAGCCATTTCCTTCGCCTGCTCTAATGAATGAATACCTCCACCGTAAAACACGGTTGTCTCCTGCGTTGCTTGGCTAACGGCCTTCACGATCTCAGGGTCCCCATAGGCTCCACTGTATTCTAAATAAAAAATAGGCAGATGAAACATCTTTTCAGCAATTTGCGCATAAGCAACCACATCTTCCTTTGTTAAAGATGTTTGGGCATGGGTTAGTTTCGCTGCTTTACAATTTTCGTTCAAGATACAATATCCTGCAACAAGAATTTCATCCCAATTCATAATCTCCCCATATTCCTTCACTGCTTGATGATGTAAATCAACAATCCATTTCGCTTCAGGACTATTTAAGACCGTAGGGATAAAATAAAGATCAAAACCGGGCGTAATCGACTCAAGGTTTGAGATTTCCAGCACACAAGGCACCGTGTATCTTCTAATTCTTGCCATCAATTCCAGTACCTTTTCATCCGTTACTCCATCCGTCCCACCAACAATGACGGCATCTGTGCCTGACTCACATATTCTCTCTAGAGCTTCATCAGAGATTTCCTTATCAGGATCTAATTTAAAAGCATGACGCCATTCTCTTGCATCGTACATGCTGTAACCTCCCATCTACTATCACATTACACCATTATAGCACTAGCGAAAGTTTCTAAAAAATAAAACCGAAGAATTCTTATGAAAAAGCACTTGAATTCAAGTTATCATTCATAGTGCGTTTTTTATTGTCATTTTGGCAAATTTAATTGAAATAAGGTTCATCTCGTTTTTTGAGGAACCAGTAATAAGCGGAGGTTTTCCGGTTAGACTCCAGAATCCAGCTTGTTTTGGGGTATATAAGCGGAGATTTTCCGATTAAGCAAAGCAAAATTAACCATTTTCTCGTTTTTTGAGTCAATAGACGGATTCTCTCCGTCTATCTAAGCTATTTTTAGTGCAATTTCCTAATTAAGAGAAATTTCTCCGCTTATTTTTCAAACTCGTATTATTACCTTTTGTAAAAGAAAAAAGGATTAGAGATATTGGCATCTCTAATCCTTTTATATACACGAAAGTTATTATTCCGAAATCGTCCCAGCTTCTTCTTCCTTTACGCGCTCTAGCGCCATTTCATACGCATCGTTGCCATAATTCAAGCAACGCTTTACACGTGAAATGGTTGCAGTACTAGCACCTGTTTCTGTTTCGATTTTATGATAGGTTTTCCCTTCACGTAGCATACGGGCTACTTCTAACCGTTGAGCTAATGATTGGATTTCATTGACCGTACATAAATCATCAAAAAACTTATAGCACTCTTCTAAATCCTTTAATGTTAAAACCGCCTTAAATAGCTGGTCGAGCTCTTTGCCCCTTAATTTATCAATTTGCATGATCTAGACTCCTTTATGATTGTATCGTAACGGTTTGTTCCAATCCTGGATTTGTTGGAACGATGTTGATCCATGTTTTTCCTGGAACAAACTTGACTTCTTCACCATTTAAGAAAGGAAGGATTCTTCCATCTACATTTTTCCACTCTACCTGAAGAAGCTTTCCTTGCTGCAATAAATACCCTTTTCCACCAGAGGTTAAATCAATCTCTCTTCTTCCAGAGTCATCTAATACGGTGTGCTCCATCTCAGCAATAAAGATATTGTCGAGTAGAACAGGCTCCTCTGAATCTAAATCTATCGTTTGTTCATCATTTGAATATCTAGCATATTTTTTGCTACTGTTATCGTATTTGTAGTCGACCTTAAACAGATTACTCTTTAAATAAGCAACTGTCACCTGCTCAGCAGCGTCACCTGCGATACTGGCTAACTCTTCTTCCTCATAAAAAGGTAAAGCCTCTGGAGCTTCTGTCATGTCATAACCGACTTGTTCTGCTCCCTTTGCAATATTTTCGTATGAAATATAGCTGTTATGTGGTGCCTGTCTAAAGCTTGCACGTTTAAAAAGCGTACCATCATAATGCATTCCATTTAAATTATCGATGACACCACTCGTAAGCATTTCCTGTGCCTCAGGACTGTACCCATGAGCGATATATAATGAATCATACCCGCTGGCAAGGTCGATATAATAATCCCTTGCACTTCTTACTGGACCCATATTTTCAGGATGTTCGCTTTGAAAAATGGCCAGAAATCTCGTTACATTGCCTTCTGCTAACACTTCGTAAACGATATCTGCCTGGTTTAGTGCGGACTGCGGTCTTGCTTTTGGATCATTGTTGATCATCACACCAAACGCTCGACCAGTTGGTTCTTCTGATAGTTCCACACCAGTTAAAGGAGCTTCAAAAGTTTGGGATACTTCTTCTACGACTGTATCTTCCTCTTCCACTGGTTTTTCACTTTCCTTTTGAACCTCTTCTACTTTATTACAGCCAGTTACTAATAAGGCAGATGCCAGCCCGACTGTTATCCATTTCCTAAGCATCATTACACCCCTAATAATCTTTTTATATGTTCATTCTATAATGTCCTTTTATATTTTAACGCATTATCGTTGGAAAGAGTATCATTTTGTTCATCACATCGTACATCCCTTGCTGTGTGATTCGGATATACGGCAGATGAGTGGATGAGAAGAAAAGCAAGGTATAAAATGGATCAGCGTACGCGTATCCTTTTGTTTTCAAATAAGCAAGTAATTCCTTATCTTCCTCCACCAGACTCTCTATGGAGTGATCACTCATCACGCCACTTAATGGCAGTGGAATTTCCAACACGATTCTTCTTTCCTCACTGATGACAATTCCTCCACCTAACTCGACCATTCGATGAAAAGCGTTCATCATTTCATATTTGTTTTTTCCAATTAAAATAATATCTCCTGTAGTCGAGTACGAGCTAGCTAGGCCCTGCACCTTGTTAGAGAATCCCTTTAACATCGTGTTGATTCTCCATTTGCCATGTTTATCAATTAGCATGAAGAAGCACTCATCATGATCACATGAAAGCTCATCATAATTGGCATCAATAGATACAGAATATGGCTTGGTAATAACCGCATTCTCCATTTTAATTCCAAAAGGCATCGAGAACTGAAAATCATCCATAGTTAGTTCCCAGTCTAACTTTAACGGTTCAAACCCCATGTCCACCCAATTGAGCGACTCATAGGCATTGGTGTCTTCTCCGTCTCTTTTTACCCACTGTCCTTTGGCAAGAACAGATACAGGAGTTGGATTACGTTCATCTGTTAAAAAGTTAATATTCGCTACTCTTCCTGTCGCGATATTTCCATGAAGATGTTCTACATTATAGTAGCGTGCAACATTAATCGTTCCCATATTGTAGGCATCCATGACTGGTACGCCTTTTTCAATGGCAATACGAATCATTTCATCAATGATTCCATTTTCGTAAAAGTGAGCAGATGACCCGTCCGTAGTAAACATAAATTTATCGTACATCGTGATTCCTAGCTGATGAATTTCATCTAGTAGGACAGGTAAATCCGGACGAATAGATGAATGTCTTAGAGAAACCATATACCCCTGCATCAGACGATTATAAATTTCTTCTCCTGTCATCGCTTCATGGTCACAGTCCGCACCAAATAACATCATTTTCGCTAATGTTTTTTCAGATGCGCCTGGAAAATGACCTTCGACTTTCTTTCTCATTCGTTTGGCTTCTTGCATCCAATGAAGCATCATATCATCACCATCAAGAAGTTTCGGCCAACCGGTAAGCTCTCCTCCTTGAATGACCGCATCGTGTTCGAGCCAGGATTTCACATTGCTATGTGAAAAAATTTGTTCCTCGTCTCGAATCTCTGTTTGGGCATCAAAGCGGCACCACCAGTACATGGAGGTGGGCGATTTACGCATCTCCCTCATAAATGAGAACGCTTTATTTTTTTCCATTTGCAAAGCAAGCACCATATTGTCATTTATGAGTGTGGTCGTTCCACCCTGCGATGCATAGTGTGCAAGCGAATGGGGATTATATATTTGAAAGGGATGGGCATGTGGCTCAATATAGCCTGGCACCAATAAAAGACCTGTGCAATCCACGATCTCACAATGCTCGACATTGTCGGGATATTTGTCGCCAACGTAAATAATACGGTCATCGTATATCCATATATTTGCAGTCATCCAAGTACGAAACGTTTGATTTAAGTACTTGGCATTTGTTAATAAAATAGAGGGAGAAACATTTCCATCTAGAACGGAAATATGTTCTCTAATATGTTTATTTTTCCATCGATATCGCTGATCCAGCATGAATGTCCCTCCTTACGCAGTGTTGTTATCTTAGAAAAATTTTGTCATATTACCGGTAACAATAGATGAAATATCAAAAATCTACCATTAGTTTGTAAGATTCTTTCACATTGTTTTTAAATATCTTGTTAGAAATACAACCCTATCAACGCAAAATGAAAACCCTTACATTTTATAGGTTTGGTTTTTATAGTATCATATTTCACTGTTTAACGCAGTAAAGAAGTACTAAATTTTTTAAAAATATGTAAGAGGAGTGACAATTCCATGAATGTAAAGCCCAATATTGGAATCGTGAATGCCCTTGTTCGTATTACCATTGGTTTAAGCGTCTTAGCATGGAGTACAGCGAAACATACAAAAATGCCTTGGAGAGACTCTTATGTTTTGCTTGGAATTTTAGGTGCAATGAAGGTGGCAGAGGGGATTGTTCGTTTTTGTCCAGTCACTGCCCTTTATGAAAGAGAACAAAATTTGAGAAGCAATCAAAATCAATCGTCTAATGAAAAATCAATGCCGGAACAGTTTTTACCGTATAGCACTCAATAAGAAAATTCCCCCTCCGCTGAGAGGGGGAATCACTATAGAAAGGAGCATCACATGATGTTTTGGGAGTATGTGAGCGATATGTCCTTCGTTCTAATTGCTTTAATTGGAAGTATTATTGCCCTTCTATTTGTCTATATTAAGAAGTCTGGCAAGCGGCAAACGTAATGGCTTTATGTCCAATATCTTTTCTGTAGAAAAGTCCATCGCTCGTCACATTTGATAACTCGGCATACACACGCTCTTGTGCTGCTTGAAGAGTGTCTGCCTTAGCAGCTGCAAGCAATACACGTCCACCTGCCGTAACAATTTTTCCATCTTCGTTCTGCTCTGTTCCTGCATGGAAGACAAGTGCTTCCTTCACAGAATCAAGTCCTTCGATGACGCTGCCCTTTTCAGGCTGTTCCGGGTAGCCTTTTGCTGCGCAAACGACACCCACCACGGCATTTGATGACCACTCGATAGTTGGCTGTTCTCCGTTTAACACGGAAAGAATGACCTCTACTAAGTCAGATTCCATTCTTGGAAGAACCACTTGTGTTTCTGGATCACCGAATCGAGCATTGAACTCAATGACCTTTGGACCAGCAGTTGTTTGAATCAGACCCGCATAAAGAATTCCACAGAAGCTTCTTCCTTCTTCTATCATCGCGTTTGCTGCAGGCTTTAACACCGTTTCAACAGCTGTTTGAACAGCTTCACTGCTGATTTGCGGAACTGGAGAATAAGCCCCCATTCCACCCGTGTTTGGTCCTTGATCGCCATCATACGCACGCTTATGATCTTGAGCAATTTCCATTGGCACCACAACGTCACCATTCACAAATGCCATCAGAGAGAATTCTTCTCCCTCTAAAAACTCCTCAATAACAACTTTCGCCGAAGCTGCACCAAACTTACTGTTCACAAGCATTTCTTTCAGGCTGTCAATCGCTTCTTCTAATGTTAAAGCAACGGTCACTCCTTTGCCTGCCGCAAGACCATCCGCCTTGATGACAATAGGAGCTCCTTTTTCCTCCACATACGCTTTCGCTTCTTCAAAATCTGTGAAGGATTGATAAGCAGCTGTTGGAATTTGGTACTTTTCCATTAGCTCTTTCGCAAACGATTTGCTGCCTTCAATTACTGCTGCTTTTTGGTCTGGACCAAAAACGGCTAGTCCTTCCGCACGAATTCGATCAGCAAGTCCCGCTTGTAATGGTGCTTCAGGTCCAATGATCGTGAGACCGATCTTTTCTTTTTTTATAAAATCAATCAGCTTGTCTTGTTCCTCTTCAGAAATATCCACACGCAAAGCTACGTCTGTCATTCCTACATTCCCAGGAGCGACGAACACTTTTTCTACAGAAGGACTTTGGCTTACCTTCCAGCAAATAGCGTGCTCTCGTCCTCCACGACCTACTACTAGAACGTTCATAGTTTGTACCCCCATCCTGAAAATTAGTGTTTGAAATGTCTAACTCCAGTGAATACCATCGCAATTCCGTACTCATCTGCTTTTTTCACTGAATCTTCATCACGAATCGATCCACCCGGTTGAATAATCGCTGTGATTCCAGCCTTTGCCGCTGCTTCAACGGTGTCATCCATTGGGAAGAATGCATCCGAAGCAAGTACCGCACCTGTTGCCTTTTCTCCTGCTTGTTCTAAAGCAATTTTCGCTGCACCTACACGGTTCATCTGACCAGCACCAATTCCAAGGGTCATGTCAGCATCGTTCACCACGATCGCATTTGATTTCACATGCTTAACAACCTTCCAACCAAGCTTAAGTGCTTTCCATTCCTCTTCACTTGGCTCACGCTTCGTTGCTACCGATACAGTCGCATCTTCTAGTGTAAAACGGTCTTGATCTTGAACAAGTAATCCGCCTTCAATCGACACATGCTTGTTTTCTACCTTTACTTTTTCATCAAACGGAATCGTTAACAAGCGAAGATTCTTTTTGCTAGTTAATACCTCTAAAGCTTCCTTTGAATAAGAAGGAGCAATGATAATTTCTAAGAAGATTTCATGAAGCTTTTCAGCGGTTTGTTTATCCACTTCACGATTCAAGGCAATAATTCCACCAAAGATCGATACAGGGTCAGCAGCAAACGCCTTTGTGAATGCATCATAAACATCCGTTCCTGTTCCAACACCACAAGGGTTCATATGCTTAACAGCAACAGCTGCAGGCTCCGTAAATTCTTTTACGATTTGTAGAGCTGCATCCGCATCATTAATATTGTTATATGATAACTCTTTGCCATGAAGCTGAGTGGCATTAGCAATCGAGAAAACAGAGCCAAGTGGCTTACGATAAAAAGCTGCCTTTTGATGTGGATTCTCTCCATAACGAAGGCTTTGCTTTAATTCATAAGTAACCGTCATTTTTTCTGGATTTTCTTCACCAGCAAGATCTGTCATATATTCAGCGATCATCGCATCATATGCAGCTGTATGTCTAAATACCTTGGCAGCAAGCTTACGACGTGTCGCTTTCTCTACATCACCAGAAGCTTTTAGCTCTTCTAGTACCACTTCGTAATCAGTAGGGTCAACAACTACAGTTACAAACTCATGATTTTTGGCTGAAGCACGAAGCATCGTTGGTCCACCGATATCAATGTTTTCGATTGCATCTTCTACTGTTACATCCGGTTTTGCAATCGTTTGTTGGAACGGATAAAGGTTCACACATACGATTTGGATTGGATCAATTTTATGCTCAGCTAGTTGCTTTTGGTGGTTTTCATCTGAAAACTTGGCTAAAAGGCCTCCGTGAATGTATGGGTTAAGTGTTTTTACCCGGCCCTCAAGAATCTCTGGAAACCCTGTTACATCGCTTACGCTAATAACCGGAACACCCGCTGCCTGTAAGGCATTCTTTGTTCCTCCAGTAGAAATCAATTCATATCCTAATTCACTTAAATGACGGGCAAACTCAACAACCCCAGTTTTATCAGATACACTAATTAATGCTCGTTTTTTCACTTTCCGTTCTCCTTTCACCCTTTAAAAGCTCGCTGATTACTGCTGGATAGAGCTTGTGCTCCACCTCATGTATTTTTTTCTGTAAACTTTCCTTTGTTTCTCCCTCATCAACAACAACTGCCTGCTGAGCGATAATAGGACCCGTATCCATCCCTGCATCCACGTAATGTACCGTTACTCCGCTCTCTTTCACATTGGCTGCCAATGCTTGACCGATCGCATCTTTACCTGGAAAAGCTGGCAGCATCGATGGATGGATATTGATGATTTTTCCCTCAAAATCAGTTAACAAGGTAGGACCAATTAATCTCATATATCCCGCTAATACCACAAGATCAATGTTTTTCTCTGTAAGAAGAGCACAAATCTCTTGCTCATACTCCATCTTTGAAGGATAGTCCTTCGCCCGAAACACAAACGTCGGAACGCCTGCCTCTTCTGCTCTTTGAATGGCGTACGCACTCGGTTGGTCACATACTAACAGCTGCACCTTTGCCACGAGCTCGCCACATTGAACCGCTTCTAAAATCGCACCAAAATTACTGCCCGAGCCTGATGCAAATACAGCAATATTTTTCATACTGTCCCTCGCTTACCTAATGTGTATTCCCTCTTGGCTTGATACCGTTCCGATTGCATAAGCTTTTTCTCCACTTTCGTTAAAGAAACGAATCACGTCATCTGCAATCTCCTTATTCACTGCTACTACCATACCCGTACCCATATTAAAAATATTATACATTTCCTTGCGATCAAGCTCACCATACTTTTCAAGCAAATTAAAAATCGCTGGTACCGTCCAGTTTGACTCTTCTAAGTCTGCTCCTAATCCTTCTGGAAGCATACGCGGGACGTTTTCTACAAAACCACCGCCAGTAATATGAGCCATTCCCTTAAGTTCAAACTTTTTCAATGCCGCTAGTAGAGGCTTCACATAAATTTTTGTTGGCTGTAGCAATTCCTCACCAAGAGTCCGTCCAAGCTCTTCCACGTACTGAGTAAGGTCAAGTCCTGCTTTTTCTAACAATACTTTACGAACTAACGAAAAGCCATTGCTGTGTAAACCGCTTGATGCAAGTCCAATTAGCACGTCACCTGGTTGAATCGAAGCTCCATTAACCAAAGCCGACTTTTCACAAGCACCGACTGAGAATCCAGCAAGATCATATTCTTCTTCGCTGTACATACCAGGCATTTCAGCTGTTTCTCCACCAACAAGTGCGCAACCCGCTTGTTCACAACCGTCCGCAATTCCCTTAACAATTGCTTCAATCTTACTAGGTTCTGCTTTTCCGCAAGCAATATAATCTAAAAAGTAAAGTGGCTCTGCCCCTTGAACAACAATATCGTTCACACACATGGCCACAGCATCAATCCCAATTGTGTCATGCTTATCGAGCATGAACGCAAGCATTAATTTCGTTCCCACGCCATCCGTTCCAGAGACGAGCACCGGCTCCTTCAGGTTTAGACTCGAAAGATCGAACATACCGCCAAACCCACCTAAGCCTCCAAGCACGCCTGGACGAATGGTACGCTCTACATGCTTTTTCATACGGGAAACAGCTTCGTATCCAGCCTCAATATCTACCCCAGCTTGTTTATAAGCATTTGCCATTGTAAAAACCCTCCATAGAAAAGCGCAAGCGTCTTATTTAGACGCCGGTGCTAGTTTCGAATTAAAAATATGTTCCAAAGAAAAGGCAGCATGTGCTGCTGCCATTATTTGACCGTTTCTAGTGTTAGTTCCGTTGGATAAATTTCCGTTGGGTATTTACCAGTAAAGCAAGCTAAGCACTGTCCGCATTGATCCTCTCGTGGATCCTTCCCGATCGCTCCAAGCATTCCCTCCACACTCAAGAATGTGAGCGAATCCGCACCAATCATCTCTCGAATTTCTTCAGGCGAAAGCTTAGAAGCAATTAACTCTTCTTTTGTAGATGTATCAATTCCATAGAAACACGGATTTTGAATCGGAGGAGAACTAATGACCACATGTACTTCCTTCGCTCCCGCTTCCTTCAACATCGTGACGATTCTACGGCTTGTTGTCCCTCTAACAATCGAATCATCCACCATAATGACTCGCTTGCCCTCAACCACTCCACGAACAGGAGAAAGCTTCATCTTCACTCCCTGTTCACGCAAAGTTTGTGATGGCTGAATAAACGTTCGGCCCACATAACGGTTTTTAATTAAGCCCATTTCATAAGGAATACCCGATTGTTCTGCATATCCAATCGCGGCTGAAATACTAGAATCAGGCACACCCGTTACGACATCCGCTTCAATCGGCACTTCTAAGGCAAGCTTTTTCCCCATTGCTTTTCTTGCCGTATGCACATTAATTCCTTGAATATTGCTATCCGGTCTTGAAAAATACACATATTCCATCGTACACATTGCTTGGTTCGATGCATGTGAATACATTTCTGAATGTAAGCCATTTGCATTAATCGTAATTAACTCACCTGGCAATACATCGCGAACGAACTCGGCACCTACTACATCAAAAGCACAAGTCTCTGATGCAACCACATACGCGTCACCCAATTTGGCAATGGATAATGGTCGCATACCGTTCGGATCAAGGGCAACCATTAATTCATTTTCCGTCATGATTAAGAAGGCATATGCCCCTTTCAACATCGTTAAAGCCGTTTTCACACGGTCTCTAATGGATGAAAATCCACCGCGACGAATTAAATGTGCAAGCACTTCTGTATCGGAACTCGTTTGAAAAATACTTCCTTGTCCCTCAAGTTGAAGCTTCAGCTGATTCGCATTCACAAGGTTTCCATTGTGTGCAAGAGCAAGACTGCCCGTCTGTGAGTTGAAGAGAAGCGGTTGAACATTCTCATAACCGCCTCCTCCAGCTGTCGCATAACGAACATGTCCAATTGCCGCATTTCCCGTCATTTCTTCCATCGCCTTGGCCGTAAAGATCTCCGCAACAAGACCTTCGCCTTTTAAGCCCTTCAATCTCTGTTGATCAGAAACGACCATTCCCGTTCCTTCCTGACCACGATGTTGAAGGCTATGCAATCCGTAATACGTGAGTTGTGCAGCGTCCGTATGGCCCCAAATACCGAAGATACCACACTCTTCATTTAACCCCTTTAGCTCAGCAAGCATGGGATTGCCCCTTTCCAAGCCTTTTCTAGCGTAGAAACTGGTTGTGAAACGACCAATTCATCGCCACAAGTTATTTTTAAATCAGAAGTCTTTGTTACTGTACCGATATAAGTTGCATCTACTAAGCTCTCAAATTGAGCTTGATGTTCTTTTTTCACTGTTAATACGAAGCGAGATTGTGACTCACTAAATAGTGCGGTTGTTGCTTCGCCTTGAAGGGTCACCTCTGCTCCTAGGTTTTCGCTACCCATTAAGCTTTCAGCAAGTGCGACTGCCACTCCACCTTCAGACACGTCATGAGCAGATGCTACTACTCCTGCACGAATCGCTGAAAGAACTTGCTTTTGAGCCTTCTCTTCTACTTCTAGGTTCAGTTCAGGTGCTTTACCAAAGATTTCGCCGTTTGTAAGCTTTTGCAGCTCACTTCCACCGAATTCTGGCTTCGTTTCCCCTATTAAATAGATTAGGTCTCCCGCTTCTTTAAAGCTCTGTGTCGTAATATGATCGATATCTTCAACTAATCCAACCATTCCAACAACCGGTGTTGGGTAAACAGCCGTTCCACTTCTTTCATTGTATAGTGATACGTTCCCACCGATTACTGGTGTGCTTAACACGTTACACGCTTCGCTCATTCCATCAACCGATTTTTCAATCTGCCAGAAAATTTCTGGCTTCTCTGGATTTCCGAAGTTTAAGCAGTCCGTGATCGCAAGTGGTACCCCACCAGAAGCAACGATATTACGTGCCGCTTCAGCCACTGCGATTTTTCCTCCTGTTTCTGGATCCAAGTAAATGTAGCGAGAGTTACAGTCCGTTGTCATGGCTAATGCTTTTCTAGTTCCGCGAATACGAACGACTGCTGCATCGCTTCCTGGTGCTACAACCGTACTTGTACGAACCATATAGTCGTATTGATCGTAAACCCATTCTTTGCTTGCGATCGTCGCTTGCTTAAGAAGGTTCACTAACGTTTCGTTATGATCTTTAACTTCTGGTACTGTGTTCTCCATCGCTTGGAACTCACGGAAATACGCAGGTTCAGCTGATGGCTTGTGGTAAACTGGTGCTTCTTCTGCAAGAGCATCTGCAGGAACATTCGCAACCACTTCACCGTTATGAATTAAACGAAGCATTTTGTCATCTGTCACAACACCGATCGCAACTGCATCTAAATCGTACTTAGCAACGATATCCACAATTTCTTGTTCGCGGCCCTTTTCAACAACGATAAGCATACGCTCTTGAGATTCAGAAAGCATCATTTCGTAAGCTGTCATACCTTTTTCACGCTGTGGTACAAGATCCATATTCATTTCGATACCAGATCCCGCTTTACTAGCCATCTCCGCTGATGAGCTAGTAAGACCCGCAGCCCCCATGTCTTGAATCCCAACAAGAGCATCACATTTGACCAACTCAAGGCAAGCTTCTAAAAGCAGCTTCTCCATAAATGGATCTCCTACTTGAACGGCTGGACGCTTCTCATCTGATGTCTCCGTTAGTTCTTCTGATGCGAACGTAGCACCATGAATTCCATCACGACCTGTTTTTGCTCCTATATACATAACCGTGTTACCAACACCATGCGCTTGACCTTTTTTAATATCCTTATGGTCAATTAAGCCGACACACATAGCGTTAACTAGTGGGTTACCTTCGTAGCAAGCATCAAACTGAATTTCTCCACCTACCGTTGGAATACCGATACAGTTTCCGTAACCCGCGATCCCTGCAACCACTTCTTTAAATAAATATTGAACACGGCTCGATGCATCTAACTCACCGAAACGTAGTGAATTTAACAACGCGATTGGTCTAGCACCCATAGAGAACACGTCACGGATAATTCCGCCAACCCCTGTAGCTGCTCCCTGGTAAGGCTCGATGGCTGATGGGTGGTTATGACTTTCAATCTTAAAAACTACCGCTTGTTCGTCACCGATATCCACGATCCCTGCACCTTCTCCAGGACCTTGAAGAACACGTGGACCTGATGTTGGGAACTTGCGAAGAACCGGCTTTGAGTTCTTGTAGCTACAATGCTCTGACCACATAACAGAGAACAAACCTGTTTCTGTGTAGTTCGGCGTGCGTCCAAGAATGTCTTCTACCATTTGAAATTCTTCGTCAGACAAGCCCATTTGTGAATAGATTTTCTCTTGTTTAATTTGCTCCGGACTTGGCTCAAGCTTTAACAACATGTGAGTCCCTCCATTGTTTAACGATCGATTGGAATAGCTTTACTCCGTCTGCTCCACCTAATAGCTCATCAACAGCTCTTTCAGGGTGTGGCATCATTCCTAGTACATTTCCTTGTTCGTTCATAATTCCAGCGATATCCTCTAAGCTACCGTTTGGATTGTTTGTATATGTGAAAACGATCTGCTTGTTTTCTTTTAATCTAGCTAATGTTTCTTCATCACAATAATAGTTTCCTTCACCATGAGCGACAGGAATTTGGATGGTTTCTCCTTGCTTATAGCTACCAGAGAACATCGTTTCATTGTTTTCCACACGAAGTTCAACATTTTTACAAATGAACTTTAAGCTTTCGTTACGACGCATAGCTCCTGGTAGTAAACCTGCTTCTAATAAAATCTGGAATCCGTTACACACGCCTAATACTGGCTTCCCAGCTTCAGCTGCCTTCACAACTTCCTTCATCACATTACTGAAGCGAGCGATGGCACCTGTACGAAGGTAGTCACCGTAAGAAAATCCACCTGGTAAAAGGATAGCATCAAATCCGTCTAAGCTTGTTGCGTCATGCCATACGTATTCTACTTCTTCTCCTAGTTCATCCTTAATCGCGTGATACATATCGATATCACAGTTTGAGCCAGGAAACACGATTACCGCAAATTTCACTGTGCAACACACTCCTCAATCTCATAGCGATAGTCTTCAATAACCGTGTTAGCTAGGATTTTTTCACATACTTCTTTTACTACTTCTTCTACATCACGATCTGATTTTTCTACTGTTAATTCCATATATTTTCCGATACGAACATCTGATACCGCCTGATAATTTAACGAATGTAGTGAATGAACAACAGCTGTTCCTTGTGGGTCTAATACACTCTCTCTTAACGTTACAAACACTTTAACTTTATACATGTTGTGGTCCTCCTAATTTTTCAAGAATTGTTTCATATGCATCCGTTAAACTTCCTAAATCGCGGCGAAATACATCCTTATCAAACTTTTCATTTGTGACTGCATCCCAAAGGCGGCATGTGTCAGGCGAGATTTCATCAGCAAGTAATAATTCTCCTGCAGCATTCTTCCCGAATTCTAGTTTGAAATCGATTAAGCGAATTCCTAGCTCTTTGAAAAAGCTTGATAAAGTCGCATTTACAGTCAGTGCTTTTTCCTTTAATTGCGCTACCTCTTCAGGAGTGGCAAGCTTTAATTCTTCTACATGATCATCTGTGATAAGCGGATCACCTAATGCATCATCCTTTAAATAAAACTCCACTAATGGCTTTGACAGCTCCTTGCCTTCTTCTACTCCAAGGCGTTTTGAAAAGCTTCCAGCTGCCACATTACGAACGACTACTTCAATAGGAACAATCTCCACCTTTTGAACAAGCTGCTCAGTCTCAGAAAGGCGCTTTACAAAGTGAGAAGGTATACCCGCGTCATGAAGCTTTAAAAATAACAAACTAGTAATCTCGTTATTCAAGCGACCTTTCCCATCAATCGTTGCCTTTTTTTCACCATTAAAAGCAGTAGCTGAATCCTTGTACTCAATCCAAACAATTTGTTCATCATCCGTTTTGTACACCCGTTTCGCCTTGCCTTCGTATAATAAGGAACCTTTTTCCATTAGCAATCGTACCTCCTGAATCGGAATATTGGCAATTTTTTGAGTAGAAGCGCCGCGGGGACGCTTCTTTCTTATAAACCTAGTCTTTCAAAAATGGTATCTACGTACTTGATATGGTAGTTGTAGTCGAAGCAATCATCGATTTCAGCTGGGCTTAGCTTGCTTGTAATCAGTTCGTCACTTTCGATAAGTGAGCGGAAATGAACTTGCTTTTCCCATGCTTCCATTGCTCTTGGCTGAACCGTATCGTATGCTTCTTCACGAGTTAATCCTTTGTCAATTAGTGCAAGAAGAACACGTTGTGAGTAAATCAAGCCAAGTGTACGATCCATGTTTCTCTTCATATTTTCAGGGAAGACCGTTAAGTTCTTCACAATATTTCCAAAACGGTTCAACATGTAGTTGAGTGCGATTGTTGCATCTGGAAGAATGACTCTTTCAGCAGATGAGTGTGAAATATCTCTTTCATGCCAAAGCGAAACATTTTCGTAAGCCGTCATCATGTATCCACGAATCACACGAGCAAGTCCTGTCATATTTTCAGACCCAATTGGGTTTCTCTTATGCGGCATAGCCGAAGATCCTTTTTGACCTTTTGCGAAAAATTCTTCCACTTCACGCGTTTCACTCTTTTGTAATCCACGAACTTCAGTTGCAAATTTTTCAATCGAAGTGGCAATAAGAGCAATCGTGCTCATATAATGTGCATGACGGTCACGTTGCAAGGTTTGAGTAGAGATTGGAGCTGGCTTAATGCCAAGCTTTTCACAAACATATTTTTCAACGAACGGATCAATGTTTGCATACGTTCCAACTGCACCAGAAATTTTCCCATATTCGATGCCTTCAGCTGCCTGCTTAAAGCGATCCAGATTACGCTTCATCTCTTCGTACCAAAGAGCAAGCTTTAAACCAAATGTCGTAGGTTCTGCGTGTACTCCGTGTGTACGTCCCATCATAACCGTATGCTTATGTTCCTGAGCTTTATTTTTTAAGATCTCCACAAAGTTCTCTAAGTCTTTTAAAAGGATATCATTTGCTTGCTTAAGCATATATGATAGTGCCGTATCGACCACATCAGTGGAAGTTAGTCCGTAATGTACCCACTTACGCTCTTCTCCAAGCGTTTCAGAAACTGCTCTAGTAAAAGCAACTACGTCATGACGTGTTTCTTGTTCAATTTCATTAATACGGTCAATATTGAAAGAAGCATTTTGGCGGATTTTTTCAACGTCCTCTTTTGGAATGTCACCAAGCTCTACCCATGCCTCACATGCAAGGATTTCTACTTCTAGCCAAGCCTTAAAGCGATTTTCCTCTGTCCAAATAGCTCCCATTTCCGGGCGTGTGTAACGATCAATCATGTTTTATCCTCCGATCAATTCTTCAGTTTTACTCCAGATCCCACTGTCTTCAATCTCTGCTAGTGCTTCTTCTACATTTTCACGAAGCAAGGTAATATGCCCCATTTTCCGCTTAAACTTCGGTTCAATCTTTCCATAAAGATGAATTTTCCAATCCGTTACGGAAGGAATGGCTTGAAGCACAGCTTCCTGATGTTCTCCTAAAATATTTACCATCACTGCTGGTTTTAAGAGAGTCGTACGTCCTAACGGCAAGTTACATACCGCACGCACATGCTGTTCAAACTGTGACGTTTCACAAGCTTCAATCGTGTAATGACCTGAATTATGAGGCCTTGGTGCCAGCTCATTGATATAAATATCGTCATCTTTTGTAAGAAACATCTCAACCGCTAGAGTTCCGACCAACTGTAGGGCAGATGCTAGCTTTTCAGCAAGCTCTAATCCTTTTCCAGCTGCATCCCCACTTATTCGAGCCGGAACAATGGTCTCATGTAAAATATTGTCTCGATGTATATTCTCTCCAATTGGGAACACTTCAGTCTGCCCACTTGCACTGCGAACAACAATTACTGAAATTTCCTTTTCAAAAGGAATCCACTTCTCTAACACACATGAACCATGTTCTAGTAACTTCTCAGCCAATGGCAGATCTTTTTCTGTCTTGATGACCAGTTGACCTTTGCCATCGTATCCACCAGTAGCTGTCTTTAAAACAGCAGGATATCCAAGCCTTTTTATATTATCATAAATGTCTTGTGCAGATAGAATGACCGCATAAGGAGCCACTTTCACCCCAGCCTTTTCAATAGCCGCTTTTTCGGTGATTCGATTTTGAGTGACCTCTAGCAATTGAGTTCCTTGTGGAACATACGCATGCTCTGCCAGCCATTTTAAAGCTTCTGCATCAATATTTTCAAACTCATACGTGATGACATCACTCACACTCGCAAGTTCTTTGATTGCCTCAAGATCGTTATACCCTGCCACGATGCTCATATCTGATACTTGGCCACAAGGTGAATCCTCTGCAGGATCAAGGACCGCCACTCGGTATCCTTGAGCTTTTGCCGATAAGGCCATCATTTTTCCTAACTGTCCACCACCGATAATCCCAATCGTTTGTCCTGGCAAAATCACTGGATTAGACAAGCTCATCACTACTTTCCAAAACGGTTTGTTTGGTTTCTTCTCTTTTTTCATGAAGCTTTAAAGCTATCTCTTCGTTAAAGGCTCCTAATATTTGAGCGGCAAGCAAGCCCGCATTTGTCGCACCAGCTGTTCCGATTGCAACGGTTGCTACTGGAACTCCTCCTGGCATTTGTACAATCGAGAGTAGGGAGTCTAATCCGTTCAACGCCCTTGATTGAACCGGAACACCAATAACCGGTAAAGTCGTTTTTGCTGCCACCATTCCTGGAAGGTGTGCTGCTCCGCCTGCTCCTGCAATAATTACCTTTATTCTGCGTTCTCGAGCCGTTTCTGCATATTCAAACATCAAGTCCGGTGTTCGATGGGCAGATACCACCTTTTTCTCGTACGGTATATTTAAATCGTCTAGCACGGTACACGCTAGTTTCATAGTTTCCCAATCAGATTTGCTTCCCATAATAATTCCAACTTGTGCTTCCACTATACCCCTCCTAGCTAAATAATATAAAAAGCCCACACAGATTCTTTCCATGATGAGGAAAGGAATCTGTCCGGGCTTGTTCATACAAGATGGAAGAGACACAAAAGAAGCGCCTCTTACTCCGGGCATATCACATTTCCTCATAGTCCGATCATTTACGGTAATCGGGTAGAAACTTATGGGCCATATTCCCATTATTATACGAGGGCTATTTCTGAATTTAATCTCATGTCTATATTACAATCTGTTATATAATCTGTCAATGAAATTGTCGAACGTTTATAATTTATGTATAGTTAATGTTCGTGTTTTACTCTATTAACCGTGCTTCGAATACAATTTTCCTTGCGATCGGCTCATAAGAAACCTCACCAGCCTCTTTTACCTCTTGAAAAACTGGCTTTTCTGTGCGCTTTACAGGAGTATACCCTTCTTTCGCCATTCGTTCAAGACAATCGCTTAATGTTTCGTTTTCCTCAACTTCGAAAATGGCTTTTTTTGGTTTTGTCATGTTATATGGTCCTTTCAATGTCCTTTAATAGTTAACCTATTATACCCATTTAAACGTTGGATTAGAAGTCTACTTTGTGCTTACCTGCGGACAAAAATCGTTAACAAAATTTTTATTTACATTTTTATATGGCGGGAGTATGATAATCAAAGTTTCATATTCTTAAATCGCTGAAACCATTGGTACGGGGGACCCAAAACGTCCTGGGGTGAATCCTTTTTTAGGTAGGGCTACTCATGAGGCCCGAATCCGACAGCTAACCTCGTAAGCGTTTTTTGAGAAGGAAGGTGGAGCTTGTGGAGCAAAATTGCTAATGTCTACAAGTCTTATTTCATGATGACTTTGTAGGCTTTTTTTTGTGGATTTTTTTCATTAAATTTTGCTAGATGGTGGTGTAAAACATGATCTCTTCTATTAAGAGATTCCTTATTGGCAGACCGTTGAAGTCTGACCAGTTAGGTGAACAAAAGTTAAATAAAACAAAAGCGTTAGCGATTTTATCATCGGATGCTTTATCATCCGTGGCCTATGGACCAGAGCAAATCCTTATTGTTCTCGTTTCTATAGGAGCCATTGCTTTTTGGTATTCTATTCCCATTGCAATTGGCGTTCTTCTTTTATTAACAGCCTTAATATTATCTTACCGACAAATCATTTATGCCTACCCTCACGGTGGGGGTGCATATGTGGTATCTAAAACCAATCTGGGAGTGAACCCAGGGCTAGTGGCCGGAGGGTCCTTATTGGTAGACTATATATTAACAGTCGCTGTAAGTGTTTCAGCAGGTACAGATGCAATTACTTCAGCCTTCCCAGCTTTCCATGACTATAATGTGGAGATTGCGATTGTATTTGTTATCTTTTTAACACTTCTAAACTTAAGAGGCGTAACCGAATCTGCCTCCATTCTTGCTTATCCCGTTTATTTATTTGTTCTAGCCTTATTTATCTTAATTGGAGTGGGTTTGTTTAAGGTGGTGACAGGTCAGGTACCTCCTGAACTGCATACGCCCATTGGAACACCGGTAGCAGGAATTAGCTTATTCCTTTTACTTAAGGCCTTTGCATCAGGTAGCTCTGCGTTAACAGGTGTCGAAGCCATATCAAATGCCATTCCAAACTTTAAAGATCCTGCACCAAAAAATGCAGCAAGGACACTCATACTAATGGGTACATTGCTAGCGATTTTATTATCTGGGATTGTCCTTTTAGCTTATTATTACGGCATTACACCAAAAGTAGAAGAAACCGTCGTCTCACAAATTGCTAGCCAAACCTTTGGTCGAAGCTTTATGTATTTCTTCATTCAAGGGACCACTGCGTTAATTTTAATACTAGCAGCAAATACAGGATACTCAGCGTTCCCTTTATTAGCTGTAAACTTAGCCAATGATAAATTTATTCCTCGTATGTTTACACTTCGAGGCGATCGATTGGGCTATTCAAATGGAATTATGATTTTAGGTTTTGCATCTATCTTGTTAATTATTACTTTTCATGGTCATACTGAAAATTTAATTCCATTATATGCTGTTGGTGTCTTTATCCCATTTACCCTTTCTCAAACTGGAATGATGGTAAAATGGATTCGCGAAAAGCCAACCGGCTGGATAGCAAAGCTCGCGATTAATACAACCGGCGCGCTAATAAGTTTCGTTGTTACCATAATGTTCTTTATCACAAAGTTCAGCCAGGTATGGCCGGTACTTGTTTTTATTCCAGTGATTGTACTGATCTTTCATAAAATTCATAAGCACTATGAGAACATTGCGGATCAGCTTCGTGTCACCACTTGTGAAGCCGCACTTCCTATCGAAGGAAATGTCATCATCGTACCAGTGGCTGGCATTACTCATGTAGTGGAGAATTCCATTAACTATGCTAAGTCACTATCAGCAAGCCAGGTCATTGCGGTGTATGTAGCCTTTGACCGGGAAGAAGAAAAACGCTTTGAGGAAAAATGGAAAAAGTGGCAGCCTGACGTACGATTGGTCACCTTACATTCTCATTATAGAAGCATTATTCACCCACTCACCAAATTTGTCGACACTGTCGAGCATAAAGCAAGTGAGTCCAACTACCGGGTAACGGTGTTAATCCCACAGTTCATCCCGAAAAAAGGCTGGCATAATATGCTTCACAACCAATCCAGCCTGTTAATCCGTTCCTTCTTGCTTTATAGAAAAAATGTGATTGTTTCGACACTGCCGTATCATTTGAAGCATTAGGTGAGGTTGGGTTGGAAAAAGCCCGGGTTCAGATACCTGTCACTTTTTATAAAAATATTTTGATAATCCACTTATATTTGTTATACATTTTGTCCTGCCAAATGCAGGACTTTTTGTTATGTAAGAATATTACAAAGTACCACCTAATAAATAAAGCATTTTATGGCCAGAGTACTGTACTGTTATAAAACTGATGTTGATTTTACTGAGTTTGATAAATAACCGGAAAAATTCCGGTTAAATTGGGAAATACCCATATTTCCCTAAAAATAAGCGGAGTTTTTTCGCTTATTTGATCCAAATCTTTGAATTTTGGCTTATTTAGAGCAGTTAACCGGAATTCCTCCGCTTATCTCTGCTTTTTAAGCTTCCTCTGTATACATTAGCCGGAAATACTCCGCCTATTATTTCTCTTACCTTTCAATAAATAATTACAGAGCGGGCAGATAGAGTCCTTCTATTGACCATTTGAGGCAACTAGAGTTGCTTAAGGTTAAATAGAGCCTTTCTAATTAACCTTCAAAGACAAAAAATACGAGCATACAGTCAATTAGTAACACACACAAAAAAAAAAGCACCCACTCAGGTGCTTTTTTCTTTGCCTAGCGACGTCCTACTCTCACAGAGGGAAACCCTCAACTACCATCGGCGCTGAAAAGCTTAACTTCCGTGTTCGGTATGGGAACGGGTGT
>NZ_JBRKCV010000027.1:0-38428 GCF_052983275.1 Robertmurraya sp. GLU-23
GTTAAAACGTTGACGTTTGTTGTTGTCTTGTTCAGTTTTCAAGGTTCAATTAAGCACTTGATTATCTTAC
This sequence comes from Robertmurraya sp. GLU-23, assembly GCF_052983275.1. Classification (NCBI taxonomy): domain Bacteria; kingdom Bacillati; phylum Bacillota; class Bacilli; order Caryophanales; family Bacillaceae; genus Robertmurraya; species Robertmurraya sp. GLU-23. Next base: position 71 of record NZ_JBRKCV010000027.1, read on the forward strand.
TATATCATTTCACCGTTGTCAACTTCTACGAAAAACTTTTTTCGGAAGTTTTTTTCAAGTCGTTGTTGTCGGCTACATGTATTACTATATCATCTTAATTCGCAGAAGTCAACTTCTGTTTTCTAATTATTTTTTAAAGAGACTTCAAATTTTTGAAGCCGAAGAATATCTTACATAATTTCACGATAAAACACAATAACTTTTTCTTTTATTTTGATAAAACATAGAAATTGCGGACATCAAAGATATCCGCATCGCAATTTATCATTTATTTCGTTTCCTAATCTTAAAGATCGGATCCTTCATTGCCTCACCGCGAGTATACTCATCCAAACTTTTAAAGGTATAACCTTTCTGTTTTAAATCCTTAATGATTGTTTCTAAAGCATCCGCATTATCCTTAGATACCGTGTGCAACAACAGTACCGCTCCCGGATGAATCTGCTTCATCACATTATTATAAGAATACTGCCATCCCTTTTGGTCGTCGCGGTACCAGTCAACAAAAGCGAGAGACCAGAAAACATGGGTGTAGCCCATTTCCTTAGCCTTCATAAGGGTACGTTCACTGAATACTCCTCGAGGTGGACGAAGGTACACCATATGTTTAACACCAGTAATTTCTTCGGTACCTGCACGAACTTTTTCAAGCTCTCTGTAAAATCTTTCGTCGCTTACGGTCGTCATATCTGGGTGATAATACGAATGATTGCCAACAATATGACCTTCATCAGCCATCCGCTTCACAAGGTCAGAGGCGCTTTCTAAATAATGACCAGTTATAAAAAAGGCGGCAGGTACTTTCTCTTTTTTCAGCACATCAAGCACTTTGGCTGTATACCCATTTTCATAGCCATTATCAAATGTTAAGAATATGTCCTTTTTCTTTGGATCACCTTTATAAAAGGCTCCGTACTTCTCTAACAGCTCATCATACTCTTTTCCGGCTTCGACCGGTTCTTCATTCGAAGATTTTTTAAAGCCCCAATGAATCGGAGCATTGGAGACACTTGCTGAGACGATGGTCGAAAAGCTAAGCAATAAGGAAAAAAGGATGGCTAACAGCTTTTTCATCTGTAGTCCCCTCTCACAGTACAAGTTTTCCTTATTGTCCGTAATTAGAGGGAAAATCATTCATGTTATTTGGAAAAACCGAGTGAAGCTTCATTAGCTAAAACAAATTCAGCAATGGCTTGAGCATTTTTCATCGGATCGTTTATTAAAGTATCCACTTCTATATCATATTCTTCATTCTGTTGGTGAACAAATTGAAGTTGTAGTCTTGCTTGTCCAATTCTTCGATCTCCACGTGCTATTTCACGTCTTTCTAATTCCTCCACAGGACAATGAACACCAACAAAATAGATGGGATAGTCTCTCAATGTATGATAAGCATCTGTGATCGTTTCTTGATCGTGTAGCACATGGTCGATAATCAGATTTATGCCCTGTTCGGAAAACATAGCAATCGACCGATGGAAAAACGTTTCTGTAGGGACAGGGATAAGACGGTCCGTCCCGCGTTCTTCCATCCTTTCAATGATTGTGTCAAATTCATCCACACTAAAATGAAAATAGTTAGGAAGAAGCTTGACGATTTCCTTTGACAATGTGCTTTTTCCCGCACTTGATACACCATTTAAAAAGATAATATTCCCCTTCATTTTCCCCTCCCGTTATGTAAAAAATCGAGTGCTTCTACAGCACTCGATTCTATATTAAAATACTCGTTCTTTGAAATTAGCTAGCTTTTCTAAAGATGATTTTTCCACATCTTGATGCAAGCTGTTTCCATGGGAATCCATTGTCACAACTGCTGTAAAACCTTCTACTTTTAAATGCCACATCGCTTCTGGAATTCCAAATTGCATAAGGTCTACACCTTCAACCGATTTAATACAATCAGCATAGTATTGTGCTGCTCCCCCAATTGCATTCAAGTACACGCCACCGTGTTCTTTTAAGGCAGCTAGAGTTTTTAAACCCATTCCGCCTTTTCCAATAACTGCACGGATACCAAATCTCTTCATGATATCTCCTTGGTAAGGCTCCTCACGAATACTGGTTGTTGGGCCAGCCGCTTTAACATGCCATTTGCCTTCGCCATCCTTTAGCATAACCGGTCCACAATGGTAAATGATTTGTCCGTCAAGGCTAATCGGTGCATCATGGTCAGACAAATATTTATGAATGGCATCGCGCCCCGTGTACATCATTCCATTAATTTTGACAACATCGCCCACTTGAAGTTCACGGATTTGCTCTTCTGAGATAGGCGCTTCAAGTGTAACCACGCGATTCTCTATTTCTTGAGAAGCCGCTGTTTGTGCTTGCGCTTCTTGTTCCGCAGCAAAATCTACGTTCTCTCCTTCTTGATACATCCAGCTGTTGATCTCACCTGTTTCTGGATTCACTTCTACTCCTAAACGGCGATACGCCCAACAGTTATACGCTACAGATACGAAGAAGCTCGCAGGGATACGGTTAATGACACCTACTTTACAACCAAGGAGAGTTGTTTCCCCACCAAATCCCATTGTACCAATTCCCAATTCATTCGCGTGATCCATCACGTATTCTTCCAATTTTCGAAGATCTTCGTTAGGATTCACATCGTCTACCGAACGGAATAGCTGCTCTTTTGCTAGTTCATAACCAGATGTTCGATCTCCCCCGATACCGACACCGATAAAACCAGCGCTACAGCCTTGTCCTTGTGCTTGATATACCGAGTGCATGATACATTTTCGAATTCCATCTAGATCACGACCTGCGCGACCAAGTCCTTCTAGCTCTGCAGGTAAGCTATATTGAATATTTTTATTTTCACAACCGCCACCCTTTAAAATCAGGCGCACGTCGATATAATCCTTTTCCCATTGTTCGAACTTGATAACAGGGGTACCTTCTCCAAGATTGTCTCCACTGTTATCACCGGTAAGAGAGTCCACTGAGTTTGGACGAAGTTTTCCGGCTTTCGTTGCTTGGGCAATTGCTTCTTTAATTGCTTTTTTCATCACGATTTGGTTGGCTCCAACAGGCGTTTTAATTTTAAACGTTGGTAGCCCTGTATCCTGACAGATTGGCGACACATTGTCATCTGCCATCATAATATTGTTTGTAATTGTTGCTAAGCTCATTGCTGAGCGTGTGCCTGCGCTCTCTTTTTCCTTCGCCGCACGAATGGCACGTCGAACATCCTTTGGCAGCCTTGTTGATGTTTCTACGATGAGTTGATACATACTTTCCTGAAACTTCTCGATATTCATGACTGGTTCCCCTTCCCCATGTATCTAAAAAAATAAGTATGAATGTTTCAACATTTCCCCACACATATTATACTCCTATCACGATTTGATGAAAAGGGTTTAGATGGAATCGGTTACAGGTAAGGAGTGTTTGATGTAGAAGGGTTTATCGGCGAGTTTTGGTAATAAATCAGCGAGTTTAGAGGATTTATCAGCGAGTTTTTTATTATATCGGCGACTTTGATGATTATTTCGGCGAGTTGTTCAATTCGCTTCTTGGAAATTAAAAAACGGCCGTGAGTATCACGGCCACATCGAGGTCGGCTTTCATAGAAAATCCTATTTTTATCCGCGAGTTTCACCCGCAACCCCATACTTCTTCACCAACAAGTACCTCTGAAGCCCATGCGTCAAGCGAATCGCTTCCTGCTGGTGCTTGATTTCGAGATCCCTCTCCCCACGTCTACCTGCAACCTCCACTATTATCGCTTCCTTCATCCAAGGTTTCTTCTGCTCCTTAGCGAGTTGCCAGGCACGCTCCAGCTCTTCCTCCTCAATCGCCAATAGCCCCTCATAATACAATCGCAACGCTGGATGCTTGATCTGAGCAATGGAGTCTCTTTCCTCCACTAACTTTCCTTTATACGCAGCATATGTAACAGAATAAATTGTATAATAATGACCTTTTTTATATTTTTCACGTACGTCACGAAGTGCTTTTTCTACATGAAAGTCATCTCCGTTTGCTAACGCATAATAAAAATGAAAGATAGGCTGATTCAGTCTAGCTTCTAAAAACCTCTCCACCTTTTTCATATTGTCCGTTAGATAGAGGTTGATCATGATGGGCAAATAGCTCACTGCCATAGTAATCAATAAAATGATTACAATTAATATCCACAATGGAATGTCAACCAATGCCGCAATGACCCCAAGAACGATGGCAAATCCTAATATAATCGAAAACTGACTCCTACTTAACATAAAAGTTATTCCCTCTTTCTTTCCTGATCAAGCAATTCGATAAATCTGAAATAACAAATCTCCCATATTCAACATTCTCCACATCCTTTCTATATATATGTACGAATACATCAAACATAAGTTTCATTATAGAAAAAAGTGCAGCTTCACTAAGCTACACTTTGTCATTTATTGATCGCGGTTATTAAATTCTCGGCATTTTGATTCTAAATCATCAATCATTTCAATTAGACGATCGATATCTTCCAGCTCTGTATTTTCTGGCTCAATCGCATCCAATACTTCAATAAACATATTTAATCGTTGTTTTAAAAATGTAACCTGTGAATTCTTATCGCTTACTTTGTTACCCAATTCGACTCGCTCCTTTCACTCGTTTTTCATCCTACAGAAATTCCTTCCAACTTTCAAGGCTGTTTGCTTCTATTTTCCCCATTTTTCAAAGAAGTTGAACATGGATTGACAGATTCATCATACAAATTGATAATAACTAAGGATGATCTTGAAAAAGGAGAGAATCGATGAAGACAATGAACAAACCAACCATCACTCCCCAGTATGATCCTTGGGAAGCTTATATGGATGTAGAACAACACGGGAAAATGACCCTGTCAAATATAGAATTTACAACAACCACACTCTGCAATATGCGCTGTGAGCATTGTGCAGTTGGTTATACTTTGCAGCCAAAGGATCCTAAGGGCTTGCCAATCGACTTATTAATTCAAAGGCTTGATGAAATACCACATCTTCGCTCGCTTAGTATTACAGGTGGAGAACCTATGCTATCACTGAAGTCGGTTGAGAACTATGTGCTTCCTTTGTTTGAGTATGCCCATTCACGTGGGGTTCGTACTCAGATTAACTCAAATCTTACATTAGATATTGAACGTTATTATAAAATCAGCCCCTATTTAGATGTTCTCCATATTTCGCATAATTGGGGAACAGTGGATGATTTTATCGATGGTGGATTTGCGATGATGGAAAAGAAACCAACTCGTGAGCAACGTGCCGCACTCTTTGCTCGAATGATTGAAAACAGCCGTGCATTGGTCGATGCAGGAGTGATGGTATCAGCGGAGACGATGCTGAATAAGCGGACTCTTCCCTACTTAGAAAGCATTCACGAGCAGATCGTTGAAGAAATGAAGTGTCAACGTCATGAAATTCACCCGATGTACCCTTCTGACTTCGCATCCAATCTAGAAGTTCTCGGGCTAGACGAAATGCGCCAAGCGATTCACCGATTACTTGACTTCCGAAACGAAAAGGTGTGGATGCTGTTTGGAACGTTACCATTCTATGCGTGTAACACAAGTGAAGAAGATCAAGCTCTTTTACAAAAGCTTAGTCTTGCAAAAAATGTATCTGTCCGCAATGATCCTGATGGACGCTCAAGACTCAATATTAATATTTTCACAGGGGATGTCATCGTAACGGATTTCGGCGATACTCCACCACTTGGAAATATTCAAACCGATGAGTTACCTGGCATTTTTAATAAATGGCTTGAGACGGATTTGGCCAAAAGCTTAAGTTGCCATTGTCCGTCCGCTCGATGCCTAGGACCGAATGTGTTAGTGAAAAATAGCTATTATAAAGACATGGATTTTTCTACTCGGAAAGCTCTCATTTAACAATGAAAGGGTCGATCACCAAGTTTAGTGATCGACCCTTTTATTCATTTTTACACTTATCTCGGCTTATCTGGTGCGATGAATCCAAATGAAACATGGTCCTGAACAGGAATCCAAGCACCTATTCCTTGCGACGTTACGTTTTTCACTACAATCATTTTTTTGCTGCCTTTAAGCATGATATACACTTCACCGTAAGTGACTTTTCCTTTTTCATTCACAGCTGGTGCGTAACCATACAGATAGCCAAGGCGTTTCGGTGGTACATTGTAAACTTGATCCTTTTTCGTTCCCCCGCCTACGACCGTTTCAAATGCGAGAGGAAGACCTGTTTTTTCTGCAGCCTTTAACAGCATCATTTTCTTAACATCCTCTGCATTAGCCACCTTGGATGTTAATCCACCTCGTACAATTTTCTGCATTTCTTGGACATAATGCATTTGGTAATTGGTATTTCCTCCACGATTGTCTACATAATTCGTATTAATTTTTTGATATTCCCAGTTCGGTGCCGTTTCACTTGATTCATAATTTAGCGGCCACTGTCCTAAGTAAATGATTGCACGGTAACCGACAGCAAACGGTGTACTGTTCACAGTCGTTTCATTTAACATGCGAATCAATTCTGGGTTTTCAATTTTCACTTTAGAAGATTCAATTAAATCCTTAGTCAGTTCACTAGGTTGCAAGGTCGGCATATCCTGCGTTGGGTTTGGATATGTATTTTCTTTTGTAATGTTTAGTACTGAGTTTGGAACTTGAACTTGTTGTTGTTTTTCTTTTTTTGCTTCAGGTGCAGCTGGTTTTTCAGCGTGTATGGTGGAAAAAGATAAGAGCGAGAAAAGAAAGCCAACGACTAGCGCATACAATAACTTTCTCATGTAGTGGAACTCCTTTCAGCTAACTCATAGATTTGATATTAGTTTTTTCGGAGTTCCATCAAATTATCCATTTGCCAAAAACTTCTACCATCTCTTAATTAAAACTCTTTCCCACATCAAGCTAAAAAAGGCAATAAACGGCCCTAGACCAAGTGCCACGGCAAACGTACCCAACCCAATCGGCCCATGAAGGAGAACAGCAAAGCATAGGGCTAGTACCTCACCAATCGTTTTGGCTGTTCCGAGTGTAATCTTGTATCTATCCTTCAAAGCAATCATAAAGTCGTCAATTGGGCTCAGTGGCCATCTTGCCTGTATATACGTAGCGATGCCCAATGAAATGAGTAGGATTCCCACGGTAAGGCTTATTAACTTAGGATAGAACCCTACTGGATGAAACCCATCAAACACAAATAATAGCCACCCATCAATAAAAATCCCACTAATAGCTACCGTGATGGCACAGGACACTTCTGGCATCGTCTTCTTGATCAGCGCATTCAAGAAGATTAACAGTAGACCAATAATGATGGACCAACCACCTACCGTTAGCCCTACCAAATGGGTCAATCCAACATTCAGTGAGTCCCAAGGGCCAGCACCAAGATCAGCTTTTATGGTTAGAGAAGCACCTAAAGTCAAAATAGCAAGTCCACCAACATAGAACGATAAGCGATGTATAAACAACGAGTAAATAAGCCCCCTTTCGCCAAATTGTAACAATATTGTAATGTTCTGAATATTTACATAAATAACTTTGTGAGCTATAATTAGCTTACATTCTAACAAAGGAGGATAGTAGAACATTCGCTTAAACTTTTAAAAGGAGGTTTGTAGTTTATCTTGTTATTCGTCTCTTCTTTAACGAAACCATCATTATAAAGAGGGAGTTGATAAACTAGAAAACAAGCGTCTGTATCTTTTTATTCCGACCTTGTCCAACATATTCTTGGAAATGTAAATATTACTTAAAAAAAATAAAAAAAAGACTCTGTACCGTTTCTTGATACAGAGTCTTTTTTGGCCTTTACAATAAATAAAATCCAATTCCCATAATAAAATAGGCAGCTAGTAAGGTGGCTCCTTCAAACCAGTTGGATTCTCCATCGTTTGCGATGATAATCGACAATAACACCGCCGACGCCATCGCAATCAGCTCCTGGATAGTGAACACTAATGGCATCGGTGTTGGGAAAAATAAAGAAACTAACACGAGTGCAGGTGCAACGAACATCGATATTTGCAGTGTCGACCCCACCGCGATTTCTACCGCGATATCCATTTTGTTTTTATAAGCCATTATCACCGCAGATGCGTGCTCAGCAGCATTTCCAACAATAGCTACGATAATGACCCCGATGAAAAGCTCGGTCCATCCGAAGGTTTCTCCGACAACTTCAAAGGTATGAACGAGATTTTCAGAAACGTATGCGACAGCAAGTGTGGCAATAAATAACACTCCAATCGCTTTGTTTCTTCCCCATTCCGGAACCTCTTCCTCATGTTCTTCACCTTCGTCCGAGGATTGATATACCCCACGATGAGTAACCAGCTTAAAAAATAAAGCCGCCAAGTATAAAAGAATTAAAATCACCGAGATGCCAACGCTTAAAGACATTTTTTCCGTTGGTTCCATGGTCATTGAAAATACTTCAGGTATTACAAATGCAACAATCACAGCAAACATTAATAATCCAGAATTATGTCTTGCATCAAACACATTAAAGGTTTGTCTTTTGTATTTAAGTCCACCGACAAAAAATGAAAGTCCTGCCACCAACAAAAGGTTTCCTAGGACCGAACCGGTTAGTGAGGCAAGAACGACACCCGTTAATCCTGCTTTTAACGCAAACACAGAAATAATTAACTCTACCGCATTGCCAAAGGTTGCATTCAACAATCCTCCTACTCGGGGTCCGGTAACGATAGCCAAGCTCTCGGTCGCTCTCCCCATAAAACTAGATAACGCAATAATCGTTAAACAGTAGATGATAAACATGATAATACTAGACCAGTGCATCATTGTTCCGATCACCGATAACGGCACACCAATAAGGACTAATATCAAGAACACTTTATTTGCCATAATGTCTTCCCTCTTCCCTGTAAAATTTATCAGTCATAAAAACTCGGTAACGAGACAGATTATAGATAGCTTCTTAAAAGGAGAGATCGTCATGAATGTAAAAGATAAAGTACTACATATGTTTGATAAACACGCGATTGGTACGCTGGCAACGATTCAAGATGGGAAACCGTTTAGCCGATTTATGCTCTTTTTTCACGATGGGTTAACATTATATGCAGCCACTCACAAACACACCCATAAGCTAGATGACATGAATGCCAATCCAAATGTTCACATCTTACTCGGTCTCGAAGCAGGAAGCTTTACCCATCATTATTGTGAAATGGAAGCAACCGCCTCCATTGAGGAATCTCCAGACCTTCGAAAAAGATTTTGGGACGACTCGTTAGCTGAATGGATGTCAGGCTCGGATGATCCGAATTACGTATTATTAGCTTTCAAGCCACAAAGAATCCTTTATTTTGAAAAAGCAGGCAGTGAGCCGGAAGAGCTAATCATTTAAAAAGAGGGGCAGAAAAATTCTGCCCCTCCCCTTTATGAACCATTTGAAGCAATTTCAAACGTTTCAATGATTTCTATTTTTCCAACCACGGATTGAACCATCGAGCAGTTTTTCCTTGTTAATTCCATTGCCTTATGAATTTTCTTTTCGTCTAGGTTCACACCTTTAATTGTAAAGTGAACTTTGATCACCTCGACCCGATCGGCTTCCTCTTTGTTTCTTTGAACGTCTGTAGCAATGTGTATATCTTCAATGGTCATGCGCATCTTCTCAAGCACTTTGCGAAGAACTCCCCCGCTGCAGACGGCAACAGAAGCAACCAAAAGCTGATAAGGACGGAATCCGTAAGCTTCATCACCTGCCACATCTAATCTTCCGTATGGAGTTTCTGTGTAAAACCCGACATCCTTCATATGAAATTCCATTTGCTCACCTCGATATGATTTCCATACACATGAGATTACACTATTTTTCCAGTTTTATAAAGAAATTCAGGATAAAATTTTGTTTCAACCTCCGAAATATTCTTGTATGATGGGAGAAGAAATATGGAGGAGAAACATTATATGAAAAATAGTAAACACGCTTTCTGGATCCTTGTCAGTATTGTAGCGATTTCAGGCTTCAGCCAAGGGATGCTGCTTCCATTAGTCGCGGTTATTTTTGAAAAAAGCGGGATTAGTTCAGGAATGAACGGAATGAATGCTACTGCTTTGTATATAGGAATTCTTATAGCCTCTCCTTTTATGGAGCAGCCGCTTCGAAAGTTCGGATATAAAAATATTATTTTAATTGGGGGATTATTGGTTGTTGTTGCCCTTGCCCTTTTTCCTTTGTGGCAGAACTTTTGGTTTTGGCTTTTGCTTCGCTTTTTCATTGGTATAGGTGACCACGCCCTTCACTTTGCGACACAAACCTGGATTACTTCTTCTTCTCCTGAAGCAACTAGAGGAAGAAATCTATCCTTATACGGATTGTTTTTTGGAATAGGGTTTGCGGCAGGACCACTGATGACACCACTTGTAAACATTAGTCCCTCGCTTCCGTTTATCATCTCCTCAGCCATTTGTCTTGTCGGATGGGTGTTTATTTTCGCATTAAAAAATGAGTACCCTGAGAATGACGAGGGGATCGGTGGACTAAAAGACACGGGAAAACGATTTGGGCAAGCACTAAAGTATGGTTGGGTAGCTTTTTTGCCACCCCTTGCGTATGGCTTCTTGGAATCATCACTGAATGGAATTTTTCCAGTATATGCCCTCAGGTCTGGTATTGAAGTGTCAGAAGTGTCTATCTTGCTTACTTCTTTCGCAGTTGGTGGGATTATTACACAGCTACCGCTTGGAATTCTTAGTGACCGCTTTGGTCGCCGGAAAGTGCTGATCGTCATTTTATTTCTTGGATTTACGAGCTTCTCTGCAGCGAGCTTTTTAGAAGAATCATTTCTTGGTTTATTTATTTGTTTCCTCTCAGCCGGTATGGTGGTAGGTTCAACCTTCTCGCTTGGAATAGCGTTTATGACTGATATTATGCCAAAAAATTTATTACCTACAGGAAATTTGCTTTGTGGGATCGCTTTTAGCCTGGGAAGCTTAACAGGACCTTCGATTGGTGGAATCATTATTCAAGCCTTTCAACAAATCAGCTTTTTTCATATCGTCAGTACGCTTCTTTTTTCGATCTTCCTTGTGATTGTTGTGTTTGGGAAACGGATGAAAGTAAACTTAGCGAGTGAGAGAAATGCATGATTTTACTAATTTTAAAATTAAAACTATTATAATGTATGTAAATGTGGTAGATCCTCTCCCCATCTAAGTGAGAAAAATATAATGAGCAAAACCCTTCTTACCTCGTAAGATATATGGTATGATGAAGTTAATAAAATATAACCCAAGCAATTCTGCTGTCATCATTAGATGACAGCTTTCGTGTTTTTTAGGGGTAATGACTTTGATTATTTTTCTCAATTAGACGAATGGAGGAGAGAATATGAATACAGAATTAAAGGCTTTAGAGAGACCTATTGAAGCAAATGAAAGCTTTTTAGAAAAAATGAAGCCGCATGCTGAATTAATTGCTGCTATTACTAGCGGGGTTCTCATTGCGGTTGGTTGGATATTAGAAAAAATGGATTGGTCAGCTGCTTCTATTGTTGTTTTTCTGTTCGCTTTTGTGATCGGTGGATTTGCTAAGGCGAAGGAAGGAATAGAAGATACGATTGCAGACAAGGAATTGAACGTTGAAATGCTGATGATCTTTGCTGCGATTGGTTCAGCGGTTATCGGTTATTGGACAGAGGGTGCCATTCTTATCTTTATTTTTGCGATGAGTGGAGCACTCGAGACATATACCATGAATAAGAGCCATAAGGAGATCTCCGCTTTAATGGAACTTCAGCCGGAAGAGGCACTCCTTATCCGCGGGAATCATGAGACAACGGTTCATGTAACTGAGCTTCGTATCGGCGATCATATTTTAGTCAAACCTGGTGAGCGCGTCCCTTCAGACGGGAAAATTATTAAAGGTCAATCAAACTTAGATGAAGCGGCGATTACAGGAGAATCGATTCCTGTAAGTAAAGGAATCGGCGAAGAAGTATTTGCAGGTACGGTGAATGTAAATGGATCTCTTACCGTTGAGATCACGAAGCCAAGTAGCGAAACTTTATTTCAAAAGATCATTCAATTGGTTCAATCCGCACAAAGCGAAAAATCACCTTCTCAGCTTTTCATTGAAAAATTCGAAGGGACCTATGTAAAAGTCGTTCTTGCGGTTGTTGTTCTTATGATGTTTGTTCCTCATTATGTTCTTGGCTGGAGTTGGACGGAAACCTTTTATCGGGCCATGATTTTACTTGTAGTTGCCTCTCCATGTGCGTTAGTTGCGTCGATCATGCCGGCAACACTATCTGCCATTTCCAATGGCGCGAAGCACGGCATCCTTTTTAAAGGTGGGGTTCATCTAGAAAACCTTAGCCATCTTCAAGCCATTGCCTTTGATAAAACTGGAACACTTACAAAAGGGAAGCCTGAGGTAACAGATATCATTGTTGTCGAAGGTATGGAAAGGCAGCCTCTTTTACAAGCAGTCGCATCTATTGAGAATCATTCGAATCACCCACTAGCTCAGGCAATTGTTACTTATGTTAAGAAAGAAACACGAGCTATGCTGGGTCATCCTGATAGCATTGAAGATGTATCGGGATATGGTATAAAAGCAAGTGTTGACGGGTTGGATTGGAAAATTGGTAAAGCTGACTTTGTTGGCAAGATCGAGGCAGAAAGCTTTTCTAATGGCATAGCCAAACAGCTCGCATCTGAAGGAAAAACGATTGTTTTTGTCAATCAAAATGAGAAACTTGTTGCCCTTATTGCATTAAAGGATGTGGTACGTGAGGAAACAAAAGCGGCCATTGATTTATTAAAAGCAAAAGGGATCTATACCATCATGCTAACAGGCGACAGTGAGAAAACCGCTGAAGCGATCGCTGGTGAAAGTCATGTAGATGAATATGTTGCCGAATGCCTCCCAGAAACAAAGGTGGAAAAATTAAAAGAAATTCGAAAGCGTTTTGGTACTGTTGCCATGGTTGGAGATGGGATCAATGATGCACCTGCCTTAGCCACCGCCAATGTGGGGATTGCCATGGGTGAAGGCTCCGATGTTGCACTTGAAACAGCTGATATCGTGTTAATGAAGAACGATCTTCCTCGTATTGCCGAAGCCATTACACTGTCTGAAAGAATGAATCGGATTATCAAACAAAATGTCATTTTTTCAATCACTGTCATTATGTTGTTAATTGCTTCAAACTTCCTCCAATTTTTAGACCTTCCTTTTGGGGTCATCGGACATGAAGGTAGTACGATTCTTGTTATTTTGAACAGTCTACGATTATTAAAGTCATAAAAAGAGCCGGGGATTATGCTATTATCCCCGGCTTTTTAGCATGCTTCATCCTTCATCTTGCTATAAAGTGCATTAATCTCTCCACCAATAATCATAATAATTCCGGACATATAAAACCAAATCATCAATACAATGATGGCTCCGATGCTTCCATAAGTTGCCGAGTAATTACCAAAATTACTTACATAGTACGAAAAAGCTAGCGAAACGAGCGCCCATCCGATGGTTGCAAAAATAGCCCCAGGTACCGCACGGACGCACTTGAATTTTTTATTTGGTGCAATCCAGTACAGACCAACAAATACTGTAAACAAAATGAGAGAACTAACAACCCATCGAAGCGCATTCCAAATCGACAAAAATTCATCTGATAAACCAAAGGCAGAAAATAAGAATATGCCAATTTGCTTTCCGAAAACAGGAAGCAACAAAGCGACAATAAAGACAAAAATCATCGCAAAGGTTAATAAGATAGACATGCCCCTTGCAACAAAAAAAGAACGGCTCTCTTTAACATCATACGCATGGTTAAATGCACGAACAATCGCGTTAATGCCATTGGATGCTGACCAAATGGTGGCAATAATCCCAAAAGAGAGCAATCCTCCGTTCCTTTTTTCCATAATGTCGTTTAAGTTGGTTTCGATCAGTGTAAAGGTTTCTGTTGGAGCAAAATCTTCAATAAATCCTAAGAGCTCTGGTTGAGAAATGGGTAAAAACGAAATCAGTGTCGCTAGAAATATGAGCAGTGGAAATAAAGAAAGCAGAAAGAAGTAGGCTAGCTGTGCAGCCAGTCCAAATACATCATCCTGCAATACTCTTTTTGTAAGTAAGGTAAGAAATCTTAGATTAATAACCATTCCATTCCCCCTTCTTTACGATGAACTATTCTTCTTCGTTTTGGAAAACTTCTTTTGTTTCCTTAACAATCCCCTTTACGGCTGGTGTTACTTCGCGAAGTTCTTCGACCTTGTCAGCGATAAAAGAAATGTCTCCGCTCACTTGCTCTACGGTTGAACGAATTTTTGTTGTCGCATCCTTCACCTGTTCGACCACTTCATCTGGGTGCTTGATATAATAGGATAGCTCCCCACTTGTCTTTTTACAGCTTTGTACAACAGCCTGTCTGGTGTCACGATCGAGTAAACTGATTGCCCCTCCGGCAAGAGCTCCCCAAAGGACACCTGTCCAAAACTTTTTTGTTCCACTCATCTCATTTTCCCTCCCAGCTTGCATTCTCATTCGTTTGAATTTCTTGTAATAAACGTTCACAGCCGACCTTTAATAGATCAAACACTTCTTGAAAGTTCCCGGTAAAGTACGGGTCTGGAACGTCCACTTTTTCTGCCTCCGGAACATAATCAAGTAATTTTACAATTTTGGCAGTCGACTGAAGAGCTTTCAGCTTATGTATATTTTTTTCATTTTGCGAGTCCATTGCCACAATATAATCAAACTCGTTCAGATCAGCTTCAACGATTTGTCTCGCCACCTGGCCTTCAAAACTAATTTGATGATGACTTAATATATCCTGTGTTCCCTGATGAGGGGGCTTCCCAAGATGCCAATCTCCCGTACCCGCAGAGTCAACCGTTATTTTATGTTCTAATCCTTCCCTTTTCACTAAATCACGAAACATCGCCTCTGCCATTGGTGAACGGCAAATATTCCCGAGGCACACAAATAATACTTTAACCATAATATTTCCCTCCTTTCTACATTTTGTAGGAAAAGGAACGGCTTTTCAACCTTTCAGGAAAGAAGTTGCCGAAATTCATTTGACTTTTGTAGGGGAACATGGAAAGATAATTTTACAAGCTTGCAGAAAAAGGGGAGAACGAACGATGAACTTGTCTGAGAAATCAGTAGAAAACGTGGAATATATGATTGAGAAGATAAAAGAAAAGTTAAAGGTATTAAATTTAGGTGCCATCAAACCATCACACTTTGATGAAAATATGTATGAAGAGCTAAAAGAAATTTATGACCTAGTCATGAAAAGAGATTCATTTAGTCCTAGTGAAACGCAAGCACTAGCGGAGGAATTAGGGAATCTAAGAAAACAATAATGCGCTGATTTTTTTAACGGCCCCATTTGTACTGCATGGCTCAGGTTACTATACTGAGCCATTTTTAATATCCCTTTTTGGTTCCTAGAGATGAGGGAATCAGCATGGTTTGAACATTAAGCGGAGAAATTCCTCTTAGATTAGAAAATAGCACTCAAAATAGCTTAAACAGACGGAAAGATTCCGCCTATTTACTCAAAAAACGTAAAAATGGGTGGTTTTACTCTGCTTAGTCGGAAAACCTCCGCTTATATCCCCTAAACAGAGCTCTACTGTGCAGTCTAACGGAAAAATCTCCACCTATTTTTAAATTTTTTGTCAGATAAATTGTATATCAAATGGAGGGGGAACAACAGCCGTTGTGCCCCGGCTCTATTTTACTGGTCCAACACTTCTGTGATAAGTAATGTGTGATTTTCCCCTAACGAAACTTCTTCATTTGAATCTAAGTATCGTACAAACGGTCTTTGAAGATTTCCTTTAACTTTCGTGACAATCGCTTTTCGCCCATTATTTAAAATGACCTTCGTGCCAGGAATAAAATGTGGTACTTCTTGGACAAATCGTTTAACAAGATCCGTACTAAAAAGCGTTCCACTCTTTGTCATTACATACTCCATCACCTCATGGGGAGGAATTCCTTTTTTCGATAATGCATTCTCGTAAAGATTGGCAATGCTGCAGATTTGGGCAAATTCATGTATTTCTTTTTCACGTAACCCTCTAGGTACTCCACTACCATCAAAGGCTTCGTGGTGCTGATAGGCAACATGTGCAGAAAGCAAACTCACTTCTCTTGTTTTTCGTAAATATTCGAACCCTACCCTCGGATGATCATCCTCTAAAGGAGTTAGAACTTTTCCTATGTCATGAAGCAATGTACCGACTGCTAAATCACGAATTTGCATTTGAGAGATTTGAAATTTTTTCGCGATTTGCAACGCAAGAAGTGTGACATTAACCGAGTGGGCATACTCGCGTAGATCTTCCGCTAATGAAGAGGCCGGAATTAAAAGAATGGCCTTTCTTTTATTTACTTCCTCAACTAGCTTAATCGCGAGCTGTTGAATCGGTCGAATCGGAAGTTCTTCCTTTTTCTCTACAGCTTTATAAACCGCCTGTAATACATCTACTGCATCCACCCATGTCGGAACATCGAGCATCTCCTCCATCGAAATTCCGAATGACTCTGCGTCCTCTATAAATAAATATCGAATATCAAGATCGATTAACTTTTGCAAGTATGTTGGATGGATCGAGCGTCCTGCTGCAAGGAGGACCCTTTTCTGCCGATCAAAAATCGGTTTGGCCAACTGCATGGTGCGTGGCTCATATTCATCAATTCGAATTAATCTCATGGTTACTCCCTCTACAATCATTATTACCCTTAGTATACAAATTGTTCATCAGCATTTCTATTGCCCTTTACTCCTAAGTTTCGCTTCTTCTATAGGATTGATAGGGGAATAGTTTGGGTCGGACCTTCAAATAATATGACGGAGTTATCCATATTTTGAAAGGAGGATGTTAGAATGATACGTAAACTTCTTATGGTTTTACTTGCTGGTTTTCTAGTGACGTCTGTTGTTGCTTGTGACGACGCACCAGGAGAAGATGAGATTGGCGATGGAGAAGTACAAGATGAGGAATAAGGTATTTTTTAAACAAGAAGGGAACAGCACGAGTTACGTGTTGTTCCCTATTTTAGGTCCTGCCTAATTACACACCCATTTTACGGCGTTGATTGCTCACCTTTTTGGTTTGCTGGCTTTTCATTTTCTTCGTGGTTGCAGGACCGTTTGCGCTAGCTTTTCCTCCTGCTTGCTGATTTTTCTTTTTTTCTAGTTGTTGCTTAATGGCTTCTTGTAAGCTTATTTTCTTTTTTTCTGTTTCATGGTTTTCTGTCATGGGTCTTCCTCCATCTTACTTCATATTTTTGTGTTGATATGGATTGATTATTCACCTTGATCTGTAAGAATGATCGGACCATTCTTCGTGATGGCAATGGTGTGCTCAAATTGAGCTGAGTTTTTTCCGTCCACAGTACGAGCGGTCCAACCATTGGAATCCATCTTTGTTTCATAGCTTCCAACATTAACCATCGGTTCGATCGTAAATACCATTCCCTCTTTTATGCGAGGACCTTTTCCTGGTAGTCCAAAGTGTGGAACATCCGGCTTTTCATGAATGGAGGGGCCAATTCCATGGCCAATAAAGTTTCTTACGACCGAGAATCCCTCTCCTTCCACATAGGTTTGAATCGCATGTCCGATATCTCCGATTCGATTTCCTACGACGGCTGCTTCAATTCCTTTGAATAAGCTCTTTTTAGTTACCTCTACAAGGCGGGTTGTTTCTTCAGAAGCTTCTCCAACGATATATGTCCATGCAGAGTCTGCTAAGGCGCTATTCACATTGACAACCATATCTATTGTAACAATGTCCCCTGTATTTAGAGGGTCTTTTCTCGGAAAGCCGTGACATATCTCATCATTAATACTAGCACATGTGGCGTATTCGTAACCTCTATACCCCTTTTGCTGAGCAATTGCACCATGCTGTGCTAAATATTTATCAACAAACTGGTCAATTTCCCAAGTTGTTATTCCTGGTCGGATCATTTTTTTTATTTCTTTATGACAAGCAGCCAGAAGCTCCCCTGCTTTTTTCATGGCCTCTATTTCACGAGGTGATTTTAATACAATCATTTATCTCACTTCCCCAAATCCCAATAATGTATAGTCTATATTGTACTCTCTAACGGTCTATATTAGCAAAGCATTCCTATGTCTAATTTTGTTAGATAACCTCAAACAATAGTCAATCAAACGTTTGATTGAATTCCCTTCCCCCCTTTAAAATCAACAAACACAAAAAAAGAATTTGTCGAACAAAAAAAATAGGTTTCACCCACCCCCATCCCGGGTATAAAAGGGTGTCAGACACCCTCCGTGGACAAAATGGGCATTCTGTCTTTTGGTGGTGTCTGTCACCGTTCGTGGACAGATGGGGTGGTTTTGTGCGTCTGGGGTGGACAGTGGGAATTTTTTAGTTACGCCCACAATTATCACTTTCAATACGAATGGTATTGTGTATAATGCTACATAGAAGGGTTAAAAGTTATTTATCAGCTTTTAATCACTAGAACCGTAATAACTATCCATTTGTGACTAACTAAAGAATTTTTAAGAACGGAACCTACTATTTTCGTTCTGAATATGGAACTAACGAATTTTTTTTGCTATTATGAATTCATACAGAGAGATAGGTGAGTGATCTAGATGATTGGAGATCGTGTTAAGAAACTTCGTCTTGAAAAGAAAATGTCCATGTCTGAGCTAGCTGAACAGGCTGGTGTCGCTAAATCATATTTAAGTTCATTAGAAAGAAATTTACAAACGAATCCGTCTATCCAATTTCTCGAGAAAATTTCAGCTGTCCTTCATGTACCAGTTGACCATCTTATACACGAGCATCCAAATAAAGATGAACTAGACTCTGATTGGATGAAGCTTGTGAAAGAGGCTATGAACTCCGGGGTTTCAAAGGATCAGTTTAAAGAGTTTCTTGAGTTTAATAAATGGAGAAGTAATCAATCAAATAATAACTAAAACAAAAAGACAAAATCCAGGTGATTTTGTCTTTTTTTCCAAAATAAAAAGCATTCCCATACGGTCCGACCCTAACGGAAATACTTTCATTCTATGTATGAAACAACCTGCTATGTAAGCTAGTTTCTTTTTATCCTCTAATTTCATTCTCACCTAAAAATCTTCTAATCTCTTCTTTCTCTAAACCTAACTTTTTTGCTTCAAGAATCAACATCATCCACTCATAGTCTAGTTCTTCTAACGTCACTTCACTCGTTTCCAACATTCCTCAATCTCCCCCTAAAATACAATCGTATTCCAGGCAGTCCAGCCGTCTTAGCAAAAAAACTTCTAACTACCTTAGACCTGCGACTTTGCGTCCCCCCTTTTCAGAAGGTTTGCCTTTTTCTGTGTTTTGCTCTCCCCATGTGATTCACTTATCAATCATTTTACTACTCGTTTTTAGTAAATTGTGTAAAAATTTGTCATACACTTAAAAACTTTCCCAACTTTTTAGTTACACTATTCGACAAGGACCTTCATAAGGAACAATTGAGCCCTAAAGAATTTATACAATTTTTTACATTTGTAAGATCAAGCACAAAAATCATAAGTCTTCATGTCGCCCACTGTCGAAATCATTTTTAAAATTTTCTGACTTTTAATGATTAAGTCTTTATTCCTAGTTTTTGATTCTCATATGCTTTTAATTTTCTTTGGATAGGAATGATATTTACATGTACCCTTTCAAGTGTAACCGCATCAAAAAAAGGTAACTTTGTTAGATTATGACCACATATCGGACAGATCCATTCCCCTGCTTCCGAACTGCTGTATGATGGACGATAACATTTGTCACAGTTTTTCCGGTACATTCCCGCCACCTACTATTCTAATAGTTTTCGTTTCTTATTCTATTATTTTTCGTTCTATATAAAGAATAATTTACTTTTATTTTAGACGGATGTGAGGGTAAACTAAACACTCTAAAATGACCATTTTTTCGTTATAATGAACAATTCCCTTTAGTTTTCAGCTCTTTTCTCCTTCTTTCTTACTTTTATAATTTTTTTAAGAACAAATTGTTCGTTACAGTGTACATTTTCAAAATTGTAAATCTAGTACTATTTTTATGCAAAAAAAAAGGAATCAGTCCTTGTGAGACTGACTCCTCAAAAATATTTTTAAGATAGAGTGTTAAGTTGAACTGCTATTTTTGATCCAACATCAGCATTATTTTTAACCAATGCAATATTTGCTTCTAAGCTTCTTCCTTCTGTAAGTTCTTTTACCTTTGCTAAAAGGAATGGAGTGACATTTTTACCCGCAATCTCATTTTCCTTTGCTTCTGTTAATGCCGTTTCAATCACATTATTGATAAATTCCTCTTCAAGAGCATCTGTTTCCGGGATTGGGTTAGCAATCACCACTCCACCGTTCAATCCTAATTCCCACTTTGTACGAATCATGCTCGCTGCTTCCTTTTCATCTTCCACTTGAACGTTCACTTGGAAAGGACTTGTTCTTGTATAAAAAGCCGGAAGAACATCAGTACCAAAGCCAACCACTGGCACCCCATGAGTCTCTAAATACTCTAATGTTAAACCAATATCAAGAATAGACTTCGCACCTGCGCACACAACAGCCACATTGGTTTGAGCGAGTTCTTGAAGATCTGCTGAAACATCCATCGTTACTTCAGCTTCACGGTGAACTCCACCAATCCCACCGGTTACGAACACTTCAATGCCAGCAAGCTCTGCACAAATCATCGTTGCTGCTACTGTTGTTGCTCCATTTTTCTTTGTCGCTACTAGGTATGGTAAATCTCTACGGCTCGCCTTTTCAATGTCCTTTCGGGTAGCAAGCATTTCTAACTCTTCGTCTGATAAGCCTATTTTTATTTTTCCGTCTAAAATAGCAATTGTAGCTGGTACCGCACCATTTTTACGAATAATATCCTCTACTTCCTTTGCCGTTTGCACATTTTGTGGGTACGGCATTCCGTGAGAAATAATCGTTGACTCTAATGCCACGACTGGTACATTATTTTTTTTCGCTTCTAAAACTTCTTGTGAGTATTCTAAATATTTTTCCATGTTTGTTTTCTCCTTAGTGGAAATTATGTTGAAAAGCTTCTTGTAGCTGTTGATGGTTCAATGTCGGGTTAACCGTTTCCTCTGTTGCTAAAGTTAGCATCGAACATGCCATTCCAATTTTGCAGGCATCTTCTGTTTTTAACTCGCGTAAATAGGCATAGACAATTCCTGCAACCAGCGCATCTCCTGCACCCGTTACATCTACAACATCTACCTTTGGCGGTAACAGTACACCCGCTTCATTTGTCTTTGTAAAATAAATAAGTCCCTTGTCTCCGCGAGAAATGACCACTCTCTCAACGCCTTTTTTCATAATTGCTTCTGCCGCCTTAAAAAAGTCACCTTCTTCTTTAATTTGTCTCTCCGCTAAAGCCTCTGCTTCGTCCTTATTTGCTATTAGCCAGGCCACACCATCAAGATTTTGTGGTAACTTCTTAATTTTCGGAGCTGAAACAGGAGTAATCACGAGTGGAATCGCTTCTTCTCTACAACGATCAATTACTTTTGCGAGTACGTCAGAAGGGAAGTTTGTATCAAGCATCACAAGCTCTGTTGATGCAAGAAAACCCCAGCGTTTTTCAACAAACTCTAAATCAACAGAATCATAAATACCCATATCTGCTAGAGCAACCGCCATTTCCCCATCCACATCTAAAACAGCCGTATACGTTCCTGTTACTTCATTTGGAAGAATTTTCGAAGGCTCTATATCAACGTAAGCCCTAGTATAGTCTAGTAACCATTTCCCTTCATGATCATCACCTACAACACTCATAAGAGAAACATCTAATCCTAGTCTTCCCAAGTTTTCGGCAATGTTCCTTGCAACCCCTCCGCAAGAATTACTAGTGCTAGCAGGATTGGATGTTCCTAACTGCAGCTTATCGATCGCTTGCATTTTCCTATCTACATTCGCTCCACCTATACAAATCACCTGTTTTTTATTAGGTAATACATAGGCCCGACCTAATAGTTTTCCTTGCTTTGTAAGAGAAGAAATATAACCAGCAACAGCTGAACGAGATAAGCCCGTCCTTTCCGCCAACTCATTTTGAGATATAAATGGATCTCTTTTAATCAGTCCAAGTATCGTTGCTTCCTTATCACTCATAATTCACCTCATGATAATATAGACATTTGTCTTTATTATAAACTTTTGTTTGAACATTTACTACCCTTATTATTCTCACTTATTGGAAAAATATATCTAATTTCTTGAAACCCGATTGTTGTCAATTGCTAAATTTGTATAATTTATGAAATTTGTTTGCTATTTTTGTGAAAAAACACTATAATTAAAGTAGATTCAACCATGTGTGAAGGAGGTATTTCCATGACCGTTGTTCACATCTTGAATTTTACCATTCCAATTGCATGCATACTCTTTGCTGGGATTTTAATGGATCGAATGTGTAAGCCGGAAGTACCACAACCTGATAATAACAACGATTAGTTTTTGTGTTTTGCGTTTCTTGTAAGCGCTTCCTAATGAATAATCCCTTGTATCTCTTTTTGGTCACTCTTTTTGGAGTGACCCTTTTTTATTTTTAAAATAGAAAAAGACTGAACCTATTGTAGGCTCAGTCTGCCGTTCTTGGTAAAATTAAAATTTCTACACGACGATTTTTCGCTTTTCCAGCAGCATCTTCATTTGAAGCGATAGGTTGGAATTCTCCGTATCCCTTCGCACTAAACCAACTTGGATCAAGCTTGTCGTTTTCAAGTAAGATTTTCATAAAATTAATAGCACGCATGACGCTTAGCTCCCAGTTAGATGAGAACTGTGCATTTTTTATTGGAACATTATCTGTATGTCCACTGATAATAACACTTCGGGCTGGATCCATAACGAGTAAATCTGAGATTTCTCTAACAATGGTTAAATCCTGGGTTCTAACAGAGTCACTTCCTGATTCAAATAAAACATTGTCTCGTATCGTCACGTGTAATCCGTCATCTTCGAGTGTCGTCTCAAGTTTGTCTTCTAACCCTTTGGTAGTAATATACTCGTTTACCTTTGCTTGAATGGCTTGGAGCTCAACCTTTTCTGCTTGCTCTGCTAGCTGCTGCTTTTGCTCTTCGGTCATCCCTTGAGATTGAGCTTTAGATTGTTCAGTGCTATCAGAGTCATTTTGCTGCTCGTCTGGTGCAGTTGCGCCTTCTTCTGGAATCGGGCTTGGAAACTCAAATATTCCCGTTCCACTTGTAAACTGAGCATTAAACACTTCTGCCATTGCTTGAAACTTTTTCGCATCCAACGAACTCATTGAGAATAATACGATAAACAAAGCTAGCAACAGAGTTAAAAGGTCAGCGTAAGGAATTAACCAAGATTCGTCCACATGCTCCTCATGATGATGCTTTTTATGGCGCTTACTCATTTGCCGGTTCTCCTGTCGCCGCTAAGAACTTCTTCTTTTCACTGCCAGGTAGGTACGAAGCTAGTTTTGTTTCAATTACTCGAGGAGCTTCTCCTTCTAGTATTGATAGAATTCCCTCTACCATCATTTGTTTAATTTTCACTTCTTGCTTAGACTTACGCTTCAATTTGTTTGCAAAGGGATGCCATAATACATAACCTGTAAAAATCCCTAATAGAGTGGCAATAAAGGCAGCACTTATCGCGTGACCTAGTCCCTCGATATCATTCATGTATCCAAGGGCAGCAATCAAACCTACTACTGCACCCAGTACCCCAAGAGTTGGAGCGTACGTTCCTGCTTGCGTAAAAATTAGTGCACCAGATTGATGCCTTTCTTCCATCGCTTCAATTTCTTCCGAAAGCACGTCGCGAATATAGTCGGCACTTTGTCCGTCAACAGCAAGCGATAATCCATTTTTCAAGAAATCATCGTCGATTTCATTCGTCTTTGACTCTAGAGCTAATAGCCCCTCTTTACGAGCTAGCTGCGCCCAATCAGAAAACATTTTAATTAAGTCTGCTGGGTTTGGTAGCTTGTCTTCTTTAAAAAGCTTTCCGAAAAGCTTGGGTACTCTTTTGATTTCACTTGTTGGGAATGCAATTGTCACGGCCCCTACCGTTCCTAACAAGATAATTAAAAGTGCCGCAGGATTCACAAGCTGCACGGGGCTAACACCTTTAAAGAACATCCCCACTAGTACAGCTACGACTCCGATGACAACACCTATTACCGACGTTTTATCCATACTTCATTCTCCTGTCTTTTCCTGAGTATCTTTTATGATAGAAGTCCTCTTTCTATCAACCTACTACTTTTTATTTCGGCTAATTATGTCATTTTTTAAGGGATTATTTAAAAAAATTATGCTGGAAGATGTGACAAAAAAATGCCTAAGAGGTTCCTTAGGCATTAAAATAACTTCTTATTTATTTTTTGCTCATAATTTTTAAAGATAGAAGAGTTTGTGTTCACGCGGCGTTTGGATAACATACTGTTATAACGCAGCATCTTTTCGTTTATCTTTTTCTGAAGACCAAGTTTTTGTTCATCGTCATCACAGGCATTTAACAGTGATTCAATAGACATCATTTCCTGCTTGAGTGCATATTCTTCCGGAGAATATCCCGCATTTTTCAACACG
The DNA here is from genome assembly GCF_052983275.1 of Robertmurraya sp. GLU-23. Taxonomy (NCBI): domain Bacteria; kingdom Bacillati; phylum Bacillota; class Bacilli; order Caryophanales; family Bacillaceae; genus Robertmurraya; species Robertmurraya sp. GLU-23. Next base: position 24,646 of record NZ_JBRKCV010000027.1, read on the forward strand.
GTATATGCCATACGAAGTTCTTCTGGAATGGCAGATAAATCATCGAGTTTTAATGGTTTCCCATAGCCAGGTAAATGATCGAAGTCACCATTTTCAATCGCCTTACGAATGCGTTCCTCCGACATAGTTTGAGAAAAATCCATGAACATCCCTCCTTCCCTTATTATACCTTGTATAGTGGAAAGCGAGGGAGTTTTCCATCATTTGTTTTCTAACTTTGATCAGGCATCCAGTTTGCTGGGACACCTTTACCGGTATTTTTTGCATGTTGAAGGGCCTGCATAAGCCTTACATGTTCATAAAGGTTTCGTCCGACTTCCCTCGGATAGACGAGCTTAGCAACAATGATCTGTTCCGGATCTATAAAAAAAGAGGCTCTAAACGCAGCTCCTGTTTTCTCATCCAGTACTCGATACGATTTGGAGATCGCATGAGTTCTGTCACTCAACATAGGGTAGTAGACATTTTGTAAAGAGGGAGTGGTTTCACGAAACACTTTATGTGAATAGATGCTATCTGTGCTAATAGCCAAAATCTCCACATTCATTCCCTGAAAATATGGGTAAACAGCAGCGACCGCTGCTAGTTCTGTCTCTCAGACGGGTGTAAAGTCACTTGGATAGAAAAATAATAGAAGCCATTTCCCTTTATATTGCTCAAGTTCAAATGATTTGATTTCTCCATTTACAAATCCATTTGTCGTAAATGTTGGAGCTTGATCGTCTCGAGTCGCATAAAATGGCTGTTGTTCATTTTGAGATTGATTGGTCACTTAGATCCCCCTCCCTTTTAAAAAATTCACAACCCATTACTTTCTATAAATATGCATGAACCTTCTGAACTGTCCTGTTTCTTTTCTACATAGAAGGGAATTTTTCCGGAAAAGCTAATTTGGAGGAAAGGAGTGTGGAAAAATGGGTCGCGGAAAAGATTTTGAGCATAAGAAAAAGGGACATCCTGGGAAGTTTCCTGAAGGGACTCTTGTTGAAAAACATACAAAGGACGCAATTGGCGATGAGGAATTTCTTGTCGTACGTGAAGCGTTTAAAAACCGAGTGGAAACTAAAGACGTCGAATAGACCTTGCAATCGCAAGGTCTTTCTTATTTGACCAGCGCCATGAGCTTTTCTTATTCCCCTTTTCTTTCGTTTTCCTGTATACTTATCCCGAGCAAATGGAAATTCGGAGGATAAATAATGAAATCACTTGTACTTGCTGAAAAGCCAAGCGTAGCTAGAGAAATTGCGCGCGTTCTTGGTTGTTCACAAACACATAAAAGCTATATTGAAGGGCCGAAGTATATTGTCACTTGGGCGCTTGGACATTTAATTGAGTTAAAAATGCCTGAGCATTACGATACGAAATACAAGCAATGGAATTTAGAAGACCTGCCGATTATCCCTGATAAGATGGGGCTAAAGGTTATGAAACAAACCTCTCATCAGTATAAAGCGATCGAGTCTCTTGCCAAACGTAAAGATGTGAAGGAATGCATCATTGCCACTGACGCAGGACGTGAAGGGGAGCTTGTTGCGCGCTGGATTTTAGAAAAAATCCGCTGGAATAAACCTATTAAGCGTTTGTGGATCTCATCCCATACGGATCGTTCGATTAAAGAAGGATTTGCTAAGCTCCGTCCGGGAAGCGAATATGAAAATTTATATGCATCCGCGGTTTGTCGAGCAGAAGCCGATTGGTTAATTGGACTTAATGTTACTCGTGCTTTAACAACTAAATATAAGGACCCACTCTCAGCAGGTCGAGTGCAAACTCCTACTCTTGCGTTAGTAATGGAACGCGAAAAAGCCATTCAGACATTTAAGCCGCAAGAATACTGGACAATTTCCGCCCAAATTGGACCTCTGAAAGCCGATTGGGAGGAAAATGGGGAAAAGCGAATTTTCTCCCAGGACAAAGCAGATCGTATTGTAGCAAATGGCAAAGGACAAAAAGCGGTTGTTCAGTCGATCAATCGTACCGCAAAGTCTGAACAACAACCTCTGCCGTATGATTTAACGGAACTTCAACGTGATGCCAACAAACGCTTTGGCTTTTCAGCGAAAAAGACATCGAGTGTTCTGCAAAAATTGTATGAGCAGCATAAGCTCGTAACCTACCCTCGTACTGACTCACGTTACCTTACAACGGATATGGAAGCGACTATGCTTGATCGTGTCGAAGCGATTGCGGGTGGTTATAAGGAAGAAGTACGTAGCATTCTTGCTAACAAAGGGAAAGTACTCGCAAAACGAGTGTTTAATAATGAGAAAGTAACAGACCATCATGCCATTATCCCTACAGAAGAGCGATTATTCCTTCGTGATTTAGAGTCAGATGAACGAAAACTCTACGATTTAATCGTAAAGCGGTTCCTTGCACTTTTTTACCCTGCCTATCAGTACGAAACGGTTCGTGCCGTGTTTGATGTGAACGGGGAGTCCTTCTCTACGAAGGAAACGGTCGTGGTTGATGCAGGTTTTAAAGCTATAACAGGAAAAGACGAAGAGTTAAGCGGGCAAAAGCTTGGACAGATCACGAAGGGACAGTCCTTCTCGATCGGTCAGGTTCAAGCCGAGAAAAAACTAACCGAACCTCCTGCACGATTCTCAGAGTCTGATATTTTAGGTCAAATGGAGAAATACGGGCTCGGAACCCCTGCGACTCGCGCAGAGATCATTGAAAGAATTATTGAGACTGAGGTCGTTGAACGGAAGAATGGACGTTTACATCCGACTCCTAAAGGAAAGCAATTGATGGACCTCGTGAATGAGGAGCTTACCTCTCCAGAGCTTACCGCAAAATGGGAAAAAGAGCTTGAAGCCATCTCACGTGGCAAAGGAGATCCGAAGCAATTTTTAAAACGAATTCGTAAGCAAACCGAGCAATTGATCTCTGAAATTAAGACGAGCGATAAATCGTATCGTGCTCATAACTTAACAGGCTCCAAATGCCCTGAGTGCCAATCTTTGTTGAAAGAGAGAAATACTAAAGAGGGTAAGATTCTTGTTTGCTCAAGCTCGGAATGTAACTACCGGAAGCGAAAGGATCCAAAGCTTTCTAACCGCCGCTGTCCTCAGTGTAAAAAGAAAATGGAAATGCACGAAGGAAAAGCAGGCTTGTACTTCCAATGCCGCAAATGCAATGTGGTCGAAAAAGCAGAGGAACGAAAGAAAGCAGTCAATAAACGCGAGGAACGGAAGCTTGTCCAAAAGTACTCACAAAAGGAAGAAAACTTCGGGAACAGCCTCGGAGACTTATTAAAAGCAGCATTAGAAAAGAAAGATTAAAAATTATAAATATAAAAGGAACGCTTAGGCGCCCTCAGGCACCTAAGCGTTTTTTCAGGAACAAAAGTGTCCACCCCACACGGACAAATCAGGGTAATCTGTCCACGAGCGGTGACAGACACCCTCAAAAGACAGATTGGGGGGGTTCGTCCACGGAGGGTGTCTGACACCGCAATTGTCACCGCATTGAGGAGGTTTGCAGCATGAGAATACGCGATTGGGATTCCAATTTGAAGTTTCGTTTGTTTGGTGAGGCGTTAATGAATATTACCTTTTGGATGTTTTTTCCCTTTTTAACGATCTATTTTGCCGATGAGTTCGGTAAAAGCCTCGCTGGTTTGTTGTTAATTCTTTCACAGGTTTTATCGGTTTTTGCCAATCTTATAGGTGGTTATTGTGCCGATCGATACGGTCGTAAACGAATGATGGTTTTTTCTGCTTTCGGACAAGGAATATGCTTTATGTTGTTCGGACTTGCTGATTCACCATGGCTTCAGTCTCCATGGATCGGCTTCCTTTGTTTCTCATTTGTTGGTTTTTTCGGATCTATCTACTGGCCAGCTAGTCAGGCCATGGTGGCTGATGTGGTCGACGAGGAAAACCGAAGCAGTGTATTTGCCGTCTTTTATACATCGATAAACATCGCAGTCGTAATCGGTCCTCTACTGGGTGCGATTTTCTATGTGAATCACCGCTTTGAGCTTCTCCTTATCGCAGGAATTATATGTGTCGGTCTAGCAGCCGTCCTTCAAAGATGGACACGTGAAACCGCACCAACTTACGAGCATAAGGAAAGTACCACTACGAAATGGTATTCGTTCGTTGGTAATCAGCTTCGTGACTATAAAGTCATTATCAAGGATCGAACCTTCCTTTTATTTATCACCGCCGGGATACTAGCCGCACAAACCTTTATGCAGCTCGACTTGCTCATCCCTGTCTATACAAAGGAAGTCGTTCATAACCAATCTCTCCTAACGATCGGCAATTGGTCATTAAGCGTCGGTGGTGAACAAGCATTTGGTTTCATCCTTGCAGAGAACGGCTTGCTTGTTGCTCTTTTAACCGTAGCTATTACTAAATGGGTCATTGGCTTTCAGGAAAGAAATGTATTTATCCTCTCTTCCCTACTATATGCCATCTCCATTATCGCATTTGGCCAAACAGAATGGATATGGGGGCTTGTATTCGCAATGGCTATATTCACTCTAGCAGAACTGCTTGTTGCAGGTTTACAGCAAAGCTTTATTTCAAAAATAGCCCCTGAGCATATGAGAGGACAATACTTCGCTGCAGCAAGTCTTCGATACACCATTGGTCGAACCATTGCTCCGATCTCCATTCCTTTGACCGTGTGGATCGGATATGAATGGACCTTCTTTACCATTGCCGTTCTTGCCATTGGTAGTGCTGTTATCTATTGGATTATGTTTTCACGGCTGGGCCAAAAGCAACAACCTTTATCAGATGTAAAAGGCTCTGCCTAAGTACTATAAGTCGCCATCCAATCATGTACAAAAAAACATTTCGGGTGGCGAATTTGTTTTCTTTTTCTCGAAAAAACGAATACAATAAGAAAGAAGAATCCACAAAAAAGGAGACTATACATATGAGCTTTCAAGCTAATTTAGAAAAATATGCAGAGCTAGCTGTTAAAGTGGGCGTGAACGTCCAGCCTAACCAGACCCTCGTTATCAATACAACACTCGACTCAGCTGAATTTGTTCGCCTAGTGGTACGCAATGCCTACGAAGTTGGTGCCCATAATGTTATCGTCAACTGGCAAGACGATGAAGTCACACGTACCAAGTACGAATTAGCACCTGATGCTGCTTTTAACGAGTACCCAGAATGGCGAGCACGTGAAATGGAAGAGCTTGCCGACAAAGGCGCTGCCTTCATGTCCATCGTTTCTTCAGGTCCTGACCTATTAAAAGGTGTCAACCCTGAGCGTATCGCAAACTTTCAAAAAGCTGCGGGTACAGCATTAAGCAATTACCGTAAAAAAATCCAATCAGATAAAGTAAGCTGGACAGTGATTGCCACACCTTCTCCTGCTTGGGCTGCTAAAGTATTCCCAGACGCAGCACCTGAAGAACAAGTAAGTCTTCTATGGGAGGCAATTTTTAAAGCGACTCGTGCAGACTTAGACAATCCGGTCGAAGCATGGAAAAAGCATGACGAAACCCTTCATGAGAAAGTTGCTTATTTAAACGATCGTCGCTATAAAAAGCTACACTATACCGCTCCTGGAACAGATTTAACGATTGAACTTCCAGACAAACATATTTGGGTGGGCGCTGGTAGCATTAACGAACAAGGAAACCAGTTTATGGCTAATATGCCTACAGAAGAAGTGTTTACTGTTCCACACAGAACAGGTGTGAACGGGTATGTAGCAAGTACCAAACCGCTTAGCTACGGTGGAAATATTATAGATAACTTCACCATTACTTTTGAAAATGGGCGCATTGTCGATGTGAAAGCCGAGCAAGGCGAGGATATTTTAAAACGCCTTGTTGATACAGATGAAGGCTCACATTATTTAGGAGAAGTCGCATTGGTACCGTTCCAATCACCTATCTCTCAATCCAATGTACTTTTCTACAACACCCTTTTCGACGAAAATGCATCCAACCACTTAGCGATCGGAAGTGCCTACGCATTCTGTATCGAAGGTGGAAAAACGATGTCTGCTGAAGATCTTGAGAAAAATGGTCTCAACGAAAGCATCACACATGTTGATTTCATGATCGGCTCAGCTGAAATGAACATCGATGGAATTACAAAAGATGACCAAACAGAACCCGTATTCCGAAACGGAAATTGGGCTTTCTAACTAGATACTACAGAGGCTTGGTTCCAAAACCAAGCCTCTGACTGTAGACAAATTTGTAAAATTGAACTGCCCCGTAAATGTTAGACACCAAACTACATTTACGGGGTGTTTTTTATGCGTAATTTTACTACCTTGAGGGGAAACATGGTTTTTGGAACTTAAATACTTATAGCACAAGTTTTCCTAGTCAATCTTTAACAGCTAAACTGCTGATTGGAGCGGAAGGTGCTTGACTCCTGGGGGATCCAGCGGGACAGGTGAGACCCCGCAAGAGCAAAGCGATGAGGAGGCTCACCGCCCGCCCCCCGGAAAGCAAGCGCCTGGAGCGGAAATCAGCCTTTTCTCTACCGTACCAAATAATAAAAATTTCCCCTCACATGGTCTAAACCCTCCGATTTTCCTATATTTTATAACATGGATGATTCCATACTCTTAAAAGGAATAGGTGAGGTCTAGATGTATGTTGTAACGTATTATGATAATAGAAATGTTTTATTAACTCAGTTACTTAAAAATCTCCCTTCAGAAGGGGAAAATGTAAAGATCAAAGGGCGAAAAGGAAGGATTACTGCTGTATCACCCATCGATGAAAAGGTTGTTCATGTATACGTTGCTCTTGAAGCAGTTAATAAAAATAAACTTGCCGTCCTAGACAACTCCAAAAAGAAAAAACGATAAAAAAAGCATGAGGGAAGTCCTCATGCTTTACTTATTGTCGTTGTTTTTCCCTTCTACTCCAGCACCCAATTCCTCAAAGCTTTTTACTTTTCCATGAGGATGTTGATTCTCTTTTCTCTGCCTCCACTGGCGTTCTTCTTGACTCTTTGATTTTGTCATCACAGATGCTCCTTTTCAAATAACTTCTTATATATTTTCTCAGGAACTACTGCAACTTATGTAATCATCTTGGTTTTTACAAACAAAAACCAGATGAACTTCAATAACCAGTATAACTGAAAGAGGCTATTGCAATGAAATTCGAATTGTGGGAGGATGAAACTACATATATTAAATTGTTAAGATGAATTTAGGAGTGAATAACGTGGACCAGTTACATATTGTCGTTTCTGGTAAAGTTCAAGGGGTTGGCTTTCGTTACTATACGCAAATGAGAGCAGCACAATATGGAGTCACCGGCTGGGTAAAAAATATGGAGGATGGCAGCGTAGAAATCATCGCTGTCGGTCAGCCTGAAGACCTCCAGCTTTTTATAGAGTCCATACGGGAAGGAAATCCTTTCTCAAAGGTAAACAACATGGAAATACATACAAGGGAGAAAACCGATCCATATCCTTCCTTTAAGATTAAATATTAGGCAACAACAAACTGGCCAAGGTGATTAATTGGCCAGTTTATTTTTAAACATCTACTCACTATCTTCCGTTATTCGTCCCCCATAACCATGAGGCTTCGGAGCATTCTTTAAATGTGTCGTCCCTTTGGTTTCAATATCTACCTCATAGGAGTTTGTCTTAAATTGCTTCTCGGATTTTTTCTTCAATTCGCTCACCTCCCTCTCTACCTTTCCCAAACAAGAAATGATCAAGCCTACAAAACTTTTCCCAATAAAATACCAGGAACTTCAACTCTAAAATTGCACATATTAGCTTTGTGCACAAAAGGAGGTGTCTATTAAATGAAAACCATAACACTCGGCGTACACGAAACCCTTGAACTACATGAACTGATGGCATTTAAAAGTCTGTGTCTAACAAAATCCTCCACGATGAGTGGATTTGTACAAGATAATGAACTCATCAATCTTCTTAAACAAGATGTTAGTCAAACAAAAAGTCATATTCAAACATTGCAACAGTTTGTACCACGAAAGGAGCAATAACTCAATGGATCAGTCTGGACAAAATAATAATAATTCTTTGCAAAATGTTGACCCGATGGTTTCAAGTCCATATAACTTAACTCAAGCTGGAATGGGTGATCGTATGACTGGTGCAAACCAATCAGGTCAAATGAGTGCAATGACTGAGCAAGTGATTGCTACCGATTTATTAATGGCAGCTAAATCAGCTATCAAAAATTACGCCATTGCCATTTCTGAATGTGCAACACCAGAGTTACGTCAAGCTTTGACAGAACAACTAAACGATACCATTCGTTCTCATGAGCAGATAACCAACTACATGATTAACAAAGGGTACTATCACCCAGTGGATGTTCTTGAACAATTACGACTTGATCAGCAAGCTGCCAAGACAGCTTTAAATCTACAATAATTACTTAGCCTTGAAGGTATTTCCTTCAAGGCTTAAACGAATGGAGGGAATCTTTATATGACTTTCTTGGATGCTTCCTTACGAATCACCTTTACATTTATTACACTGTTCATCATGTCTCGTATTTTAGGAAAAAAGTTAATCGCACATATGACGTTTTTTGATTTTGTTGCTGGCATTACCATTGGTTCCCTTGGAGCCTCATTTGCTTTTAGCAATACGATTCCTATTAGTATTGGAATTTACGGGATTATCCTTTTTGCCCTAATTGCTCTCATCACTGATGTGTTATCCATTAAAGTTTATGCTACAAGAAAGCTCTTTAACGGGGAACCATTGCTTATTATTAAGAATGGCAAAATTCAAGAAGATGGAATGTTAAAAGCACGATTAACGGTGGATGACCTCCTTTTTCTTCTTCGAAAGAAAAATATATTTTATCTTGATGAAGTAGAGTTTGCCTTTCTTGAGACGGATGGAACGGTTTCAGCTCAAAAGAAAGGAACACAACAGTATACGAAAAATATTGACTTCAAAATCAATCCGATCTCCCGTGGAATACCACAAACGTTTATTATTGATGGGAAAATTATGATGGATAGCCTTGAGGCTGCCGGGAAGGATCCAACCTGGATGAATTCTATCCTCAAAGAACAGAACATTCAAAAAGTCAAAAACGTAACGGTTGGTCAGATCGATGAGCTAGGAAAGGTTTATCTGGATATTACTACAGATAAGACGTAAAAAAGACACCCTATAAGGTGCCTTCAATTATTCTTGTGACTCATATACATCTTGGCTTGACTCTACCACATACTCAGGCTTTGGTTTTCCAGCATTGGCTTTATGCCCAGCAATATGATCAGGGTGCTTTTCCCAATTTTTCCAATCTGACTCAGAGTCCCAGCGAATCATAACGATCACTTCTTCGTTCCCACGACGACTTTTCTTCAATAGCACTTGCTTATCAATAAAACCTGGCTGCTCTGACATCAATCCGCCTTGCTTCGAAAAGCGCTCGATTACCTTTGAAGAGTGTCCTTCTTCAACAACGATTTTTTTCATTTGATAAAACATTGGGATGGCCTCCTTCTTGTAAAAAGCCGGAACAAAGTCCGGCTATCACGCTTTATTTAAGTGCAGCTTTTACTTCCTCTACCATCGATTGAGTGGATTGAACACCATTTCCTGCGATGTACCAGTTCACTGCATCTAAGTAAATAATCTTTCCATTTTTATATGCGCTTGTTTTCTTCACTAACTCATTTTCAATCGTTTCTTTTGCTCCCACTTCTCCACCAACGGCAGCAGAGCGATCAATAACAAAAATAACATCTGGATTTTTCTCTAAAATGTATTCAAATGTAATGCTTTGACCGTGTTGAGATACTTCAATATTTTCATCTACTGCTTTAAAGCCAAACACATCATGTACAAATCCGTAGCGTGAGCTTGGTCCATATGCACTTACTTTTCCTTCATTTGCTAATAAAATCAGTGCTTTGTTTTCAGAAGCTGAAGCTTCCTTGTTAAGGTCTTCGATGCTTGCTTTTAGCTCCTCCATTTTCGAAGCAAGAACATCTTCTTTTTCAAAGATTTCTGCTAAAAGATCAAAGTTCTTTTCAAGTGAAGACATATAGTTTGCATAATCCACATCGATAAATACGGTTGGAGCAATCTCTGCAAATTGATCATATAATTCCGCTTGTCTTGCAGAGATAAAGATCACATCTGGCTCTAAGTGATGAATTGCTTCAAAATCAGGCTCCTTTAAGCCACCTACATTGGTATATTCAGATCCAGCATATTTTTCTAAGCTTTTTGGAATAACTGCTTGTGGTACACCAGCCACTTCCACCCCAAATGCATCTAATGTATCAAGAACACCAAAATCAAATACTACTACCTTCTCAGGGCTCTTCTCTACAGTTACTTCACCATATTCGTGAGTAATGGTTACTTCTTTTGACTCTTCTTCCGTTTTTTCTCCTTCTGTGCTAGCAGTCGTGCTCGCTTCTTCTTTGCCTCCACACGCAGCTAATAAGAAAAGCATTGTGAAAATAAGAGAAAATAAACCTACCTTCTTCATCTTTCTATCCCCTTTTTTATGAATTAAAGTACACGCAGATTCTGCAATTGTTCATTTCTTGTATCGGAATATCCATATCATAAATTTCTTTCAAAGCTTTTGATTGGATGATCTCATTCGTTGGTCCATCTTTTACGACCTTACCATCCTTTAGAGCAACGATACGATCCGAGTAGACAGAAGCAAAATTAATATCATGAAGTACGATCACGACCGTTTTTCCAAGTTCATCCACCAGACGGCGTAAAATTTTCATAATCTGTACAGAATGCTTCATATCCAGATTATTTAGTGGCTCATCCAATAAGATATACTCGGTGTCTTGGGCAATAACCATCGCGATAAATGCTCGCTGCTTTTGTCCCCCGGATAACTCATCTAAGTATCTGTCTTCCATGTCCTTTAACGCCATATATTCGATTGCTTGATCAACCATTTTCTCATCCTCAGCCGTTAGGCGACCTTTTGAATATGGGAAGCGACCGAATGAAACCAACTCACGAATGGTTAAACGAACATTCATATAGTTCGATTGCTTTAAGATCGATACAATTTTTGAAAAATCATTCGATTTCATCTTTTTAATATTCGATTGATCAATGAGCACCTCACCTGTATCTGCATCTAAAAGACGACTGACCATCGATAACAGAGTGGACTTTCCTGCTCCGTTCGGGCCGATAAAAGAAGTAATCTTTCCTCTTTGAATCGAGACCGTTACATCTTCTACGACTTTCTTTTTTCCATAAAACTTCGAAAGGGCTTGAACTTGGATCAAGATGATCGACTCTCCTTTAGCAGTAAATAAATGAAGTACACTCCACCAATGAAGTTGATAATAACGCTAAGTGTCGTTGAAAAAGTAAAGACTCTTTCTACCACCCATTGACCACCAACAAGGGCAATGACACTAATCAAACCAGCTCCGCTGATCAGAATCTTATGTTTATAGGTTCCAAACAATTGATATGACAGGTTAGCTACAATCAATCCAAAAAACGTAATCGGTCCGACAAGTGCGGTTGAGACGGAAATAAACACAGCAACAAGTATGAGCATTTTCTTTACTAATGAATCATAATTGACACCTAAATTAACAGCATTATCCCTACCTAGAGACAGCACATCTAAATAAGTAGTATATCGCCAAGCATAAAGAATTAATAATCCTATAATCCCTATGGCAATCCATAAAATATCGGTATTGACATTATTAAAGCTTGCAAACATTCGATCTTGTACAATTTGGAATTCATTCGGATCAATCAATACCTGTAAGAATGTCGAGATGCTCGAGAAAAATGTCCCTACGATAATTCCAATCAACAACAAAAAGTAGATTGGTTGATTTCCTTTCTTAAAAAGAAATCGATAGAGTAATAGTGCGAAAACAATCATCGCTACCACTGAAATTCCGAAATTCACTTGCTTGTTCGTAACCGTAAAATGGGTGGAACCCAAGAAGAAAATAATCACGGTTTGGATAAGCATGTAAAGGGAGTCTAGCCCCATAATACTCGGAGTGAGGATTCGGTTGTGGGTAATCGTTTGAAATACAACAGTGGAATAAGCGATAGCCACCCCTGTTAAAATCATCGCAATGACCTTGAATCCTCTTCTTGGAAGAGCATAATCATAACTTCCATTCAAATCATGAAATAAATAAAGAGCACAAACGGCTATTGCAGCCACAGTCAGTAATATATTCTTGGTTGAGTTATGCATACGCCTTCCTCCGGAACAGCAAGAATAGGAAGATTCCACTGCCGATCACACCGACCATTAAAGAGATAGATATCTCATAAGGGTAAATAATGACTCGGCCAAGAATATCAGTTATTAGAAGGAAGATTGCTCCTAATAAGGCCGTATGAGGCAAGGTCTTTTGCAAATGGTCTCCTTTAAAAATAGAAATAATATTCGGAATAATTAAGCCTAAAAAAGGAATAACTCCGACTGTAAGAACCACAGTCACCGTAATAAGAGCCACTAATACCAAACCTATATTCACGACTCGCTTATAGGCAAGACCGAGGTTTTTGGAAAAATCCTCACCCATACCAGCAACTGTGAAGCGATTAGCATATAAGTAAGCTACTAATAACACCGGTATACTTATGTACAACAGTTCGTAGCGCCCTTTCATAATCATTGAAAAATCTCCCTGTAGCCAAGCGGACATGTTCTGAATCACATCTGCCCGATACGCAAAGAACGTAGCAACCGATGATAAAATATTTCCGAACATGAGTCCGACCAATGGGATAAATATAGCATCCTTGAACTTAATTCTGTCCAGGATTTGCATAAATAGAAATGTCCCTGCTAAAGCAAAGGCAAAGGCGATTCCCATCTTTTGAAGCATCGTTGCATTCGCAAAAAATAGCATCGATACAAGAATTCCTAGCCTTGTCGCATCTAATGTTCCAGCGGTTGTCGGTGAAACAAATTTGTTTCTACTTAATTGCTGCATGATCAAACCAGCAATACTCATCCCAGCTCCAGCTAGCAATATAGCAATTAACCTTGGAACGCGACTAATTAAAAAGATCTCAGTTTCTTCTGATTGAAAGTCAAGTAACATCTTTGGAGAAATGCTGCTTACCCCTACAAAAAGAGATAGAACTGAAAGAATAAGTAACGCAAGTAGTAAGTATCTTTTCTTCATCGGCTCTCCTCTTTATCATAAATCTAATAATGAGAATCATTATCACAAGCTCTATCATATATTTATACATAATTAGTGTCAACCTTATTGAGAATGTTTTTCATGAAAAATTGAAATTTTACCCAAATTAATACCTCTCTTTTACTTGGTACAAATGGGTTTCTTGAGTTGTGAAAATTTTATGACAATAGTAGATTTCACTGGGTTCATATAACAAACTAAACTCTTTATAAATAAAATGTTTTGTCCTTAATTGAGTAACTAGCAAAAGTAGAATAAGCGGAGATTTTCCGGTTAGATGCTGAATGGAGCCTCGTTTCGGGGTAAATAAGGGGAGTTTTTCCGATTATGCAAAGAAAAATCGCTCCTTTTTGACTTTTTCGAGCCAATAGGCGGAATTTCTCCGTTTATTTAAGCTCTTTTTTAATAATAATTAATAATTAAGCGGAATCTCTCCGTCTATCAGCTCAACCGATAAGTGCGGACCCTCTTGAAGGTACAAAACGGCACTGTAAATGACATAAAGAAAAGACGTATGCAATTGATATGCTCCCGATAAAGTAGACAGATGAAATAATAAAAAATCTGTTTACTTTATTGGGGGTTTTTTTTATGGCGAAAAGTGCATATTCAGCACAAGAAAAATTAGAATTTATTATCAAATAC
>NZ_JBRKCV010000028.1:0-31031 GCF_052983275.1 Robertmurraya sp. GLU-23
GGTTTACTATAACAACTATCGTTATCAATGGAATTTAAAAAAGATGACTCCTATTCAATTTAGGAATCATCTTTTAGCTGCTTAGTCTCTTTTTTTATAGTGTCCTTGACAAAGGTGCCAGTTTAAGGGCACCTCTTCATTTGTTTAAATCTTAAAATTGTTTATTGTTTTTTGTAAAGTCTCGGACATATTACGTAATGAGTCTGCTGAGGATGCAACATTCTCTAGAGAGGTTAATTGTTGTTGAGAAGATAATGCAACTGTTTGTGCATTCCCTGCAGACTGATTGACTAGTCTTGCTACATTTTCCTCAGAAGCTGCCACTTGTTTGGTGGTCTTAAAGATTTGTTGAGAAGCAGTCGATACTTGTTGTGTTTGTTCTGCTACATCTTGAATAGCTGCGTAAATAGTTTGAAAGGCCTCGCCCGCTTTGGTTACCATCAGCAACCCTGTGTTTACTTCTTTTGTCCCCCTGCTCATTACTTGAACAGCGGATACGGTATCGTCCTGTATCCCTTTAATAAGCTTAGCTACCATATCTGCAGATTCAGCCGATTGCTCCGCCAATTTGCGTACTTCATTTGCTACCACTGCAAAACCCTTTCCATGTTCCCCAGCCCTCGCGGATTCAATAGTAGCGTTCAAAGCTAATAATTGAGTCTGAGATGAAATATCGGTAATGGCATCGATAATTTCTCCTATTTGAGAAGTCCTTGATCCCAATTGTTCAATAACAGAGGCAATATTTCGGACGGATTGATCAATCAAATTCATTTGGTATACTGCCTTTTGTATTTCTTCATTGCCTTTATTAGCTTGTTGAGAGGCGCTAACGGATGAATTAGAAACCATAGTGGCCGTTTCAGCAATTCGTTGTACATCACTTGCAACTGCCCCCATAGCTTTTACACTCTCCTTTGTTCCTTCCAACGCTGCTTCAGATCGAATAGATACTTCCTGGACAGAGGCTGCTATTTGATTTGCTGACTCTGTTGTCTCCTTTGCAACTATGGTAAGTTCTTGGGAAGAAGCAGCTACTTCTGTTGAACTAAGGGCGACCTGCTGGATTAAACTATGGAGATTTTTCTTCATTTTATTAAAAGAAAGGGCTAGATCTCCAATCTCATCTCTATTATTAATCATTAGGTCATCAATGGTTAGGTTTCCTTCCGCAATCTGTTCGGCTACACGGGCAATTTTCAAAACGGGTTTTGTTATAATCCTACCCATATAAAGTGCAATGAAAATACCTGATATAAGAGCTATTAAGCTAATAATTAAAGTTAGTATTTTTATATTCTTAACCTTTTGTGTTGTAGTCTGATGTTCCTTCTCTAACAGTTCCTCCTGTAAATTAGCCATTTCTGAGGCAGACCTCATGAATTCATCTCCATGCTCCGCACCTTGTTCAGAAGCAATGCGAGTATATTCCTCTATATTGTTCTCTCTTTTAAGTGTGAGTAATTGAACTGCAGTTTCTGCATAATGAGCATTCATTTCATTCATTTCTACGAAAAGCTCTTTTTCTGCATCAGAGGATATGAGAGATCCTAGTGTGTTTTTTAATTCTTCATAGTCCTTTTCTGCATTTTGATAAGCTTTTAAATCCTCATCATTTCCAGTAAGAAGATAACTAATAAAAGACTTTTGCTGTCCATTTACCGTGGACATCATGTCTTTTGTTATCATTGCCTTTAGAGCGCGTTCATCCACCAGGTCACTATATAATTTATTAACAGAGGTAATTTCATATAATCCAATAGCTGAAACCAATCCTAACAGTAAAACTATTATAAAAAAACCGCCAAACATTTTCTTTTGAAGATTCATTTTCATATATGTTTTCTCCTTTATAGTATTTATCCTAAGAATATAATAAAAATGTCCAAAAAATATGAAGATAGTCACAACATTTCTTGAACGTTTGAGTTTAAAGTCCCTATTCATTCTCATACTAAGGAGAAAAAATTAATACAAATAGAAAATGTATGACTTTTATTAATTTACTTCTGTTGATGCAACGAATGTTTTTTTATATAGGCTTCTATTGATTAAATATGTGTTAGTCAAATGGTGAAGAATATTTGCCTGCACACTTTCTCGATAATTTAACGATATAGTAAAAATTAGATTTTTATTTGGGGGTTGAAAGAATAAAAAGAACTTCAAACAATGAGGTTAAGAAAGGCAAAAAAATTTTTGGTACTTAAGGATTTAACTTTCTTAGTGGGTAAGAAGTAAGAACTAGATGAGAAAAATATGTTAATAAAAATCAGATAAAAGTAGCATTGGAAGAGGTTAAGGAAGGGGATATAACAATTAATTAATTAAAGCTAGAATTAAGAAGAAAACTAATAAAGAAAGACGGTAATCTAATATACCAAACTAAGAGAGAAAAAGGTATTCTTGTAGAGCTAGGGCCTCTGTTTCAATATAATGATCGGAGTTTGATATTAATAAATTTTAGAATATCTAGGAGATGACAAAAATGAAGAAAATATTAATTGTTTTAGGAGCATTTGTAATGATTACTGCATTGACAGCATGTAATCAGGAGGACACTGGAGAAGGACAAAGTAGTAATGAGCAAACAAAAGAGACTGGAAATTCTTCAACTAGTATTGCTTCCAATAATTTTTATGAGTTATTCGATGGAAAGATTGACCATATCCATGGAATGGGATATGCAGGGAATCAGGGTGCCGTTTATTTTGCAGCTCATGATGGTTTAAAAGTTTTCGATAATGGAAACTGGTATAAGACAAAAGAGGAGAATAATGATTATATGGGCTTTAATGCTACTGAAAATGGATTCTTATCAAGCGGTCATCCAGGTTCTGACTCCACTCTACCAAATCCTGTTGGGATAATTCAAACGACTAATGGGGGGCAAACTTTAGAGTCCCTTACCCTTGAAGGTGAATCCGACTTTCATGCAATGGGAGTAGGTTTTAAGAATGAAACAATAGTTTTATTAAATGGTCAAAAGAATTCTTTGATGGAAGAAAATTCGTTCTATTTGAGTGAGGATATGGCTAAAACGTGGAAAAAAGTCAGTGCAAAGGGGTTGGAAGACCAAATCTTAAGCATTGCCGTGCATCCAACAAATGCTAATTTAGTTGCGGCTGTAGGTATGCAGGGAGTATATCTATCTGAGGATAAGGCAGAGAGTTTTACCCTGATCAGTGAGGGACTCCAAGGAACCTCAGTGTACTTTACAGAGGATGCCCTATTCTATGGAGGATATAATGGGAGCGCGGTACTTGTAAAACGAACGTTACAAGGAGGGGCTGAAGAGGATTTATCGCTTCCTGAATTAAAGGAGGATGCGATCATGTACATTGCTCAGAACCCTAAAAAAGAATCAGAGTTCTTTATTGTTACATTTAACGGTAATATATATCAGTCAACTGATGGATCAAATAAATGGAATCTACTTGTAGAGGATGGGAAGATTCAATAAAGTATGTCTTTTTGTTACAAAAAAAATGAACTCTGTATATATATTGACTAGCAATGCAAAAGCCTTCAGATATATTAAATACTGAAGGCTTTTGTTTGTAGCTAACTAATATTTGCTTTCATTTCTCTTAATATCAAAAAAAGCGGTCACTATTTAAGCGACCGCTAGTACTGTTATTCTGGTTTATTTCCAGCTTCTGGATCAGGTGTGAAGGTTGGCTTAAAGCCCTCATACGATACTAACGTTACCATACCAGCTGAAGCATGATGCAAGTCATGACAGTGGAAAAGCCAGTTTCCTGGATTATCAGCCTTGAATGCAATTTCATATTCTTCACCAGGTTTTAAGTTAATTGTATCTTTTATGATAGGAGAGCCCTCGATTGGCTTACCATTTTTGCTAAGAACTTGGAAGAACTGTCCATGAAGATGCATTGGATGATCATCTGATTCCGAATTATTAACTAACTTAACCTTGACGTTGTCACCTTCTTTAACCACTATATTTTCTGTATCAGGGAAGGTTTTTCCATTGATGGTATACACCATCTCACTATTATCCATTTCTGTATTCAGATTCATGGTGTACTCTAAATCAAAGTTTTGGTCTAGCGTAAATTCTCCATCCTTTGCAACACCGTAATTAGTGAAAGTGAACTCTGGAAGGTTTTCACTTTGATTAGATTCATCAGTTGATTTCGTATTTCCTTCGTATTGAATCTTTGTTTTCATACCATCCGTGCCTTCCATGTCGCCGTGACATTCTAGGAACCATTCACCTGGATTATCAGCGACAAATTCAATATCATACCGTTCCCCAGGTGCAATTGTTAATAATTCATCTTCGATTTCCTGTGGTTCATTTAATTCTTGCCCATCGATAGCTACCACTTTAAACTTGTGTCCGTGTAGATGGAATTTGTGAGACATGAATCCTATGTTGGCTAGACGAATTCGAACCTTTTCGCCTTCCTTCACCTTAAGAGGCTCAATCAAATCCCCACTTTTTCCATTAATGGTGAAGATGTCATAGCTATCCATACTGTGTTCCATTGCTTCCATGCCACCGTCACTACGATCTTCGTTTTCTTCTGTATTGTCTTCGGAACTCATGCCAGACATGTTGCTATGATCCATACCCTCCATATCTCCCATTTCTTCCATTGAAGCTTCATCTGGATTACTCATCCATTCATCAAGCATGAGAGTATAATCTCGGTCATATGTTGTTTCTTCAGGCTCAACGATAAAGGATCCATAAAGACCTTTATCAAGCTGTTTTACACCGTCCTGGTGAGTATGGTACATATATGTCCCTTTTACTGAGGCTGTGAACTCATAAGTGAATGTTTCACCAGGCTGAACAGCGTTTTGAGTTACGCCTGGTATACCATCCATCTCATTAGGAACTGGAAGACCATGCCAGTGTATTGATACAGGATCTGGCAATTCATTTTTTAATGTAATCTTTACTTGTTCACCCTCTTTAACACGTATTTGTGAACCAGGTACAGAACCATTAAAAGTCCAAGCATCTACTTTTACGTCAGTAGTTAATTGGTGATCTGCTTCTTTTGCAACTAATGAAATTTCATTGCCTGTCAGTACTTGGGTACTGGTTGTCTCTACTCCTGTAGTGTTTGGTTTTTCCTCATTCTTTGTACCTTCATCAGTGTTGCTTTGGTTAGAACATGCTCCTAATATAAGGACTAAGAAAAAAAGAAAAGCTACATATTTAAGCTTCATCGAAGCCACCTCCAATATTTTTCATATTGTTGATGGTAACAAAAATAGTTGCAGAAATTATGAATTTCCCACAAAAATTTAAAAGAGGGTAAAATACATAAAATTAATTTGAATTCTTCAATCAAGAACAAATAAAAGGAGAGGGGAGCGAGATAAACGCTCCTTAGTTGATGGGGAATGGAAAGCCTATTCAAATGATCTAAAAGGAATGATTGTTAGTTTATTCTTAAAAGAAACTATAGTTTAAATTAGTATCAAACCAATATTAAAAACACCTATTTTGCTTTCTTTTTATTATAAGTAGGATAATCAAAGAAACTATTAACACCGTCAATGGTAATGTGTAGAAATTATTCATCATGGCTTTAATATTACTTTGTTTTTTGACTGTTTCTTTTTCTGGGCTACTCAATTGTCCCTGATTACGTAATAATTCATCTTCTTGGTTGACAGCTAAATTATTTGAATTCTCCTCAATTACTTTAAACCCACTATCTAACAGGTTAGTCATGTCTTTGTAAGCTGTATCAGAATCCTTAGATTTTAGAAGTACGGCAATTAATTCCGTCCCATTTTTTTTAGCTGAACCTACTAATGTGTACCTTGCTTCATGAGTGAACCCATTTTTAATCCCGGTCGCTCCTTCATACAAATCAAGTAAAAGATTATGATTAACAATTTTCGGATCGCCTTCCCATTGTATCCCTAATTTTGAGGCATCAATCTTTTCATGTTCCATTAAGTCATCTCTCCAGAAATGACTATCCCAGGTATACTGTTTATGTTGTACAATTTCTTTAAAAACACTGTTCTTCATTGCATATCGAGTAATAATTGCCATATCATACGCTGTAGTATAGTGATTGTTATTAGGGAGTCCACTTGCATTTGTAAATTGGGTATTATTCGCTCCAATTGATCTTGCAAAAGACGTCATTTTCTTTGCAAATTCCATTTCACTATTGGAGATGTGTTCAGCAATTGCTACAGCACCATCGTTACCAGAATGTAACATAATTCCATATAGTAGATCCTTTAAAGAGAATCTATCACCAGCTATTAACGAGAGACTGGTACCTTCCGTATTCTGTGCGTGTTCAGAAATTGTTACCGTTTCATTTATATCTCGTTCCTGAATAGCTATAATAGCAGTTATTATTTTGGTTATGCTTGCAGGAAATTGTTGTTTATTCTTATTTTTTTCTATTATGATTTCACCAGTTTTACTATCAATTACTATATAAGAATCCGCATTTATTTCCTGATATGAATGCTCTTGAGCATAGATTCTTTCACTAAATATAAACAAAAATACAAAAATCAGTGTAATAACGATAAATGGTTTATTAATAATGTAGGCTTTCAATTTGATTCCCCCAAGTTTCTTTTGCTTTAATTAATTATTAAGATGAATGTTAAGTGAAACTAGACTTTAAATTTTTTAGAATTCTAGTAGAATGTATTTTTTTGTCTAGTAAATCTGTATGTACATTCTAGGGAAAATATGAACTAAAACTATATTAACTTCCTTTACTTTTTTCTAAGAAAGTTTTTATATAAATTTGGAAGGATTCCTATAGAAACAATACACTTGTATTAATTATATTAATTTTAAATATGTTTAAAAATCCATAGTTTCTGCAAAAGTAGATGATATGATTAAAATCTAGGACACCCCCTTAAAGCACCCTTTATTTTTTTGGGGTGCTTTTTCATTACAAACAAACAGTTGAAAAAAATATATCCTATTTTGTTTCATAGGATGAAGAGCAACAAGTAGTGGACACTGGAATATTGGGTTGATATTTATAGATTTTTAGATTTTTTATCAGTATCTAAGACTTTATAATCCACTTATATTAAAAATTTGATTGAAAAAGAGGAGCGTATACAAATGGTAAAAATTCGAAAGGCTGCAAGCAATGAAGTTGAAATAATTCGAAGGGAAAGAGTTAAGGCATATGAAGAACATGAAAATAGTATACCTAAAGGGCATTGGGAAGTCTAAAGAAAGCAATTTCATCGGACACTGACGAACAACCAGATGTAGAACTATTAGCCGCTGAACTAGATGGTAAAATAGTAGGAAGTGTTGCTATATTCCCTTCAAAATCAAATGTCTATGATGGGTTTACTAATATGTTAGATTATCCTGAAATAAGAATGCTCGCTGTTAATGAGGAATATAGAGGTCAAGGGATTGCTGAAGCCTTAATAAAAGAATGCATAGTTAGAGTGAAAACGAAAGGTTACCAACATGTTGGTTTACATACAGCAGATTTTATGATAACCGCCATGAGGCTATATAATCGACTTGGATTTGTGAGGATACCAAAATATGACTTTCAGCCCGCGGATGATGGAATAATTGTAAAAGCCTTTCAACTATCAATCAAAGATTAAAAAAAGTAATTAGATAATATAACAAAGGGTACTTTGAAATCTGAAAGTCTTACTGGTTTGTGAAAAAATATTTTGTAATTGATTTTTATTGCATAGTGAGTAAGGAGAGGAGTTTCTTGAAAAATAAAAGACAAGTTTTCCGTACTGTTATTTTATGTGTTCTCTTATTTGCAGTTGTTTTTACAGTATATGCTAATTTCACTAAAGAAAAAGGCGATATTAAAAAAGGTTCGGATGCACCTGACTTTGTTTTACAAACACTTGATGGGAAGGAAGTAAGACTATCCGAATTAAAAGGCAAGGGAGTTTTTCTAAACTTCTGGGGAACCTGGTGTAAACCATGTGAAAAAGAAATGCCTTATATGGAGAACCAATATTCTAAATTCAAAGAGAAGAATGTTGAGATTCTTGCAGTAAATATAGGAGAGAGTGATCTTTCGGTTTCTACATTTGTCGAGAGGCATGGATTATCGTTTCCAATCCTTATGGACCGTAAAAGTGAAATAGTAGATTTATATAACATTGGTCCAATTCCAACCACTATTTTAATAGATGCCGAAGGAAAAATAGTTGATTCTATAACAGGTACTTTGACTGAGCAAGATATTATTAATCACTTGACATCCATTTCCCTATCATAAAAGAGAGAGGGTATCCAAATATTTAGTTGGATACCTTTTTCTCTTTATAGGATTTTTTTAATAACCATGTTACAAATTTTACTTCCATTACAGATGGCACACAGTGTAGGTAAACTTACTAATGGAAGAAAGGGTCAAAGAATCAGAATTTTACTTCCATAATAACCATAATAAATCCTTATATTTATTACATACAAAGAGCTACTTAACTATTATAGTATTAGTAGGATAAAACCCTTATGGATAACTAATACTGTTAAGTACAGTTTATACTACAATTAAGGTTGTCACCATGGTAGCGTGTCCATTACCACACGGAACACTACAATATATCTTATATTCACCTGGTTCTTCAGGTGTAAATGTCGCCATCCCATCTCCTTGAATATCAATATCAAATTCATCAATTGCTAGTCCATGATATCCTTCACTATTTGTAAGAGCAATGTTCACTTCTTCACCGGCTTTAACAGTAATTTCTGACTGATCAAATTCCCAGTTACTTGCTGTGATATTAATAGTTGAAGCATCCTGAGAACCCGTATCTTCTGATTGTTCACTTGTCTGATTTTCTGCAGTTTCTTCATTATTATTTGGCTCACTACTTTCATTTCCACTACATGCTGCAAGCAGTAAAACCAAACCTAAAAATAGTAGTGATAAGAACCCCTTTTTTTTCAAGCCAATTCCTCCCTTTTAACTTTTCAACGACAATCGTAATTAAAAAGTATCTATTTTTTATCGAAAAAGAGTGACAATTATGTGAACATTTACTTTTTAAACAAATTTATTTTTTGTTTGACGTGTTTTTTGAAGGAGGAATGGGAATTCAATCTTTTTTATTGTTTATGTAATGGAAATTTATCAAATTTTTCTTATACAAAACATGAGGATAATTTAATTTAATGGGGGAACTTGGTGAAATATTCAAAGATAACCAATAAATTTATTCTAACTATATTTATCATTTGGTGTGCTTTAAACAGTGGTTAGCGAGATATCAATTTTCTTTATGCTTCCGGAGGGGCCGGTGCTGTGGACAGAGCATCGGCTGTAGGCATACCAGGTATATGAGGATAATCTCGCTCGGGTTAAGGTAAAGTATTTTTAGGCATGCTTTCTTTTTCTTACCCAATAATACAAAGTGAATACTGAAAGTCCCAATACTAATGAGAAAATCTGCCACTCTGTACTTAAGTCAAGAAGTCTATCAACACTGTACGCTTCAATAAACAAAGCGGGTACTTTTCCTAATGTGCTAGCAAGGCAGAAAGATATTAGTGCCATTTTGCTGTATGCAGCAGCCAAGGTCACTACCCCGGAGGGAACAAAAGGCATTATTCTTAGGATTACTACCAAAAGAAAGGCCTCAACACCTTTTGTGGCTTGTAGCTTTTTTAATAGCTTATTGTTGAGTTGAACATGGCTTGTTAGTTTGGACAGTCCTTTTCGATAAAGGATAAAACTAATTATTGCTCCTACAGCTTCGCCTATTATGGATAGGATGAGACCTGATCTAAAGTCAAATAGAGTAATATTTGCAGCAGTAAGAAAGGCGCTCGGAAGCACACCCGAGACGGCAACAATGATATTTAGAGTCAAACTAATTAAGACTATAAGTATAGGATTTTTAGGTAACCACTCGAGTAAATATTCTTCCATTTCTATTTTCATTAACCCCTTTGTAACCACGGCGAATTTCGTCAGCTCAGCTCACAAACCTAGTATTGCGAATATTTTCATTAAATTGTTATATAAAAAAATAAGTCAATACTACATGGTTTAAGACAACAAACAATAAGCTTTCCATGTTTTAGCCCCTAAAAATCAAATTGAATTCCGTGCCTGAATTTTCTTTGCTCTTTACTTCAATAGTGCCACCATGTGCATGTACCAAATCTCTTACTATCGCAAGCCCGAGTCCTGTTCCTCCTAGAGAGCGGGTTCTGGACTTATCTACACGGTAGAAACGGTTAAAAATATAAGGAATATCTTCTTCTGGGATCCCTTTTCCATTATCACTAATCGTGATTTGGACTTTATGTTTTTTTCTGGAAACAATCAAATCTGTTCGGGCTCCTTCAGGAGAATACTTAATAGAATTATCAAGTAAATTAAAAATGATTTGTTCCAATCTAAGGGGATCCGCGAATAAATTGGCATCCTCAGTACAGAAAATATGGAGCGTCATATTCTTTTCACCAAAAGCGGGGGATAGCTTTTGATCAATTTTCGCTAAAAACTCCCCAATGTTAATTTTTTGTTTTTGAATAACAAATTGATTTTTGTCTATTTTTGCAAGTTCGAACAAATCCTTGATCAAATCGGATAGCCGTTTTGTCTCGTCAAGGATGATGTGAAGGTATTTTTGATTCTCTTCCTCTGAGAGTTTCCGTTTCAAAACTATATCTGCATAACCTTTAATATACGTTAACGGCGTTCGAAGTTCATGCGAGATGCTTGCAAGAAAATCATTTCGTTCACGTGTGAGATAATTAAGTTCCTTTGCGAGCAACTCAATTGATTTTCCAAGGTCACCAAGTTCATCATCTCCTGTTTTCGGAAGAGTGACTAGAAAGTTTCCTTTGCTGATTTTGGACGTAGCCTCTTTCATTTCAATTAGTGGTTTGGTAAGTGCTTTTGAAAGCAGAATGATAATAATAAAGGTTAATATGACCAATATCAATCCAGCTAAAAGGAAGTGGTCGTTCAAACGTTTGATTAACGTTTGGACAGATTCTGTGTCCTGGAACATATAAACATACCCTATGACCTGTTCATCTGTTTTTATTGGAGTTACTGTTGAAATATATGGTTTTTTCCTCCAATTCTCTTCGAGTATTCTCCCTTGGCGTGGAAGGCTCGTGGGTTGTTTCTTAATATATTTGTAAAAATGTTGACTCTCAGCCGAAGATGCCAAAATCTTATTGGAGGCATCAGTTATGACCACGTCAGTATCTGCTTCAGATTCCATTAGGGCAACATGGTTAAGAGTTGGTGTATCAAAATGCATTTCAAGAATGGCCCTATGAGAGTTTCCTCTAGTTTGTAATGCATAAATTTCCTCCTTAACCCTGGAATCAACCAATGCAGAATGAAGGAAAAAAAACATAAAAGTTTCGAGTCCGAAAATAATAAAGAAAAAGACAATACCTAGCTTAACTGAAAGCTTTTTCAAGAAAAATCACCCATTTCGTCATATCACCTTATTTTACTGTAAGATTTTCAAGAAATTATGCAGAAATTGTTATCAATTGATTATTAATATATATTTCAGTGTTATAAAGAAAGTTTTTCAATTGCATTAGAGTCGTTAAAACAAATATTTCTTTCTCCACATTTTCTCCAAAATTATACATTATAATGGATGTGCACTCACATTAATGAAAAATTCCTATACATATTTTTTAGTGGAAATTTCGGAACAATAAAACTATAAATACCGTGTTTACAGTTAAAGTTATTCTAATTAGATTGGAAAAATATAGATGAATTTCCGAATAAAGAACAGATCATTCTTTAAGCAAGTCTTTTTTGATTTTTTTTATGCCTTACAGGTATTGCTAGATTCTAAATAATAAACATAGGGAGATGTATAGATGAAAGTAGGGATTCTTTTAACAACTTTGATTGGCATCTTTTTAGTAGGTTGTACAAAAGAAAATACATTAATCTCCTCCTTTAAACCAGCAAAGGAAATAAAAATTAGCCATATACATGGTATAGGTTATGTGGGAAATGAGAGTGAGTTGTATATTGCAACACATGAAGGTTTAGTTAAATATGTTGACGATAATTGGTTTGAAGACAGATATAATAAACACGATTACATTGCATTTGAAGCAATGAGTAACGGATTTTATTCAAGTGGTTACGAATCTTCTAACTCAAACATCAAAACTCCACTGGGTATTGTAAGGAGTGTCGATGAAGGCAAATCTATAGAATTTTGGCAATTTTATGGTGAAACAGATTTTAGCCACCTCACTGCCGGCTACAATCAGCAAAGTCTATATGTCATTAATGAAATACCCAATCAAAAATTAAATAAAGGTCTGTACTACTCAGTTGATATGGGGGTTACATGGACACAAAGCCTACTCTATGGTCTTAACACCAAAGCAGTTTCAAGGATTGCTGCGCACCCTTCAGAACCTAATATTCTAGCAGTTTCTACAAAAGAGGGTCTGTTTTATTCAAGTGATTTCGGTGATAATTTCAAGCTCCTTAGCGAACCAAATATGATTACAACTGTCTATGTAGAGGAAAACTCGCTTCTTTATTCATCAATTGAAGGAGAGGATGTTTTCTTGAATGAAATGAGTATGAATTCAAGTCAAGTTAGCAAGATCCCTTTGCCAGAACTTCTAAAAGAAAATCCAATAACAAATATATCTTCAAACCCCAAAAATAGAGAGGAAATTACTATCACAACATTAAGGGATGACATTTTCCTTTCATTAAATAGAGGAAAGGAATGGACCAAAATTTCATCATATGGAAAACTAGATTAAAACTTGATTTAAATTAAACTTATATTTATACGGAATAAGACTGAATTTCAATTTATTATTATTAAGGAAAATTTCCTTTATGTTTTCATTTATAGGAGTGATTTCATGAAAAAAACTAAAGTGAAAATCAATGATCAGATTGAGTTTGTTAGAGAAGGGTACCTTTTAATAGGGTTAGTTGAAAGTGTGAGAGATAATAGTGTGATTGTTGAAATATCATATGACGATGCTAGTAAATTAAACTATGCAAATAATAAAACAGTCGTTAGTCATTCAAATTACATTATTCATGAATAATAGATGTCTGAAATATAAAAGCTTCATCTGTGAATTCAAACTCCTAAACAAGTCCAGGAGGGTACCGCGGTGCCATATTTTCTCCCGTTGTTGTTGCATATTCATGTTAAAAAGGGTTTGAGCAACTTTTGCATAGCAACAATTTATAATCATAATCTTCACATTAATACAAGTACTATAGGTAATTAAATTTAATTGTTTTACTTATGCGGTATGCAACGAGATAAATCAAAAAGTAAATAGGAAAGGAGTAAAAAGGAGACCAAGTGTTTGGATTATACAATCCAATCCATTCAGATAAAGGTTCACCTAAAAATGCCGTTAGTCCAGAATAAACTATTGCCTTAAAATAAAGATTTAAAGATGGTTTATATTGTAACCAAAACATAGTAATAACGGGAAGTAGAGAAAAATCCCATGGTAAAAAGGAGGGGATGGTTGGTAATAACATTGCGTTATAACTCCAGATTCCCAATGATATCCCCAAAAAATCAAACCATGATGAGATAATTGCCACAAATCCCCCTGACAATAAAAGTCTTGCTTCACTTCCTCTTTTTCGAAATAAAAACCAAAATAACCATGGAAGAATTGCAAGTATAAGCAAAATCCAAAATTTTGAATGCCACAATGTTTTTTCGCACCAATAAATAAAATGGTCTTTTTGAGTCTGGTGAAAACTTGTAAAAAACTTCTGCATTTGGCCTCTTCTCCTGTATTTAGTTATTTATATAATTTGTTTATTCGACCTATTTTATATAATTTCTTTTTCAATTAAAATTCTTAACAGAGATCATTCCAGAACAAGAGAGGACTAAGGAAAAACTCTTAATAATGATGAAGTGAGGGATAGGGTTTAATTAGGATGAGTTGGTCATGCTAATTATAATAAAAGAAAAAAATTGACGCTGTAAAATTAATATCAAGAAACCCCAACACATGTGAAGGGGGTTTATAATATTTATGCCATTTTTCTACAAAGTTCTGCACATTCACGGCAAATTCTAGCACACTCTTGGCAATGGTCATCTTTGAATTTTTCACATTCCACTGCACAAGCTTCACAAATAGCAGCACAAAGCTGACAATGTTGAGCTGCAAAATCACTGTTTCTGCTCATGAAAGAAACTGACTGTAGGCAAATTTCAGCACAATCATTTAGCATTTGAAGACATTGAATCCTTTCTTGTACATCAGGTTCTTGTAAGCAAGCGATTGTACATTCCTCACAAGCTCTTGCACACTTAATACACACTTCAATACAATGATCCATGTTTTTTGGTGAAGTAGATAAAATACCCAATATTAAAACCTCCAATGATTTTAAATACAGAGTTATTCTCTACTATCACCTGTATATTATTCAGTTATCGGTTTAGAACATTACCTTCTAATATTTGTTCAATGTGATTTTGTAAATTTGTTCGACATCTTAGATGTCAGTGACATAGGAATAAAATGATAGAACTAATTGATATATACTCTGAAGACGTGCCTTCATAATTAAGTACATCTAAAAATACGAAAACCCAATTTACCCTTATAAACCTTTTTTAGTTCTTCATGTTTTTCGAGTATTTCTAAGAGTGTATCATCTATATCTTCTGAAAGAGAGAAATCGGTGGCAGTTTGCTCATCGATTTGATCAATTTGTTGTTTAAAATTGTCTATTCTAATATGCCCATGCCGGGCGCACATAGAAGAACAGATGAAAGTGATTTTATCTGTTCATATCTTATCTACACTTCTACCTCAAATTCTCCCATTTTTATAGTTATATTATTTATATTCATGTAATCTATTTTTAATTTTGATGTATTACTCATTCTTTGATCTTAATCGATCTTATTTTAATCACTTTTATGACCTCGCTTTACGGTTTCTTGTCTTAAAGTTTGCTCAATTGTCAGTTAACCTATAAACACTCCTGATAATGTCCCCTTCCCTCTCGTTTTGTTTATAATAATATATGGTTAATCTGCTATCGTATTCCCTATTACCATTGGTGTAATGAAAAAATCACTGTTTAGATGAGATTAACTTTTAAAGTGTTAATTTATTTCCGCCTATACCATAATACATATGTCCATTGCAGTAAACTATTTTATACATATAATGTCATATACCTTGTAAATATATGGAGGTGACAACAAAAATGTCAGCCGGAAATTATCATGCACAGTGTAATAAATATAGAGGAAGAGCTGTTGAAATTAGAACCAATTACGGCAGGACTAATAAAGGGATCATTCAGCATGTTAGTCGTAACAAGGTTTATTTACACCCCTTGAACGATCACGAAACTTTGGTGGATTTAGTTATGGTGGTTATAGAGGTTATGGCGGATATCGAGGATATCGTGGGTATAGAGGATACGGTTATGGTGGCTGGGGTATAGCTTTTGGTACAATCGCAGCATTAGCTTTACTCCCATTTTTCTTCTTTTAAATATAACGAGAAGAATTATAAAGTAAATTAAAATCAACTAAAAATTTAGAATTTTTAAGAAAGTCAAAGTTCTACGAAGTCAAAGCGAAGAACAAGTGTAGCTTTGTTTAAGGGGGAATTAGTTCTCTCCTGATAGATGCTGTAGCCGTGACCAGTTGACCAAAAATCAAAATTCTTGTTGTGTTGTTGTGCCAATTAAAAGGACCTAAACGGTTTTAGGAAGTCTCTTCTGTCTCATCGGCAGGATCTTACACCTATGCAACAAACTGAAAAGGTAGTTACAATACACAAAAAAAATCAAAGGGTAGTATCTAAATTTCTTAAATGTAGGATAATACTTACAATAATATCGAAATGGTTGGTTTCATTCTATGTACTTTTTTTGAAAGTTA
This sequence comes from Robertmurraya sp. GLU-23, assembly GCF_052983275.1. Lineage (NCBI taxonomy): Bacteria > Bacillati > Bacillota > Bacilli > Caryophanales > Bacillaceae > Robertmurraya > Robertmurraya sp. GLU-23. The sequence goes on from NZ_JBRKCV010000028.1 coordinate 15,904, forward strand.
AATCCTTAATTTAAAAGCTATACTCTAATAACTAAATAATCTCCATTCTTCATTTTAACAACATCGGCTTTCATTGCCTTTGCAAGGTCACCGGTCAATTCTTTAAGCTCTTCACTATTCTTCTCCCAAATAACTAAAGGGCTTCCTGTAATTACTCGTTCTTTATTAGAAGTAAGATAGGCCAGTATATCGTAAGTTGGCTTCATTGAAGATTCTTTTCCCAAACTAGATACTTCCTTTCATAATAGAATGCGCTTTTTTTGTACTCTCAATCAAAGGACACTTTTTTACAGCTTCAATCAGTGCATTAGGTTCATTTTTAATTGGTACCAAAGTTATAACTATCTGACCTGAAAGGTAATCCTTTCTGGTAAAACTATAGCGTTTCACCCCTAATGCTCTACAAGCCTCAAATAAAGCTGCTTGCCTTTGGCCAAAATTATCTAAGTTTATTCTGAAATGGTTCTCGTGGGGTTTTATAACAACTGCTAAACCTTCCTCTCGAAATAACTTTTGAGCATTATCGGTACCCAAAAGATTACTCACGTAAATATCATTAACAAATAATTCAGAATCCTTAACGTGAATAGAAGCTAATTCAATCTCTGCTATGTCTCCAATAGACTTTCCTTTAGTAAACTTTTTTAGGAATAACATAATCACAAATCCTACAATAATTCCAGATAGTACACATAGCCAAAAGTTATCAATTAAGGAAAAGTTATGTGTAATGGAGACAGCTATAGAAGTGACTAAAGCCGTTGTAAAAGCGATATAATTTCTTGCCTCAAATGTTTTTGCAATACCGTCAATGTAGGCACTTCCTCTGTATGTGTATTCGGTATTCTCTAGATCATTAAGACTCTCTTTCTCCATTTTTCGTACATCTCTAAATTGTTGCAAGGCAAGTGTTAAGAATGTAACTGCAACAAAGTTTTTAGTCATTAAAGCTGGTAGTGCAACTGCACCCAACGCTGCAGCTACAAATCCAGTTATGATGTGAATAAAAAAACCATTAGGGTAACTTGGATACTGTCTATAATCTTCTTTAATTGTTAGTATTCTACCCAATGATCCCATTATTATAGCTGTTATGATTATGGTTAGATCATTACTTGATAATAATTGTTCTTTCATTATCTGACCCCCAATAAAAATGAAATTATGTTAGATTATTTTACCCAAAATCTAGTGGCTATACCTAATAATTCTAAAAAGCTGATAAAAGCATTCATAATCTCCTTTATAAATCATATATATTTCGGGGGGTGGAATTATTGATTAAGTGGGAGAGTAAATTGCAATATCCGGATGGAAAATTAGCTTCTTACAAAAAAGTTCAATATGGGCGCTTCTTTGAACTAAGTGTAGAACCAATAAAACATAAAATTCTTAATGAAGTTACTTTAGATACGATAGGTTATGATGGTAGTACACCTGGGCCTCTTATTATAGTTGAGGAAGGTGATTGGATTTATATTAAAGTAACTAATAACTTAGATAAACCAACATCACTTCATGTTCACGGTTTATCTAAACCCAATTCTCAGGATGGTATACCAGATATAGAGCCTACTCCGAAGATCAAGCCCGGGGAAAGTTATACCTATCAAATTCCTGCTTGGCAAAGTGGGACTTTCTTTTATCATGCAGGGGACCCTATACAAACAATACAGGGATTAGTTGGTCCACTGGTTATACTACCTAAAAATGAACACTATTTGCCGAGTAAAGATATTATTATGGTGCTCCAACAATGGGAAATACCACAACCTCATCCAGGGAAAATAGAAAAAGGGGTATTCCAACCTGAAAAATTTGATATTAACTCTAATTTTTTTACTATTAATGGTAAAGCATTTCCGTCCACTTCTCCAATAAATATAGATTATGGGGATAAAGTACGGATGCGGTTTGTAAACAAGTCTAGTTCCTCACATTCTATGCATGTACATGGACATGATTTTCAATTAATTGAAGTTGATGGTTTTTTACGTAATGAATGGTTAGATACCTTGAACGTACCTTCTGGCAGAAGGGCTTCAATTGAATTTCAAACTACAAACCCGGGAAGGTGGCCAATTAATGGTACTAAATCCTTCCACCAAACAAATAATGGGATGGCTCCCGGTGGCATGATATCGAGATTAATATATAAAGGCTATTAATTGCTAGTACTCCGATGGACATAACTAATTAGTTATGTCTTTTTAATTAAGAATATTTCTTAGAAAATCGGGGAAAGTAGACATAAGTTACGTCTGAGGAGGATTCTTAAATGTCAAAAACAATTGATGTTGGTCTAATGGCAAACCATCTATCTGCTCATCAAGGAGTAATAAGCCGTGTAAAAGTTTATATGCAAAACTCTAATGATGAAAGGCTTGCTAGTATTCTTCAAATTCAAATGACTACATTAAAAAATCATGTGGTAGTGATGAACGAATTGCTTGATCCATCAAAAAACAATCAGTCAGTTAACTTGCCCCCAGTTCCACCAATTGTTAATTTTTATAGAGAAGCAATAAATAGGGTGAATCTTGGTATAACTGATATAGATATGTTACTGGATGCTCATTTCACTGCTACTGCTTTGGCTAACAATAATTTTATTTCTGCAAATAACATGAAGGATTCAAGAATAAAACAATTGCATATAGAGATGGGATTACAACAATCGAACATAGCAGAACAATACCATATGCTAGGGAAACAACTAGGGTGGATGTCTCATCCAGATGCAACTGTTGATGAGCAGTCACATTCAATGAACCCATTAACGCAAAAAAGTCTAAACATGAACAACAGTCATATTATGGCCCAAGGCCATTAAACTAAATAGTCTATTCAATTTAATTTTGTAACAGAGTAGGAGGGTCATCTTGGAACAAAGTCATCATAAACATAGTACTCATAGTCATCATCACATTCCAGATGTTATAAGAGATGAAATAGAAACAAGCATTTCATATAGAGAAGGAACAGTAAAAATTCAGTTATTGGATGATGAGGGGAACTCTCCGCAGTTAGAATTAACACATGAAAAAATGATGCATTTAATCATAGTGAGTGATGATTTATCTGAATTCCACCACTTACATCCGCTTAAGGTAAATGCAAATGATTATACAGCTAATATTTTATTGTCGGGATCGGCATATACAGCATTTGTAGACATAAAACCTTTGGGAAAAGGGTATTTAATAAAGCCCCTACAAATAAAAATGAATTCGGATATACCTCAAAAGAAAACATCTTTAGAAAAGGATAAAACCTTTAAAAAAGAAGTTAATGGAAAAACGGTTGAATTAATAATAACAAAACCTTTAATAACAGATGAGCCAATAACTCTTAATTTTAATGTGGATGAGTCCCCTTCCCCATACTTGGGGGCATTAGGACATGTTGTAATAGTAGATCAGGAAGTTCAACAATTTTTACATGTCCATCCAATATCAGATCATGAAACGACATTCCAGACACAATTTAAAAAACCAGGTTTGTATAAGTTATGGGCAGAGTTTAAGTTTGGTGAGATAGTTACAGTCTTTCCGTATGTGATAGAAGTAAGGTCAGAATACGATAATAAAGATCTTTAGGTATTAGATAAAATATATTTCGTTCCAGATTATAGACAAATTGTACTGCCCATAAATTGTTAGAGACCAAATCTAACGATTTATGGGCGTTTTTTATGGCTAATTTTACTGCCGAAGAGAAAATGTTTATTGCTCGTCTTTACATCGGGGGAAAACATAGTTATTCGTAACTTCAAGATATATTAAGTTCGTATCAATGATTCAAAGAGGGGTCCGTTTATATTAAATACAGGGGAAGAAGGCTATAAGAAAACCTATACATGTTATTTCTCCTGAGTTTAAAAAGGATGTACTTAATTATATGAAAGATGCGGGTACATCTTCCTGCGATGCAGTTGCTATGTTCCATGTATTAGTATTAGTACGAGTATTGCAGATAAATTTAAATGCTGGTGGTTTCGATGGCCTTATTCTTAAGAAAAAGGGTCAACTTTCATGAAAAAGAATACAAAAAAGGGAAAGTTAGTAGAGGGTTCAACGGAAGCGCTTCTTAGCTGGAAGGTAATTCGGATAGTATAGGTATAGTTCCAAGAAAAAACCATTTATTGTCCCACCTAATACCTTAACTGTCAAGACGGCATTATTATCATTGAATTAAATTCTAAGAGCCCAAAAACCTCTGAAATCGGCCACTACCCATTTCATTTTTTGGGGGTTACATATATTAATATGAATTTACATGGAGGTGTTATTAATGAGCGAAGTAGTTGCAGGTGCAGGGTATGGTGCAGGGTTCGCTTTACTTGTAGTGCTATTTATCCTATTAATAGTAGTTGGTGCCGCATTCGTTGGATACGGATATTAAGATATAAAATAAAAATATGAATGTCAGGAGGATTTATATGGCATTTGGAACTGGTTATGGTTACGGATGTGGATATGCTGCACCTGTTACAGGTGCTGGCTATGGAGCTTGGGGTTGGTTTGCGCTAATTGTAGTATTATTCATCTTACTTATAATCGTAGGAGCCGCATGGTATTAAGTCATTATAAAATCAGTGATTACTATTGATTATATTGTTAGAGGTTGCAAGACGAAAACAGGCTATCGTAATGTTAGCCTGTTTTCGTCTTGAAATCTTATAAAATCTTTTCTGAAGGAGAAACAAATGGATGCAGTAATTTGGATTGTTTAATGTTTTAAATGCTATTGCTCTTACAGTGAAGTAATCATTGCTAGGTTAACCTATTTTTAAATTAATATTACGAGGGGTATACGCACTTGTGACGAGTGCCTTTTAGCTTTTTATGTTAGGAGAGGTTACAGAGTTATGCTGGCAACTCTTATATACTATTGACCAAAAATGTTTGAATTCATACTGAATAAAAGAAGGGTCTAGTGGATATCTTGGATGCTCTTATTAGGCTTCTAATTGGTCTTTATGCCCATGTATGTATCAAGTCTAGATTGTCAGCTTTTTTATAATTTGAATTTTTAAGTCTATAAACTTTAGTAATTGTATCAGTGCAAAAGGGCAATAGTTCACCTCCTTCATAAAAACAGAATTTTGGAAAAGGTTTAAAGCTAGCACAAAGGGTAACATTAATTATATAAAATTATTTTCGACATATTCTCAAATTGTAAAAGGAGGTTGATATAAATTGGGAACATATGAAGGAAATATTCAAATCAAAGAAAATACTAAGGGAAAGATAAAAATTATACTAATACTAGCATTGCCGGCTGTTATAGAGAATTTTTTTCAGACGATTCTAGGTTTTATTGATACCTACTTTGTATCTAAAATTGGACTTGCTGAAGTATCAGCAGTTGGCGTAACGAATGCGGTACTGGCTATATACTTTGCTATATTTATGGCAGTAGGAGTTGCAGCGAATGTTCGAATATCCAATTTTATAGGAGCAAAAAAAACAGAAAAAGCACGTCATATTTCCCAACAATCAATTATATTGGCTATTATATTTGGAATATTGACAGGAATTGTTACCTTTTTCTTTGCGGGACCTTTGCTAAAACTAATGGGAATTGAGGCTGAGGTATTAGAAGCAGGGGAACTCTACTTTAGAATTGTAGCTATTCCGTCTGTATTTATGTCACTAATGTTTGTCTTAAGTGCAATACTAAGAGGAGCTGGTGATACCAGAGCCCCAATGAAAGTCAGTATTTTAATTAATGTTGTAAATGCAATACTTGATTATGTTTTTATTTTTGGGTTCTGGCTAATTCCTGAAATGGGCATAATGGGAGCAGCGTTAGCCACTGTCTTCGCAAGATTAATCGGCAGTTTTGCACTACTATATTATATAAGACGTTCACCCATCCTTTCTTTTAGAAAGGATTATTGGAAGCCGGACAAAGAACACTTGTGGGAGTTGGCTACTCTTGGTGGTCCGGCAGCTGGCGAAAGATTAGTTATGAGACTTGGCCAAATTGTTTATTTTGGGTTTGTAGTCGCTCTAGGAACAAATGTATTTGCAGCTCACCAGATTGCAGGTAACGTTGAGGTTTTTTCTTATATGATTGCATATGGTTTTGCGACTGCCGCAACAATTCTTGTTGGACAGCAAATTGGAGCAGGAAACATTCCTGAGGCTAAAAGATATGCAACACTTTGTATTTGGATTGCAGTAGGTTCAATGACCGTTTTAGGGATATTACTCTTTCTCTTTGGAAGTTGGGCAGGGAGCTTTTTTACTGATGATCAGGAAGTAGTTGAAAGTATTGGAATAGCGTTAAAAGTATCTGGTGTATTTCAGCCATTCCTAGCATTGCTACTTATTCTTACTGGGGCCTTTCAAGGGGCGAATAATACAAAATTTCCAATGTATTTAACAGCAGTAGGAATGTGGGGAGTTCGTACCTTACTTGTATATTTATTAGGTATTCAACTTGAGTGGGGGCTTTTGGGTGTTTGGCTGGCAATAGGTATTGATATAGCTTTTAGAGCAGTGGTGTTGACTTTACAATTTATACGTGGGAATTGGGTTGCAGTTACAAAGGATGTAGAGTCTAAATGTCATCCACAAACAACTAAAGAAACAATGTCTGGATGTGTTAATAATTACTAGCAAATTATAAGGGGGAATATACAAAACTTTTTATTTTGGATATATTGAGGCCATTTAATAAAAATAGTAGCATTGGAAATGCTTTAGGTAGTTAATCAGATAGTAATACTGATACTACTCTATCTTGGGCTTCGATAGGGTAGTACTATCTTTAATTTATGTTGTTGATATACTCGTTGCAACTTTCTTTGAGAATACGTTTATTTTTTGAGTCAGATACTCGCAATAAAAAATGGCGGAGAGCTAAAAACGTATTGTTTCCAAAAACTGTTTTACCACTTGTAAAGTTTATTAACATAGTTGGTATCTTTAGTTTAATAACAATTCTATATTTTATGAGTTACTTCGCAAATTATCATTTCTTTTACCAAGGCTTGGTCAAGCTCTTGTGGAAACGACAAATTCGAAAATTGCTAATATAGAGTAATTCGGGGGCTATGTAGCTCTCTTTTTTTTGAGCTGAAAAGTCATCATTATAGGGATTTCCTTTAAATACATACATAGCTCTTCAGTAAGAATAGAAACCATCTTAGTTAAAATCTTACTGAAGAGCTGTTTTGGTTAATGTAGACATAATTTTACTCTGACATGACTGACTGATTATATCTTGGGATACCAAGAACTCCTTCGCCAAGCTGTCCTGCTCTTGGACTTATCTCTGGCCTGCTGCCCGCTCAACCTGGGCTTGGTGAGAGGCGTCAGGTTTCCCATCTACGTGACGTGTAGAGTTACCAAAATACACATCGAAATGCCCGGTTATACCGTTATTAGCGATATATTCACGATCATGAGGCATAAAGCTCATGCTAGCAGCAATTTTTCTACCTTCTATTTCGAGAATAACAGCTCTAGGTGTCCATGAATAACCTCCCCATATAGACTTAGCAATGTTAGTGTCATTAATGGTAGGCGTTTCACTGTCAGCATGGTTTGCACCAATAGTGCGGGTAATATTGAAAAACTTCCCTGTTGCCAAATCTGTAACCTTTACTGTTTTTCCGATAGTGAAAACATACTGGGCCTCGGTCCACCAATCCAAATATTCACCGTGCTTTTCGCTTACAACCTGTTTTACGGCAATATTATGAACTGGAATTTTAAGCCTCTGTCCTAATGTAAGCATACTGTTGATTGTTAAATTATTTACTCGTAAAAGTTCACTCTGTGGAATTCCGTAACGGACACTTAAGTCCCAAATATTATCCCCTGATACTACAGTGTGTGTTAAATAGGTCAATGTATTTTCGCTAGTTTGAGCTGGTGCATTAATGCCGTTTGGTATGGTTAAAGCTTGTCCTACCTGTAAGATATCTGAGTTCAAGTTATTGGTTGAACGAATATTATCAACTGATACTCCAAACCGTTGGGCGATAACAGAAAGTGTATCTCCTGATTTCACAGAATAAGTAAACGTATTTCGTTCTTCGGTATTAGTAATCGGAGTTGGCGTTTTAGTTTCATTAGGTTCAAGACTTGGTGTTGGTTGTGTCTCGTTTGTTCTTGTTGGTATGTTAAGTATTTGCCCAATTCGCAATAAATCGGTTCCTAGATTATTTGTACTTCTAATAAGTGCGACGGTAGTTCCAAATCGTTGCGCGATATTCCATAAATTGTCCCCTGCGACTACTGTATACGTTGATGGGGCAGTTGGTGTAGCTTGTTCATTCGCACCTGCTGGAATTTCAGTTGTTGTATTCCTACTAGGTATGACTAAGACCTGCCCAATTTTTAATAAATCCGTTGTTAAGTAGTTAGCACTTCGCAATGCCTCTACTGTCGTTCCAAAACGCTTTGCAATCACGGATAAACTGTCTCCTCCCACAACCGTATAATTCCTGGTAACCTGTTCCGGGATAGGTGCTGTTGGTGCAGGTGTGTTTGGGGGTAGTGTCAAGGTTTGTCCAATTGTCAACAAGTCAGTAGTTAAATTATTTGTAGCACGTATAGCTTCTAATGTTGTACCAAAGCGTTGAACAATGGAATATAAAGTGTCACCGGCGACCACAGTATACGTATTTGTTTGTGTGGGTTGTGTAGGGGGCGAAGTTGTTGGTTGAAGTATAGTTTGTCCCTCAATCAACACTGGGATAATCAATACTTGCCCAAGCTGGATACTATCACTAGTTAAACGATTGGCTTCCTTAATAGCATTAACCGTAGTTCTGTAGTCTCTTGCAAGTACTGTTAAATAGTCACCTTTTTCTACTTTATGGAATGCTTTTGGAATAATCAGTCTCTGATTAAGTTGTAAGATATCAGAAGTTAAACTGTTTGCTCGTTTAATATTATTAACCGTTGTATTAAAATTCCTCGATACACTCCAAAGGGTGTCACCAGAATTAACCTGATAATATATCGAGCCATCTTGTGATACTTGATTAGTGGATGCTGTAGAAGTGGCTGCTTGTACAGAAGATTCATCCCCACCCATTAAAGGAAGAGATGTAACTGCAATTCCACCAATGATAACTTTTACCATCGTAACCTTGATATTAGGGTAGCGTTCTCCAATAATCTGTTTTGCTAGCGCAACTACATCTTTTCTTTCTCTAGGTAACGTGCCTAATTCATTAGCAAATTCCGATAAGTGATCGGCTAAGTAAATAACAATTTCGTACTCGTCACTTTTTATCAACCTAATCTCATACCTCTTAAAATTGTCCATACTGTCTCCAGCTCCTTAAAATAGTGATTTAAAATAGTTTCTTAAAAAATTACACAACTCATTCTTCTTTAAGTGAATTTCTCAGCACAAATAATAATTTAGCCAACAGTACGAATATAAGAGTGATTGAGAGATAGCAGTTAATTAATATGAACGTACCAATATCTAAAGGTATCTTCGGTTAATTCCTATGAGAGAAGCATAATTATTTTAAGGAAGGAGCTTATATAGTTACTTAATCAAAATATTCGTCTAAAGCTATTTGTTGTATTTGTGGAGATAGGGGAGAAGTATTTAAAAGGCATAAGATCCCACCTGCAAATCTGTCCTTTGAAACAGTCTGAAGGTGAGGTTCTAAAAGGAAAAAATTAAAATGTTAATGTCGAAAGTTCGATTGTTACTTGTAAAGAAGGGTGACAAATGCCAATGAAGATGGCGATAATAACATTCTGTTGTTACAATTCTTCAACAGTTGTAAAATTTAAACCAAAATTATACTAAATATCAAACTTTTAGGTGGAAATAAATATGTGGAGAATATTTCCTAAGGATATATTAATACTTTACTAGCCTGGGTTTGGATGGACTAGATTGCCCACTTCCATTTTTTGTACAAACAATAGGAATGTTACATCTGATAGCCTAATAGTAGACAGAGAAACGACTACTAGGAGGTTATTGACTTGAATAAATTTAAAAAACTGATAGTAGCAGCTGGACTTATGTTATCCATTTCATCATTTACATTAACAAATCAAACTGAGGCTGCAACAACATATACAGTTAAATCTGGTCAAACATATTGGAAAATATCTACAGGTTTCGGTATTCCTTTAAATAGTTTAATGAGTGCAAATAATAGTAAGCCACTTATTGCAGGACAAAATATAACACTACCAAACTCTCCAATTTCAGCAGCAGATAAAGATTTAATGGCACGTTTAGTTCGTGCAGAGGCTGTAGGTGAACCGTACGCTGGAAAAGTGGCAGTAGCGGTTGTCATTCTTAACCGTGTAAAAAGTGACCAGTTCCCTAATTCGGTCCGTGGAGTTATTTATCAAATATCAAATGGATATTATGCGTTTACTCCTGTAGCAAACGGTGAAATTAATAAGCCAGCTGATGCTGAATCCAAAAGAGCTGTTAATGAAGCAATTGCCTTAATGGGTAAAGGTGGGGGCTCATTGTTTTTCTATAATCCTGATACTTCTACAAATTCATGGATTTTATCTCGACCTGTGACAACTAGAATTGGAAATCATGTTTTTGCAAGATAATAATAATGTATGTATAAAAGGGGACAATCTTGAAAGATTGTTCCCTTTTTAAAAATTCATTTCATTATATTCACGAGTTTTTAATACATAAAATTTACCTTTACTTTAAATACGAAATACTATCAAATAGGTTGGCCCTCTTTTGGCTAACCGTATTCTAACTTAATCCTTTATACTTTTTTGACTTTTTATATAACTTTAACTTAATTGGTGACTATGTGTTGGAAATATAAAGTAAGAGGCACTCCCTAGATAAAAGGGAGTAAAGGATAAGTGGTCTTAACTTATCAAGATTTATTAATCCATTAGCAGATGTTTGTGACGGTTTATTATGTTTTGCTGTGCTTCTTTAGAAGACATAGGTGGTTCTTGGTTAAACGCTCTAGTGAGAAAATTCGAATACAAGTCTTGAAGCTTTCCCTGTTGTAAAGACATTTCTTTGTGGATTGCTTTTACATTAGGATTCTTCATCATTAGCGCAGACATGAAGTTCATATTGGCCATATTTTGAGCGGTAGCTCTTCCTTCAATAGCTATAGGTCTATCTTGTTCAGAAGTAGATCCTTCAAGAGAGGATGGAACTATTTCAAATTGAATAGGTTCAAGTTTTACTTCTTTTGTTCGATTTGGATCTAGGAGTTCTAGCATTACTCTGACATGATCTAACATAACCATATATTGCTTTTGAATGATTTGTTTTAAATTAGGATTCTTTGTTTGGTAATAGTAAATTCTTAGTTTATATAAAACACCTTCATGAGTTGTCAAATGTTCGTTTATTAAATGAACATCGATCGCAGGTATGACCAACTTTAAGCCCCTCCAATTATTTAATGTATAGGTATACATCTATAGCCTATGAAGGACTTTTATTTTTGTTCATATACATAATCCCAATTGAGTTTGTTAAGGATTCCTATGCCTTTATTGAAGTTATCGATCTAAGAAAAAAACGAGAAAACTTATGTAGGAATGCATCCTTTTGCTGTGGAGTATGTTGTATGGGGCGTTAGAATGTGAAGCTGTCTTGCAATTAGTTAAGTAACCTGTAACTACTTTATATGGAAATTTTCAAAAAAACCGAGAAAATCAATATAAAAAATTGAAATACCCTTTATATAAAATTTAAAAACAAACGAGCAATGAGGCATGTATCAAGCCTAAATGCTCGTTTGTTTTTTTGTGTTAAATAATATTGTCGAATTTGTGACAAATTCAATTCTTCACAAATTCTCAATACTTGAATGATAGTATAACAAACTGAAGTTCATTGTAAGATCTATACATTAAAACTCTTATAATGCATGAATTACGATTATTGATTATGAAAGGAGTATTTACATGAAATTTTAACAGTAGCTCTTGCTATGGGAACAATGGACCGATTATTTGGAACAAACTTCTTTACATTGGGTAATGGGGGAAAGGGGATGCTTTGGGCGAACCTGTTCTAGGTTTGGGGACATCCTGAAGTCTATTTTTTAATACCTGCTTTTGGTATTTATAGTGAAGTTATCTCAACTTTTGCACAGCGTAATTTATATGGTTATAAATCAATGGTTGCTTCCATGGCCATTATTTTAATCATGTCATTTTTAGTATGGGCACCCCATTTCTTTACAATGGGGCAAGGTGCATTAACGAACAGTATTTTCTCAATTACAACCATGGCGATTGCCGTCCCGACAGGGGTTAAAATATTTAAGTGGCTGTTAACTCTTTGGAAAGGGAAAATAGAATTTAATACCCCAATGCTTTATGCTCTATTATTCATTCCGCTCTTTACGTTGGGAGGAGTTACCGGAGTTATGCTTGCGATGTCAGCTGCTGACTACCAATATAACAATACAATGTTCCTATTCGCCCACTTTCACAACGTGATAATTCCTGGAGTTGTTTTTGCTATGCTTGCCGGTCTAACGTACTACTGGCCAAAAATGTTTGGTTTCATGCTAAATGAAAGAATTGTTCATATGTATCTTCTTCGTTTGGGGATTTTCTTTAGTATTTTGTTTATGGATGCCTGCTATTCTTTCAACGATTGGAATTCTAGCCTGTATGGCTCATCGCTCATTTGAACAGGATCATGGTTATTACATCTCTGTTGAAGAAATTCATGGGACAGAAACAAAAATAAGAGGTGATAATTAATGAAAATTGAACAATCACTACCACTTGAATATAGCACGGAACAAAACGAAATAAATATACTAGGTTTCTAGATTTTCCTTGGGGCGTAATTAATGTTTTTCGCTACTTTATTTGCTACATATTTTACCTTAGTAAACCACAGGCAACGGTCCTACTGGAGCTGAGGATTTTCCAAGTTGGTCCAGTACTTATTGAAACACTATTACTGTTAACTAGTAGTTTCACCGTTGGTCTTGGGATTCACGCAATGAGAATGGGGAAGCAAAATTTAATGATAATGTTTTTCTCTAACACCCTTCTTCTTGGTTTAGGATTTTTGAGGGTTAAAATTTTTGAATTCATAACGAATATACATGAAGGAGCCGGAATACAAACTAGTGCGTTTACATCTATTCTATTAACAACCTTAGGAACACATGGTGCACACGTAACACTCACTTTATTCTGGGTTTGGTTTATCATCATGCAAGTGAAGAAATTTGGGTTGACTCCTCAAACAACGAATAAAGCGTTTATCTTTTCACTTTACTGGCACTTCCTAGATGTAGTATGGATCTTCATCTTCAGTTTCATCTATTTGAAAGGAATGATGTAATATGACCGAATTATTCCCTCGGAAACTTGGAGTATATTTCTTTGACATGCGTTTGTAGTAGGTTTGACCGTACTTCTATTAACGGCATTCGCACAGGCAGGTCTTCAACGTATTGTTTTTATGCATGCTGGTGAAACAGAGGATAAAGGTACGATGTATATAAATATATACTACGGATTAATTATTGCCTTAATTACCATCTTTGGTACATTACTAGCTATGGTTTGGAATATGTAACTTTAATAATAAACGGGTATGTAAAAAAAAATTGATGAAAATATAGCAATTGCAAGAATATTGGAGGTAAGTTTGCTTTGAAAGGTTTTAAAAAAATTACACTTTTTCTTATCATTTTCAGTATGGTTTCAACAACAGTAATTACAGGTTTCGGCAGTAAATCAGAAGCAGCTGAAGATAAGTTGGATTTAAAGGTAGAAGCCGCTATTCTAGTAGATGCAGAAACCGGTATAGTATTATATGAAAAAAATGCAGATGCTGTTCTAGGAATAGCATCCATGTCGAAAATGATGACTGAATACCTCGTTCTAGAGGCAATTGATCAAGGAATGATTTCTTGGGACCAAAATGTTGAGATAAATGAATACGTTCATAAGCTTTCAGCAGCTCCGGGATTATCTAATGTGGGGCTCACACAAGGTGAAACTTATACTGTAAAAGAGCTCTATGAGGCAATGGCGATTTTTTCTGGTAATGCAGCAACAGTTGCACTTGCTGAAGTGATTGGTGGTACAGAGAAGAATTTTGTTGAAATGATGAATAAGAAAGCCGAAGAACTTGGTCTGAAAGACTATAAATTTGTAAACTCATCTGGCTTAAATAATAGTACTATGCTAGGGAATCATCCTGCAGGAGGCCGTGATGAAGAAAATGTTATGTCTGCAAGAGCGACTGCAAAGTTAGCGTATCGTTTGTTAAAAGATTATCCCAAGGTATTAGATACTGCGAGTCAACCAAGATTAGAATTTAGAGATGGTAGAACCTATGATAATTTCAACTTCATGCTCCCAGGTCTTGTTTATGGTTATGAAGGAGTTGACGGATTAAAAACTGGTTCTACTGATTTTGCTGGATATGGCTTTACTGCAACAGCCAAAAGAGGGGATCAACGCTTTATTTCAGTGGTAATGAAGGCGGATACGAGAGATACTCGTTTTACAGAAACAACAAAAATCCTAGACTTTGCTTTTAATAACTTTAAAAAAGAAACAATATTTGAAAAAAACTATAAATTAAAAGGTCAAGAATCAGTGCCAGTGACAAAAGGAAAAAAGGACCAGGTTAAAATTCAAACAGTTGACGAAATCACTCTCCCAATTATAAAGGGTGAGGAAGACCAATATGTACCAAAGCTTGTCCTTGATAAAGGAAAATTAGACGAACAGGGAAATCTAACTGCCCCTATTAAAAAGGGTGATAGGATTGGATATGTAACCATCGAAACTAAAAGTAATGTGCCTGTTAGGTATTTAACTAGTGAAGATGAAAATCAATTGAAAGTGGATGTAGTTGCAGCAGAAGATGTTGAAAAAACCAATTGGTTTGTGTTAGCGTTGAGTGGAATAAGAGGATTTTTTGGTGCTTTTTTCAACAATGTGTCAACATCAGTAAAAGGGTTATTTTAACGTAATAAATGTTTGGCTTCCTGGATCTTACAAGGAAGCCATATTTAGTGTGCCAGGCATGTTCATCAACTTGGCGGTGAGAGTCCGCTATGGGCGTTGGGATATGCGAACCATTAGTCGAAGGCAAGGGTGTCCGTGGTGACGAGGAATCTGAAGGAAGCCCTAGAC
>NZ_JBRKCV010000029.1:0-18111 GCF_052983275.1 Robertmurraya sp. GLU-23
CCTCAAGATGAGATTTCCCATAGCGTAAGCTAGTAAGATCCCTGAAAGATGATCAGGTTGATAGGTCAGAGGTGGAAGCGCGGCGACGTGTGGAGCTGACTGATACTAATCGATCGAGGACTTAATCTAAGATGCGTAGGCGGCTTGGTTAGGCCCGACAGGCATAAGACGAATCACGCAAGAAGGCCTGCCTTCTGGAGAGATTTGGCTTATGACCCCGAGGGACTAGCCGCCGGAGCTCGTTTATGCAAAGTGATACCCGTGTATTTCTTCTTCTTCATTCATTATCTAGTTTTGAAGGAATGATTTTTCTTCAATCATATAATCTAGTGGCGATAGCGAAAAGGTCACACCCGTTCCCATACCGAACACGGAAGTTAAGCTTTTCAGCGCCGATGGTAGTTGAGGGTTTCCCTCTGTGAGAGTAGGACGTCGCTAGGTTTATCATGGCCCCTTGGTCAAGCGGTTAAGACACCGCCCTTTCACGGCGGTAACACGGGTTCGAATCCCGTAGGGGTCACCAAGTTTTTTACAAAGTAAAAATAACCAATTTTTTCACGAAGTGAAAAAAACATTCCATATCGGAGGATTAGCTCAGCTGGGAGAGCACCTGCCTTACAAGCAGGGGGTCGGCGGTTCGATCCCGTCATCCTCCATCAGGACTTTTTTCACGTAAGTGAAAAAAAGTCTTTCTTAATAAATTCACGTTAGATAAAATAAGAATTTTAATAAGCCGGCGTAGCTCAATTGGTAGAGCAACTGACTTGTAATCAGTAGGTTGGGGGTTCAAGTCCTCTCACCGGCACCACTTTATACCGAGCCATTAGCTCAGTCGGTAGAGCATCTGACTTTTAATCAGAGGGTCGAAGGTTCGAGTCCTTCATGGCTCACCAAAGTTTTTTGCTTTAGCAAAATAACTTTCCATTATGCGGGTGTGGCGGAATTGGCAGACGCACTAGACTTAGGATCTAGCGCCGCAAGGCGTGGGGGTTCGACTCCCTTCACCCGCACCAATGCTTCTTTTGTAACTTAATAACTTTCCATTTGCGGAAGTAGTTCAGTGGTAGAATACAACCTTGCCAAGGTTGGGGTCGCGGGTTCGAATCCCGTCTTCCGCTCCAGAACTTACTTTTGCCGGGGTGGCGGAACTGGCAGACGCACAGGACTTAAAATCCTGCGGTAGGTGACTACCGTACCGGTTCGATTCCGGTCCTCGGCACCAAAGCTTTTTGCAAAGCAAAATAGGTTTCATTTCTTACGAAGTAAAATATCCAAAGCTTTTTGCGCTAGCAAAATAGCTATCCTTAACACACTAATATAAGTGTCATTACAAAAATATGCGCCCGTAGCTCAATTGGATAGAGCGTCTGACTACGGATCAGAAGGTTATGGGTTCGACTCCTTTCGGGCGCGCCATTTCTATTAATATTTGTTTGGGGCCTTAGCTCAGCTGGGAGAGCGCCTGCCTTGCACGCAGGAGGTCAGCGGTTCGATCCCGCTAGGCTCCACTTAGATTTTTTCACGTAACGTAGTGTAATGAAAATAATCTTCATTAATTCAGGAACATGTGAATTAAAAATTCAATGAATTACTTTGGCGGTGTAGCTCAGCTGGCTAGAGCGTACGGTTCATACCCGTGAGGTCGGGGGTTCGATCCCCTCCGCCGCTACCATAATAGTTTATTTCTTTGGAGGTATACCCAAGTCTGGCTGAAGGGATCGGTCTTGAAAACCGACAGGCGGGTCAAACCGCGCGGGGGTTCGAATCCCTCTACCTCCTCCATCTTAAAATAATATTATTTTCAATTAAACATTTGAAAAAAAACTTTGGTCCCGTGGTGTAGCGGTTAACATGCCTGCCTGTCACGCAGGAGATCGCCGGTTCGATCCCGGTCGGGACCGCCATCTATACATAATTGAATGTATTATGGCTCAGTAGCTCAGTCGGTAGAGCACGATGAGTAAGCTTCCAAGAAAAGCATCCAGCGTACCGATTGAAAATCGGGACGAAGGACGAAATAAGATTGTATCTAGAGTAATTATATTAATTATGGCTCAGTAGCTCAGTCGGTAGAGCACGATGAGTAAGCTTTCAAGAAAAGCATCCAGCGTACCGATTGAAAATCGGGACGAAGGACGAAATAAGATTGTATCTAGAGTAATTATATTAATTATGGCTCAGTAGCTCAGTCGGTAGAGCACGATGAGTAAGCTTCCAAGAAAAGCATCCAGCGTACCGATTGAAAATCGGGACGAAGGACGAAATAAGATTGTATCTAGAGTAATTATATTAATTATGGCTCAGTAGCTCAGTCGGTAGAGCAAAGGACTGAAAATCCTTGTGTCGGCGGTTCGATTCCGTCCTGAGCCATCTTTTTTTTGAAGGGGTATAGTTTAAAGGTAGAACGAAGGTCTCCAAAACCTTTGGTGTGGGTTCAATTCCTACTACCCCTGTCAAATCACATGGCGGTTGTGGCGAAGTGGTTAACGCATCGGATTGTGGTTCCGACATTCGTGGGTTCGATTCCCATCAGTCGCCCCATTATATGCAATTTCTTCATTGGGCTATAGCCAAGCGGTAAGGCAACGGACTTTGACTCCGTCATGCGTTGGTTCGAATCCAGCTAGCCCAGTACGAAAAGCGGAGCCGACTGTTTTGGTCCGACAAGCGCTGGAGGGGAACCTGTGGAAGTCATAAGACTTCAAAGGGGCCCGAAGTGAACTCGAGGACCAAGGAGGCGCATCTGGACAATATAATATGCGGGTGTAGTTTAATGGTAAAACCTCAGCCTTCCAAGCTGATGTCGTGAGTTCGATTCTCATCACCCGCTCCATAAATACATATAACCTTGTTTCCAACACTAGAGTTGTTTCAATAAATGAAGCAGCCCTAGTGTTTTTTGATTTTTTAAGATGTTGTTATCATAAAGAAAGGACAGGTGCATAGCACCTATCCTTTTACCAATCTTGTGTATTTTCAAGTAAATGATCGATTTCAATTGTTGTGATGAATGAAAATCCTTCATCTTCAGTAAGGTCGCGAGTGGATTCTAACAATTCATCGATATCAGCTTTTATTAATCGCATAGTTATATACTCCTCTCGTTTATGTACGTTATTTACCATACCCTATTTCCTGGTCTACTAAACTTTTCGATGCGAAGTTCTTCTTTATGGGGGTGAAAATAAAAAAATTATTAATTTCTTACCCTTTTTCCCTTATCATGTTATGAATAAAATATGACCAAACTATTACTTAGCTATTAATAAAATAGGAAGAATCTCATTTTTAGTTGAAAAACAGTTATAAATACATTTAAATTAAGTTCGAGAGATGTAGGGGGAGATGAAATAAATGAACGTATTAGTGATAGAAGATAATGAGAGTGTATGCTCCATGATTGATATGTTTTTTTCTAAAGAAGGAATTAAAGGAACATATATCCACGATGGTTTAGAAGGCCTTAACACGTTTAAATCAAGTGAATGGGACTTGGTTATTATTGACTGGATGCTTCCGAGTATGGATGGTGTTATGATATGCCGGAAAATTAGAGAAGAAGGATATACGGTTCCTATCATTATGTTAACAGCAAAGGATACAGAGTCAGACCAAGTGCTAGGACTTGAAATGGGAGCGGATGATTATGTAACAAAACCATTCAGTCCACTAGCTTTAATGGCAAGGATTAAGGCGATTAGTCGACGTATGCAAAATAATGATCAAGTTAAAGTCGATAAAGGGTTGCTACAAACTAAACATTTTAAAATCAGTAAGGATACAAGAGAAGTATTTTTAGATGATCAGCCAGTGTTAAATTTAACACCGAAGGAATTTGAACTTCTTTACTACTTCGCGCAGCATCCAAAGCAGGTCTTTACAAGGGAACAGCTTCTTGAACGAGTATGGGGCTATCAATTTTATGGTGATGAGCGAACAGTAGATGTTCATATTAAACGATTAAGAAAGAAGATAGGAACCGATTCCCAGCCATTCTTCCATACTGTTTGGGGTGTAGGCTATAAGTTCGATGAAGTGGTGCAAGTAAATGAAAATTAAGTATTTGTACCAGCAACTTATAAGTCACATAAGTGTGCTAGTGGTTGCTTTTTTAATATTAAGTTTAGTGTTCTCTCATTACGTAGAGGGGCTGGTGTATAAAAATAAGGTAGATGAACTTGAATCATACGGTGAAAATATTTTGCGTGACATTACAGAGGGGAATCTTTCCTCCGACCGAATTGTAAATGAGTATATGGCCGTATTAGGTGGACGGAATATTAGCTTTTCTATCTTTGATGAGAAAGGATCAGTTATATTTCCTGCCGATAAGCATGGGGGAGATTTAAGGTTAGTGGATGAAGTACTTGAACAAATTTCGAGCGGAGAGACTCTAATTGTTAAAAATAGGACGAAACGCTCGGATCAAGAAGTAACACTTGTTGCTATTCCTTATATAGTAAATGGACAATTAGCAGGAGGAATCTTACTTACTGCCCCAATTAGCGGTTCAAGAGAAATGATCAGTCAAATTAATCAATATTTATTTTATACAGTTCTCATCGCTTTAGTGGTTGCTGTTTTACTAAGCTTGATTTTGTCAAGAATACATGTTCATCGAATTAAACGAATTCAAGCGGCAACATCATCCGTTGCTGCTGGGAATTACACAGTAAAGCTACCTTCTTCAACTTTTGACGAAATAGGGGAACTTGCCGAGGACTTTAATTCAATGGTGATGCGATTAAATGCCTCGAAGGAAGAAATTGAAAGCTTGGAAAACCGCCGTCGTAATTTCATGTCAGATGTATCGCATGAACTTCGAACCCCGCTTACAACAATTAGCGGAGTAATTGAAGGATTAAAAAATAATATGATTGCAGAAGAGGAAAAAGAGAAAGGAATTCAACTGGTTAGCAAAGAGACAAAACGCCTAATTCGCCTTGTAAATGAAAATCTAGATTATGATAAAATTCGCTCAAATCAGATTAAGCTTACTAAAGAAGAGATTCCGTTGGATGAGTTATTTGAAATTATTCAAGAGCAATTATCACTTCAAGCAGAGGAAAAAGGGAATTCTATTCACATAAAGGTAGAGGAAGGTACTTCTATTTATGCGGATTATGACCGTCTTGTGCAAATTCTCATTAATATAACCAAAAATAGCATTCAGTTTACTTCAAATGGAAGTATCTATTTGCGAGGGAAGAATGGAATAAGGGAAACCATCATTGAAATTGAAGATACAGGACTTGGAATTGATCCAATGGAAATTGAAAAAATATGGCATCGTTTTTATAAAGCTGAGATCTCACGTACATCAAACCCTTTTGGTGAGTTTGGGTTAGGCTTGTCGATTGTCAAACAGCTCGTACAGCTTCATAGTGGAAAGATCGAAGTAACGAGTGATAAAGGAAAAGGAAC
Organism: Robertmurraya sp. GLU-23; assembly: GCF_052983275.1. Taxonomy (NCBI): domain Bacteria; kingdom Bacillati; phylum Bacillota; class Bacilli; order Caryophanales; family Bacillaceae; genus Robertmurraya; species Robertmurraya sp. GLU-23. The sequence continues at coordinate 5,425 of NZ_JBRKCV010000029.1, forward strand.
CATATTTACGATTCGTTTTCCCTCAGAATGATTCTAGCAAAAAATAAGCCGCATTAGCGGTTTATTTTTTTTGCTGAATAAACATAATCTTTCCCTATTATTTCTAACTCTATTAAAGGTTTGTTAATTATTTGTTCATAAATGGGGTCTATGATGTAAATATGAAGTAAGACATAAAGGAGGAGCTTAGGATGAGTGATTTTAATCAATTTCCATCACAATTAGAAACTTCGCAAGAATATCATACTGAACCTGTTAAGAAGAAAAAGAAAGGAAAGAAGGTGCAAAGCTTTCTATCAATGGTGACTGCTGGGGTCGTGGGTTCGATGCTTACCATCGTGGCTATTCCTAATATAGACACAATTCAAAACCTTTCAGAGAAGATTAGTGGAGTTACTGGAGAGCAAAATACCGCTGTGTCTAGCTCAAATGAAAATAATGAGGCAGCAGCTGTAGTGACAACTGCTACAACTACAACTAAAAATTCTGATGATATTGCAGTTGCAGATATGGTTGAGGCATCCTCTAAAGCTATTGTTGGGATTGTTAATTTACAGGAACAAACTAGTCGCTATTCTACTGACACATCAGCTGTTGAGTCAGGATCAGGGTCAGGTGTCATTTTTAAAGTAACAGGTAATGAGGCTTATATTGTAACAAATAATCATGTGATCGAAGGGGCAAGTGAAATTGAGGTTTCACTTTATAACGGAGAGAAAGCCAGTGCACAACTAATTGGTGCAGATGCTCTAACGGATTTAGCTGTATTAAAAATTGATTCCAAAGACGTTGAAGGGACACTTGAATTCGGAGATTCTTCAACATTACGTGCTGGAGAGGACGTACTTGCTATAGGAAATCCACTAGGTCTTGAATTTTCACGTACGGTAACTCAAGGGATTGTAAGTGCAACGGATCGGACAATTACTGTGACGACTTCTGCCGGAGAATGGGAGTTGAATGTAATCCAGACTGATGCAGCTATTAATCCCGGAAATAGTGGTGGAGCTTTACTCAATGCAAGTGGTCAGGTAATTGGAATTAACTCACTTAAGATCTCAGAGGATGGAGTTGAGGGATTAGGATTCGCGATTCCAAGTAATGATGTAGTACCAATCGTAAACCAACTTATTGAATCTGGCCAAATTACACGTCCTTATATGGGAGTGAGCTTAGCGGGTCTAGAGGAACTTCCCCAAATGTATCTGCAGGAAGTACCAGAAACAGTAACAGAAGGTGCAATGGTGATGCAAATCGATTCAAGCTCAGCTGCTGCGAAAGCAGGTTTAGTAGTAGGTGATGTAATTGTTAGTATCGATGACGTGAAGGTAACCAATTCAAATGATTTACGTAAGTACTTATACAATGATCTATCTGTGGGTGATGAAATAACGTTAAAGGTATATAGCAAGGGACAAGAAAAAACGGTCACGATGACTTTAACAGATCAGCAAGCGACAAGTTAATCAAATCTTCGGAGGGATTAGAAATGGACGTTAAATACAAGATTTTAAATAAACAGGGCATCCAGTTTTACTTGAAGGGAGGTGAATTCATTTGAACAAGGCGGTAAAGTGGACGATAATCGTAGCACCGATCGTCGTTCTAGCGATTGCCATTGTTAGCATGTTTAGTATACCAACCATGACCGTTCAAGCTCAGGGGTTTCATGGAATGAAAGGTGGAGGCGTTCATGGTTTTCATGAAAGAGGTATGATGGTGAACCACTCCTTCTTCTTATTACCATTCTTATTAGGTGTATTGGCAAAGGCTGGCCTAGTAATAGCTGGTTGGATGCTTTGGGTTAGAGGAAAGAGCAATGGAATGAAACTTACTGGTGGAATCTTACTTGCACTAGGAATACTTGCTCTATTACCTAGTATTCTAGCTATTCCACTTCTTATTTTATTAGGTTACTTACTTTATAAGGGTGCAGTAAAGAAAGACACAAATGTTCAAGAATTAATGACGGGAGAAGATTTAGTTGTACCGTCCTATATAAATAGAGATTTCCTTGATGAGTGGGAAAATAAAGTACGTAGGGAGGAAAAGTAAAAATGGGGATTTTCAAACGAATAAAAGATATAGCAACAGCAGATTTTAATGACGCTTTGGATAAATTAGAGGATCCGATTAGTATGCTTAAACAATATTTAAGAGAGCTTGAGGGCGAGATAGGAAAGGCACAAAAGGCTCTGGCTCAGCAGTTGTATATTGAAAAGAAGTTTGAAGCAGTCATTGAATCAACGATTGACAGAGTTCAAAAAAGAGCTAGGCAAGCTGAGTTAGCAGTCGAAAGAGGAGAAGATCAGATTGCTAGACTAGCAATAGAGGACAAGCTTCAACAAGAGAAAAAACTAAGGGTGTATGAAGGACAGTACCACACAATTAAAAATCAAACGAATTTATTGTACGATGAACTCGATAAACTTAAAGAAAAGTATGACGAACTACAGGATCGTAAACTGCTGCTCGTTTCTAGAATGACAGCGGCAAAGGTATCAAACGATATCTCACAAGTTCTTTCTTCGATTAATCCGGACCGTGCAGTAAAGGGGTTCATAAGAGTTGAGGAAGAGATACTTAAACTTGAAGCAAAGTCACAAGCAAATCAATATTTCACAAAAGCGAATTCGGGAAGAATTGAGAGTGTTCTTGGAACATACTCACATGAAGATGTAGAAAAGGAATTAGAGAAATTAAAATCTTCAAGACTAGAAACTGTATAATATGGGAGAAGGAGACGAGTGAATCGTCTCTTTTGCTTTTTCATATCTCTTTCATTGCTTGTTAATAGTTTTGTCACATTTACAGGTTAGTATTAGGAAGAGAAAACAAAGGAGAGGACAATTATAGAATGAAGGAAAAATTACTTAGGAAGAAGTTAGTAATAACAATAGTAACAGCATTAGTCGGACTAGCTATAATCGCTGGAATTCTCTTATCATCAAAAGATAGTGTAGTAGCAATGGTTGGAGATGCGTCCATATCAGAAGATGAACTCCAACAGACTTTGTTAGATCAGTATGGAGCAGATGCACTTGATGTGTTGATTACAAACAAATTAATTGAGCTTGAAGCGGATAAACAAAAGATTACGGTATCAGATGAAGAAGTTGAAGAGGAGCTTGCTGCATTGGCTGAATCATATGGCGGTGAGACGGCTCTTGAAGAGGCCGTTGTAGCAACTGGAATGACAATGGATGATGTTAGAGACGATATTATCAATTATATTAAAACTGAAAAATTGCTTGAGCCAAGAATTGAAATTACAGATGAAGAGTTACAAACGTATTTTGATGAAAATAAGGATACTTTTGCGACAGCTGAGCAAGTACAAGCAAGCCATATTTTAGTAGCTGATGAAGCAACTGCTAACGAAGTTAAAAGTAAACTCGACGCAGGGGAAGACTTTAGTGAATTAGCTAAAGAATATTCAACAGATACAACAACGTCAGAATCTGGTGGGGACTTAGGATACTTTAGCAGTGGTGATATGGTAGCAGAGTTTGAAGAGGTTGCATTTGCACTTGGTGTGGATGAAATTAGTGCTCCTGTAAAAACCGAGTATGGTTACCATATAATTAAAGTTGTCGATCATCAGGAAGCGAAGGAAGCTAATTTCGAAGATAGTAAGGGAGAAATTTCTGATACCTTAATGAATGATAAGATGTCTACAGAATATACAGTATGGTTAGAAGAGCTTAAAGAAGAGTATGAAATTACTAACTATCTAGAAGCATAAAAAGAACCCTCGATTGATTGCTCAATCGAGGGTTCTTCATATTAGAAACTAACTGATTGTTTAGAAATCATTTCTTCGGATGAGTTTGGGACAGCTGGAAGTGGGGTATCAATTAAAGAATGCTTTGTTACATTCTTTGAAACTTCTACATATTTCATGTGATGTTCTTCCATCTCAATAATTTTGAAGGTGTAGTTTTCTAGTGTAATTTCGTCGCCTTCTCTTGCCTCATAATTCTCGGTTAAGATCCAACCACCAATTGTGTCCACATCTTCATCATCAATGCTTAATCCTAATAGATCATTTACTTCACTAACAAGCATTTTTGCATCAATAATGTAGTGATCTTCCTGAAGCTTGCGTATCATTGGAATTTCGTCCATATCAAACTCATCACGAATTTCACCAACTATTTCTTCTATGATGTCCTCCACTGTAACTAGACCAGAAGTTCCGCCATATTCATCCATAAGAATGGCCATATGGATTCGTTCCTTTTGCATTTTAACTAATAAGTCATGGATAGGTACCGTATCTATGACACGGATAATAGGTCTTGTATATATTTCAAGTGTCTTCGTTAAGAGTGTTCGGTTTTGTATGAGCTCGGTCATGATTTCTTTTATATTTACCATTCCTATAATATGGTCCTTGTCACCGTCTATGATAGGGTAACGAGTAAACTTTTCTTCGTTAACAACTTGAAGAAATTCCTCTAACGTATTGTCCTTTGATAAGGTAACGATTTCCCGTCTAGGAACCATAATTTCCTTAGCAATTCGGTTATCGAATTCAAATATTTTGTTTACATATTTAAACTCTGATTGGTTAATTTCACCACTTTTATAGCTCTCAGAAAGTATTAATCGCAGTTCTTCTTCAGAATGTGCTAGGTCATTTATGGAAGCAGGTTTTAGCCCAAATATTTTTGTTAATATTTTCGTTGTTCCATTTAGTACAAAAATGAAAGGGAACATTAGTCGGTAAAACCAGATGAGTGGACGCGCAGTAAAGAGCGTCATTTTCTCTGCTTTTTGCAGTGCCATCGTTTTTGGAGCTATTTTTCCAAATAACACATGAAGGAATGTAATAGCTAAGAAACCTATTCCGAAAGAAAGGATGGATACGATTGTCTCTGTTCCATTCATTTGCTGAAAAATAGGTCGCAATACGATTTCAAGGGGTTCAATTGCTAACCACCCTAGCCCTAAAGTTGTCATAGTAATACCAAGTTGGCAAGCAGACAAGTAATTGTCTAGGTTAGCATTAACCCTTTTTGCAGAAATAGCACCTTTTTTGCCTTCCTCAATGAGCTGGTCGAGCCGTGCGACCCGTACCTTCACAATAGCATATTCCGATACCACAAAAAATGCCGTCAAAGCAATTAAAATGGCTATTAAAACCAAGTTTAATATGTCCAATAAATTTCCTTATCTCGCTTAATAAACGAGTAAGGAGTCACCTCCCAGTTAATTCGAAAATTTTACTAACCTATGAAACTCGGGTAAAAACTTCATCAGCCATTCGCTCTCCACTGTTAACTCTTCAGAGAGAACTTTCGTTTGCTGACCATCTAGATTTTCAATTAATGGGATGAGTACAGAAATATCGTGCTGTAGCTGCTTCATTTGTTGACCAATGGAGTGAATATGCTTTTCCATTTCTCCCTGTTTCACGTCTTTTTGCTTTTTCATTTCTAGTTTTCTCTTAATCTCTTCTAAAGGGATATGCATTTCTTTACATTCCTCAATGAAGTGTAGTGCTTCTAAGGCTTCATCATTGTAAATTCTGTAATTTCCCTTTGAACGATCCGCATGCAGTAACCCTAAATTTGTGTAATAATCAATCGTTCTTCTTGAAACTTTTGCGATTGAAGCTAGCTCCCCAATTCGGTAAAATGCCCCATTGTACCACCTCTGCTTATGAATTGTTCAATATAAATAATTCTAATTATACGAAAGGAAAAACTGTACAGTCAAACGTTACGGTTAGATAAAAAATGGTATTATCCATATTTTATGATGAATTTATTGTAATATGAAGGCTCTTGGAGGAATTGTTAGAAAAATGAAAAAAAGCCTCTTTACTCAGAGACTTCTGTAATAGAAGGAATAGGCATCGTCATTCTAAAAATGGTTTTTTCCGTACTTGATTCACATATAAGGCGCCCTTTATGTTTTTCAATGATTTCTCTACAGACGAAAAGTCCAAGTCCAGTTCCAAGTGTTTTAGTAGTGACAAATGGCTCGAAAATGGATTTTAACATCTGGTCTGGAATCATTGGTCCATTATTTGATATTTCGATAACAACATGCTTATTGTGTGAAAGAGAACAAATGATCTCTATTATTGGGTCTTCGCGGTATTGTGTTAACACATCAATTGCATTAAATATAATGTTGATTAACACCTGTCTAATTTCATCCACATATCCGAATAAATGAACATGGTCAAAAGTTTCTCTTATAACCTTTACTTTTGAGTCGAGTATGCTTGGATATAAGAATATGAGAACTTCATCAATAAGTTCATTTAATGAAAAGGAACTTTTTTCTTTACCAATTAGTTCTTTCTTCGAGAGAAGTAAGAATTGAGAAATTCGGAAGTTTAACTGCTCTAATTCACTTGAAATAATATCTAAGTATTTAATTGATGGATCTTCGGCTTTTAATAATTGAATAAAACCTTGAACCGAAGTTAAGGGGTTTCTAAATTCATGAATAAAACTTGAGGTCATTTGTCCAAGTAGTGTTAACCTATCCTTGTGAGTAGAATCGATAAATTGCGTCTTTTCTTCGATAATTTTATTTTTTTCCTCTGTAAAGTAAGAAACAGAGTATAGTAAAAACTTATCAAAGAATGAATCAATGCTCTTTATGGATTCTTTGATTTCTTCTTTTGTAAAATCAGATTCAAGTAAATGGTGATAGATAATCGAACGGCCGATGTTGACATTATAAACAAATGTCCCAATGTTAATAAAATCGTTTACTCGTTGTTCTGCAATTTTCAACGAAAAATCTTCAATGAATTTTTCAAAGTCAAGACCTTCTATATCAAGACCATCTAAAATCATTTGAAACAATGAAAAGTCATTCGTATTGATTTCAAATTTATATGGATCTTCTGTTGAGATTAATATTTCTTTTTCCCATAAAGAGACTAATAAATTTTTTGATTTTGAGAGATAATCAATTAATTTCTCCCTAGTTGCTTGTAGCATGGATTGTCACTCACCCTTATATTCTTTCTCTCTCTTTATTAGTTAATAAGGATATATTCGAGGATTTTAGGTGGAATCCTCTTTCTAAAAATGAGAAACATAGAAATCATACGTAAGTCTTATTAATTGTAAAAAAAATCCATTTTTAAAACATCTATGAGCATGCGTAAGTTATTGTGACATTTCACACAGCGACCCAAAAGGAAACGTGCTATAAATAAAGATAATCATTCTCAATTAGATTCATTGTAAGAAAAACAATAAGTATATGGGTGATAAATATGTTAGTAGCATTAAAAGCGGGGGAAAAAGCCGTTATTAAGGATATATCTGGCGCCAATGCTTTAGTCAGGCGCAGATTATTAGATTTAGGTATAACAGAGGGCTCAATTGTCTGTATAAAATGCATTATGCCGTTTGGTGGACCTGTTATGCTCGAATCATGCGGACAGTGCGTAGGAATTAGGAGAAACGAGGCAAGTTGCATTGAGGTGGAAAAAGGATAATGGAAATTGCTCTATTTGGAAATCCGAATACTGGAAAGACGTCACTTTTCAACAGCTTAACAGGTTCTTATGAGTATATAGGGAACTGGAGTGGAGTGACAGTTGAGAAAAAGATTGGTGCCTTTAAGCAAAAAGCAGCAAGTTTAATTGATTTACCAGGAATCTACTCCTTAAACCCTCTATCTAAGGATGAAGGTGTTGTTACCCAATTTGTTCTCCATGAATCATACGATAAAATCCTAAATATTATTGATGCTTCGCAAATTGAAAGGAACTTACATCTTACTCTCCAGTTATTAGAGCTAGGTAAGCCTATTGTTATTGGAGTGAATATGGTTGATGTAGCTAGCAAACGAGGAATTGAAGTACATACCGAAAAGCTTGAAAAGATATTAGGTATCCCAGTAACTTCTGTAATCGCACGAAGTGGCAAAGGCTGTGATGTGCTGGCAGAGATGGTAACGGATTCCTCTAATGTAGATTCGAATAAAAGTCTCATAAACTATGGGAAGGAAATTGAAGAAACGATACTACATATCTCACAATTAGTTGAAGAGAAAACAAAGATATCCTCACGCTGGCTTACACTTCAGCTGTTAGAAGGAAATGAGTATGTAAAGAAGTATATGAATGATCTTGTAGGAGAAGAAAAAATTAATCTGATCATTGAAAAAGTTGAACAAAATATTTTTCAAGTAACTGATACAACAGTAGATACATTTATATATCAAACAAGAAGAGAAGTTATCACATCTATAGCCGATAAAGTTACCGTGAAAAGAAAAGAGTCGCACCCACCATTTTCAGAGAAAATAGATGTTCTGGTTACTAATAAGTGGTTAGGAATTCCTATTTTCCTTTTCATAATGTATGTGATGTTTATGCTTACGTTTGACTGGCTTGGATTTCCACTATCTGATTTGCTTGATGGGTTTATTACTGGTCCTCTAACAAATTTCATTGAAGGATTACTTGGATTAGTTGGGGCTTCTAAATTTATACATGCTATTGTTCTTGACGGTATTGTTGCAGGAGTAGGTGGGGTTCTTGTTTTTGTACCACAAATTTTCATCCTGTTTTTCTTTATTTCCTTACTGGAGGATTCAGGCTATATGGCTAGAGTAGCTTTAGTCATGGATCGGATAATGGAGTTGGTTGGTTTAAATGGAAAAGCGTTTATCCCAATGATGATTGGTTTTGGTTGTAATGTTCCTGGAGTCATGGCAGCCCGTACGATAGAAACTCCGAAGGAAAGAATACTTACCATATTGTTAACTCCTCTTATGTCATGTTCGGCTCGGCTTCCTGTATATGCCTTATTTGTAGGAGCTTTCTTTGTAGAGCATAAAGCTTTTATAGTCCTCTCTCTATATGTTATTGGGATTGTCGTTGCTCTAGTTGTCGCAAAGGTTTTTTCTAAAACAATATTAAAAGGAGAGACCTCACTATTCGTCATTGAGCTTCCTCCTTATCGCCTCCCTCAATTCCAGACACTATGGAGAAGTACATGGGATAAAGGCAAAGGTTTTATCCGTAAAGCGGGTACTTTTATATTTGCAGGTTCTGTCCTTATTTGGCTTTTATCATATGCTGGTCCAGCAGGAGTAAATGTAAATATGGATGATAGTTTTTTAGCTTTGATCGGAGGGGTATTTGCACCCCTATTTACTCCAATTGGCTTTGGTTCTTGGCAAGCGGGAGCCTCCTTGTTAACGGGCTTTTTAGCAAAGGAAGCAATTATATCAACGATGAATATCATTTATTTTGTTCCTGATGAATCTAGTCTACAAGGTTTACTAGCAACATCTTATTCTCCTTTAGCTGCCTATAGTTTTATGTTGTTTATTTTATTGTATATCCCTTGCTTGGCAACTGTAGCAACAATAAGAAAAGAAACTGCTTCAAGAAAATGGACAATCATTTCAATTGTTTATGCCTTTGTCGTAGCCTATGTTTTATGTTTACTTGTCTACCAAGCTGGGAAGCTATTAGGATTCTCATGAAAAATGAGGTGAAATCATGTTGGCGAATATTCTTTTAGGTAGCATTATTTTTGGTTATGCTGGCTTTGCTTTTTATAAGCATATTCAAAAATCAAGACAAGGGAAATGTGCCGCGTGTGCGGTAAAGAATGCTTGTAAAAATGAAGCTGTATGTACTAGTCAGGTTACTGATAATAAATAAATGTAGAAACTGCTGTTCAATAGGATAGCAGTTTTTTATTGGAATAATTTCCATTGTTGTTTTATAATAAAAAGAGGATGTGTAAAATTACACCAATTCTTTTTAAAGGACTGAATGGATTTGACTAGAGACGAGATAATATCGAAGGTATCGGAGAAAATGAGGTTAATCCGGACGGAAGCAGGATATACACAGGATAAAATGGGTGAAGTCATCGGTCTTTCGAAAAAGACGCTCGTACAAATTGAAAAAGGTAGGATGGATGCAAACTGGCAAACCGTTGTTACCATTTGTGCTCTATTTCGTGAAACAGAAACCATTCAATATTTATTTGGAAGTGACCCATTAGAAGTGCTTGAAACTGTGGCGAGAGATGGGATTGATTACCGAAAAGAAAAAACATTGGGTGGAAAGCTATGGTGGCGTGAAATTGACAGAAAAAAGGGGATTATTCTACAGCAGAATGTCTTAAGTCAACACTATCGTATTCTTGATGATGAGTACTTCCGCATTTTCAGCAGCTTCGAAGAACGTGCGTCCAGAGAGCGTTTTGAAGAGCTTGTGAATGAAATAAAGGAGTAAGAACAAAAGCTACTGGGTGTCCAATAAGGGATACTTAGTAGCTTTTTTTATGAGATATTTGGCAAAAAGTTAGTTGTCACTGTCATCATTTGAGTTGGAGTGGGTGTTGAAAAGAAATTGTTTTGGAGACATGATTGAGCGAATGATCGTTCTCAAAAATAGATTTAATCTTATTTAGAAATAAATGATTCCTTTGTCCATCAACAACTACTAGCAACTTACTCCCCTTTTTTATTGTTAAAAAAAATGTCACTAGTTTTGTTATGTGTAAGCCTGAAACTGAATGGTGATTATGATAAAAAGTGACCATGCCATTGAATTTCTTTGCTAATGTGTATAGTTCCATTATCTCTTTCATCATTATTCGGTGGGTATAACAAATCGTTACAGACGATGTTTCATTCATGGATAGCACTCCTTTACCCGAGTTGTTTTTATCAATTATTACCCCTTCTTCTTCTAAATGAAACGTGTTTGTCAGAAAATATACTGAGAATTCAATCTCTTCCGTCTAGAGACGGAGGAAATTCCCATCAAAGGTCTGTTTTGAGAAAAAGCAATGCAAAGTAAACTGAAGGTATTAAAGGGAGTTAGGGGTAGAATAAATGAAAAAATTTATGGTTGTTTTTCAAAACAAAAATTTCACCAAGCTTTTTTTAGCGAACTTCACCTCACAAATGGGTAGTACGATTGGACTTACTGCTTTTATGTTTTACTTATTGGATCGTTTTTCCGACCAGCCTATGTACGCATCTATAACAGAGTTAATGTATTCACTCCCCACTCTAGCTGTATTTTTCCTAGTCGGCGTATTTGCAGATCGAATGGACAGACAAAAGATTGCTTTTAGCTGTGACTGGATAAGTGCTGTCCTTTCCATATTATTTTTAGGCTCCTTAATAATTGGTTCGATGCCTCTTATCTTCTTTGTCCTCTTTTTAAGGAGTGCCGTTCAAAAATTCTTTTTTCCTGCCGAGCATGCGATGGTTCAAGGAGTTCTTAAGCAGGATGATTACACAACTGCTGCGGGTTTAAATCAATTGGTCATGAGTTTATTTATGTTATTTGGTAATGGGTTAGGGGTATTAGCTTATTGGACGGTAGGGATTTATGGGGCAATTCTTATCGATACTATTACGTTCATGATAAGTGCTTTGCTTATTCGGTCTTGCCAGATTCAAGAGAGTGTAAGAATGCCAAATGGAAAGCATCGATTAAAAGATTTAAATATTTCTACTGTATTTGTTGATTTTAAGGATTCAATGAAATATATACTACAGCATGGGCTACTAAGAACACTATTAATTGGATTTATTGTATTTGGTATTGTAAACGGTGGTTTTAGTGTAATGCCTGTTTTTATCTTAAAATATAAGCTTGCACCGGAGAACTACGAACAATTTTCAATTATTATCGGAATTATGTTTGGAATAGGAGCTTTACTAGGAAGTGTGATTGCATCGGTTATTAGTGAAAAACTAAAACTTCATCAGCTTATTATTATGGGGCTTATTATTACGGGAAGTTTTGTCATCCTTTCTTCACTAGTTACGTCCCTTGTCTTATTCTTTGTTCTAGTGTTTCTTGCCGCTGTAGGTTTGCCATTTGTAAATATTGGAATCGGAGGGTGGATGCCAAGTATTGTGGACCCTAAAATGATGGGGAGAGTTCAAGGATGGATTTCACCATTAATGATGCTTTCTCAATCGCTAACTTTGGGATTTATCGCTTATAGTTTTCCAGCGCTATTAAAGGTGGAGATGCTTTATTGGATGGTCGGAGGATGTTTGATGTTAGTGGGAGCATTTTATGCAATTGCTCTGCCAAAGTACAGCCGGAATCTCCAGCCGCAATCCAAGCCATTACCAGTTTCTTAGTAATGCAGAAAGGCGTACTATTATTGATAAAATTCAATTGACTTTATTGTATTTTGATGATAATGTAACAAATATGGAAAATAATGAAAGGATAGGAGGTTATGATCATGAGAGTAAGAGATTTACACATTCACTTAACTGAATATGAGAGCGTAACCATTTATAATCCTTGTCCTTAAATGAGCACAGTTAACTATTTTATCAATGGCACAGGTTACGTATGAGTAGCTTGTGCTTTTTTGTCGACTTTTGACATATCGCATAGGATGCGGTATGTCTTTTTTGTCTTGTAAAAGAGGTAGCTTTGGGAATATCCCATTACTATAAAAAAAATTCTAGGAGGAAGTAACCATGCAAACATTACGTGTAGAAAGATTATTGGTATCACCCGTGGAGCTTGAGAGTGGTTAGTTATACATGACGGAAAGAAAAGAGAGGAGACTACTAATATGGTACCTGTAGTAAGGACACTTGAAAAAGAGTGTTTTATCTACAGGTATTTTTTTATATACTAGAATTTCAACATATGGGGAATTAGGGGACGTCATGAGTAAAATAACATTTACAACT
>NZ_JBRKCV010000030.1:0-15914 GCF_052983275.1 Robertmurraya sp. GLU-23
CTTGCATGTATTAGGCACGCCGCCAGCGTTCGTCCTGAGCCAGGATCAAACTCTCCAATAAAGAGTAAGATTAGCTCTTAAAGTTAAAACGTTGGCTAGTGTATTTTTCAACACTAATCATTTTTGTTGACGTATGATTTGTTTAGTTTTCAAAGAACAATTACCATCGCTCGTAGGCGACTTAATTAGAATATCACTTCCACATTGTAATGTCAACAACTTTTTTAAGTTATTTTTTTCATTACCTCGTGGCGACTTAAACTATAATATCACCATTCACCTATCTGGTCAACAGCAAAAATACATTTTTTATAACTTTCATCTTCAAAAAAAATAAATCACCTTAGAGTGATTTATTTCATCAGCTTATAAAATCCATAATTGAACGGCCACTAAAGCTGCTAACCCAGGTAGACCTAAAAAGCCTGATATAGCAGAAGTCATTAAATTGATAGGCACATGTATATTAAACTGATTACCAAACGCGTTAAGGAAGAATAGAAATAATGCCCCTATCAAAATTTTGATTAAGCCTTGTCCTATTATACGAATTGGTTTCAACGGTGTGCCCATCAATAGTAATAAAACAATTAGTCCACCAAGAACAGAAATAACAATTACCGGCTCCACAGTATGATCCCCCTCTTATCACTTGTAGTAACAATATATGTACAAGCTAAAAGAAAAAGAACGTGGCTTGTTATTTACTTACCGGTCAATCTTAATATTTCTATGCTTGGCTTCTTTAAAGAGGAAAAAGTACTTAGCTTCAGAAATTTTCGTCTGACAAATAATATCTTCTGAAGGATCGAAGCTTTTTTTTAACAACGTCTTCTGATTATTCCAGCTTGTTTTAAGCTGCTCCATTTGAGAGATAAGTTGATCATTAAATTCTTTTCTTAACCAACCCTTACGTCGAAAAAACATATACATTCCCCACTTTATACTTCTCTTCTTCCTTCGAGTGCTTTCGATAACGTGACCTCATCTGCATATTCCAAATCTCCACCTACTGGTAGACCATGAGCTATACGAGTGATCTTGATGCCAGTCGGCTTAAGTAGACGTGAAATATACATTGCGGTTGCTTCACCCTCAATATTTGGGTTTGTAGCTAGTATAATCTCCTGAACTTCTTCATCTTGTAGTCTTTTTAATAAATCAGGAATATTAATATCTTCTGGTCCAATACCATCCATAGGTGATATCGCTCCTTGAAGGACATGATATAAACCGCTGTATTCTTTCATTTTTTCCATTGCTATAACATCTTTTGGATCTTGCACAACACAAATGATTTTTCGATCTCGTCTTTGGTCCTCACAAATATAACAAGGATCTTGATCGGTTATATGTCCACAAACCGAACAATAACTTAAATTTCTTTTCGCGTTTACAAGTGCCTTTGCAAAATCAAGGACAGTGTCTTCCTTCATACTAAGCACAAAAAACGCCAGTCGAGCAGCCGTTTTCGGACCGATTCCTGGCAGTTTCATAAAGCTGTCTATGAGCTTTGATATTGGTTCAGGATAATGCACTTTTTAACCCCCTAATTAGAACATTCCAGGAAGGTTCATTCCTTTAGTGAATTGTCCCATCGTATTGTTCGTTAGTTCTTCCGCCTTCTTTAGGGCATCGTTTGTAGCAGCAAGTACTAAATCTTGAAGCATATCAATATCTTCAGGATCTACTACTTCTTCCTTGATATTTACTTCTAGAACTTCTTTATGTCCGGAAACAATAACCGTTACCATTCCCCCACCAGCTGTTCCTTCAATTCTCTTTTCTCCTAGCTCCTCTTGAGCTTGAGCCATTTTCTTTTGCATCTTTTGCATTTGTTTCATCATATTTTGCATATTACCCATTCCACGCATTTTTTTCATCCTCCATGTCATTTATTCTTTAATTTCAACTAGTTCGCTTCCAAAAAGTTTGATAGCTTCTGAAACAACTGGGTCTTCTTCATTCTCTTTTACTAAATCCCCTTGATCAGATTCCCCATCACGGTTTGTTTTAATAAATCCAGCACGGATCGTCTGCCATTGTTCCTCTGGGACTCCAACAACGGATAAACGACGTCCTATTAATTCTTGGGTTAAATCGGATAAGACCGTTAAGAATCGATCGTTATCCATAGCCATTTGACAATGAATCTCATATTTAAAACTAATCACCAATGCGGTTGTTGAAGCTGCTACTGGTTCTGCCTCGTTTAGTAATGCCGCTTGTGATCTCATTTGATTATATACAAGTTTCCCTAACAATTCTCCCCATTTGCTTTTTACAAGCGTTAAATCAGGTTTTGTGGCACTCTTTAGGATCTCATTTATTTTCCCTGTTGGTGCCTGGAACCCTCTTCGTGAGGTACGAGCTGGTTTTGCTTGACTCCCTGTATTAGCAGCTTGATCATTCGTAACCGCAATACCATTTTTCCTAAGATCTGAAAGTTGTTCCTCAAGGCTAGATATTTTACTCAACAAAGAATCAATCTCAGTTGAATTCATTTGTTTAACACTATCCTTAACTTTCATTTGGCAAAGTTTCACTACTGCTACTTCTAAAAATATGCGAGGATGGTTTGTCCAGCGCATCTCCTGTTGAGATTTATTTAACGTCTCAATAATCTGATAGATATCCTCTTGATTAACAGCTTCGGCTAATTGCTTAAATTCTTCATCAAGTAATACTCGTTCGAATGATTCCTCTAAATTTGGAGCGGCCTTGAAAAGAAGCATATCACGGTAATAAAGGATAAAGTCCTCAATAAATCTTGACGGATCCTTACCTAAAAATAATAGCTCCTCTAGCGCTTCCAATGCTTTTGCTGCATCTCTTTCTTTTATGGCTGTAGCCAACTGGTTTAACAACCCTTGAGAAACAGAACCGGTAACTGTTAATGCATCTTCTACTGTTACTTCATCACGGCTAAACGAAATGGCCTGATCAAGTAAGCTAAGTGCATCACGCATTCCACCTTCTGCCGCTCTTGCGACAACTTGTAACGCTTTTTCCTCATAACGAACACCTGTTTCATCTACAATTGTCTTCATTCGATTGACAATCGAATGAGCAGATATCCTCTTAAAATCAAACCGCTGACACCTTGAGATGATGGTAAGTGGGATTTTATGAGGTTCTGTTGTAGCTAATATAAAGATGACATGTCTTGGCGGTTCCTCCAAAGTCTTAAGTAATGCATTGAACGCTCCGATAGAAAGCATATGGACTTCATCGACGATATAGACCTTGTACTTCACAGAACTTGGAGCAAATTTCACTTTGTCTCTTATGTCTCTTATTTCCTCGACCCCATTGTTAGAAGCCGCATCTATTTCAATGACATCAGGAATCGTTCCATCCGTAATACCTAAGCAAGCAGGACACACATTACATGGTTCGTTTGCGGGCGAATTTTCACAGTTAACCGCTTTTGCAAAAATCTTTGCCGCACTTGTTTTCCCTGTCCCTCTTGGTCCAGAAAACAAATATGCATGTGAGATTTTCTGCTGAAGCAGGGCATTTTGCAAAGTCTTTGTTACATGTTCTTGTCCAACGACATCAATAAATGTTTGAGGACGCCAAACACGATATAGAGCTTGGTAAGCCACAGACGAGCCCCCTCCTATATATGGTCTTTACTATTATAACGTAAAGAAAATCCTTTTTACAAAGGCTGTTTAAGAAAACTTAACCTATATATGCAAAAAACTCACCTCTTGTAGAAGAGATGAGTTTGCTATTATGATTTAACTGCCGTGCACCTTCCGTCGACTGGCGCCCATAAGCGTTACTTAAGTAGTTAGCTCGGCCCAGGCAACCCCGCGGCACATGGGAGCGTCCACTTAATGCTGCTTCCTTCCGGACCTGACATGGTTCATGGATTCCCATTGCGCAGGACCCGGGCGTCAACACCACTTGCTTAAGGCAGACCCTACAGGCAACCAGCCTCGGGAAGGGATTCAGTCTCGCTAGAGCGGATTGCGAGTACAGGACACCGCTACCTCCCCACCTAGCACGGCAAAATTGAAACCTAATTTAAAGTGCGTCTTTGACGACGCATAATTTAGTATACTTTCTTTCCTTCTAAAAATCAATGTTTTACAACTGTAAATTACTGTAAGTCGTTTTTCGCAGCATTTCTTTTCTTTTTTTCTTCTTTCTTCTTTAGCCGAATACTTCGAAAGAAATTGCTTAATAGCTCGCCACATTCCTTTTCTAGCACACCTGAGCACACTTCACTTTGATGATTAAATCTTTCGTCAGTTAATAAGTTCATAAATGTTCCAGCACACCCGCCTTTTGGGTCACTGGCTCCAAATACAACCTTTTCAACTCGTGACATAATAATTGCTCCAGCACACATCGGACATGGCTCCAACGTCACATATAGAGTTGCCCCTTCAAGCCTCCATGTCCCCATTTCCTCACAAGCTTTTTCTATAGCAAGCAATTCTGCATGAGCAACCGCACTCTGTCTTGTTTCTCGCAGATTATGTGCTCTTGCCACAATTTGATCTTTGATGACGATCACAGCTCCTATGGGTACTTCCTGCAACTGTTCTGCCTTTTTTGCTTCCTTTATTGCTTCCAACATATATGTTTCATCATTCATTTGCACTTATAAAATCCTTTCGTTCATTTTATCCATCATCTCCAAATGTATAGAAAAATACAACCTTCACACGCTAAAGATGAAAAAGGAAAGTGAGGAAGGTTCATGGGCATATATAAAAATACGAGTCAAACAGCTCTTTTAATTATTGATATGATAAATAACTTTGACTTCAGTAACGGTGAAGTACTAGCAAAGAAAACTTTACCCATCGCTAAAAATATTCGAAAACTAAAGGAACAGTTTACAAAAGAAAAGCGGCCTATTATTTATATAAATGATCATTATAATCTTTGGCAAGCGGATGTTACACGTATCATTAACCATTGTGAAAACTCCTTAAGCAAAGAAATTATTCATATCATTCAACCCTGTCCAGACGATCTTTTTCTTATTAAACCGAAACATTCCGCTTTTTTCGGTACCGCTCTTAACACTCTACTGTACCAGTTGAATGTACGTTCTCTTGTCATTACAGGAATTGCCGGAAACATATGTGTACTTTTTACCGCAAATGATGCATATATGAGGGAATATTCCATACATGTTCCTCACAATGCAATCGCTTCTGCTGACGACCAAGACAATGAGTACTCCTTAAAAATGGTCAAAAATGTTTTAAAAGGCAAGATTGACCCTATTTAAGAATTATGTAACATGAATGATTTCTTTCCCTCATAAGATGGTGATAGCGTTCAATATCACTATTTGGAGTGAACACCATTATTCTTATGGTTTGCTCGATTCATCTAGGAGGGAAAAACATGCAAATTCATGTCGTGCAGCCAAACCAATCGCTTTACGGAATTGCTCAAGCATATTCCACAACGGTAAATGATTTAATTGAGGCAAATGAAATTCCTAACCCCAATGACTTGGTTATTGGGCAAACGTTAGTTATACCAATCGTCGGCAGCTTCTATTGGGTACAATCTGGTGACAGCCTCTGGTCCATAGCACAGAAATTTGGAATCTCTTATCAACAACTCGCACAAGTAAACCGCCTTTCTCCCACTCAGCCATTACGTATTGGTCTCAGATTATATATCCCGCGAAGAACAAGAAGGAATGCAGAATTTAATGCCTATGTAGAGCCTAGAGGAACGACAGTTGCACCAGTCCTTGAGGAAAGTGCACGAGAAGCAGCACCTTATTTAACTTACTTAGCTCCTTTCAGCTTTCAAGCTTTAAGAGACGGATCTCTCAAAGAACCCCTGTTAAATAACTTTCCTGCCATTGCAAGGGCCAATAACAATGTACTCATGATGGTCATAACCAATCAGGAAAATGACCAATTTAATGCAGAACTAGGTAGAATCCTGTTAAATGACATCCCTATTCAGGATCGGTTTTTAAATAATATTGTAGCAACCGCTAAAAAGTATAATTTCAGAGACATACATTTTGATTTTGAATTCTTGCGACCAGCGGACCGTGAGGCATACAATCGTTTTTTACGGAAAGCAAAGGCACGTTTCCAAGCTGAGGGGTGGCTGCTTTCAACGGCCTTAGCTCCAAAAACTAGCCGTGAACAAAAAGGCGAATGGTATGAGGCTCATGATTACCGAGCCCATGGGGAAATTGTTGACTTTGTTGTTATAATGACCTATGAATGGGGCTATAGCGGTGGTCCAGCAATGGCTGTTTCCCCTATTGGACCTGTAAGAAAGGTAATTGAATATGCTTTAACAGAAATCCCAGCTTCCAAAATCATGATGGGACAAAATTTATATGGTTATGATTGGACGCTTCCATTCGTCCAAGGAACGGTAGCAAAAGCAGTAAGTCCTCAGCAAGCGATCCAACTTGCCGCAACGAATAATGTTGCCATTCAGTATGATACAACCGCTCAAGCACCTTTTTTTAGATACAGGGACCAAGAAGGTAAGCAACACGAAGTTTGGTTTGAAGATGCCCGTTCGATTCAAGCAAAATTCGACTTGATTAAAGAGTTAAACCTTCGTGGAATGAGTTATTGGAAGCTCGGACTCGCATTTCCACAAAACTGGTTACTCATTGTAGAGAATTTTAACGTTGTAAAAAGATAAGGCGTAACGATAGCAGCTATTATAGCTGCTATTTTTTTACTAATATTTTCAATATGGAAAACAAGAAATAATTCCATATTCCTATCAGACCTATCTGTGATAAAATGTACTTTGTCTCATAAAAATAATTATTTTAATATAGATGGAAATACCACCTTAGGAGATAAGCTGTAAGGAGGACAAGCCATGGGGGAAACGCCTTTTATCACGGTAGAGGGACCAATTGGTGTGGGCAAAACATCATTAGCCAAGGTGATTTCTGATCACTTCCAATTTGCATTACTTCGTGAGATCGTTGATGAAAATCCGTTTTTAGGGAAATTTTATGAAAATATTGAAGAGTGGAGCTTTCAAACAGAGATGTTTTTCTTATGTAACCGATACAAGCAACTCGGAGACATTCAGAAATTATATCTAACCAAAAACGAACCGGTCGTAGCCGATTATCATATATTTAAAAACCTTATTTTTGCACAGCGTACATTAAGTACCGAAGAGTATGATAAGTATTTTAACATTTACCAAATATTAACTAGAGATATGCCAAAGCCAAACGTCATCATCTATTTACATGCAAGTTTAGATACTCTCTTATCTCGGATCAAAATGCGCGGTCGGGAAATTGAGAAGAACATAAGCCCTCTTTATCTTGAGCAACTATCTATTGATTATGATCATGCGATAAGTGAGTTTGAAAAATTGCATCCTGAAATACCTGTTTTACGATTTAGCGGAGACGAGCTAGACTTTGTAAAAAACAAGAATGACCTAGACAGGATTATTAACCAATTAACAACATCGTTAGAAAAAGGAGTATGTAATCATGAACCTTCGAACTAAATACGGAATACCTGCTAACTCAGTTATTACGATTGCAGGGACAGTGGGAGTTGGGAAGTCTACGATGACGAACGCTCTTGCTAATGCGCTTGATTTTCGTACCTCCTTTGAAAAAGTAGATACGAATCCTTACTTGGATAAATTTTATGCTGACTTTAATAGATGGAGCTTTCACTTGCAAGTATACTTCCTTGCAGAGCGATTTAAAGAACAAAAGCGTATCTTCGAATATGGTGGGGGATTTATTCAAGACCGTTCGATTTATGAAGATACAGGAATTTTTGCAAAAATGCATTTTGAAAAAGGGACGATGTCTAAGGTAGATTACGAAACCTATACGAGCCTTTTCGAGGCCATGGTCATGACACCTTATTTCCCTCATCCAGATCTACTTATTTACCTAGAAGGATCCATTGATGACATCATTGGTAGAATTAAAGAGCGTGGACGTCCAATGGAACAACAAACTCCGATTGATTATTGGAATGAAATGCATCAACGTTACGAAGACTGGATTAACTCATTCTCGGCATGTCCAGTATTACGTATTAATATTAATGATTACGACATCAGGGATGATGAGTCCTCTATTGAACCAGTGATTGAACGTATTTCCAATCATATAAAGCAATCACAATTACTAAAAAGATAATCGCTGAATTTTCAGCGGTTTTTTTTATAACTATTTTTATACGCAAAAAAACCGCTGTGTAATCACAAGCGGTTTTCAATCTCCATTTTATGCGCAATGGTTCATTTCAATTAGATGGAGGAGGTAGAGGGATTCGAACCCCCGCGCGGTTTGACCCGCCTGTCGGTTTTCAAGACCGATCCCTTCAGCCGGACTTGGGTATACCTCCGTATCTCATCGACAAGTTATAATATAGCATGTACAAAAAACGAAGTCAACTTTTTTTAAAAAAATATCGAGCGGATGTTTCCACCCGCTTAACATATAGCCGTTAGACTTATTTTATCACTTCACGGTTCCCCATATACGGACGTAACACTTCCGGAATGACCACACTACCATCCGCTTGCTGGAAGTTTTCTAGGATTGCCGCCACCGTACGACCAATCGCTAGACCTGAACCATTCAGTGTATGCACAGCCTCTGGTTTTCCTTTCGCTTCACGTCTAAAACGAATATTAGCTCGACGTGCTTGAAAGCTCTCAAAATTACTACAAGAAGAAATCTCACGATACGTTTCATAACTCGGAATCCAAACTTCAATATCGTATTTTTTCGCTGCCGTAAAGCCAAGATCTCCTGTACACATACTTAATACTCGATATGGTAGTCCCAAAAGCTGTAATACCTTTTCTGCATGTCCTGTTAATTTTTCAAGCTCTTCGTATGAATCCTCAGGCTTAACAAACTTTACAAGCTCCACTTTGTTAAACTGATGTTGGCGAATCAATCCTCTTGTATCTCTACCAGCAGATCCTGCCTCAGAGCGGAAGCAAGCACTAAAGGCTGCATAGTTAATGGGTAAATCCTCACCACTTAAAATTTCATCACGATGTAAATTCGTTACAGGAACTTCTGCTGTTGGTATTAAGAAAAAATCCTCACTTTCAATTCGGAAGGCATCTTCTTCAAATTTCGGAAGCTGTCCTGTTCCGGTCATGCTAGCACGGTTAACGATGTATGGAGGTAGAACCTCTTCATAACCATGCTCTTCAGTATGCAAATCTAGCATAAAATTAAACAAGGCACGCTCTAATTTAGCACCTAACCCCTTATAAAAGACGAAACGGCTTCCCGTAACTTTGCCCGCTCGTTCAAAGTCTACAATTCCTAGACTATCTGCTACATCCCAATGCGGCTTTGGCTCAAAATCAAAGCTTGGAATCTCTCCCCATTTACGAATTTCAACATTATCATCCTCTGTTTCACCAACAGGGACACTTTCATGCGGGATATTTGGAATGCTCAGTAGAAGCTTCTCTAATGTTTCCTCAACATCACGTAATTGATCATCTAATCCTTTAATTTTATCTCCTACTTCTTTCATCTCAGCAATTAATTGGTCTGCATCCTGCTTTTCTCTCTTCAGCACCGCCACTTGGTGAGAAACTTCGTTACGCTTACTTTTCAGTTGTTCTACTTCTAAAATTAACTCTCTACGCGTACGATCCAACTCTTCAAATTTTCCTAAATCAGTTAAATCTTCTCCACGATGCTGAAGCTTTGCCTTCACTTCTTCAAAATTTGCACGTAAAAATTTTAAATCTAACATATTGCTTCCTCCTTTATAATTTTCAGCAAACAAAAAACTCCCGTCCCTATAAAAGGGACGAGAGTTACCCGCGTTGCCACCCTAGTTGAAGGGATCATTCCCCTTCCACCTTAAATAAATAACGGTTTTTAACCGGAAGTACTTACTCACAAGATAAGCTTTCCATACTTCACTCAAGGATGGATTCACAAGCACCATTTACCGATTTCCACCAACCATCGGCTCTCTAAAAAATAGCTCTCCTGCTACTAATTCCTCTCAATGTATTACAATTATTTATTTTTATAGTACTTTACTACAATTATTTCCAAGATGCAACCGGATTATATTTATTTTTTCGCTTCTTTTATCATATTGATAAAATACTGTGTGATACGGTGATCCTCTGTTAATTCTGGGTGAAAGGAGCAACCAAGGAATTGTCCCTCTCTAGCAAAAACAATGCGATTTTCATGTTTCGCAAGGATTTCAACATTCTCACCTGCAGCAACAATATGTGGGGCACGAATAAAGACCGCTGGGTAGTTTCCACCAACACCAGCAATATCCAACTCTGCTTCAAAGCTTTCACGTTGGCGTCCAAATGAATTTCGCTCCACTTTTACATCCATCGCACCAATATGAGGTTGATCGTAACCAACCAGCTCCTTAGCCATTAAGATAAGTCCTGCACAAGTTCCGAACATTGGTTTTCCTGATTGCGCAAACTCCTTAAGGCTCCCCATAAAATCGTACTTATCGATTAAGCGGCGCATCGTTGTACTTTCTCCACCAGGCATAATCAACCCATCTACTTCTTCTAGCTGCTCTTTTGTTTTGATTACAACAGCTTCTGCCCCACTCTCTTCAATGGAGCGTACATGCTCACGTACAGCTCCTTGAAGGCCTAGTACTCCTACTTTAACCATTTTGTTCACCTTACCATCCACGGTCTTGCATACGAGCTTCTGGAGCTAAAGAAGAGATTTCAATACCCTTCATTGGCGTTCCAAGCTCTTTTGAAAGCTCAGCAATTAATTTGTAGTCTTGGTAATGTGTTGTTGCTTCTACAATCGCACGAGCAAACTTAGCTGGATTATCTGATTTAAAGATTCCTGATCCTACGAAAACTCCATCAGCACCTAGCTCCATCATTAAGGCAGCATCTGCAGGCGTTGCAACCCCACCAGCTGCGAAGTTAACAACCGGTAAACGGCCTAACTCCTTAATTTGAAGAAGAAGCTCAAATGGCGCTCCTAGAAGCTTAGCTTCTGTCATAAGCTCGTCCACATTCATTCCTACAACTTTACGTACTTGAGCATTTACTTGACGCATATGTCGAACAGCCTCTACGATATTTCCAGTTCCAGGCTCACCTTTCGTACGAAGCATAGATGCACCTTCACCAATACGACGTGCTGCTTCCCCTAGATCACGACATCCACATACAAAAGGAACTGTAAAGTCACTCTTGTACAGATGATATTCTTCATCAGCTGGAGTTAATACTTCGCTCTCATCGATGTAGTCAACACCCATTGCTTCTAAAATACGAGCCTCTACAATATGTCCAATACGTGCTTTAGCCATTACAGGAATAGAAACAGCATTCATTACTTCTTCCATAATACGTGGATCAGCCATACGAGCTACTCCACCAGCCGCACGAATATCTGAAGGCACTCTTTCAAGCGCCATAACTGCAACAGCACCAGCTTCTTCAGCAATTTTTGCTTGCTCTGCGTTAACAACGTCCATAATGACGCCGCCTTTTTGCATTTCTGCCATACCACGTTTAACTCGATCTGTACCTGTTTTCATACTTGATCCCCTTTCATTATTACCATCTACATTAGATGGGTAAATTATGTCTCCATATGTAGCTACTAAAAAAAGGAAAGCATAACGAATTCAATCGAAATTAATCTTTTTCCCTATTCGTTAATAAACAATAAAAAGAGCTTCCTGTCAAGACAGGAAGCCCTTATTTACAAGGAAATAATCTCTTTATTTAAAATATTCCTTTAACAGCTGAAGAGGCACTGTCCCATAGGTTTCCAAAAAAGCCTCCAATTCCGCGCGTCATTAAAACAAACCAGTTAGCTTTCTCTACATCTTCTGTAGCGATAACGTCAACAGTAATTTGCTTTTGGCCAGATTCAGTAAGGAACCCTAATCCTTCACCTTCGATGGGCTCAATCGTGAGTGTTCCCACCTTATCACCTTTTTTTATTGGAGCCGTTAGCTCTCCGTCTCCATTCAGCTTATCTTCATCTAATTTTAATACCGTTTTGTACTGATCCTTTTCCCCATTTTTAACGACCATGGAGATGCTTTCCTTTGACTCAATGGATACTTCGTCTTCTTTCCCTTTTGTTACTGGTAACGTCTTTTGTCCCTTTACTTGATACCCTTTTTCAACGATTTCTTCTTCCGTAAAGTTACCGAAAGCATAATCTAATATTTTTCTCATTTCTGTAAAACGTTCGTCCTTTGTAGCAGCTTTCATCACAACCGCAATCACACGTTGTCCGTCTTTTTCAGCGGTTGCTGTAAACCCAGCTCCTGCAAAGTCAGTTGAGCCTGTTTTTAATCCATCTACACCCGCATATTCGAAAATAAGACCTGGTAGCATCCAGTTAAAATTCTTATATGTTCGACCATCTCTGAATTGAAGTTCAGGCATTTTTGCCGTTTCAATGACTTCAGGATAATCATTTATTAAATGGTAAGCAAGCTTAGCAGTTGCTCTAGCTGACATTACATTTTCCTCATCAGCCCCACCAGCTGGGTGATTTCCTAATAAACTGCTGTTATTAAGTCCACTTGAATTAACAAACTTATAATCCCCTAATTGTAGTTCTTCAGCCTTTTTATTCATAAGTGTGATGAAATTTGTTTCAGATCCGGCCATTAGTTCTGCTAATGCGACAGTGGCAGCATTCCCAGAATGAATGGCCATTGCTTGATAAAGCTCTTCAACCGTATAATCTTCTCCTTCAGTTAACCCAACGTTGGAAAGTCCAGGCGCACCTGATAGTTCATGAACATACGCATTAATTTTCACCTTTTGATCCCATTTAATCTTACCTTCATCAATTGCTTCAAGCAGAAGGTATTCAGTCATCATTTTCGACATAGATGCGACACCAAGTACAACATCTATGTTTTTTGCATAAAGAATCTTCCCAGTTTCTGCATCAAGTAGAATAGCTGCTTCCGCAGTAATTCCAAGTGGATCCTCTTCTGCCTTTACGGGTGAAACACTTGTTGCAAACGATAATGTGAATGCTATTGTCAAGGTCATTACCCAGATTGAAATATTTTTTAAACGATACAATGAACTTACCTCCATCTTTGTCAATTACTCTATGAAAATCATTTCGACATGATTCTTACTTTTTTGCACCTTGTACAGTTTACCATATAAATTACAAAAAAAATAGACAGAGAAAGGTCACTCTGTCTTGTAAAAATACTTGTAATCTCTTCGTTCTAAAGTCTCAGGAAATCTTAAGAAAGTGAATAGTTAGGTGCTTCTTTTGTGATTTGAACATCATGTGGATGGCTTTCACGAAGACCTGCTCCTGTCATTCGAATAAACTGTGAGTTTTCTCTTAGTTCCTGTAGATTCTTTGTTCCACAATACCCCATTCCAGAACGTAATCCACCAATCAATTGATAGATCGTATCTGTTAATGGCCCCTTGTATGGAAGTCGTCCTTCAATTCCCTCTGGAACAAACTTCTTATTGTCTTCTTGGAAATAACGGTCCTTCGATCCCTTTTCCATTGCTGCTACTGAACCCATACCACGATAGACTTTGAAACGTCTGCCTTGGAAGATTTCTGTTTCTCCTGGGCTTTCTGTCACACCAGCTAATAAGCTTCCAAGCATAACAGCATGTCCACCAGCTGCTAAAGCTTTTACAATATCTCCAGAATATTTAATTCCTCCATCAGCGATAACTGCTTTTCCATGCTTTCTTGCTTCTGTTGCACAATCATATACAGCTGTAATTTGCGGTACACCTACACCTGCAACTACCCTTGTTGTACAGATAGAACCTGGTCCAATACCTACTTTCACGATATCTGCCCCAGCTTCAATAAGCTCTCTTGTTGCTTCTGCTGTAGCTACATTACCTGCAATAATAGCGATATCAGGGAATGCCTCTCTAATGGATCTAACCATGTCAATAACGCCTTTAGAGTGACCATGTGCCGTATCTATAACTAGTACATCTACTTGAGCTCTTACAAGCATCTCAGCGCGTTTCATTGTATCCGTTGTTACACCTACTGCTGCACCAACCAATAAACGGCCTTGCTCATCTTTTGCAGAATTAGGGAACTCGATTACTTTTTCAATATCTTTGATTGTAATTAATCCTTTAAGAACTCCTTCACTGTCAACCAGTGGAAGCTTTTCAATTTTATACTTTTGTAAAATGCTTTCAGCTTCTTCTAATGTTGTTCCTACAGGAGCTGTAACTAAGTTTTCCTTTGTCATTACATCCGAAATTTTTATCGAGTAGTCTTGGATGAAGCGTAAATCACGATTTGTTAGAATACCAACTAACTTTTGATCCTCATCGTTATTAACAATTGGAACACCTGAGATTCGGTATTTCCCCATAAGATGTTCGGCATCAAAAACTTGTTGATCTGGAGTCAAAAAGAAAGGATCCGTGATAACTCCACTTTCTGAACGTTTAACCTTATCCACTTGGTCGGCTTGCTGTTCAATGGACATATTTTTATGGATAATACCAATTCCACCTTGTCTCGCCATAGCAATAGCCATCTCTGCTTCTGTTACTGTGTCCATACTAGCGCTAATCATTGGAATGTTTAGCTTGATTTTTTCTGTTAAGTGAACTTGTAAGCTCACATCTCTAGGAAGTACTTCTGATTTTGCAGGCACTAACAATACATCGTCGAAGGTTAAACCCTCTTTAACAAACTTATTTTCCCACATAAATATTGCCCCCCTACTCGAAAATATTATTAGTAGGTTATCAATTGGTTAAAATACTGTCAAGAACTGTTCAATATGTTTGATTTTTCAATTAATTTGGAGGTTAGTAATTTGATTTTCCCTTATGCTAATTTGAACTCATTTTCTCTCTTTTTTTCAGCCGATTCGACACAGCATTATTTAAAAAAATGTTACCAAGATTTAGCGCTTTCAGATGCTGAACAAAAAAGTTATGAGAACTGCTACCCTTTTATTTATTATCTTGAGCATGGACAGGTATATTATGAACAGGCAAGGAACTCGCCACTCATCATCCAGCCTATTCTAATCTTCTATGGTCTTGTACACTTATTAAAGGCATGTATTTTAACTGTAGACCCAAATTATCCTGAAACGACCTCTGTACTTGCCCATGGAGTTTCAACTAGGAAGAGAAAAAAACAACAATATCATTTTTTTCAAGATGAAGTAAAATTTCAAAAGACCGGATTGTTTCCTCATATTGGAGAACGATTGTTTCACATGAAACAATTGGAAGGGGAAAAAACAACAATGAATGATCTCTTAATGCAAATTCCAGAGCTCACTAGTCTTTTTGAAGAGCTTGTAGGTAAGAGAACTTTCTTGCCCGTTGGAAATAAAGGATCAGACATTCATATCCCTGAGGTAGCTCTTGATACCTTTCATATGACTAGTGATCGGTTCGCTGAGTTTTTCCAAACAAAAACGAATGGCGATTTCGTATGTAGTGATCGTTTGAATGAGAGCCTTTGTTTTGAGTTAGCTGGAAAAAAGCTATCATCCTTTTCTATATTAAAATATAATCTGGTAGATAACTATTTCTCCCTTTCTTTAACAAAAGGAAATTTACTTCAATATAATGAATTACTTATTCATTACTTATTGCTGTATAATCTCAGCATGATTGCTCGCTACGAAACGGAGTGGTGGAGTGAGCTAGTAAAGACCATGCCGAACAAAGACTTCCCATTCATTCAATCGTTTTTACAAGTCAGTTTGGACAAAGGTCCCTTTCTTGTATATCAATATTTAATGATGAAGAAATAATCATTATATAAATATAACAAAAAAAAGCACCCATTCAGGTGCTTTTTTCTTTGCCTAGCGACGTCCTACTCTCACAGAGGGAAACCCTCAACTACCATCGGCGCTGAAAAGCTTAACTTCCGTGTTCGGTATGGGAACGGGTGT
>NZ_JBRKCV010000031.1:0-14492 GCF_052983275.1 Robertmurraya sp. GLU-23
TATATTGATTACTACAATCAAAAGAGAATGAAAGCAAAATTAAAAGATCTGAGTCCAGTAGAATACCGAACTCAGATCTTAGAAGTTGCCTAAAAATATTTGTCTAACTTTATTGGGTCAGATCAAAAAATCAGCTGCTTTTTCCTATTTTAATCTTGAATTTCCTCGAATTTCACTTCATTTACTTCTTTATGATACGAATGGAAGCTGTTAACAAGAACATCTAGATGCTCTAAAGTTTCGTCGTACTCTACCATTGCGGAAACGACTTGCATAGTATGAAAAAAGACATTATCGTTTTCATGCTCATTTAGTTTATCTTGTTGAGAAAGAAATAAATTAAATAGATCTTTTCTATTCAAACAGAAGTTGCCAACCTCGTGATTTGGTGGCATCTTTCCCTTACCGGCAAATCGGTACATGATTTGTTCATGAGAATCAATTAAACAATCGAGTTGCTGCTGAAGTTCTAGTTTAAACTCTTCTGGTAGCTGAGAGAGTTCATTTTCATAACGATGAAGCCTTTTTAACACATTGAGTGCTCGTTTGGTTGTCGAAATCATTTGACGATAAATGACAAGCTTCCTTGCCTTGACAATATCATTCTTTTTAAAATAATTTCGATCTTCCTTATATAAAATATATAACTGATCGAGTTTGATCACCATATCCTTTAATTTTTCAATATCATTCTTTAGCAAATGATGATCTGAGGCGTTTCTTGTGTTCATTCGTATCCAGCGAGTGATTTCATCCATCATATTTGATATTTTAAAGAATAGCTTATTTTCGTATTTAGGTGGTAGGAAAACTAAATTAACAATAAATGCTGCGAAAATTCCAAGCATAATGGTAGAAAAACGAATAATTGCGAATTCAATAAATGTATCACTAGGATTTTCCATAATTGCGATAATAGTAACAAGTGCAAGTGGAATGGTTTTTTCTATATTTAATTTAAGATTGATAATAATGACAATAATAGCTGCCAGCCCAATGATAACTATGTTATTTCCAAGTGTTAATACAAATAATACGGCAATAACAGCACCGATTAAATTTCCTTGTGCTTGTTCGATAATCGTTAAATAAGATCGGTATACGGTGGGTTGTAAAGCAAAAATTGCAGCAATTCCAGCGAAAACAGGGGAAGGTGATTGGAAAACCTCCGCAAGAAACAAAGATAAAACAATTGCAATTCCCGTCTTTAGAATGCGGGCGCCAAGCTTCATAAGTAAATAATTCCTTTCCTACTACTGATAAGTTTTAATAACAATAATGTACTATACAGTGATTAAAATGTAAGTTCAAGGGTTATTTATATGATTTTTTATATATTTTATGATTTTTATGCAATATTATTTTGTAAGCTTTTATTACAAAAAAAAATGCCCGCAAAAAGGGGCATTTTCTTTGTACAAGCTCATTTAAAAATCACTCTGTAGAAACAGATGGATCTGCTTGCTCTTTAACTGGTATTGCTTGAACGAAGTGCTGTTCTGGTTGTTTTAAAAGCTCAGCAAGTTGATTAGCTTCTTCTTCTTGACCTTGCTCTTGAAGCAATGCAACATATTGACCTAATAGTTCCTTGATATCTTGCTTACCTTCTGCTGTTAAATTAGTGATTGAGATTTTAGCACCTTTAGCAATTCTTCGTTGTAACGCTTCTTTTGTTAAGCCCATTTCTGGTTGATGTCTTAAGTAAACAACTCCACCAGTCATACCTGCACAAATCCATGGTCCTGGATCACCAAGAACAAGGCCACGGCCATTTGTCATGTATTCAAAGGCAAAACCTTTAATATTTGCTCTTGCTCCGATATTTCCATTTTCAACAGTTGGAATTGGTTTCGTTACTTGACCACCAATAATAATATCAGCACCAGATAGACGAATTCCCGCACGAGCATCGGCGTTTCCTTGTGCAACTAATAGACCATGCTGTGCTCCGTATCCAAAGCCTTTACCAACGGAACCATTCAAGTATTTGCCGTTTTTCCCTTGAGCCTTAAAGATAAGGATTTTACCACCAACAGATGTCTTACCTGTACCGTCTTGTGCGCCACCGTTAACTTCAATACTGATTCCATCGCTGTTATAAGCACCTAGGCCATTTCCAGGGATAGAGCCTTTCTTGTATTTCAGTTGAACAGGAGGAAGGCTGCGGTATGATCCGTCTAAGCGACCACGTACGCGGTGACAAGATACTCGGCTACCTAATACTCTTTGTTCAGATGTAACACTATGGAACTCACGTGATTGGTGTAACTCATCAACGCTTGCATCTAAATACTCTGCACCAACTGCAACTTGAAGCTGCTTTTCTTCTGCAGTAGCTGCAGCTTCCTTATGATGAAGCTGACCAATTTCAAGAGGCTTTAACAAATATGTTAAGTTCAGTTGTTCTTGACCCTTTGTTTGTTCAAGTAGATCAGAGCGACCAACGATGTCTTGAAGATTTTTTACCCCTAGTGATGCAGTAAGCTCCTTCAGCTCATTTGCAAATGCCGTGTAGAAATTTACAATCGCTTGGACTGCTAAGTCAGATTGTCTTGGAACGAAACGTCTTAAACCATGTTCTTTAGCTTGTGCTTCGGAATCGATTTGAGTCGCAATCCCAACGTGACATGTATCTAGATGACATCCACGGCAAGTTGTACATCCGATAGCAATCATAGAAAGTGTTCCGAAGCCGATACGGTTAGCGCCAAGAAGCATTACCTTAATTACGTCTTGAACACTCTTAATTCCACCGTCTGCCCAAAGCTCTACATGATCTCTCAGTCCTGCTTCAAGAAGAGCATTGTGAGCTGCTTTAACACCGATTTCTACTGGAAGACCAACGTGTTGAAGGGCATGAATTCTCGCTGCACCTGTTCCACCGTCAAATCCACTTAGGGTAATAATATCTGCTCCAGCTTTTGCGATTCCAACTGCGATTGTTCCAATGTTTGGTACAACAGGAACTTTTACAGCAACTTTTGCTTTGTCGTTAGCTGTTTTTAATTCATGAATCATTTGTGCCAAATCTTCAATTGAATAAATATCATGGTTGTTAGAAGGTGAGATTAAGTCAGAACCGATCGTTGCATTACGTGCTTCAGCAATTTTCGCAGTTACCTTTGATCCAGGTAAGTGACCACCTTCACCAGGCTTAGCGCCTTGACCAATTTTAATTTCAAGTAGGTTAGAAGAGTTTAATAATTCAGCATTAACTCCGAAACGACCGGAAGCTACCTGCTGTCCACGTGTACGTGGATACTTACCAAGCATATCCTTAATCTCTCCACCCTCACCATTTAAGCTAACCATGTTAAGTCGATCTGCACCTTCAGCATAAGCGCGGAAAGCAATCTCATTTTGAGAACCGAAAGACATAGAAGCAATAACGAATGGAAGATCATGCTCTCCTACTTTTAAGCTAACATCTGCTGCTCTTACAGTAGACTTTACTTTCTTTAAACTTGTTAAGTGACGAATCGTTACTGGATTTTGCTCTTCTTGCTCAGAGATTTTCTCCTTTAATGGAGTGTAGTCTCCAGTGGAAGCAACTTCTCCAATTGCTTTCCAAATACGCGGGAAGAGGTTGAATGTTTTTCCGATTCTTTCCTTTTCATTATGGTAGTCAGTGGCTCTTGCAATGGCATCTTCTTTTAGTGTTGCAAAATTATGCACGGAATGTTCAGAACCAAAGAAATTAACGACTTTAAGTGCATTTGCAATTTCATCGTTTAATCCGATAGCAGAGAACAATCGGCTATAACCACGTAGCTCATGGATACCAATTGTAGAAATTACTTTCTCAAGTCCTTTTGTAAGGGCAGAGTATAGGTTAACCAATGGCTTTGTTGACTCATCAAATACAGTGATAAACATATAGTAAGGACTAATTAAATCTGCTCCTAGACCAAATGCAACAATCACATCATGTAAAGAACGGATAGCAGCAGAACGAAGGAGAAGGGAACAATTTCTTCTAACCTCTGCTTTTACAAGTGCTTGATCAATAGCTGAGGTTGCTAAATGAGGATCAAGCCATAACTGACCATCATGATGTGCATGGTTATCGTCAAGGACTAGAAGTGTTTTTCCGCTATTTACAGCTTCAACCGCTTCAGATTGTAGTCGAGATAAAGCTTCAGTAACTGTCTCTTCAGTCTTAATAGTTGTTGAAATATAAGCTACAAGCTTTTGTTGTCCAAAATGATTCGTTAATTGATCATAGCTAGGTTGACTTAGCTCTTTACTAATCTCATAACCAGCTGATCCTTCTATTAAAATAGGAGTGGTTAATTCTACTACATTACCTTTTTTATTATTTTCGAATAAAGAAGGTCTTTGACCGATTATTACGCGAGTTGAGAAATGTTCTGTTTCACGATCGCGGTCGATTGCTGGATTTGTAACAACCGCAACGCTTTCTTTAATATAGTCAGCCAGATTTTTACGCTCAGGATTTAGAGAAGCTAATGGTGAGTCATGCCCTAAAGAACGAATAGGCTCTACACCTTTTTCCGCCATCTGTTCTACTAACTGAACCTGGTCACGCTCCCAGCCAAATGCTTTGTATTGTCCGTTGTGTAATTTTGTTGGGTAGTTCATTGATACATTTTTCTCAAGAGCTGGTGCATCAAGACGTAGTCTCGCATCCTTAATGTCGCAACGACTAGAAAATCTTTCGTATACAGCAGCTTGGTAATCATCATGCCCATAAAGCTTTAATGTGTCGCCATCCCACTTAAAACCTACTTTTTCACCTGGTGCTAATGGCTTTGGTTCATTTACATATTCACTTGATGGAATGATTCCTGGTTCTGAGGAGAACAGGTATGATGTTTCTGTCTCAAGCATCCAAAGTGGACGTAATCCAAGGGCATCAACACTAAATGCTGCTTCGTCACCAAAACGAGAGATAATTCCAGCAGGTCCTTGTGCGAAATGTCCCCAAGCCTCACGCATATAAGTATATAAGTCTTGTAAATGTTCAGGGTATGATTTAATTTCGTTCACGATTGGAGGGAAGACTAAATCCAGCGCCTCAAATAGTGAGTATCCATCACGACAAATCAATGTCTCCAATGTTCTACTTAAGTCTTGTGAGTCACTACCATCTTTTACAAGAGGTACACCGATTAAACGAGCTTCGTCTCTTAGCTTAGCAATTGTGTTAATTTCCCCATTGTGTCCAAGAACGCTGAAAGGTTGAACACGGAAAAAGCTAGACAATGTATTAGTTGAGTAACGATTGTGTCCAAGTGTCATAGTAGAAGCAACAATAGGATTTGCTAAGTCAGTATAGTACTTAGGAAGAATATCGCCAGCGCCCATTACTTTATATACAGCATGGTATTGGCTTAATGATGCTACATGTACATTTTCATTTTTCTCAAAATCGACAGTCATGTTAAAAAGCTTGTTAGAAAGCTCTTGGCCAGAAACATCTGCTAAAGCAGCAAACTGCCAGAACACAGGATTTTCTTGGATCGCAATAGGCCCTAGTGCTGAAGAATTTGTTACTTCATCTGATTCAAAAACAATAGTAAAATTAGAATCTTTTAATTTTGCAATCAAGTCTGTTTTAATGTCTTCAGGAGTGTGTTTACTGCTAATGAAGATATGACCTACGACAAAGTTGTCATTGTCAACGATGCTTTGGTCAGCTCCCGCATTTGTTAGCTTTTCTTTCCACAATGCTTTAGGGATATCAATGTGAATCCCTACTCCATCGCCTTCTCCGTTAATAAATCCTGCTCGGTGATTCATGGTGACAAGTGCATTGATACAATTAAAGATATTCTCTTTTGTAGGCTTATTTGATTTTTCTAAGCTAGATACAATACCGCATGCATCATGCTCTTCGCGGTAGAATTCTTTAAATAAAGAAGGGGTCCATTGTTCTGTCATACTTTTCGGCTAATCGGGAATGCTCTGTCCCTCAAAAGCCGTTTCACCTCCTGATCAAAGATCTATTTGTTAAGAATGAATTTAAAAAATCGCGGATACAAACGTTGGTTTAGCAAGTCAGTGTTTAAAGGTTGGGGTTATACCTTGATCTTTACCTTCTTTGGGAAGTGTCACTGGCTGCAAGAAAGGTCGAACATAAAACAAAATTGTTTAATTTATGATATCATATGAATTTTCAGAAATCAATTAAATATACAAAAAGTTGGATAGGGAAAAAGGAAAAAATATTGGAAATTAAGAGTCTCACACTAGTGATGGAAGCGTTTTCATAATATAAATAGAAAAAAACGGAACCTTTGTAAAGTTCCGTAATGTATAAAAACATGAATAATTATTCGGTCTTTAATAGCTCAAAGGCATTGTTAACCGCATGAAGGGTTGCCTCAATATCGTCTTGTGTATGGGCAATCGTAATAAACCATGCTTCATACTTAGAAGGTGCCAGGTTGATTCCTTGGTGAAGCATATGCTTGAAAAATCTTCCGAACATCTCACCGTCGGTGTTTTCAGCCTGTTCGTAATTAATAACCTTTTCGTCCGTGAAATAAATCGTTAATGCCCCTTTTAAACGGTTAATGGAGATGGAGATGTTGTGTTCCTTCGCTGCTTGTGAAATACCTTCCTCGAGCAAGGCGCCTAATCCGTCTAAATATTCATACACTCCATCTTGATTTAACACTTCTAGACAAGCTATGCCTGAAAGAATGGAGGCGGGGTTACCTGCCATTGTACCAGCTTGGTAAGCAGGACCTAGGGGGGCAACCTTTTCCATTATTTCTTTTTTACCTCCATATGCGCCGATTGGAAGCCCACCACCAATAATTTTCCCTAATGCGGTTAAGTCGGGTTGGATTCCTAATAGATCTTGTGCACCGCCATACATAAAACGGAAGGCGGTAATTACCTCATCGTAAATAACAAGTGCGCCTGCTGCATGAGTTAAATCATTCACTTGTTGTAGAAATCCTTCAATTGGTTCAACAATTCCAAAGTTACCGACGATCGGCTCAACTAGAACGGCCGCAATTTCATCACCCCATTTTTCTAAAGCTGCCTTAAATGGTTCTATATCATTAAATGGAACAGTAATGACTTCTTGAGCTATTGACTTTGGTACACCCGCTGAATCCGGAGTGCCTAGAGTAGATGGTCCTGACCCTGCAGCGACAAGAACAAGATCGGAGTGTCCATGATAACAACCAGCAAACTTAATAATTTTATCTCTTCCTGTATAAGCACGAGCAACACGGATGGTCGTCATAACTGCTTCAGTCCCAGAATTGACAAATCGAACTTTTTCTAAGTTGGGCATTGCCTCTTGAAGCATTTTTGCAAACTTTACCTCATGAGGAGTAGGTGTTCCGTATAGTACACCAGATTCTGCTGCTCTTTTTATTGCTTCTGTAATATGTGGGTGTGCATGTCCAGTGATAATGGGACCGTAAGCTGCTAAATAATCAATGTATTGATTGCCATCAACGTCCCAGAAATAAGCACCGTTTGCTCTTTCCATAACTACTGGTGCACCGCCTCCGACGGCTTTATAGGAGCGGGAGGGACTATTCACCCCGCCAACAATAACCTCTAATGCTTCATTATGTAATCGTTCTGAATTCGTAAATTGCATGTTTCTCCTCCTAGTTAAATCGAATGACCTTATTTTAGCATGTTTTTGTCCTTTTTCCCTTATGTACAACTATAGCGAATTTTTTCTCTAAGTGTATTTGGTTGAGAAGAGATAGTGGTTTGGGTACACTAAGATTTGTGTTTGATAGATATGGAGGAAACAAGATGAAAAATGCTATTGAAGTACATGGATTAAGAAAAGAATTTAAATCGTATTCTTCACGTTCGGGTCTTAAGGGAGCGTTTAGAGACTTATTTTCGAGAAATTATAAAGTGCTTCGTGCGGTAAATGATATTAGCTTTTCCGTTAAGCAAGGAGAAATGGTTGGGTATATCGGTGAGAACGGAGCTGGTAAATCAACCACAATTAAAATGCTAACAGGTATATTAACACCAACTGCAGGTGATGTGGTAGTAAATGGGATGAATCCTCATAAAGAACGGGAGGCTTTTGTTCAGACAATTGGTGTAGTATTTGGACAGCGCTCACAGCTTTGGTGGGATATTGCGGTCCAAGAGTCCTTTCGTTTATTAAAAAAGGTTTATAAAGTTTCCGATGAAGAGTATGACCGCCACATGGGGCATGTCATCCGAACACTGGATATTGAACCACTTCTGGATAAGCCTGTTCGAAAGTTATCGTTAGGCCAACGGATGCGCTGTGAGCTTGCTGCTGCTCTCATACATAATCCACCGCTATTATTCTTAGACGAACCAACCATCGGACTAGATGTGCTCGTAAAACTAAAAATTCGTGATTTCTTAAAGGAAATAAATGAAAAATATAATACGACCATCCTGTTAACTACACATGATTTAACGGATATTGAAGCGCTTTGTGACCGTGTCGTTATGCTTGATGAAGGAAATATTATTTACGATGGAGCTTTGAAAAACTTAAAGGAAACATGGGGTGAAGGAAAAGAGGTTCAATTTCAATTTTTAGAGAGTGTTGAGCTTTCGGCCTTAGAGAAGGTAACTCGTGAGCTACCTGTTAAATGGGAGATAGAAGAAAAAGAGCAAGTTTTTACTGCCTATACGACCGACGAAGCGAATGCGGTCTCGGATTTGATTGCCACAGTTATTTCTTCCTTTCAAATAAAAGATGTGAAGATTATGGAGGTTTCTACTGAAGAAATTATCCGTAAGATTTATGAGAAAGGTGAAGTATAGTATGGAAAAGTATATTGAGATGATACGAATAAGATTCTTAATGATGTTAGCGTACCGTACTAATTATTACACAGGTATCTTAATTTATAGTATTAATATCGGTGCCTATTATTTTTTATGGAAGGCTATTTATGGGGGGAAGGAGACGATTGAGGGCTTATCGGTTCTCCAAATGACTACCTATGTGGCGGTCGCGTGGATGGCGCGGGCGTTTTATTTTAATAATATTGACCGAGAAATGGCTATGGAAATTAAGGAAGGAAAGGTAGCTGTTGAGTTAATACGACCTTATAATTACTTAACGATGAAGACCATGCAGGGGCTAGGTGAAGGAATCTTCCGTTTGTTTTTCTTTTCTGTCCCTGGAATGCTTATCGTTTCGTTGATTTTCCCCATTCGTTTTTCAGCTGATATTTACACGTGGGCACTCTTTTTTGTTTCCATTGTCTTAAGCTTTTTAATAAATACTCAAATCAATTTATTAACAGGAATGACTACTTTTTTCTTATTTAATAATACAGGTCTCATTCGAGCAAAGCGGGTAATTATTGATTTGTTTTCTGGACTTTTATTACCGCTCAGTTTTTTTCCTCAGGGAATTCAAGAGGTACTTAAGTTTCTTCCATTTCAAGGAATCAGTTATGTACCAAGCATGATATTTACGAATGGTTTTTCGTTTAGTGAGACCATACAAGCAATAATGCTACAAGGTATGTGGGTGTTAATTTTAATCGTTCCGATACAGGCTCTTTGGATATTAGCCAAGAAAATGCTTGTCATCCAAGGAGGGTAATAGAGTGTTTTATTTACAAATGCTTTCACAGTATATTGGTCAATATTTGAAAACTAGGCTTCAATATCGTTCGGATCTTGTTGTTGAACTAGTGTCAGATTTGCTTTTTCAAGCGGTAAATTTAATTTTCATTATTGTTGTTTTTGGTCATACCGATTTTTTAAACGGCTGGAGCCGGGATGAGATTATCTTTATTTATGGTTTCTTCCTCGTACCATTTGCTTTATTTTCGTCCTTCTTTAATATTTGGGATTTTAACGAGCGATATATAGTAAAAGGTGAGCTGGACAGAATTTTAACTCGACCTATACACAGTCTGTTTCAGATTGTCCTTGAACGAATGGAATTGGAATCTCTATTTGGTGCGATTACAGGTTTTATGGTTATGGCATATGCTGGTGCCCGCCTTGGACTTTCTTTCAATTGGTACGATCCGATTTTGTTCTTAGTTTTTGTAATTGGTGGAGCTCTTGTGTATGCAGGTGTGTTTATTCTTATCGCTTGTATTAGCTTTTGGGCAGATGCTAGAACATCGATTATGCCAATGATGTACAACATTGGGAATTATGGAAGATACCCAGTAGATATTTATAACACGGTAATCCGCTTTGTGCTCACATGGATCCTTCCTTTTGCATTTGTCGGAGTTTACCCAGCTGCGTTTTTCTTAAGAAGAGAAGAATGGTATGTGTATTCCTTTTTGACTCCTGTTATTGGAGTTGTGTTTTTTACCATATCCGTATTTGTGTGGAATGAGGGAGTTAAAAGATATCGAGGAGCTGGGAACTAAAGAACGTGTACATGCAGTCATAACATAATTAAGAGGCGCGTATAGTAAAATGAGGGAGTTCATTTGAAAAGAGGATAGGAATATGATATTTACTCTGTCTTTACTAATTATTTTCGTGTGTCTTTTTATGAGCCTAAGACTGCTATTTGTCCCGAATAAAATAAAAGGGAAACAGGTGTCCTTCGAAAATTTTCTCTTTCTTGCTTTTATTTACGCAACAGTAACCATTGGTTTTGGCTTGTTATATCTATTATTAGAAATACATGGTCACGATGTATTGCTTGAAACGAACCAAGCAGGTAACTCCTTTCATTATATAGAGAGATTAGCAACAAGTATTTATTTTAGTGCGATTACCCTCTTCTCGGTTGGGTATGGTGATATATCACCAGTTGGTATCGCACGGGGGATAGCGGTGTTTCAAGCTCTGATAGGGTATACAATTCCTGCTGCCTTTGTAGCAAGAGCAGTTATTGATATGGAAAAGAACTAATTATACCCCCTCCAAAGTTGTATTTTGTTTGTAAGTTAGATAGGCTAACTGTATACAGAATATTGGAGGGGTATATATGGATGTAATAGGAAAAATAGCTCCGGATATTGCATTGCCTGCAAGCAATGGGAAGGCAGTTCGTCTCTCAGATTTTAAGGGGAAGAATATTGTGTTGTACTTTTACCCAAAGGATATGACGCCAGGCTGTACATCACAAGCATGTGATTTTCGAGATCAGCATGAAAGCTTTGCTAACTTGAACGCTGTTATTATTGGGGTAAGTACAGATCCGATAAGTAGACATGAAAAATTTATTGATAAATATGATCTTCCCTTTTTATTATTAGCAGACGTAGAACAAAAGTTGTCAGAAGCATTTGGGGTATGGAAATTAAAAAAGAACTTTGGCAAAGAATACATGGGCATTGAGCGATCAACCTTTATTCTTAATGAAGAAGGAATCGTAGTGAAGGAATGGAGAAAAGTGTCTGTGAAAGGTCATGTGGAACAGGCATTACAATTCTTAAAAGAAAAAATTACTGCCTAATTTTCTTTTTAAAGGCTATTGTCCATTCAAATAAACAAGTAGTGAATACATTATATTAGGGCATACCTCCTCAGATACTTTTTAACAGGCTAATCATAGCCTGTTTTTTTTATGTGTGTGCTAGTCATTCTTTTGAATAAATTGAAATATCAACTACATACATATAGTAATAAGAGGAATTAACTAAAGAGGTGGGGTATGAAAATCTATACAAGATCAGGCGATAAAGGAAAAACATCTTTGCTTTATGGTGAGCGTGTAAAGAAAAGTGACCAAAGAGTGGAAGCGTATGGAACATGTGATGAAGCCAACTCGGCGATTGGTCTTGCTTTAAGTCTTTTGGTTCTAGATGATCAAGAAGCAGAGAAGGATATAAAAGAAACACTTAGTCATATACAAACGACACTATTTTATGTGGGAGCTGAGCTTGCAACACCAATAGGAAAGAAAGTGACGAGCACAGTAACGGAAGAACATGTAAGGGAACTTGAGGTGTGTATTGATCGGTGGGAAGAGAAGCTAAAAGAATTAAAAAATTTTATTTTGCCAGGGGGGAATTCTGCGGCCGCAGCCCTTCATTTGGCACGGACAATTGTAAGGCGGGCAGAAAGATGTGCAGTCAATATTGAACAAGTAAACCCGATGATAATAGCCTATTTAAATCGCCTATCTGATTTGTTATTTGTAGCAGGAAGATATGTAAATAGCCAAAAGGGGATAAATGATGTACTAGTAAAAGTGTAAGAATAAATATTTATCATTTACACGGCAGGAATATTGACAAAGTATAACACATATTAGTACACTAATTGTAAATATTATAAAGTAATAATTTTTACTAGGAAAGAGGTGCATGGCGGTGTCGCATCAATTGAAAGAAGCACTTGACACATTAAAAGAAACTGGAGTCCGTATTACTCCCCAACGTCATGCGATACTTGAATATTTAATAAACTCCATGTCACACCCGACTGCTGATGATATTTATAAAGCTCTTGAAGGAAAATTCCCTAATATGAGTGTGGCTACAGTTTACAATAATTTACGAGTATTCCGCGAGGTTGGACTTGTAAAAGAACTTACTTACGGTGATGCATCCAGTAGGTTCGATTTTATTACAACCCATCATTATCATGTGATTTGTGAAAAGTGTGGAAAGATCGTTGATTTCCACTATCCGGGTCTTGATGAAGTAGAACAATTAGCATCTCATGTTACAGGATTTAAAGTAAGTC
Organism: Robertmurraya sp. GLU-23; assembly: GCF_052983275.1. NCBI lineage: Bacteria > Bacillati > Bacillota > Bacilli > Caryophanales > Bacillaceae > Robertmurraya > Robertmurraya sp. GLU-23. Next base: position 12,622 of record NZ_JBRKCV010000031.1, read on the forward strand.
ACCATCGAATGGAGATTTACGGAACTTGTCCAGATTGCGCTATTAAAGAAGCTCATTAAGCGGAAAAGATGGAAAAAAAAGCTGACTCACATGTCAGCTTTTTTGCTGTTTTTACGGTTATATTTTTCATCGAATTCTTTGCCGGTTAAGCTCGGGTCAAGAGTAAGTGGCTCGTTACAATACATGCACATATCTACTCGCCCTAATACCTTAGTTGTTTTCTGGCAATTCGGACAAACTACCTGAACGGTCTTCGTAGATAACATTCCAATCCAGAAATATACAACGGTGCTTGCAATAATTGATAAAAGCCCTAGAAGCATAAAGAAAGTCATAACTAAGGGAGCCGTTCTGAAGAAGATTCCTATATACATAATAATGAATCCAATAAAAATTAAGCTTAGAGCAAAAGTACGAATTTTATTGATTTTGCTAGAGTATTTACCCATTTTTATTCCCTCCTAAAAGCTAAATATATCATACCATTATTGATGAGATAAATATATAATAAGGAGGTTCGTGTCGAAATTTGACTTTTTATTTTGAAGGAGTTTCATGTTCGACGTCGAAATTATAGCCTATCAAGAATTGGGAGGAATTCCTATGGAAGACTTTCTCCGTCCTTTATATCAGGAACGGGCAAGCCAAGCTAATACACTTGGTGTTTTATTTATAGAGAAAAAACAAAAATCCATTCCTACTACAGATACGTTTGATGCTGTTTTACTTATTGTTGTAAAGGAAGCGGAACAAGCGGTTTTTATTAAACATTACACCTATGAAAATAAAAAAGCTGCATTACATGTTGTAACAGAAGCGCAAATTAATGAATGGATTCTTCTTGGTACAAATCGTAAAATCTTTGACTGGTTTTATAACGGGAAAATTCAATTCGATCGTAATGAGTACCTTCATAACTTGAAAAAAGAGCTTATGGAATTCCCTTTCTATGGTAGAAAAGTAAAGATGGGACTCGAGTTTGCAAGATTGATTCGTCGCTATATGGACGGGAAAGCGTTCTTCGAAAATAAACATCATTTAGATGCATATAATCATGTAGTTCACTCTCTTCATCATTTAGCAAGACTTGCTGTAATCGAAAACGGCTTTCATCCTGAAGTGACTGTTTGGCATCAGGTGAAACAAATTGAACCGGAAATTTTTAAATTGTATTCAGAGTTAGTAACAAGTGAAGAATCAATTGAAAAAAGGCTTGAACTATTGTTTTTAGCCAGTGAGTTTCTTATTCATTCAAGAACAAAAGTAGGCATTATGCATCTTCAAGAGGTGTTAGAGCAAAAGGACGTCTGGGCGTTCCAAGAAATCTTAAGTCATGATGAGCTGAGAGAATACTCGGTAGATTTAAGTATGTTATTAGAGTACTTAATAGAAAAAGGATATATTGAGGTTGTTAATCAGGAAACAAAGGGACAAGGTGTTTTTCATAGATATTATAAAGTTGCTGAAAAATTATCGTAAAAAAATATCACTTTTTTATTGACCTGAGATGGGATTCTTGTTATATTAATATCCGTCGCTACGAAATGTCGTTTAAATGGCTTTGTAGTTGACGGAAATGTTTTTATAAAACAGTGTTGACATGATATTAACGCTGTGATATATTATTAAAGTCGCCTCTGAGCGAAATGGTAATAATTGTTCTTTGAAAACTAAACAAATCATACGTCAACAAAAAATGATTAGTGTTGAAATACACACTAGCCAACGTTTTAACTTTAAGAGCTAAATCTTACTCTTTATTGGAGAGTTTGATCCTGGCTCAGGACGAACGCTGGCGGCGTGCCTAATACATGCAAGTCGAGCGGATCTTTGGGAGCTTGCTCCCAAAGATTAGCGGCGGACGGGTGAGT
>NZ_JBRKCV010000032.1:0-13087 GCF_052983275.1 Robertmurraya sp. GLU-23
TATATTGATTACTACAATCAAAAGAGAATGAAAGCAAAATTAAAAGATCTGAGTCCAGTAGAATACCGAACTCAGATCTTAGAAGTTGCCTAAAAATATTTGTCTAACTTTATTGGGTCAGATCATATTACGAAAGGCTGTTTTTTATTTGGGCATAATATGAAAGCCCTCTTCCGGAGTGGAAGAGGGCTAAGCCATACCTTATTCAATTGTGTACTATCTTAAATTAAATTAGCGTTGGAAAGATCCGCTCATAGATTGTTGAGCCATAGATACTAAACGCTTAGTGATTTCTCCACCTACAGATCCGTTAGCACGTGAAGTAGTTTCGCCACCAAGGTTTACACCAAATTCGCTAGCGATTTCGTACTTCATTTGCTCTAATGCTTGCTCTGCTCCTGGTACTAATAGTTGGTTTGAAGAATTGTTGTTTGCCATGTTGAACACTCTCCTTCAGTTTTTTTGGTGGACTATTTTGGATTGAACCAAATTGATTTAGTAAATCAAGCTTTCAGCATAGTCCGTTATAAAAAGGTTTTTGTTGTTGGCGACTTGTTGTCGCTGTGTTTACTCAATATTATGGATGATTTTTTTGATCCTATTCGAAATAAACTGCAGGTAATGTTTTCCTGTTCATATATTTTTTTTGTCTTACATGAACAGGTGAGATGCATCTCAAACTAATAAAAAAACAAAGTAGGGAAGAGAAATGGGAATATGTCCAGTTTGTAACGGGCTCGAAGAAAAATACTTTAATTGCAGTACATGCGGAAGTGAATTAGAGGAAGCAGGAAGGTTAATGGATTTTTTTGATGACTATAGTGCATATATGCCAATTGACTTAATGAAGATTGAAGATGGATATCCTGAGGATTTTGCTAAGGGACTCTGTCCACATTTATACAAGTGTCCGTCTTGTTATAATGATGTGGTGCAATTTATACAAGAATAGAAAAAAGGATGCAGCGCGCTCGTGCTGCATCCTAGATGATTAACGTATTCTTGACTCTGTAGTTACATCGAAGAAGTGAGCTTTGTTCAAATCAAATGCTAAATCGATTGACTGACCAGGTTTAATATCTGAACGAGAGTCTACTCTCGCTACAAAATCCTGACCCTCAATGCTTGAATAAAGCATGGTTTCAGCACCAGTTAATTCTGACACATCAATTTTTACATGAATTTTTGTACCTTGAGAAGCTTCGATGAAAACAGGCTCATCATGGATATCTTCCGGACGGATACCGAGAATAATTTCTTTACCAACATACCCTTGTTCACGAAGTACTTTCATTTTTCCTTCTGGGATAGCGATAGAAGTTTTGCCTGCTACAAATTTACCTTCTTCGATTTTTCCTCTTAGGAAGTTCATTGCTGGTGATCCAATAAATCCACCAACGAATACATTTTCAGGCTTTTCGTATACTTCTTTTGGTGCTCCAACTTGCTGAATAACTCCGTCCTTCATAACAACAAGACGAGTAGCCATTGTCATTGCTTCTGTTTGGTCATGCGTTACGTAGATAGTTGTTGTTTGTAAGCGTTGATGAAGCTTTGCAATTTCAGCACGCATTTGAACACGAAGTTTAGCATCAAGATTCGATAATGGCTCATCCATTAAGAATACTTTTGCATCACGGACAATTGCACGACCTAATGCCACACGCTGACGTTGACCACCAGAAAGTGCTTTTGGCTTACGATCAAGGTAAGGTTCTAGACCAAGGATTTTCGCAGCCTCTTGAACACGACGATCAATTTCATCCTTAGGAAACTTACGAAGCTTTAATCCGAAAGCCATATTGTCATAAACACTCATATGTGGATAAAGTGCATAGTTTTGGAATACCATGGCAATATCACGATCTTTTGGTGCTACATCATTTACACGTTTTCCATCAATAGAAAAGTCACCTTTAGAGATTTCTTCAAGACCAGCAATCATACGTAAAGTTGTTGATTTTCCACAACCAGATGGTCCAACAAATACGATAAACTCTTTATCTTGAATATGAAGGTTAAAGTCTTCAACAGCAGTTACTTTATTGTCGTAAATTTTGTAAATATGATCTAGAACTAACTCAGCCATAATGAATTCCTCCCAATAAACTGTAATCGTTTTCTTGTATATAGATTACATGACTGAAAGGTTCTTGTACTATGTGAATAGTGCACAAAAATACGGAGAAGGAAATTGGGCAATGTGCTATTTTTGCTTTTGTGATTGAAGTAAGCAGGCGATATAAAGGGTAATGGCACTAGGATAATCTTTTAAATTTACGCCAGTTTTTTCTGTAAACTTGTCTACTCGATATTGTAAGGTGTTACGGTGAATGTATAATTTCTTTGCTGTAACACTCGCGTTTAAATTATTTTCTAAATATACTTGAATGGTTGCGAGCGTTTCTGGATCGTCCATTAAAGGCTGGAGAAGTTGTAATTCTATAGCTTTTAAAAGCTCCACTGGGAGACTGTGCGAAAGCAAAGTTGGGAAAATGTTCTCAAATGTAAAAACTCTTTCCTTCCGCTTCCATTCTAAAGATTGTTTGAAAAATAGACGGTCTTGATGGAATAATTCCTTTAATTCCTTAGCATAGTGAAACTTTCCAATGAAGAAACTGACACGTAAGTAAAGATCATTTTCAAATGTCTCAGAGATTTCTAAGAAATTTTCTGCCATCAAAATGCTGTGCGATTCATGTTCAATAAGTACAGCATGATTTGGGGTTTCCCAAAAAATAATAATTTCTTCAGATAAAAAGCCTCTTAAGGCAAGTTCTAAATCTTTTTGCTCCCAGTCCTCACCTGAACAATGAAGGTGAATGATTCGAACCCGACGCTCTTGTTTTTTTTGTAAAGGAACCCCTCCATCTGAAAATAAAAAATTGTACCATCCCTGAGATTGAAACTCTATGATTGGTGGTTCAAAAGAATGGAAAAGGGTATCTAGTAGCTGTTTTTCTTTTGGATCTAACATGTTTTTTCTAATTCCAACCCAACCGTCTTCGTTTTCTTCATAATACCAGTCATACTCTTTTGTTTCTTCAAGTGTAGGCTTTTGATTTGAATATTTACTGTCTTTGAATAAGTGTTGAATTTTTTTTAGCATATGATTGCTCCCAAATCTTTGTATATCTTCATTATAACAGGTAACGTCTGGTACCAATAATTTGGCTTATAATTTCTATTTAAGAAAAGAATACGATATAATCTATTCAATAGGGGATACCGTATCGATAGTTGAGAGGTGATATATTGGAATACTCACAAGAAATGAAAAACCGATTAAAACGTCTCGAGGGTCAAGTTCGTGGTGTAATACGTATGATGGAAGAGGAAAAACATTGTAAAGATGTGGTAACTCAGCTATCAGCTGTGCGCTCGGCTGTTGACCGTGCAATGGGATATATTGTAGCAAAAAACTTAGAGGCATGTATTCGTGAAGCAAATGACGAAGGGAAAAACGCCGAGGATGCAATCCAAGAGGCTGTTAATATGATAGTAAAAAGTCGATAGACAAGTAAAAAGACACGCTATGTGATAAATAGTGTGTCTTTTTACTTCTTTTCTATTGTGGAACGGAAAAGCTCGCAAAGCATCTTTACCCGTTTTTCCTCGATCGTTTTTTCATCGAAGCTCATTGGTTTTGAATTAATTTCATAAATAACAAAATCTCCATCAGAAGTTAACCCGAGATCGATGGAGAACTCTGCAAAGAACCCATATTTCCTATTTAATTCTTTCCCGCAAAGCTCTACAATTTTTTCGATTAAAAGGTCTTGTTCCTGGGTTTGAAATTGTGAATAAGGAAGTAGCTTTCCTCCATTAGGAATATGTGTAGTTACTTGTTGATAACCTGATTGTCTAACACCTACACCTACAGGGACATGCTTCTCACCTTGAAAAACAGCTAATATTCTAAAATCATACCGTTTCCCTTGATAAAGTTGAGGACTTGCTGCTTGCTGCGCAATATATAATATATTGAGTAATTTATTAGACCATTTTCCCCAGTAATTATGAAAATCAGGGTAAATAGTTTGCTGCCTATTGTCTATGAGCAAAACTCTACCGTCTCTTTGCAACTTAATAATATGAATGCCTCTTCCCATTGAAGAATTTGCTTGTTTTATATAAAGAGAGTGATGAGCTAATAGAAATTCCTCTAGTTCTATTTTGTCTTCGATTTTTATTGTTGGTAAGAAATATTGTTTTAGATCCAAATGATCCTTGAACTGTAAGTAACAATCATATTTGTTTAAAAAACCTGGGTTAAAAAAGGGTATGGATTGTTCCTTAAAGAGTGTTACAGCCTCTTTAAAGGTGGCGGTTTCTTCATGTTTTCGAAACGGAACGCGGTTGTATACTAGCTGTGGAAAGGGAGCAACTACAGTCTCCCATGTATGATTACTAGGATCATATTTTGCTGCTTTTATACCATTACTTAAGATATCGTCAAGAGAGAATACAACAGATGTTCCGCCTATTTGTAATAACTCCTGTTGAATGGATCGGAACAATGGGATATTTCCTACTAAATTCTTTTCACCTTTTTTACTGGTTAGAATACCGATAAAAGGATTTATATTCCTAAGAATAAGAGAAGTCATTTAAAGACCTCTCCTGGCTGCTTAATCGCTTGCTCTGATAAAAAGACACCAAATGCAAGTGAAAGTTTACGAGTTAATAGGTCAAACTCCTTCATATCGGGGTGCTTAAAGATCGAACGACCTGGTTTTGAATTCGCCTCAAAAAGCCAAACTTTCCCTTCTCGGTCGACTCCTAAATCAAACCCAATTTCTCCTACAATGCCTTCCATATGATTTTCTAATACATGGCTTAGTAGAAGACTAGCTTCTGATAATTTTTGCAGTAAATTCTTTTGCTCTTCTTTATTCTCAATCACTTCTTCAATTGTTTTTATACAACCACCACTTTTTACATGTGTAGTCACACTTCCGGGTCCAGCTACTTTTGCTGCAACGGCGGTAACCTTCCATCGGCCATTTTCATCTTTATTAGTGTGAACTCTAAAATCGACTGGACAGCGCTCATGGCGTATTAAGTGTATCCCTTGTTGAATAATAAGATGATTGAGCTTGTTATTCGGAAACGTATGTTTCATTAAAGATTCTAATGTTTCAAACTTTCGCAGACGATTGATTCCATCAGTATCTCGGAACCGACAGTAATAATGATTTTGTTCTCGATCATAAAGCACTTGATAAATTCCAAGACCCAAGCTTCCGTTCATCGGTTTTACATACACATGACCATATAAAGAAAGCATTCTTTCAATCATTGAAAAAGAAGTAAAAGGATGTGTTTCAGGTAAAAGAGAAGAAACGGCATCAACTGATTCTAGCCTTTCAAAAACATCTAATTTATTAAAAAAGCCGGGATTATACCAAGGAATTAAATACTCGGATTGCAATCGATCTTTCACTTTTCGTAATGCCGCCTTTTTTTCACTCCGTCGGTTGGGAAGTCGATCATAGATGACATTCGGGAACGGCAGAATGATGGATTCCCATCCATTCATGTGATAGATAAGACCCTCAATCGTTCCTTCCTCCCAATTGATATGCTGCTCACCAAAAACAAAGGGGAGGGCTCCAACAAACTTTTTAACAGATAATAACTTAGAAAAAAACACGGACCTTTCCCCGATCGGCCGCATGGCAAATGGAGTAAAACCAGAGGTGAAAATGCCAATGAGAGGACCAACATGAATGGTCTTTTCTGCAATAAATAGATGGAAGGGAATGTCTAAAGATGGAAATTTAATCGCTTCTGCAATGTCAGGACTAAGAACAAGAGTATTTTTCCCATCTGGGTGTGGAAAGCATGTTGCTTGAATCGCAAATGTTCCAAAAGAGATACGAATTGGAGCATGATGATTAGTAAGCTCAGCCGGAAAGTATAAGGTACCTCTTTCAAGATGATCGCTAATGTCAATTCGATATTGTTTTTTCATGATTCATCAAACTCCTTTTTTGCTCCATCAAGTGTTTTGCATAAAGGATGGGAGCTAACTCTAACACAGTTTTTACTTCTGGTGTGGTGGAAACAACTACTTTTCTTCCTGGCTTTGAATTTACGTCAAGTATCCATAGTGATCCATCCTTTGCAATTCCAATGTCTACACCGATTTCAAATAAAGGACGGAAGGTACCTTCTAAAACAGTTGGAAGGAGGGACAAGATATATTGAACTTCTTTTAGTAGGAAAGAAGATGGTGAATTTTCTTTTGACCATTCCTCGAAGGTATGAATTTTTCCACCAGCACTAATATTAGAGACGATAGACCCAACAGAACCTTCACGAATACCTTTGCCACGAACAATCCACTTCCCGTGTTGATTCTTTTGCAGCAAGATCCGAAGGTCAAAAGGATGCCCCTCCTTATTGGTTAAATGTTTGTATGGTTGAATAAGGAATGTTTTCTTCTTTAAAAGAGATTGAAGCCAAACTGAAAAAAGTTCCTTTGATTCAAAAACGCGGTTCACATGTTTCCCTTTTTTATCAGTTTCAACAATATATTGCTCTTTTTCTTTTTTTATAAAGTAAATGCCTTTCCCTTGAGAACCATTGATGGGTTTAATAATGGCTGGATTGATATGTGAAAGCGAGTGTATAACTTGATCAGCGTGAGCAACTAGTGCTGAGTGAAGTAGATAAGGATGGAGCTTTGAATGATTCAAGACATCATAAAGTTCCATTTTGTTTGGAAGACCATAGCCTAAAAAGGTTACATCATTTCGTGTTTTTAACCAACGTACAATGGAAAGACAACTTTGGGAATGTGTATCATCACCATAAAAACAACGATCGTACAAAATATCAGGAAGTGGGAATTCTGCTTCGATCCAGCGGGATTCGCTCGGTTTATATTCCTCGCCAACGATAAGTTCTGACGTTGGTACAATATTCGATGGAACAAACCTAAAGCAACGGATTCCATAGTTGCTGGCAGCTTGTGCAATTCCACTGAAATAAGAATTTTCATTCCTCAGGTTTAATGTCATGAATCCAAAGGTCAGCATGAGTGTTCTCCTCCAATTCCTTGCTTTTGTACTCGAAAGCGAGTGCTGTACATAATTCCATAATTGCTCTTGTGGAAGGACGGATTTTAACTTCTTGCTCTTCGAAGTTTTTTGAGGGCTTTGAGTTTACTTCAATTAGCCAAAGCTTTCCATCCTGATCAACGCCTATATCTAAACCCAATTCACCGGTTAAACCATCTGTATTATCACTAATAACAGCTGCAATTTCCTTGGCTAACTCTTTCATTAGCACGAGTTGCTGGATCGCCACATCTCTTTCAAAGAGTTCAGTTAATGCTTTAATGGGTTTATATGTTTCGCCACCTCTAGCAATATTGGCTACAAATTGCTTTTCACCTGATATCCTAGCTACTACAGAGGTGACTTTCCATGCATTATAAAGATTTTTGTGACATAATACTCTAAAATCAATGTGGCGATTTTTATATAAAAGCAAGGGGATACCTTGCTGAATAATATAAGTTGAATTTTTTCGGAAGCGTGAGAACCATTTGAAAAAGTGCTCAACATTAGAAAAGGACATGAAATCATCACTTTGTGTTCCAGTTGATACCTTTACGATAAATGATTGACTTTCTTTATATAAATGTAAGATTTTTCGACCTTGACTCCCATGTATGGGTTTAATAAATAGGCTTGAATGTTTATTTAATAATTCAAGAAAATTGGTTTCCGTAAATAATAATGTTTCTGGGAGATGTGGTTGCAAATGCTCTTCTTGAATTAACAGTTCATGAACATCCCATTTGGATAAGAAGCGGTCATTAAAGAATGGAATATTCAATCTTGTCATTTCGTTTTTTAATTTATGAAAATAGTCACTTCGCTCCTTTCGTCTTGAATGGATCCGGTTATAAACTACATCAGGTGGAGGGAATGTATGTTTTTTCCATCCATCATTATAGTAATAGCCACTAATTTCATCTATTGAAAAATCATCACTTTTAAATACGTAAAAAAGTCCACCTGTTTGCTGTGTATGATAATGAAGTTCCTCGCAAAATGTATGAACGGATCGAAAATTCGGTTCATGGTTCGTTTCCGTACTGTCAGTCATGAGGGCTACAATAGGACCTACTATTAAGGTGTTTGACTCTTCAATAAATGTTGCTAAATACTTTGTTGCCTTAATAGGTATTTTAAATTTTGAGAGAAAGGATGAAGGTAAGTGTAATTCGTTCTTTGGTAAATCAGTTATTTCTACATAAACTTCTATGCACACCCTACCAATCTTTAGAAATATGGTAGGACGTGCTAAAATGTGATAATAACTTGCTAATGCTCGGCTTATCTGAATACAATTTTCTTTTATTTGAAACGTTTCGGTAGGAATCACCGTAATAGGTAAGTAAGAAGTAGCCATCACGATACCTCTTTCTATTGACCATGTATATGGGCAAAAGCTGATACGGTATCGTATGAAAAAACAAAAACATTTGTGAAAACTTTTATGGAAGGTAGATGTTGTATGAATATAGCAATAACCATAGTTTTTATGGTTGTCATTGGAGCGGTGATTGGAGGGTTTACTAACTCGCTTGCCATTAAAATGCTGTTCCGCCCATATCGAGCACTTTATATAGGAAAATGGAGAGTGCCGTTTACACCTGGATTAATTCCAAAGAGAAGAGATGAATTAGCTGAACAAATGGGGAAAATGGTGGTGGATCACCTCCTAACTCCCGAAAGTATCCAAAAGAAATTCTTAAATGATCAATTCCAGAAGGATATGATAAGAGTTGCTCAAACGGAGCTTGATCAACTGTTAAGAAGCGAGCTTTCTTTGGCACAAGTTTTCGAGCGGCTAGGCTTTAAGCATTTAGAAACAAGTGCATCTGAAAAAATGTCCTTATTTATTCATAAGAAATACGAAGAAGTGATGCCTCGCTTTAGGGAGAAACCAATAAAGGATGTGCTTCCGAAGGAGCTTCAAGAAAAATTAAGTGAAAAGATCCCTGTTATTAGCGAATATATTCTATTAAAGGGTAAGGACTACTTTAATAGTGCCGAAGGGCAGCTTCGAGTGGAAAGAATGATTAATGATTTTGTCCGTGAACGAAGTGGGATGTTAGGGAATATGCTTCAGATGTTCTTTGGAAATGTAAACCTCACAGAAAAGATTCGTCCAGAAATTTTAAAGTTTCTTGAAAATGAGGGGACAAAGGACCTGATAACGACTCTCTTATCAAAGGAATGGGAAAAACTATTAAATAAGAAAACGGAAGAATTTGAGGAGCAATTAGGAAAAGAGCAATTACTACAACTGATCAATCAAACAGTTAAAAAGCTTATAAAGATGGATCAACTTATACAAAAACCTATGTCAGAACTTCTAGAAAATAATCGTGAGAGCATCATTAACGATTTTGTTCCTGCTGGCTTACGCTTAGTCTTCGACTGGACTACTGGCCGTATGGAGACAATCCTTGAACGATTACACTTAGCAGATATTGTGAGAGAACAAGTTGAAACGTTTTCAGTAGAACGGCTCGAGGAAATGGTTTTATCCATTACTAGAAGTGAATTAAAGATGATCACGTACTTAGGCGCATTGTTAGGAGGAATTATCGGTCTTTTCCAAGGCATTGTTGTTCTATTCATTGGATAGGGATTATTCGCTTTTTATTGATTTGTTTGGTATAGTTGGAAGGATTTCTTTAAAAGGAGTGTATAAAAATGGCGGTTAATTTACATGATGCAGCTTATGAGTTAGAAAAGGCGATTCGCTCAAGTAATGAATATGCGAGCTTAAAAAGAATTTATGATGAAGTAAACGCTGATCCATCTGCAAAACAAATGTTTGAGAATTTCCGTAACTTACAGCTTGAATTACAGCAAAAACAGATGATGGGCCAAGAAATTACACAAGAAGAAGTTGAACAGGCTCAAAAAACAGTAGCACTTGTTCAACAACATGAAAAAATTGCTCAGCTAATGGAAGCTGAACAAAGAATGAGCATGATTATCGGCGAATTAAATCAAATTATTATGAAGCCACTAGAAGAGCTCTACGGAGCAATGGAACAATAGCATCTAAAACACTTTATCTATTTTGATAAAGTGTTTTTTCTTTTCGAACAGCAAACTCTGTCTTCTAATTGTTCTAATTATCTCGCTGTTTTCATACATGTGATATAAAGGGAAATGATGAAGGTGGGGGGCACTAACTATGATTTATCGACTGCTTGCTATAAATATAGACGGAACACTTCTTCAATCAAACGGGCGAATCCAAAGGTCAACCAAGGAAGCCGTTGAATATGTACAGGGAAAGGGGATTTATGTTACGTTAGTATCATCTAGAAGCTTTGCATCAGCAAAGAAAGTGGCAAAGGCATTAAAGCTCGATTCCTATTTAGTCACACACAGAGGGGCTTATATCGCAAGCTCGATGGATCAACCGGTATTAGTAAGAAGAATTTCGGAGGATGTCACCTTTGAGCTGGTTCGTTTATTAGAAGCCTTTCACTGTCAAATTCGTTTAGTAGATGATCGGTATTCATTGGCCAATCGCTCAAGAGTTAGCAATAATTTACTAGCAAAAACTGTGTTTTCTTCAGGAGATCCTGTCTTTTATTCACAACAATATGTTGATTCACTAAGCGATGCCATTTCAGATGAACCATGTAGTCCACCAAAAATTGAAATATTTTTTGAGAGAAAGGAAGACCTTCAGGACGCAAAAAAAGCTATCTACACGATGTATGATGAAGTGGATACATTGCAGCTGGATGAACTTCGATTAGAAATTATACCAAAGGGTGTATCAAAGTTAACGGGTCTTCTATACTTAGGAGAACGACTTGGTGTGAAGCGTTCAGAAATGGTTGTTATTGCCGATGCGATTGATGATATTGATATGATAGAGAAGGTTGGGTTAGGCGTTGCCATGGGGAATGCACCCGTTGAGGTGAAAAAGGCAGCAGATTGGGTTACTCGCTCAAATAATGAAAATGGAGTCGGATATGTTGTAAAGGAACACTTTCGAAAGCAACAGCCTATTGAGTTCTTAAAGAAAATGAATATTATCAAGTAATTGGAAGGTATGGATCAACGATTGAAAGTTGACCCATACCTTTCATTTTTGTACACTTTTAAGGCATGATATAAATTTAACTAAAAGGTGATTCTATTGCAGATTAATATATATGGATTGATGGAAGAAAAATTCCACCGTCCACTTACCAATATAGCTAACTTATTTTTTGAAGAAACGAAAGTGTTCATGGAAAACCACTCGGACCAAGCGGAGTTAACAGTTAATTTTGATTTGCGAGTATCGGATTGGCTTCATGTCCAAGCTGAAATACCAGGTTCCGAACCACTACATGCAAATTATGAAAAAGCCCTCCCAAATGATGTTACTCAAAAAGAAAAAGAGAGAATGATTAAACATGCGATCTCTTACGTGTATTTATCTGTTTTACAAACTTATACAGGAATGACACAGAAGTGGGGGATTTTAACAGGGATAAGACCAACGAAACTTCTCCACAAGATGTTGCATGAAGGAAAGCCGAAAGAGGAAGCGCACAAAAAGCTTCAAACGGAGTATATGATTTCTGATGAAAAGATTCAATTAATGCAGAATATCATTGATCGTCAATTATCCGTTGTTCCGGACTTGTATCAACTGCAAAACGAAGTGAGCATATATATTGGTATTCCGTTTTGCCCAACGAAATGTGCCTATTGCACGTTCCCTGCCTATGCGATTAATGGTAGACAAGGATCTGTGAATTCATTTTTAGGGGGCCTACATTTTGAAATGAAAAAAATCGGACAGTGGTTGAAAGAAAATAACGTGAAAATCACCACTGTATATTATGGAGGTGGTACTCCTACAAGTATTACTGCTGAAGAAATGGACATGCTCTATGAAGAGATGTACGAGTCTTTTCCTGATGTGGCAAATATTCGTGAAGTAACGGTAGAAGCAGGGCGTCCTGATACGATCACGCCTGAAAAGCTAGAGGTATTAAAAAAGTGGAATATAGATCGAATTAGTATTAATCCACAATCATATATCCAAGAAACATTAAAAGCGATTGGTCGTCATCACACGGTAGAGGAAACAATTGAGAAATTTAAGCTTGCACGAAAAATGGAAATGAATAATATTAATATGGACTTAATTATTGGTTTGCCTGGAGAAGGTGTGGAGGAGTTTTCTTATACACTACAAGAGACGGAAAAGCTCATGCCAGAATCATTAACCGTTCATACCCTTTCCTTTAAACGTGCTTCCGAGATGACAAAAAACAAAGAAAAGTACAAGGTTGCTGAACGAGGTGAAATTGAAGAAATGATGGGGCTTGCCGAAAACTGGACGAAAGAACATAATTATGCGCCTTATTATTTGTATCGCCAAAAGAACATTCTAGGAAATCTGGAGAATGTAGGATACGCGCTTCCTAACCAAGAGAGCATTTATAATATTATGATTATGGAAGAACAGCAGACAATCATTGGTTTAGGCTGTGGTGCTGCAAGTAAGTTTATCGATCCTTCAACAGGAAAGATCACGCAATTTTCAAATCCTAAAGACCCAAAGACATATAACGACTCATACGAGAAATATACGAATGATAAACTGGAAATACTCACTTGCTTATTCTCAACCCCAAGCTCTTCTATTAAGCAATGAAAGAAAGTACTTAATTTTAGAAGATAGTAAAAAAGGGATGGTTTGATTTGCGCTGCGGGTGGCGCTTTCCGCGGGCGGGGCCGAGCCGCTTCCCTCGCTTCGCTCAGTCCAGGGTCTCGACTGTCCCGCTTTTCCCGCAGGAGCTCGCGACGAGGAGGCTCGGCGAATGTCCCCCGGAAAGCAAGCGCCTGGAGCGGAAATCAACCTTTTTTCATATCAAAAAAATTGATAAAAAGCCACGGATTTAGTGAACTGACCCGTAAAAGTGAGACTTAGAAAAAACACCTATGCTGCCTGTCCCCTATATTCAAGTGGGGACAGGTAGTTTAGTTTTGCCTGAATACGTACATGATTATATCGATACATATATTGA
>NZ_JBRKCV010000033.1:0-9569 GCF_052983275.1 Robertmurraya sp. GLU-23
CTGGAGAAATCTAGGATTAAAATCTCTTTCAAAAGTTATTTCATAAACTTTCGAACCGCCGTATACCGAACGGTACGTACGGTGGTGTGAGAGGTCGGCGCTGAAAAAGCGCCTCCTACTCGATTGTTGGTTTTGCAGTTTAGGAGAAGAATTACGATAGGAAACAATAATGAGTAATCATTTATATACTTATTATTATTTGAGTCATAATATAAAACGATGGGATGTGTGATAGTAATCTTAAAATCCCGTAAATCCGCCAAAAAGTGGTGTTAATAATGTAATAATTTTTGTCATCATGTTAAAGTATAATAATACTCCCATAAGGACCATTAAAATGCCACCTAAAGCCATAATACCAGCACTATGAGTCTTTAAAAATGTCATTTTTTCTATAAACAGAGACATTAGTATAAAGGGGATAGAAAAACCTAATACATAAAGAAGCATATAGAAAAGTCCTCTACCAGGATCTGATACTCCTAATGCAATTACCCCAGCAAGAATTGGACCTGTACAAGGTGTCCATCCGGCTGCAAAACCAATCCCAATAATAATTGAACCTATATAGCCTGAGGGTCTTTTTTGAAATTTTATTTTTTTATCGGATTGAAGAAAATCAAATTTAAGCAGGCCAGAAAGTACTAAACCAAAGAATACCATTAAAATGGCACCTAATTGTCTAAGTAAATCTTGGTAATCTAAAAAAAACGAACCGATGAAAGAGGTGGACAAACCTAAAGCTATAAAAATAATTGAAAATCCTGCTAAAAAAAGAACTGTATGGATGAAAGCTTCTCTATTTAATAGCCCTTTTTTGTTCTTTAAATCGTTTACCGACACCCCAGTTATATAAGATAGAAATGCGGGATATAACGGAAGGGAACATGGTGATAAAAATGAAAGAAGACCTGCTCCAAACGCTAAAAATAAATTGACTTGTTCCATAATTCATCACCTAACTCAAGGTTTAATAAGTTCCATATAGTTTTCTATATCCCGTTCAGTCATACTGCCAGTTATGACCTTCACTATTGTCCCGTGCTTATCAATTAAAAATGTTGTTGGAATAGGAGTTATATCATAAGTTTCTGTAACAGCTGAATCTTTATCTTTCAGTATAGGAAAGGTAAGACCATATTTATTGGCAAATGCTTCAATTACAACATCACCTTCTCCTATATTAATAGCTAATGTCTCTACGCCTAGATCTTTATAATGTTTATACTGTCTTTCCATATAGGGCATTTCCTTTTCACACGGTTTGCACCAAGTTCCCCAGAAATTTAGGAAGACTCCTTTTCCTTTTAGATCAGAAAGTTGAACTTTGTTTCCTTGCATATCCTCAAGTAAAAAATCAGGTGCTTTTTCTCCTGCTTGAACTCGCATTTTTTCAGTAAAGAAATTTTGGTAAAGTGTATAGGATATTGCTAATAACATTATTAGTAACAAGCTTATTCTAAAAATTGTCCGCTTTTTTTTGTTTCCCATGCTATTCTCCCTTTTATTATATAAATAATTAATTAAATATTTTTATACAACTTTATTAATAAACATTGTAATTAATAATAGGTGACTGCCTGGCTCCCTAATTGCTCCCAAGCCGCAATAAAATTATCCGTAGAAACTTTTTTGTTTTTTTCTCCATTTAAAGGATCATTAAAATAAACATACTTATCATCGTAACCTGTTATTAGAACTGAATGTAATCTATACGTTACGTTCAAATCACCTCTAGGCGTTTGCCAGGTTTCGAAAGCGCTATCTGGTAAACTATTATATGTTGCATTAGTAATAACCCAAACTGGGCTTCCAAGGGAAAGATATGTTTTTAATTCATTAAATTCACTCCCTGTTAGGTCAACTACTTTCCCGGGCATATACTCCTCTGCAAGCTTTTTTATTGGAAGATGGTATACACCGTAACCGGGATTATTATATGAATACATATCTCCAATGAATCCATCGGTAGGATGCCCCCAAGAAATGTTACTTCCTTCTTTTATTAAAGGTGTTGTATCTTTTGGGATTTTTTCGGCTAATTCCATTTTCCCTACATTTATACCCTTATATTGTAAAAGCATGGCTAGAGATGTTACCTCACATCCCCTAGGTAGTTCAGGGAATTGCTTAATAGTAGGGGCATCTAACAAAACGGTATCTTTAATTTTAATAATAGGTAATCGATCTTTTTTAGCTTCAAATGATGTAGCGTTAAATTTTTTGTTATCAATTATTTGTACAAATAGGGTATAGAGGCTGAAAGTAGCAAGTAATAAAATAATAGAACCTAATATATATTTCCAAATTTTCATAGTAAATGATCTCAACTTTATGATAAGCAGTATTTAAATTTGTGCAGATCTAAATGGTTGTTTTACATCTCCCTTCTAATCTTTAACAATGTACAACCTTATTATATTCTAGAGCCACACCTTACTCAAAGGTTAATTTGAATGAAGTAGAAATCATGTAGATACAAAACAGATTGAAAAGAAAGGATTACTTATAATTATCAAACCTTTTTGATAGCTTTTTTTATTAAAGATTTGTTGATTGGATTATACATTCGCCACTACCTTGGGAAAATGTTTCGGCTATGCCACGGGAAGATTCTTCTACGCATCTAGCGTTCTTCTTCACTAAAACTTATTGTAAAGATAAAAGACTGTAGACAAACTTGAAATACATTTGGTTTGTCTACAGTCTCGATGTATCATTAGGTAGGTTTAAACTTTTAATTCATTATGAGCAATCTGAGATTTTTCAATTTGAATAGTGGTGTGTTCAATATGAAAAATATCATGCATTTTATTAATGGCTTCTTGTAGAACCTCTTGACTGTTAATGTGATCCTCAACTAAAATATGACAGCTAAATGAGTCTAATCCAGAAGTGATTGTCCAAATATGGAGGTCATGGACATCAATTACCCCTTTTATTTCTAATAAAACAGACTTTACTTCATCTTGGTTAATACTAGGGGGAGTACCCTCCATTAAAATATGAGTGGAATGTTTTATAACTCCCCAAGCACTTTTTAAAATCAGTAAAGCGACCAAAACTGAAATAATTGGGTCGGCAACATACCAATCGAATAAAAGCATTAAAATTCCAGCAATTATAGCTCCAACCGAGCCTAATGCATCACCGAGAACATGTAAGTAGGCACTACGTAAATTTACATTGTTTTTTACATCACCTTTTCTCATTAGAGACCAAGCGCTAAACAAATTTGCAAATAAGCCTACAGATGCAATTAACATCATTGAACCACTTGCAACAGTGGGTGGTTCGAAAAAGCGGCCATAAGCTTCCCATACAATAAATCCGGCAATAACAAATAAAGTAACACCATTGAACAATGCAGCTAAGATTTCAAAACGATAAAAACCATAGCTTTTGTTTGCTGAGGCTGGTTTAGAAGCAAACCAGATAGCGACTAAACTTAATAATAAAGAGCTGGCGTCACTCAGCATATGTCCTGAATCTGATAGTAGTGCTAAACTGTTTGTTATTAAACCACCGAAAAACTCTAAAAACATAATAATTGTGGTAACCAATAGTGCGATTATTAACCCTTTTTTGTTGCCTTCCCTGGCTTCCTCAAAGTGATTATGGCCATGTGAATGACCATGATGATTGTGGCCATGATGGTGATGATGCCCCATAATAATGCCTCCTTTGATTCATTTTGAACGGTATTGTATTTCAGCTTAAATTCTTGCTGCCTCCCCATGTTATTAATTAGGGGAGTTATGGTCATTATAAAATACAGAGTATATTGCAAATATGCCTATATATATGAAAATTCTTTATAGTTAGTTCAGTGAGTGCTGACAATAATGCTCTTAATTGGATACGTATTGAACTGCTTATGCTTTGAAAATTGTTTCTAGAATATTTTGATACAAATACTCTGCATCATCCCCAACGCCTAATAACAGAGATGATCCTCTCCGATGTTGCCAAGGGAGTCCTAGAAAATATAGACCATTAATATTAGTAATACCTCTAATGTGATTTATAATCCCATTTGAGTTAAGTGAACCTGGGATATTAATCCAATTAAAGTCTTGTATAAAACCAGTAGCCCAGATGATATTATTAACTTTTAAAGTCGTGTTGTCCTGAAAGAGGATCTCATTCTTTTCCCTGACATCAATAGCTCTCGGTTTTATTTTTACTTTGTTTATTTTAATACTTTTTTTCAATTCATCTCCAAAGATAATGTCACCTTTTCTTTGAAGTTTTCTACCAATAAATGATTTATTGTCAGCTTTTAATATCCCCAACTTGTCTAACCACCAAAAAATACTTCGCCGCGCTATAGTAAGAGGTAGATATTGGATATCGTGACCAATCGATAGGTATGTTTCTCGGGTATGCGATAATTCAAGTGCAATTTGAGAACCGGAATTACCACCACCGACTACTAATACAGATCCACTGTTTAACTGAGATTGATTTTTATATTGGGAAGAATGTAACTGTATTATGTCTTTAGCAATGTCCTTAGAAAATGAAGGGATATTAGGGTATTGATATGAACCAGTCGTAATTATAATATTCCTTGCTGTAAATGATTCATGCTCCGAAAAAAGCCTAAATAGGGATCCCTCTTTAATGATTCTTGTAATATTGGTGTTCATTCTAATAGGTAATTTAAAAAACTGGACATAGTCCTCTAGATAATCTGCTACTTCATCTTTTGTTGGAAACCCATTAGGATTACCATCCAGTGATAGACCAGGTAAAGAACTGTAAGAACGTGGTGTAAATAATACCAGGGAATCGTACCTATTTCTCCACGTATCACCAACCTTGAGCCCTTTCCAAGGATTAAAAATGATAATTTTGTGTTTTTTAAATAATACCCCATAGATAAAGCAGATTGACCAGCACCAACTATGATTACATCATAAAACATAAATATATACTCCTCATATACATTATATATGAGCATATGCTCATATATAATGTATAGCGTCATCCTTGTTTTTGTCAATTCTAGTTCAATAAGTTTATGTTTTTTTGTTTATATTTATACCTAAAGGAAAAATAAGGTAATTGTGATTCGATTCAAAAGTAAAGGATATAATTTCATTTATTTTTTGCCCTTTTAAAAATAAGTTTGACAATTTCAAAATATAATCATATTATAACCACAAAGTTGTATTAAGGCAAAAAAAGAGCGGAGGGTAAATAAAAATGAGCCAGTCAAAAGTAGTGAAGTTATCTGAAGCCAAGAAGGGTGATTCTATACGCATTACCAAGTTGGAGATAAATGGAGTTATGAGAAGAAGATTACTGGATTTAGGATTCGTTCCTGGTTCTATCGTTGAAGTTCTACGAAAGAGTCCTATGGGTGATCCAATTGCATACCGAGTAAGTCAAACAATAATTGCTTTAAGGAAAGAAGAGAGTAATAGAATCAAAGGGGAGTTGATTGAGACATGAGTAAATCGTTCCAAATTGCCCTTGCCGGAAATCCTAATACGGGGAAAAGTACTTTATTTAATCTCCTTACTGGATTAAAACAACATACTGGAAACTGGGCAGGAAAAACGGTGGACTTAAAAGTGGGGAATTTTTACATTAAAGATAAAATGTTTGAAATGATTGATTTACCTGGAACATATTCTTTGTTTTCAAATTCTAAAGATGAAGAGATCGCACGTGACTACATTGTGTTTAACAAACCTCATGTTACACTGGTTGTTTTAGATGGGACTGCACTTGAGAGAAACATGAACCTAGCTTTGCAAGTAATGGAGATAACTGACAATGTCATTGTTTGTATAAATCTAATAGACGAAGCAGAAAAATTAGGGATAAAGGTAAATGAAAAAATATTAATGAAACGATTAGGAGTACCGGTGATTAAGATATCAGCTAGAAACAAAACGGGTATTCCAATGTTACTGGATACAATTGATCGTTTGGCATCTGGAGTAATTCGATGTAAGCCATATCAGTTGAAATACGATGAGGAAACTGAGCAAAAAATCAACCTCCTACTACCAGAAGTTCGTATTATATCAGGTGGGAAATTTCCAGAAAGATGGTTGGCTTTACGGCTACTTGATGGAGATAAAACACTTTTAGAAAAAATTGAAAAAGAACTTTCGAATTCTGAGGTGATATAAGATGGAGTCACAACAAATAAATATTAGCATGAAGATTAAAGATCTAATTCATCAGGCTGAACAACTCTCCTCTTTTACTATTCGTGATCGGATTGTGGAACAAATTTATAACAATAGTCAGGAGGTAATAAAAGAGGGAGTTAGTTTTACTAAAACAAGGTATGATCAAAGAACTGAACAGTTAGATGCAATATTTACATCTCCTATTTGGGGTTTTCCAATAATGCTTTCAATGTTAGGAATCGTTTTTTATCTAACTATTGCTGGAGCAAACATCCCATCAAGTATGTTGGCAAGTTTCTTTAGCTGGGTCGCGGGATATTTGAGTCTATTATTCAGTGCTGTTAATGCACCAGAATGGCTCCATGGTGTATTGGTTTTAGGTTTATATAGAGGAACAAGCTGGGTAATTAGTGTGATGCTGCCTCCGATGGCTATTTTTTTCCCTACCTTTGCACTATTAGAAAACTATGGGTATTTACCAAGAGTTGCGTTTAATATGGATCGTTTATTTAAAACTGTTGGTGCTCACGGCAAACAATCCTTAACCATGGCTATGGGTTTTGGCTGTAATGCAGCCGCCGTTATGTCTTCAAGAATAATCGAATCTCCACGTGAGAGAATGCTGGCAATTCTGACAAATAACTTCGTCCCTTGCAATGGGCGTTGGGGAACACTCATTGTATTGTCATCACTATTTATGGCAGCCGGTTTTACAGGAGGGATGAAGTCATTAGTAACAACATCTGTGATTGTAGGAATCGTATTATTTGGAATAATAATAACCTTCCTTGTCTCATGGGTATTATCTATAACTGCACTTAAGGGTGTACCGACCCATTATACTCTAGAATTGCCCCCATATAGAAAACCAAAGTTTGTTGATACTGTCATCCGTTCTTCACTAAATAAGTCTGCATCCGTTCTAAACCGTGCAATTAAAGTAGCTGCTCCAGCTGGAGTGTTAACGTGGATCTTAGCTAATATCTCGATAGGTGATGTTAGCATCCTATTGCATATTGTAAACTTTCTAGATCCACTAGGAAAGTTAATAGGGTTAGATGGGTATATTCTTATGGCATTTATAATAGGTTTACCAGCAAATGAAATTGTACTCCCTATACTACTGATGGGATATCTTTCTACAGGAGCATTAATTGATGTGGATGGAATAGAGGGGCTTAAACAAATATTTTTAGACAATGGGTGGACTTGGTTAACCGCACTAAATATGATGTTATTTTCTTTGTTACATTATCCATGTGGAACAACACTAGTAAATATCTATAAGGAAACAAAAAGTATTAAATGGACTTTTTGGTCATTTATAATACCTACAGGAATCGCTTTTCTAATTACTTTCTTAGTCGCTCAAACTGTGCGTATTATGGGCTCGGTATAAACTTGAGTCTTTGCTAATTAACTTATAACTAGGGAGTTTGGATTTATGTGATTCACCTTTTCGAGAACCTTCTAATTATTTTTCCTTATTTTGTGTAATGGTTTCTTACCTAATGCTAAAAAACAAAAAACACTGGTGGGAATTTACAGGTAAGATTTGTTTGTTAATCTTTATTATTCTAATAGTAACATTTATTATTAGATTTATATGATGATCATAACACAATATCTACTTTTAAACGGTAGCTTTATAAAGCTACCGTTTTACTTATTAAATAGAAGAAGGAATAATGCGCTTTGTATGCATTCTTTTAATAATAAATAGGGAAATATATATGCCTCCAATAACAAATAAAATTTTATTGTTTTCAAAAAAGAATTAATGTAGTAGGCTATGAAACGCATATTTATAAAAGAAAAATGGATAGTTTATAATTATTTAGATGGATTTTCCTGTTTTTTTTTTATATAATTTATGTTTTAATACTATGTTAGAAAGAAGGTGTTAAAATGAAAAACTTTTTTCAATTGGCTCATAGAAGAATCAATCTAGCGTTTGAGCACAACCATTACATCATTTTTTTATTTGTAGCTGTAATCTTACTTTGGTTAAAAACATATATAGTTCAGTTAACACAGTTTGACTTAAATACGGAAAGTTCACTACAAGATTTTTTATTACTTTTAAATCCACTTGGCTCATCTTTACTCTTACTAAGTTTTGCGACTTTGTTTAAAGGAAGAAAGAAGTATTTAATTTTATTAACTACTTATTTTTTATTAACGTTCCTTGTATATGCAAATACTATGTATTATCGGTTTTTTAATGATTACATCACCTTACCGACTTTAACACAGACACAAAATTTTGGGGATGTTAGTAGCAGTGTTACCTCTCTTTTAAAACCGTATGACATCTTGTTTTTCTTAGATTTTCTTATTTTAGTAGGATTGTATTTTATTAGAAATAAAAAAATGCAGGATAATAATCCTGGACGGCGATATGTAGCAGCTATGTTTTTGTTGGCTTTAGGTTTTTCTTTCTTTAACCTAGCATTGGCTGAAGGGGATCGTCCACAGCTGTTAACTAGGGGATTTGATAGAAACTATATAGTGAAGTATTTAGGTCTATATAATTACACTTTGTATGATGCAGTTCAAAGTACAAAGGCCTCTACTCAAAGAGTTTTGGCAGATAGTAACGATATCACAGAGGTAATCAATTATACAAAATCAAATCATTCGGAACCTAACCCAAAATACTTTGGGGCTGGAAAAGGAATGAATGTAATTTATCTTCACCTTGAATCCATGCAAAACTTTTTAATTGATTACAAATTGAATGGAGAGGAAGTAACACCGTTCCTAAACTCCATGACTAAGGAAGAAAATACCCTTTATTTTAATAATTTCTTCCATCAGACTGCACAAGGGAAAACAGCAGATGCAGAGTTTATTTTAGAGAATTCCTTGTATGGACTTCCACAAGGGTCAGCATTTACAACAAAAGGCTTAAATACTTACCAGGCTGCCCCTGCTATATTGGGACAACAGGATTACACGTCAGCGGTTTTCCACTCAAATACGGGGAGTTTTTGGAATCGAAATGAGATTTATAAATCTTTTGGATATAACAAATTCTTTGATTCTAATTACTACACGATGGATTCGGAAAACATTGCAGATTACGGGTTAATGGATAAGCCATTTTATGAACAATCCATTCCTTTATTGGAAACTTTGCCTCAACCCTTTTATGCAAAATTTATACCAGTAACGCACCATTTTCCATATGAAATTGGGGAAGAGTACGCTTCAATTCAACCTCATACTACAGGGGATAAAACTGTTGATGGATATTTTCAAACAGCACGTTATGCTGATGAATCATTAAGGCAGCATTCCTGTAATGAATGAAAATGAGGTTTGAACAAAAAAATAACCTCTTGGTAGAATGAGAGAGTCCAAAGCCTGCAAGCGAAAAGGACAACTCAATTAACCAGGAGGGTATAAAATGAA
>NZ_JBRKCV010000034.1:0-6842 GCF_052983275.1 Robertmurraya sp. GLU-23
TTGGTTGTTGGGTGTGTGGTAACCTCAATTATCCAAAGAATTTAGGGGGTGGCAATTTTTTTGCCTATAAAGCCCTCTATGGAGATATTTTATAACCTATTTCTTATAGAAGTTTTGACAATACGCTAGTTTTAATGGGAGGATAAAAATGAAAAAATTCATCAGTTTTAAACTTGCAAGTACTAGTATCATAACCATCTATACATTAGCCCTTTTCATGCATATACTGATCCTATTTCAAGTCATTCCTTATCATTTTATTTGGGGAGGCCGATTAAACAATTCGACCGACATGTACATCTTTGAAACTATATCCATCTCCTTGCAAATCCTGTTTCTCTTTGTAATTGGGGTAAAGGCAGGATATTTTTTCAAGGGTCAATTCAATAGAATGATAAATATGGGGATTTGGGTTATGTTTGTTCTTATGATCCTAAATACGCTTGGAAATTTAGCATCTACGTCGTTCTTTGAAACCATCATAATGACTCCAATTACTGCTTTTCTTGCAATATTATTGTTTCGTATAGGTATTGAATAAGGGTTATTTAAATTTCATTACAACCTTCGAACGACTCGGAAACAACCTTCGAAAACCTGGATCGTACTTTTTTACCTTACGAATGATTAGAAAGACAGCTTCGAAACTAGGAATATATACTTCCGAATCATTCGGAATCGACCTTCGAAACCCATGAATAAATACATGCGAATCATTCGAACCACATTTCGAAAGCGCCATTGAATTACCAACTCCTTTTTGGTGTTTATTTTATTTCCTGGTTTATATTTAGTATTTACGACTTGTGGTTGGGGAAACGGGTTGGATTGATCTTTGGTTAGCACTCTTATCGATATACTATTATGGGACCCATAATTAACTTGCCACGTTTAAGAGCCATTTTAGAAGCGGTGATCAATGAAACAAACAGCTCCCCTTTTACCGCTCTTTTACAAACGATACATAACCGCACTCTTTGGAACTCATTTATGATTATGCCCATGCTTAGGTTCGGTATTGTATTATTAATGACTAGGAAGCTCGCCATGGTCGGGACTTGATGGAATTTGCACTTAGGAGTATGAATCTAGGGGGTTTTCGGCCAGAACTTGATAGAAAATGCCTTTGGGAGTCCGAATCTAGAGGAAATTTAGACAGGATTTGAAGGAATTGCCTTTGGGAGTCCGAATCCAAGAGGGATTCAGACCGAACACCATGGAATTTGCACTTGAGAGTCCGAATCCACGGAGTATTCCGAGCCCAATTTGATTCCTGCTGGTGACACCAGTACGTAGCAGTCAATTTTATTAGCCAGGTAATCCGCTAATCTTAAAATAATTCCTGCTCCATAAGAAGTCCGATAAATGTGCAGCTAGGTATGTCGCACTCAATCACTTTTACCAATTAAATCTTTGTTTTTCCTTTCTAAAGTAGTGCATTTTATTTGACTAATAATTCACAATCTTTTATCATTAACACATACAAACAAATATCTCCTTAAAGGGGAGTAGCTTTTACAGCAAAGTCGTCATTACGGAGTCACTTCACTCCCGGCTTTGTTGGCAACCATTTGTCGTTGTTAGCAAGACCTTTACCTGTTTGTAAAGGTTTATTTACACTAAACCTTTACCATAGTGGTAGAGGTTTTTTATTGAAACATATTGTCAGAAAAATCAAATTTTAATATCAGGAAGGAAGAAAGAGATGAAACCCGGAAAACTAACTTTAGAAGAACTCATGAAACGAAATAAAGAGGAATTATTAAAGGATAAGTTACTAGTTGAGAGGATCGAAAAGCGCGTAGAAGAAAAAATTATAAAGCAATAACAGGTAGGGCCCCTCTCGAACAAGAATGGGGCCTTCGTTTATTTAAAAGCAACAACATATCCTCAGGTTTCAATATAGGTCATATCCAACCATTTTTCACTGCAAACGACCCTTATCGACTACTACCTACACTTTGACTCACAAAGGTTAACTAATTGTTTTTCCCATCTGAGATAGTGCATAGTGAATCCCATGCTGAAGTGTTTGAAATACTTCAAAACGACCAAGTGTCACATGAGATTCAACCATTTTAATGGCTAAGTTGGAAGAAATACCTACCAAAATTGATTTGGTACCTATTAAGGAAGCTGCTGAGCCAATTTTTACAATCAGATCAATCGTAAAATGGTCCACTTCTGTATCTAGACCTGTTAAGTCAAGAATAAGATAATTAGCCTTATGCTTAGGCAAATTGTTTAAGGTGTTGATCATAAGATCTTCGGACCGGTCCTCTTCGTATTTCCCGACCAGTGGTACAACGACAATTCCATCGAATACAGGTATGATCGGAGAGGATAGTTTTTTCACCAAATTCCGAAGCTCACTTGTTTTCTGTTCCACCATTTTTTCTAAGCGTAAAATCTGTTCAGACTCGTTTTTCCGAGCTAACTGGTGTATGTTTGTGGTCGCCGTAATATTGGAAGGAAAGTATTTAACAATGCTGTACTCAGATCCTTCGAGTTGGTCTTGTTCATATTCGTACCAAATGTTCTCTCCAAAAAGGCTAGTGAATAGCCCGGCAAAATGAGCCGCTAAAAAAGCAGATCCTTTATTTTTCCCTTGTGCCAAGTTAATTTTGTATTCCCAGCTGTCTCGGATATGAGCCTCAAGCGTTTTCTTTTCATAATCGAGGTGCTTTATTTCAGCTCTTCCCCAACCAGCAGAGGCGTATGTATTGGTAATCATTTCTGCTGCTTCAGACACATCAAAGTCCTTGATTTTCCGAAAATAGTCCCCTACTACAATCCCTTGACGATACCCGGTCGTCTCAAGGACCAAATTGGATGCCTCTTCCCCAGATACCTCTTCAATGGTGTCAAAAAAAGACTTCATAGCACTATTGATCCAAAAAAGGACAGCATCTTGATTTTCATATTGAAACTTTCCTTTTTCAACCTCCCAAGTAAAATCAAGACCTTCTATATTAACTTTCGAGTTCTTACTCATTCCTGCCACCTCATGTCTTGTAATATCTGCACCCAAATCCTTAACACCCCAGCTATATGACACCTTTCCTAATTTTACTATAAACCTTATATTTTTCCATTTATATGATAAAATAGCTCAAAATTCCCTTCTTTCAACGTTGAAATTTAATAAAATCGTTATATTAGTTACATTTAACATCTAATTTAAACAAACCTGTAAATTTGTAACAGTGAATCGTATGATACATTAAATTTACAAGTAATATTAAAGAGTTGATACTATGTTAAATGTGAAAGAAACTACGGAATTACTTCGGAGTGAAGGCATCGCGGATAATGAAGAGACGGTGATTCGTTGGATTCTCGATGGAAAAATAAGGGCCAAAAGAACAAAAGATTTGAACATCAATTTTTCTATTGATCCTTTTGATTTAGCCACTTTTATTGTTGAAAAGAAAAATGAGAGAATGAGTCAACAATTTGGCGTTGATTATGAGCATTGGGAAAAAACGTTTCATGAAAACACAAAATTAAAAGAGAAAATGGAAGAACTAGAAATAACTATACGAATTGAACGAGCCAAAGTTCGCTCACTGAAAAAAATGGTCAGATCTGAGAAATCATTATTCGAGCCTGCCCCTTATACCATCCACTCCCTCTTAGGAGTTGAGGAGAATGGTGACAAGGACTTGTTAAAGAAAGAACTAAAAAAACTACTAAAATTCCTTCATCCAGATCGTGGTGGGGATGAAAGACTATTTAAAGTGTTTTATGAACACTACGAAAAAATGAATCTTAAATAATTTTATAATTACAATGAAAGGTGGTCATTTTATGGCAGACTTAAACTTACAACAACTAGTAGAGGCGATACCTAAATCTGTATTAAATGCATCTGATCGCGATCTGGAAGGATTCCAGAAAATTCTACAAGAAACGATCAAATTAAGAGAAGGACATCTTAATCTACAAAAAATGATAAAAAGCTACTCGTTATCGAGTCCCACTCATACGAATCAACGATAATGAAATGGAGGACATTCTCTTAAAGGATGTCCTCCTTTTTTTCTATGCAAGAGTGTTTCGTTTGACCATGTTATACCAGCTTATTCCTCCATGTTGTGATTCGGATAATCCATGGTTAACAAAACCTAAATTTTCATAAAAAGTAATTAAATTATGTTTACAAGTTAATGTGATTCCTTCTCTTTCATTTTTTTCAACAAGCTCCTCCATTTTTTCAATCAAGTTTTTTGCAATTCCTTTGTTTCTTGCCTGTATGGACACAGCTAGTCCTAAGATGCTCTGATACCCTCCTTTTGTCGGGTTCTCATTGATTTTCTTAAAAAGATCATCAGATATGAAAGGTTGATTAATGATGGGACCATTAATATACCCAAGGATCTCCCCTTCCTTTTCTGCCACAATAAATGTATCAGGTATCAACTGTATCCTCTCGACAAATGCGTCTTTTGTGGCAGCTTCTTCTTTAGAGAACCCTTCATTCTCAATTAATAACAGCTGTTCTAAATCTGTAGATTGAACATTTCTTAAAGTAATCATCTTGATATATTTCCCCCTCTTGTTCCCTAAATTCATAAGTTACAGCACATTCAAAATTGTCTTCTAGCATTCTCATGTATAAAATAAAGTTCTAATTACGAGGATACTAAAATGCTTAATAGGTTGCAAAAATAGAAGTCAGTTTGAACTTTTTTATCTTTAATTCAAACTATTTTTTTCGCTTTAATTATAGACCAAAAGACCCGAGTGACAATTCAGTACAAAAGTTTTACCGCAACCTTTGTTTAGTCCACGTTTTTCTTGGATCCACCTAAGTCTAGCATCATATCTTAATTGCAAAAGGGGAAATTTTTTATGAGAAGTATTAAGGGAAAAATATTATTCAGTTTTGGTCTGATTCTTGCTATATTGGTCGTCATTGCCTCCTACAGCTTCTTTTCGATTTCTTCCATATCTAATGATGTAGAAGACATCACAGCAAACGATATGAAATTTTTAGAAGCTGCAAATTCGATGACCTTTAGTGTGGCCAATCGAGCAAAAATCGCCAGAGATTACATACTTTTTAATGATAGTGAATTTAAAGAGCAGTTTCTAGCTGAAACAGAAATGGCAAAAGAAACCGAAGAACTCTTATTAGCAGCGATTAATGAAGGTCGTATTTCTAAAGAAATCGAGTCTGCATTGATGGATGCGGATGAAAAAACAAGGAAGTGGAGAAAACTTGTAACCGATGAAATTATTCCTCTCTATGATAGTGGAGACGTGGAAGGCGCCATCGCCCTAATGGAGGAAGAATGTTTACCTTACAGCCAGGAAGCCATCGATGCGTGGGTAAAAGTCGTAGACATGCAAAATCAGATTACAGTGACTCAAGCAGGGAATGTGGAATCTTTAGCTGATAGCTCTGAGAGTCTGATTACTTTTGGCTCTCTTATCGCGATTGTGTTTGCGATTGTGATTGGGTTATATAATGCAAAAGTGATTTCGAATAATATCTCTCTAGTCGTTAAACGGTTGGAAAAAATCGCTAGTGGTGATTTACGTGGAGATCATCTAAAAACCAATTCGAAAGATGAACTCGGACGTTTAATCGGTGCCTCAAACATTATGATAAATCATTTAAAGTCATTAATACAAAAGGTCGCTGAAACATCCAATCAAGTGGCTGCTGCTTCACAGGAATTTCATGCTTCCGCTGAACAAACTTCTTCTTCAGCCGAACAAATTACTTTCGCTATCCAAGGAATTGCGTCAGGTGCTGAAACATCTTCTGTCAGTTCACAAGAAACCGTTGTGGCAATGAATGAAATGGCACTTAATATGTTAAAAATCGCCCAAGCTTCCAACCAAGTGGCTCTAGCATCTCAAGATTCTACTCAACGATCAAAGGAAGGAAATGAACTGGTTCAACATGCGGTACAACAAATGGACTCGATTCAACAATCCGTTGGTCACACCTCTAATCTTGTTCTTACGTTAGGCGAAAGTTCTAAGGAAATTGGACAAATTGTAGGTGTCATTACGGGGATAGCCGATCAAACTAACCTATTAGCGCTAAATGCAGCAATTGAAGCTGCCCGTGCAGGAGCCCATGGACGAGGTTTTGCTGTTGTAGCAGATGAAGTGAGAAAATTAGCGGAGCAATCAAAAGTTTCAGCCGACCAAATTGCGAAACTAATTCACCAAATTCAATTTCATACAAGAACTGCAGTAGAATCTATGGCTGATGGATTAAAGGAAGTCGAGGTTGGAACAAAGGTCATTCATGAAACTGGAGAGAACTTCAAACGAATTTTCGATTCTGTTCAAATCGTTACCAATCGCATTCACGAGGTATCTTCTTCTGCCGAACAGATGGCTAAGACCACGGAAAACATTACAAATAACGTTCAATCTCTTGCTACCATTGCACAAGACACATCCTCTAACTCTCAAAATGTAGCTGCTGCATCTGAACAACAATTGGCTACTATGCAGGAAATGGCTGCATCTGCCTTTGCATTAAATCATTTAGCAGAGGAGTTAAAGGAAGAGTTAACGAAGTTCCAGGTGTAATTACTCAAAAGGATCTAAAAAGCTCAAAGTTACATGGTAAAGGGTTCCGTTTTCGGGTACTTTCTTATTAAAATACACAAGAATTGACGTATGAATTTGATATGCTCCCGATAAAGTAGACAGATGAAATAATAAAAAATCTGTTTACTTTATTGGGGGTTTTTTTATGGCGAAAAGTGCATATTCAGCACAAGAAAAATTAGAATTTATTATCAAATACCAAAACAGGAAGTCATCAATTCAAGCTTTCTGTCAACAACATAAAATAACTGAAGATACATTAA
>NZ_JBRKCV010000035.1:0-4235 GCF_052983275.1 Robertmurraya sp. GLU-23
GTTTACTATAACAACTATCGTTATCAATGGAATTTAAAAAAGATGACTCCTATTCAATTTAGGAATCATCTTTTAGCTGCTTAGTCTCTTTTTTTATAGTGTCCTTGACAAAGGTGCCAGTTTATACCAAGATGTTCTCTATTTTAGGAAAATTGAGTTGGTTCTTTAAAGAAAATTGGAAACGCTACACTGTTGCGATAACACTCCTTATTTTTATTGGATTTGTTGATGTTATTCCACCAAAACTTGTTGGAATGGTTATTGATGATATTCATATGGGAGTAATAAGTAAGGAAAAAATTGTGCAGTACTTGTTAGCTTTTTTTGTTCTGACAGTTGTATCCTATGGGGTCACATATATTTGGATGTACCAGCTGTTTGGTGGGGCTTTTCTTATTGAAAGAAAACTGCGCTCACAATTTATGAGGCATCTTTTTAAAATGACACCAACGTTCTTTGAAAAAAATCGAACGGGAGATTTAATGGCCCGTGCAACAAATGATCTAAAGGCTATTTCTACAACTGCTGGTTTTGGTATTTTAACACTTGTAGATTCCACAGCCTTTATGCTGACAATCGTTGCGATGATGACGATCTTTATTAGTTGGGAACTTACTCTTGCGGCAGTCCTACCGTTGCCAATTATGGCTGTTCTCATCAATTATTACGGCAATACCATTCATAAAAAGTTTATGCTAGCACAGGATGCATTTGGTGAACTAAATGACCGTGTTCTCGAGTCGGTTTCAGGAGTAAGAGTGATTCGCGCCTATGTTCAAGAACGTGAAGATCAAAAACGATTTCACGATATGACAGAAGATGTTTATAAAAAGAATGTGGCGGTTGCAAAAATAGATTCTTTGTTTAATCCAACGATCAAGGTTTTGGTTGGGCTAAGTTATGTTATTGGATTAGGCTTTGGTTCATACTTAGTGTTCCATAATCGACTCACGTTAGGGGAACTGGTTTCGTTTAATGTATATTTAGGTATGCTTGTTTGGCCAATGTTTGCGATTGGAGAGCTTATCAATATTATGCAAAGAGGAAATGCTTCATTAGACCGAGTGCAAGAAACCTTATCCTACGAGCCTGATGTATCGGATCCATTGAATCCAAAATCGGATAATAATCCGGAGCAGATTACGTTCAAGGAATTTTCCTTTCGATACCCATCCTCTAACGTAGATAATCTAAGTAAAATCAACGTAGATTTGAAACGAGGGGAGACATTGGGGATTGTTGGTAAAACAGGGAGTGGAAAAACAACCTTTATTAAACAGCTATTAAGAGAATATCCGTTAGGGGTAGGAGCGTTAACGATTTCTAATGTAGAGTTAAATGAGCATACGTTAGAAACAACTAGAGGATGGATTGGATACGTTCCACAAGATCACGTCCTGTTTTCAAAGACGGTAAAAGAAAATATTCTTTTTGGACGACTGGACGCTACTGATGCTGATTTGGTTAAAGCTATCGAATTAGCGGATTTCCAGAAGGATATTGAGATGCTTCCCGATGGTCTAGAAACACTTGTTGGAGAAAAAGGTGTTGCTTTATCTGGGGGACAAAAACAAAGAATTTCGATAGCGAGAGCATTAATTAAGAATCCTGAAATTCTTATTTTAGACGATTCTCTTTCAGCCGTTGATGCAAAAACTGAAAAGAAAATCATCGAGAATATACGAAGTGAACGAAGTGGAAAGACAACAATTATAACGACTCATCGAATGTCTGCCGTTCAGCACGCGGACCGTATTGTTGTGTTGGATGAAGGGATCATTGTTGAGGAAGGAACTCATGAAGAACTTATGGAACGGAACGGCTGGTATCGAGAGCAATATGATAGACAGCAGGTTCAAACCTCATCTGAAGTGGAGGTGAGTGTATGACGACTGGTAAACGCCTCGTACAATACGCTTTGCATTATAAAAAAATCATAATCGCAGCACTTTTGATGCTTTCAGTCGCAGTTACCGCTGACCTTGCAGGACCATTCATTGCCAAGAGAATGATTGATCAACACATATTAGGGATTGAGTCGACTTGGTATCAAACAAATGGAACGAAGGATTCAGTTGAATACAAAGGGAATTATTATAAACGTGAGAAATATACTGAGGACGATGAGGTGAAGGTAGAAGAAGCAACCATTTTACAAGTGAATCGTTCATTCGTCTTTGTGGAGGAGGCGACTCCCTTTGACGGGGAAAGAAGCTTTAATAATGGTGTACTAACCATTACAAAGGGAGACAAGATTGAGACCTTTGATGGAACAAAGCTTTCAACGGAGGAGCTAGTAGCATTTTATCAGCCGGAAACCTCAAGAATTATTAGTTTATTATCACTGTACCTCGGATTGATTGTTATTGCAGCAATATTTGAATACGGACAGCGTTATTATTTGCAGATGTCTGCAAACCGGGTCATCCAAAAAATGCGTGAGGATGTATTTGGACAGATTCAAAAGCTTCCTATTCGATACTTTGATAATTTGCCAGCCGGTAAGGTTGTTGCGAGAATAACAAATGATACCGAAGCCATTCGAGAGTTGTATGTTACTGTACTATCAACCTTTTTTACCAGTGCAATTTACATTACGGGAATTTATATTGCTTTATTCATTCTCAATGTAAAACTAGCTTTAATTTGTTTATTGCTATTGCCAATTCTTTTTGTATGGACACTTGTATATCGAAAATACGCATCAAAATATAATCATAAAATCCGTTCGAGAAATAGTGATATTAACGCAATTGTTAATGAATCCATTCAAGGGATGAACGTGATTCAAGCATTTAATCGAGAAAAGCAAACTCAGAAAGAATTTGAAAAACTAAATGAAGATCACTTTAAATTTCAAAACAAACTTTTAAGTCTCAATTCATTAACTTCACATAATTTAGTAAACGTACTAAGGAATGTGATATTTGTAGCTTTTATTTGGTATTTTGGGGGAGAAGCACTAAAGCCAAGTGCGGTAGTCTCGCTAGGAATGCTGTATGCGTTTGTTGATTATATTAATCGCCTTTTTAACCCGATTCAAGGAATTGTGAATCAGCTAGCCAATCTAGAACAAGCGCTCGTTGCGGCAGACCGTGTGTTTGAATTATTAACCGAAGAGGGAATTGATGTTAATGATCATCGGATGGAACGCTATAAGGGGAATGTAACTTTTGATCATGTTTCTTTTGGATATAAAGAGAATGAATTTGTTTTAAAGGATATTCATTTTACTGCGGAGCACGGGGAAACTGTGGCGCTTGTAGGACATACTGGTTCAGGGAAAAGCTCAATTATCAATCTGCTTTTTAGGTTTTACGATTGTCAAAAAGGAAGTATTTTAGTTGATGGAACCGATATAAAAAGTATTCCTCACCAAACACTACGACAGCATATGGGAATCGTGTTACAGGATCCTTTTCTATTCACTGGTACGATTGCTTCAAACGTTAGTCTTGATAATCCAGCTATTACTCGAGAAAAGGTGGAACAGGCACTTCGTGATGTAGGGGCTGACAGAGTATTCAAGCATTTGGAAAAGGGTTTTGATGAGCCGGTTATTGAAAAGGGTAGCACGTTATCAAGTGGCCAGAGACAGCTTATATCTTTTGCAAGAGCATTAGCATTCGATCCGGCCATTCTTATTTTGGATGAAGCAACATCTAGTATTGATACTGAGACAGAAATGATCATTCAAGAAGCAATGGATGTATTGAAAAAGGGAAGAACCACATTTATTATTGCTCACAGATTATCGACGATTCGGAATGCTGATCAAATACTCGTATTAGATAAAGGGTGTATCGTTGAAAAAGGGACACATGATGAATTAATGGAACAAAAAGGAAAATATTATCAAATGTATCAGCTTCAACAAGGTAGCAGCATAGCTGGTTAATGTTCAAATAACTTTCGAAATTTAGACATACAATTTTCTAAATTTACGTCTAGTCGGTCCCCAGATTCGTGATAATGTTAAAGCAAACAAGGCACGAAGGGGGACTGACAGATGGAAGAGCTTTCGGTGACATTAGTTATTGCAAGTATTATGGTTTTAGGTTACTTTATTGGATTTACAATCATTAAAGAATCATAAAAACAGCCTTTTATTGAACTGCCCCATAAATGTTAGACATCAATCTTACATTTATGGGGTTTTTTATGTCTAATTTTACAGCGGAAAATAGAATACAAATGGTTTTAAGGTATTTAAATGGTAACGAATCAATTAAGGA
>NZ_JBRKCV010000036.1:0-4162 GCF_052983275.1 Robertmurraya sp. GLU-23
CCCAATCACAGAGAGTTTACTAGTATGAGAAGTTGTTGACAAGTGACTTTTTTATTTATCTAGCTCCGTAAGAACTACATAAATTAACTGCCGAACCCTACATTTTTATTCTGCCATAAACATCTTGATGATATGCTTCATCCACTTCTACCCCAATATGTAGCTGCGGGAAATAAAGATCCATCAAAGCATGGGTACCATTTTGTCGTTTAACGAATTGCTGGCTAACAGGTTTTATATCCATGTCGTTTAATTTATGCCAGATTGCAGTTAGAATATAATTTTCGTAGTCTTTCCTTTTGGTACGTGAAAAGGTCTTTATTAAGTAATCACGCTTATTCATCTATACACACCTTTTATTTAGAAATGGACCCCTCGGCCATTCTAGTTTTAATAATATATCCTCAATACCTATTTTCATAAATACCTGTTTTCTGTAATGGAATAAAAGTAGATTTCAATATCATTTATTTTCTTGTTTCTAGCCTTTTTCTCCAAAACTTAATTAAAACT
Organism: Robertmurraya sp. GLU-23; assembly: GCF_052983275.1. NCBI lineage: Bacteria > Bacillati > Bacillota > Bacilli > Caryophanales > Bacillaceae > Robertmurraya > Robertmurraya sp. GLU-23. The sequence goes on from NZ_JBRKCV010000036.1 coordinate 514, forward strand.
GATTCATTTTTTCTTCTCAATAATTAGAGAAGTCTATGCCAATCTTCCTTTATACGCTCTAATACCCAACAACATTGAAATTATATCTGACCCTTCAGGTACATTTAATAACAAAAACCATAATAAAAATGAAATGCGTTTCATTTTAAAGTTTCATTTTTTGTATTTCATATACAATATACTCTAATAAATTAGTAGAAAATCTGTCACTCGGAGAATAAACACTCAAAAAAATTTATAATTATTTCGGTTTTAATGTAACACATTACTCTCTTATACTTAAACTACAAAGGATTGTTTATAGCTATATGTAAAATATCAAAATCAAAAAAGGAAAAGATGAAAAAAGTTCAAAAATTTTTCCTAACATTAAAAAAATTCTCTAAACAGTATAAACAGTTTCTCCTCTACATAGCCAGAAAAACTATAAACGGTCGAAAAATACAGGAGGTCCAATAATGTCAAACCAAATTCTAATAGAAAATATAAATAAGGAGCAATTATTAACTGAGTTTACTAATTTCAAAGAATTACATAAACGAGTAATCCCAACAGATCTTCACTCCTCACTTTCCACTAATAAAGATGAATATCTATCTTTTTATTTCCTTGTTAGGGAAATTTATTATCTTGATCGTACAGAGATATTCAAGAAATTCAATTTTTCACAGGAGGAAGAAATTTTTGTGACAGATGTTCTTAAGACTGCTAAAGAAAGCAAAGTTCCTTCAATGATGGCTCTCGCATACGAGCGTATAGGAATTCCAGGTAGGTCGCCACGCTGACCTCCCACATTACAATAGTTCCACAAAGTATGATGGACAAGTGATATTGTATCTCACTTGTCCGTTATACTCTTCTGCTTCCTTGCTAATTTCATTCTCAGCCCACAGTGCTTCCTATGCATAAGCTAGTTTCATTAAAAGAAAAAATTGTCTAAACAGAGTAACCATCCTCTAAGAGTGTGTACTCTAATTCCCACTCATCTTTACTGGCTAATCTAATTTGATACTTATATCCGTTAATATCAATAATGTTACTGTGTGTATTATTTATCCTCCAATATAACATTGAGTCACCTCGTATAATCCCCATACAAACATCATATCAACTTTCATATAATTGCTAAATAATGTAATTTATTAAAATTTTAACTTAATAAAAAAAACAGGCCTCCTATAAGGAAACCTGTCGCTACGGTAGTTGGCCACCGCACTTCATGCATAATTAATATACTTCAAATAATAAATTATGTAAATAAATTGAAGTGGACTAACACTAAAAAGTTCTTGAATTAGAATTTAAATTGAAACGGTAATTATGTAGCCCATACTGTAAACGATTAGAGATTAACGTCTTTATAATACATAATTTTAGAACACATCAATAATTGATGTAAGTTTACTGTTAATTTCACTTTCAGGTTGTCAATTGCATAACTTTTCTAATTGTTGTTCAGGCCATTCTCATCCCTAAATTACCATTGAAAATTAAAGGCATCCTTCCTTATTTTACGATATAAAGAGCTATCTTAAGTATTACAAAGAAATTGAAAGGAAATTTAAGCTGAGTAGAGTATTCACTGCTTAACCACTCTAAGACCAACAGTAATGCTTGAATATATCTGCAGAGGCAGTTGGTATTTACATGAGGATTATAGATAAAATAAGAGCAAGTATAATCCGTCAAAATTACTCCGGTATATAAGAATTAATTAACAATAATTAACAATAAATAACTTGATACATAGTGATTAATTTGACGAAAAACTGAATCTAACAAGTAGGAGAAAATATGAACTCGCCACAGTATACGAAAGCTATCATTAGTAACCAGCTAGTAGAAGTCACTCACCAGTCATTTCCCCCAGCAACGGGTAGAACATCTCAGGGAGGTCGAAAACCCTTCACAAATCAAAGTATGGATAACTATCAAGTAAACATGAAGAAAGGCATCAACCGTGCTCGTAAACAAATCAGGAGACTATTAGAATGTAACTTTACTAATCAATATACATTCGTCACACTAACCTTTACACCTTCTGGAGAAGTAGATGTCACTAACATCAAAAGGTGTAATAAAATGTTTGCTGACTTCAAAAAACGTCTTGCTTACTATTTAAGTACGAACAATCTACCAGATTTCAAGTATCTAGGTGTTACAGAGTTCCAAGATGAGAACCGGCAAGGAGCTATACATTACCATCTTGTGTGTAACCTTACAACCATAGCTTCAGACACTTTACAACAACTTTGGCAATATGGTTGGGTCCACAAAACTATCGCTAAATCTAATGCAACTGAAAATGAAAAGATTGCTTTCTATTTAAATAAAGGAATTACTGACCCAAGGCTAAATGGTTACAAACGATATTTCCATTCACAAGGTCTAAAAAAACCAATCACCCTTGAAATAAAGAATCCAAAAGAATTTTACAACCATCTTGATGAGTGCAAGCCAACTTTAACACACGGCGAAATCTATCACTCACCCTATACTGGTGAGACTAAATATGAACAATACTATTTAGATAGTGCAAAGGAGCTAATTGAATATGTACAAGAACTATGATGATTATGCAGAGATCCTTAATGTGGCAGACATCCAAGAAATACTAGGTATCGGCAGAAAGCAGGCTTATGAGCTTGCTCATTCAGGAAAATTTCATGTGATAAATGTGGGAAAACGCATCAAAGTGTCTAAAAACGTTCTAGTATCTTGGATTGAAGGAGCAAAACAGTCATGAAACAACAAACAAAATTAGTGCATTGTGGATCTACCATTTTTGTATATGACTTTTACAGCAGAGGAAACAAAACTAAAGAGTTAGGATTGGAACAAGGTTTCAACGGTAGAATTACACATATGAAAAGATTACTTTTAACTAACTTTGTAGATGATAGATTGCTTGCCACCTTCTATCTAAGGATACCTTTGAAGGAATATGAACAGGTGCAAAAACGATTGAACCTATTTGTCAAACACTTAAAAAAATCAAGCAGTCAGAATTCTATAAAATATCTAGCAGTAACAGAGACTTCATCTGACAAGCATCAAGAATATGCATATATACATCTTATTACAGATATAGAAATCGACCAGTTAACTATTTCTTTAAATGGTGATATCTTTGAAGAAACAGAGGAAGACTACTTTAAAAATCTTTGGGAGGATGAATTATGTATTAGTGTATTTTCTTCAGAAGAATTATTGGAAACCTTTATCTCAGCCTATACAAAGTCTCTGACAAGCAATATCCTTAGACAGTATCCAAAAAGCTTTCATGCTGCTCTCAAACAACCTTTAATATTGTGGAATGAAGAAGCAGAATCCTTTATTAAGAATCATAATCCAATAAATGATCGTCAGCACCTTTCAGATGAAATTTATGATGAAGTTGCAGGCTTTGTTAATGTAAATGAATATTCTCTTTCTGACACCAGCTCTTTCATCAGTGACTTCGACATTTTTATATCATGGAATTAAGCAAAATTATCCCACCTTTATAAAAAGGAACTACAATATTAAACTGGCACCTTTGTCAAGGACACTATAAAAAAAGAGACTAAGCAGCTAAAAGATGATTCCTAAATTGAATAGGAGTCATCTTTTTTAAATTCCATTGATAACGATAGTTGTTATAGTAAAC
>NZ_JBRKCV010000037.1:0-2439 GCF_052983275.1 Robertmurraya sp. GLU-23
TGTTTATGGCAGAATAAAAATGTAGGGTTCGGCAGTTAATTTATGTAGTTCTTACGGAGCTAGATAAATAAAAAAGTCACTTGTCAACAACTTCTCATACTAGTAAACTCTCTGTGATTGGGCTAACAATTACAGGGAGGTATAAGGAGTGTTAACAGTGACTGATATTGATTATATCAAACAAGAAGTGAATATTAAAGGTCACTCTTATTCAAAAGTGGCAAAACAAATGGAGAAAGATCCGCGAACTATTCAGAAGTATGCAGATAAAGAAGACTGGAATAAAAATCAACATAAGCAAGTAAGAAAACGCAGAGTCATGGATCCCGTAAAATCAATAATTGATCAATGGCTTTCGGAGGACATGAAGAAAAAGAAAAAGTTTCGTAGAACAGCAAAAAGAATTTACGATCAATTAAAAACTGAATTTGATTTTGAAGGATCAGAACGTACTGTTAGAGATTATGTTTCTAAGAGAAAAGTAGGATTGTTAGAGGAGGTAACCGATGCAGCTTTGCCTTTAGAAGCAAAACCAGGAACAGCCCAGGTAGATTTTGGAGAAGCTCCCTTCAAACATAAGGGAGAAATCATCAACTTACCTTATCTTGCGCTCTCTTTCCCACACAGTAATGCTTTCTATTTTCAGGTGTTTCAATCACAGAATAGAGAGTGCTTTTTAGAGGGTTTAAAGAGGATATTTCATCATATAGGAGGAGTGCCGAAGGCCATTCGGTTTGATAACCTTACCCCAGCAGTAAAAAAAGTATTACCAAACGGAGAGAGACAACTAACAGAGGAATTTCAAAACTTCGTTTTTCATTATGGCTTTGAGACTGAATTCTGTAATCCAGCAAGTGGAAATGAAAAAGGCCATGTGGAAGCAATGGTGAAATATATAAGAAATAACTTCCTTTTACCTGAGATCACCTTTTCAAATCTAGAGGATTTAAATAAGTCATTCTGGCTAGCTGCCGAAAAAGACCGGCAGAGAAAGCATTATCAAAAAGAAACTTTAATTGCCGAACTATATAAGGAAGATAAGCAACATTTTTACCAGTTACCCGAAAAAGAATATCTTTGTGTTCGATATGAAGAAGTAAAAGCTGATAAATACGGTTTTATTAAGGTAGACAATAGGATTTACTCTACCTCTCCCCGATTTGCCAAAAGTGTAGTTTTGGCAAAAATATCATTTGATAAAATTGAAATATTAACACCGGAACATAACCTTGTGACCGAACATACTAGATTGTATGGAAAACAAAAGAAATCAATGGAGTGGCAGCCATACTTAAATCTCATGGCAAAAAGGCCAACAGCCATTAAGTATACAAGTTTCTATGAACAATTGCCACAAGAGTGGCAAACTTACTTAGGCAATTGTACCGTTAATGAGAAACAAGAGGCACTTCGTTTACTATCAGTTTTATTAAAAGAGCATGACTTTACATACGCCACTCAAGCTCTGAACACAGCATCTGAAAGTGGTCATCCTTCGGTTGACTCCATTAAGCAAGTATTCTACCAATTAATCAATGGTCGTGGATTGAGAAGAGAAATAACAGTAAAAGGAACGGTTCCAGTTATGCCCCCAGCGACTAGAGGTGCCAATCATTATGATCAACTCTTTCATAAAGGCGGTGTATCTTAATGGAATCGACCATACAAGAATATGCCAAGAGATTAAAATTAAGCTGGATCAGACAAAATTATAACAAAATCCAGGCGGATACTAATGAGGAATATCTCTTGAAATTAATGGAACTTGAGATACAGCAACGGGAGGAACGGAGAATAAATTTATTACTAAGCCAAGCATCATTGCCAAAAACACCTAGTGTTCCATTTAGGTGGGATGAAATTGAGTATAATCAAGGCCTTACAAGAGACTATTTATTAGAGGGGCATTTCATTGATAAGAAAGAGAATTTAATTTTCTATGGTGGTGTCGGAACAGGTAAGACTTTCTTAGCCACTTTAATCGGCTTAAATGCCATACATAAAGATGGCAAACAAATCAAGTTTTATACTGTAGCTGGTCTAGTTAATAGACTATTGGAGGCAAATGAGAAAGGTACATTGAGTCGTTTTTTAAAGCAAATTGAGAAGCTAGATTGCTTAGTTTTAGATGAACTAGGTTACATTCCACTTCATAAACAAGGGGCGGAACTCTTATTTCAAGTGATCAGCCTGTGTTATGAAATGAAGAGTCTAATCATCACAACAAATCTGCGATTTGGAGAATGGAATCATGTGTTTGGTGATCCAATTCTAACGGAAGCTGTCATTGATCGGCTTATTCATCATTCACACCTAGTAGTATTTAAAGGACCTAGTAATCGGATGAAGGAATCATTATTACAAAGTTAAGGAAATAGAGAGTATTGGCAAGTAACATTTTTAATTGCCGTTTAATACAATTTTTACTTGCCAAATACA
>NZ_JBRKCV010000038.1:0-1931 GCF_052983275.1 Robertmurraya sp. GLU-23
AGTTGTAAATGTTATTTTACTCATGACGTCCCCTAATTCCCCATATGTTGAAATTCTAGTATATAAAAAAATACCTGTAGATAAAACACTCTTTTTCAAGTGTCCTTACTACAGGTACCATATTACCTGAAGCACCTCTTTTTTCTAAAATCTTATTAGTTTTAATTCTTATAAATCCGATAAGTTATATTCTTAAATAGTTTTCTCTCCCTTGATGGGGTAGCCTCAGGAAAATGCGGATTTACAACGTTAAGGAAATCCAAACATAAAAAACCTAATTTCTCGGTGTTGAAATTAGGCTTTAGTTACTTCATTAAAGCGCCCTATAATGGAATAACTAATATTTTTTGATTAAATTAATCTGTCAAGTCAGGAATAAATTCTTTGTTTATTACTTATCTGAAAGTTCACTCTCTATAACCCACTTATGATTTTTTACTATTGGTCCTCCAGTAGTCGGAGTGTAATCAATTATATACACTGTTGTGCGTACTGCTGAATTAATAATTGCTTTTGCGCCCATCATACCTTTCTTGTGGTTTGCTTCTAAAGTAACCTCCGTTCCAGCTGTGAAGGCCTTAATACCAGCATTTTTAATTTCTTCTTGGATAACCCATTTATGATTTTTTACTATTGGTCCTCCAGTAGTCGGAGTGTAAGTAACAGCATATGCTGTCGTATCATAAGCACCTACAATGGTTGCTTTAGCACCATACATCCCCTTCATATGGCAAGCTTTAACAACGACTTGACTACCAAATTTATAAGTTGGATTTTTTGCTTTTTTTAGACCTTTAGGGATTTCGGCAAAACCAGAATGAATGTTGTCCTTATTCAAACTTATATCGGTACTGTTTTGATTACTACTGCTTGTCCATGCAGATAACATCAACACTATTGTTAGCATTAAATTCCAGTTACAAATCTTTTACTTTTCATGATAACCTCCTAATGTTGTTTTAAAAGTAGTCTACGTACATTTACATTGTTTCCTCCAGCTATTTAATTATTTATGACTTTTTAACGTTAATAAATCAGATAGTATAGGCTCTCATAAAACAGAATGCATCTACTTCCATTAATCTGCTTCTTTAATTCGTTAAAGACAGAAAATGGACTGCTAAAAAGCAATCCATAATAACTATATTTTTTCACTAATCGCTGAATACGATTTAATCCTTAAACTTCTTGCATGTAGGATTATTATTAAATGAGGTAGTCTTGAAAAAAATTATGCTGTCATTGCAAAAGCACGACATTCCTTTGCACAATGCAGGCAGACTTGCGCACAATGTTGTGAATGGTGGTCAGAAAACTTGGCGCATTCGTTGCCACATACTTCACAAATATGCGAACAAATATGGGACATCATTCTAGCCATATGGCTATTTCGAGCAATAAAACTAGCCGTTAAATGACAGATATCAGCACAATCACGTAATAACTCAAGCTGATGTCTTCGATTATGAATATCTTCATGATGGAGCAAGTGGGTAATCATATGATCGCATGTTGCTGCGCATTGTGTAACCGTCTGAAGCAATTTTGAATGGTGCATCATTTCCATAGACATTCCATCTTTCATTCCAGCAGATGAAGTATTATCCATCCTATTCATATTGTACATGGCAATTCCTCCAGTTTAAATTGAATGGGTAAGTGCTACGGTAGTATCGTATGTATGGGACAAATAACATGGAATCGGGGGATTTGCCTGTTTTTATTCACATGATCTCCATTGCAACATAAAAATTTTTTATAAAACAAAAAACAGGTTAGCGAACATCGTTCAAAAACCTGTTTTTACCTCCCTCTATAAATGTTGATTTATCAACGGTTTGACCCGTTCGTGGGGTGTCAAAAAAATTTTTTTCGACACGATCCCTAACAATATTTTTATTTTATGTGAATCTATTCCAACACATGGGTAC
>NZ_JBRKCV010000039.1:0-1869 GCF_052983275.1 Robertmurraya sp. GLU-23
AATCGAGTAGGAGGCGCTTTTTCAGCGCCGACCTCTCACACCACCGTACGTACCGTTCGGTATACGGCGGTTCGAAAGTTTATGAAATAACTTTTGAAAGAGATTTTAATCCTAGATTTCTCCAGTAATTATTATTCATGGCGCTGTCTAAGATTGGTGTATTGGACATTCTCCAATACCCTTTTCTGGAGTTAGCGTTCTTCCATGCTATTTCTTTTGAGATACCTAGTTTCATCAGGTTTCTGTATTTTGTCCCTATCTTCTTCCATTCCTTCCAACGGCATGCTCTCAATCTACGCCGTATGTGTGCATCTAGGTTGAAGGCGTATTTCTTTAAGTCTCCGACTTTAAAGTAATTACCCCACCCTTGAACGAGTTGGTTTATTTTCAGGATCCTATACTCCATACTTACTCCCCAGTTACGGTTAGTTAGTTTCTTTAGCTTTTCTTCGAAACGATTCTTTGTTTTCTTTGGCACGTATATCCTAGTCTTCTTCCCAGACTTGTAGAAACTCATTCCTAAAAACACACGTGCCTTCGGCTTTCCCACTGCACTTTTCTCTTCATTTACTTTAAGTTTTAACTTCTTTTCAATGAATTCTGTTATACCCGTCTTCACACGTTCCCCAGCTTTTTGGCTTTTAACATAGATGTTGCTATCATCTGCATATCTGACGAATCGATGACCTCTCTTCTCCAACTCTCTATCCAGTTCGTTTAGAATGATGTTGCTTAGTAAAGGACTTAAAGGTCCACCTTGCGGTGTTCCTTCACGATTTACCGTTACCAATCCATTCTCCATGATTCCTGCTTGTAGGTATCGTCTAATTAGCTTTAGCGTAGGTTTATCTGCAATCGACTTTGCTACAAGAGACATTAATTTATCATGTTGCACTCGATCAAAGAATTTTTCCAAGTCAATATCTACTACGAAGTTGTAGCCATCTTCTATATATTGCCTAGCTTGTTCAATAGCTTGATGTGCACTTTTGTTCGGCCTAAAACCGTAACTATATTGGCTGAATTGGGGCTCGAATACTGGGGTCAACACTTGCACTATGGCTTGTTGGATAACTCTGTCAGTTACAGTTGGAATCCCGAGGTTTCGAAATCCTCCGTTTGGTTTAGGTATTTGAACCCGTCTTACTGGTTGAGGTTTGTATTTCCCCTCTTTAATTAGTTGGACAATCTCTAAACCATTTTCTTTTAAGTAAAGGCGAGTAGCTTCAATATCTTTCGCATCGACTCCTGCTGCTCCTTTGTTTCTTCTAACCCTTTCAAAAGCTTGGTTGAGATTATTCCTCTCTAGAATCATCTCTATCAGTGTTTTAGTAAATTTCATATTGTTCCTATGTTATTAAGGTTGTACAAGGATAACTCCACTCTATAAAAGATGCTCCTGCTTTCCGAGCATTCACTCTTTAATAGTCATTAAGTTGGCTGTGTCATTGTTATCATGTAAATTGCTTTAACATAGTCGCTCCTTTCGTTCCGTCCTTCCCAACCATACGGTTGGTACTATGACTTCTGCTGACTTCTCTTAGTTCAGCTACCTATCACTAAGTAGGTTCTCGGATGAGGTACTAAGAGATCTCCCAGGGTAAGTTCATCCACTTTCCCCTCATATATCTGCCACATTTATTCTTGTTCCATCCGGGGATATTTTGGACTTTGTTTTGTTTAGCAAACTCATCCTAGAACAGAGAACCTCGAATGTGGTTCGTGTATCTCAGACCGAGGGTTTGTCTAGGGCTTCCTTCAGATTCCTCGTCACCACGGACACCCTTGCCTTCGACTAATGGTTCGCATATCCCAACGCCCATAGCGGACTCTCACCGCCAAGTTGATGAACATGCCTGGCACACTAAA
>NZ_JBRKCV010000040.1:0-1836 GCF_052983275.1 Robertmurraya sp. GLU-23
CGTATTGTCAAAACTTCTATAAGAAATAGGTTATAAAATATCTCCATAGAGGGCTTTATAGGCAAAAAAATTGCCACCCCCTAAATTCTTTGGATAATTGAGGTTACCACACACCCAACAACCAAGAATGGAAGTGACAATTTGTACCCTCAAATTATAACCTATTTATTAACTTTTATAAACTATCAAGAACAACTCATTCGAACATTGCTTACTTTATTGATTGGTAAAAGCATGTTCGATAAACCTACTGAACAGCCCGTAAATAAACCTTATCGAAAACTTCAAGTGGATGACCTTCCAGTCATTGAAGTTCTAGAACAGCTTGATTATCGAGTTCTTCTTAGTGAATATCTAGAGAAGAACGGGAAAGCTCTCAAACCTGTTCAAAGGCGTAAGAATGCAAAAGTTTCCGTACCTAAAGCCATGAACTGTCCAAAGTGTGGTGCTCCATCGGATTATCTTTATGCCAACAATGGAGATAAAGGTCAGTATCAATGCAAGGTGTGTACAGAACTTTTCAGTGAAAAGAACCGTTACTCTAAGGAGGCCATCCTGAAATGTCCTCATTGTTCCAAGACTCTCGAGAAAATAAAAGAAAGAAAAGATTTTCACGTGTTTAAGTGCAAGAACAATGACTGTTCTTATTATCAAAAGAAGCTCAATGGGATGACTTCAAAAGAAAAGAAAAGGTTCAAAAAGGACCCTCAAGCATTTAAATTGAGATACATTTTCCGTCAGTTTTATATCGATTTCCAGCCGTTATCCAAGGAATCACCAGAACTGCCGGCCGTGGACTTATCAAAGATTTATGCATCCCCACATACATTAGGATTGATCCTAACCTATCATGTAAACTATGGCCTTTCGGCCCGTAAAACAGCTGCGATTATGCAGGACGTACACGGAGTGATGATTTCACATCAGACTGTATTGAACTACGAAAATAGCGTAGCTTTATTACTTAAACCTTATGTGGATCACTATCCCTATGAACTTTCAGACCAATTCTGCGGTGATGAAACGTATATCAGAGTAAACGGTCGATGGCATTATTTATTTTTCTTTTTTGACGCCGTGAAAAAGATTATTCTTTCGTATCCGGTGTCGCCTAATCGAGACACAGCAACAGCCATTCGAGCAATTGATGAGGTCTTAATCAAGATGAAAGAGATTCCAGAAAATCTGACCTTTGTGGTAGACGGGAATCCAATCTATCTTTTAGCCCAACATTTCTTCGCTCAACATGGGATTTCATTCGATGTGAAGCAGGTCATTGGATTAACCAATGAGGACCCTGTTTCGACCGAATATAGACCACTGAAACAAATAATTGAGAGACTTAACCGCACCTTTAAGGGCAATTATCGCTCCACTCATGGATTCGGCTCTGAATATGGTTCCATTTCATACGTCACCTTATTTACGGCCTACTTTAACTTTTTGCGTCCGCATGCCGCCTTAGAAGGAAAAGTGCCCGTAGTGAATCCAGAACTCAATGGGCTTCCAACAATGCCAGCACGTTGGACAAAGCTCATTGGATTAGCACAACAATGGATAGTAGAACAAAGACAAGCCTAACTTTTTGTTTAGCTGAGCCCTTAAGCTAATTCAGCAATCGGCGGAGCGAACTCTTGACAAACCGAACTTGCCAATGGTTTAAAATGGAAACAACCAAGGGCTTATTTGGTATGCCTTCTTTTGTCCCTTCGCCCTTGTTAAACAATCCTCAAACCATTGGCGTGTTTGTCAAGAGCGATTGCGGCGGATTTCCACTCAATAAATGGGAACGGAACTAACCCTTTAGGTAGTTTTCATAAAACTTTTGACACTACC
>NZ_JBRKCV010000041.1:0-1786 GCF_052983275.1 Robertmurraya sp. GLU-23
CCTCCCTCTATAAATGTTGATTTATCAACGGTTTGACCCGTTCGTGGGGTGTCAAAAAAATTTTTTTCGACACGATCCCTAACAATATTTTTATTTTATGTGAATCTATTCCAACACATGGGTACGCTACGCGGACACTACTGGTTAATAGTGGTAAGTAGTGTTAGAGAATTATGTGATGCACAATGGATCTCTGCGTAGCTTATGATGACGTACCCTCCCATGTCTCTGGGCATCAATGTGCCTACATTCCTTCGTTCGGTCTAGTCATAAGGCAGAGGCTAGCGAAGCTCCTTTAGGGACTCAAGGTCGAATGGAAAAAATATTGCCAACTTCTCCGTGTCATCCTGTTGTCTAGGTAAGTTAAGGGGATGTAGAACTTTACATAGCCTCTGCGAGACTAGGAATATCCTGCATCATTCGCTGTGCGTCAAACGCTTTGTGCTTTGTACTGATTCCATGTAACACTTTTAATAGTTTTCCGCATAGTACCACGATGGATTGCTTTTTGCTTAACGGATTAACCTTACGGTTTGTGTAATATTCATGTAGCTTTCGAAATGCTTCATTGTGACGAATCATCGGTATCATTACTCGGAAAAGTAGAGCTCGTAGATTTCTTCTACCACGTTTGGAAATGCGCTTCTGCCCTTTGTGCTGCCCAGAGGAATTTTCACGTAATGTTAGTCCCGCAAGTTTAATGATTTGGCGTGGATCTACATAGTGTGAAAAGCTACCGATTTCAGCTAATAAATCGACAATAGTAATATCTCCAAGTGCTTGAACCGTTGAGAGCCATTCGTACTCTACGGATGTTTGTACAAGTTTAACTAAGTGCTGTGTAATGCTTTCTATATCTTGTTCCAACTGGTTGTAACGGCGAACGAGTGTGGCGATTTCAATACGGGCCATCTCACGTCCCTCTGTTACTCCTATGGAGTTAGTAGCGACTTCAATGAGACGCATTGCTTTCGGTCTTTGGGGAGATTTGAGCCCCTCAACCTGGCGATAGAGATTTAAAACTTCTTCGGGTTGTTTCTGATGAAGATCACTTGGAAATGGGGTACATTCAAGTACAGCCATAGCCATCTTTCCGAATGACGGAAACACCTGAGTAAACTCAGGAAAATAGCGATCTAACCAGCGAATCATCATGTTTTTGACAGCTCCAAGTTCCTCTGTCAACTTACTTCTAAACGTTGCCCCCACACGGAGTTCAGCCTCTTTGTCTTTCAAGATACGAGGATAACTAAAGCGTCCATCTTTTATGAGACGAGCGATTACGAGCGCATCTTTACGGTCATGTTTGGTTGGCAGATTGTCATCTAACTCTTTTGACCGTTTGACGTGCATAGGGTTGACCATAGCTAGAGGGATGCCTCGTTCCTCAAGAAAATAGGCTAAATTGAGCCAATAATGACCAGTAGGTTCAATCCCAACGATGACTTCCGTTTTTTCTTGTTCTTTCATTTCAATTAGAATACGTTGATAGAAAAGTTCAAACCCATCTCGAGACTGAGAAACAGAGAATGACTTTCGGAGCACCCGTCCGCGATCGTCCACAAAACAAGCGTAATGAATCCGCTTGGCAATATCGATGCCGACTACGAGTGTTTTTTCAGTGACTTGATTTATTTTATGATTTTGTTTAAAATCCATTTTGGAGTCCTCCTTGGTTAACTAAGTTAGGGGTCATTTCGGCACACGATTTGACACCCCGTATCATACCAAGAGGGCTCTTTTTTGTTCAAGTCCCCGAAAATCCTTCTAACAGGAATGCTCCTTT
>NZ_JBRKCV010000042.1:0-1583 GCF_052983275.1 Robertmurraya sp. GLU-23
GGCAGCATTCCTGTAATGAATGAAAATGAGGTTTGAACAAAAAAATAACCTCTTGGTAGAATGAGAGAGTCCAAAGCCTGCAAGCGAAAAGGACAACTCAATTAACCAGGAGGGTATAAAATGAATTATAACCAAAATGAAAAGATTGCTCAAATCACTTCTCAAACTCTTATTATAGGTGTTGATATTGCCAAGTTCAAGCATGTCGCACGTGCACAGGACTATAGAGGAATAGAATTTGGATCGCCTTGTTCTTTTGAGAATACCAAGCAGGGATTTCAACTGTTTCTCGAGTGGATCTTTCAATTAAAGAAAGAACAGGCCATGGAAAAAGTGATAGTAGGGATGGAGCCTACTGGCCACTACTGGCTAAATCTAGCTCATATACTAAAAGAACATCATATAAAGTTTGTTGCAGTAAACCCGTTACATGTAAAGAAAAGTAAGGAACTCGACGATAACTCACCGACTAAAAACGATGTGAAAGACGCTAAAGTTATCGCGCAGCTGGTCAAGGACGGGAGATATGCTGAACCAACGATTCCACAAGGTGTTTATGCAGAACTCCGTGTGGCGAAAAAAATACGTGATCTCCTAACTGACGACCTTCAAACGGTGCAAGGCCAGATTCACAACTGGCTAGATCGGTATTTTCCTGAGTTTTTAACCGTCTTTAAAAGTTGGGAAGGGAAAGCAGCCTTGCAATTTTTAAGGCTAGGAGCCTTACCACATGAACTGATTCACTTCACTGATCAGTACTTATTGGATCATTTACGAAAAGCAGTTAGTCGGAGTGTAGGACTAAACAAAATAATAGAGTTAAAACAAGTAGCAAAAGAGTCCATCGGACTTCGTCAAGGTGCTGGTATGGCTAAATTAGAACTAGCGACTCTACTTGATAAATATGATTTGATACAAGAGAAGTTCGTAGAACTTGATAATAAGATTGATAACCTAATTGAACATATCCCGGGTGTTCAACAAATGTTAGCTATTAAGGGAGTAGGAAGAGATACGGTTGCCGGCTTCTTTGCGGAGGTTGGGAATCTTCAAGATTATTCTCACCCTAGACAAATCATAAAGTTAGCTGGATTGAGCTTGAAGGAGAACACCTCTGGCAAACATAAAGGGCAAACAAAAATCACCAAACGAGGTAGGAAGAAGCTGAGGGCTCTCCTCTTCAGGGTTTGTATGATTATGGTCGCTAAGAATTCGGCATTTAAAGCGTTGCATGCCTATTACACGCAGCGTCCGGATAATCCTCTAAAGAAAATGCAGTCTCTAATAGCCTTGTGCAATAAGTTAATTCGTATATTCTTTGCCATTGGTAAGAAACAATTTGAGTTTAGTGAAGAGCGAATGTTAAAGGATATCCCTCATATGAGCGCAAACATAGAAGTTGAAAAAGCAGCTTAATTCAGTAGGAACTGTAGAGTAGAAAAGAGTTTTAAGTGTTATAAGTCTCGTACATTTGAAGCACGGATTAGTCAGCAAAGCAATAAAACTTCGGGCAAGGACCCTGTGGGGCAGCATGACTGACATCCACCTCATGGAAAGGTTGGACGAAGGAATTTGAGAGCGAA
>NZ_JBRKCV010000043.1:0-1470 GCF_052983275.1 Robertmurraya sp. GLU-23
TAAACTGGCACCTTTGTCAAGGACACTATAAAAAAAGAGACTAAGCAGCTAAAAGATGATTCCTAAATTGAATAGGAGTCATCTTTTTTAAATTCCATTGATAACGATAGTTGTTATAGTAAACCATGTAATGATTGATCTTTGCCTTTAATTCCTCTAATGACTTAGCTGACTGATAATCTACGTCGTCTTTTAAATGACCAAAAAAAGACTCCTGTGGGGCATTGTCCCAACAGTTTCCTCTTCTAGACATGGATTGACCTAAGCCATATTTCTTTAGTAACTTTTGAAAGGTTGGGCTTGTATAATGGCTACCTTGATCTGAGTGGATAAAGGCATCTGGATGTATTGTTACCTTTTTATTAGACACTAGTTTTTTGATGGTTTTTGTTGCGATGTCTAACGTGATTCGATCAGATACATGATAAGCAAGTAGTTCGTTTGTACAAGCATCTTTTACGGTCGACAAATAAGCCATACTATTTCCATTGTATGGCAAATATGTGATATCCGTTAGTAATACTTTCCCTGGAATTCCTTGCTTAAATTCTCTATTTAACTTATTTGGAACGACCGTATGTTCCTTTGTTGCTTTAGCGATTCTCTTATAAGGATTTGGTCTTCTATGAGGGCATACTATATTGTATTTCCTCATGATTCTTTGAATTTTTTTACGACTAAAAATAAGGTTATAGTCGTTCTCTAATATCATTTTTATAGAACGTGATCCTTTCTTGTATCCCCGACGAGTAAATGCCTTTAAAATCATTCTTTTGGCTTCTAAATCTAACTGCTCTCTTGCTTCTCGACTACTGGATGCCTTTAGGTAGCTATAATATCCAGAACGGGACACCTCTAAAAGGTCACAAAAATACCTGGTCATTCGCTTAAAGTGATTTTGTTCAACCGTCTCAAAAATTAACTGATATACTCTACTCGGTTCTAGACTTTTTCTTGTGTTTAGCAGCCTCCTTTCTGTCGCTTCTAGCTTTTTTAGTAGGTCGACCTGCCCCTCCAGTAGCTTGATTCTTGCTTCCTGCCGTTCAATTATTTCGGTCGGTGTAAGCTCCCGTTTTAATGGTCTACCCGAACTTGATTTCCTCGAATCAGTCAAACCGATTAATCCATTCTTTTGGTACGCTTTTTTCCACCTGTGAGCAGATTGTTCAATTCTCTTCAGTCCAATTACTTCGACATCAAAACCGTTCTCACTAAAAATCTGACGTGGTAGCTTACCCGCCAAATACTCATCCATAAATTTATTTTTAAAAGAATCCGAATATGTAATCGATCGTTCACTGACTCGTTGCACATTTGGATTTTGTTGAAGTGACTTTATCTCTCTAGTTGTAAATGTTATTTTACTCATGACGTCCCCTAATTCCCCATATGTTGAAATTCTAGTATATAAAAAAATACCTGTAGATAAAACACTCTTTTTCAAGTGTCCTTACTACAGGTACCATATTA
>NZ_JBRKCV010000044.1:0-1453 GCF_052983275.1 Robertmurraya sp. GLU-23
TGAACTGCCCCATAAATGTTAGACATCAATCTTACATTTATGGGGTTTTTTATGTCTAATTTTACAGCGGAAAATAGAATACAAATGGTTTTAAGGTATTTAAATGGTAACGAATCAATTAAGGAAATTTCACGGCAGGTACAGATAAATAAGAGTGTTTTAAGTGGATGGATTCGCCTTTACGAACAGCATGGTAGTGAAGCTTTCCTAAAAAACTATACACGCTATTCAACTGAGTTTAAAATGGATGTATTAAATTATATGAACGAGACGGGTACATCCTCTGTTGATACAGCAGCAATTTTCAATATTTCCTCTCCTGGAATGATTCGGAATTGGCGAACAAAGTGGAAACAAGGTGGAATAGATGCCCTACAATTAAAGAAAAAGGGGCGTCCATCTATGAAGAAAGAAACAAAGAAAAGTGAACCAAAGAAAGCAGCACCAACACCAGTTGAAGGTACAGTAGAAGCATTACAAGCGAAAATAGAAAGATTAGAAATGGAGAATGCTTACTTAAAAAAGTTGAATGCTTTAGTTCAAATGCAGGAAAAATTACAAACAAAATTAAAGCGCAAGTAATTTATGAACTAAAGGATCAGTATGATGTTGTGGATTTAGTTGAAGTCGCTGACATTCCACGCAGTACGTATTATTATTGGGAAAGACGATTAAATCAAGTCGATAAGTATGCGAATGTAAAAGAAGAAATAAGAGAAATCTATCATGCACATAAAGGACGTTATGGCTATCGTCGTATCACGAAAGAACTAAAGAAAAAAGGCATTCATCATGACCAAAAAACTATAAATAAATTAATGAATACCATGGGCTTAAAATGTCTAGTGCGTATGAAGAAATATCGTTCCTACAAAGGTAGCGTAGGGAAAATTGCACCCAACATATTACAACGCGATTTTAAGGCGGAAAGAATGAATCAGAAATGGGTAACAGACGTTACAGAATTCCACTTATTTGGAGAGAAGCGTTATCTTTCGCCGGTACTCGATTTATGCAATGGTGAAATCATTGCTTATAACGTGATGAAACGTCCTGTTTATAGACTCGTGGGTGAAATGTTAGACAAAGCAATTGAGCATCTTAAACCTGGAGATCAAGTAATTCTTCATTCTGATCAGGGCTGGCATTATCAAATGAAACAGTATCAAAAAACCTTAGAAAAACACGAAATTACGCAGAGTATGTCACGTAAAGGCAACTGTTTAGATAATGCGGTCATCGAAAATTTCTTTGGCTTATTAAAGTCTGAGTTGCTTTACCTGCAAGAGTTTGAGAGTATTGAGCATTTTGAACAAGAATTAGAAGAGTATATTGATTACTACAATCAAAAGAGAATGAAAGCAAAATTAAAAGATCTGAGTCCAGTAGAATACCGAACTCAGATCTTAGAAGTTGCCTAAAAATATTTGTCTAACTTTATTGGGTCAGATCA
>NZ_JBRKCV010000045.1:0-1444 GCF_052983275.1 Robertmurraya sp. GLU-23
CCATACCGAACACGGAAGTTAAGCTTTTCAGCGCCAATGGTAGTTGAGGGTTTCCCTCTGTGAGAGTAGGACGTCGCCAGGCACCTGATAAAAGAGAGTAGTCAACATGACTGCTCTCTTTTTTTATATAATTTTTTTCGCGGAAGTTTACTTCTTTAGTCATTTCCTATAAGATGTAAGTAATACCAAGTCTGATTGATTGGAGTGATATAGTTGCAAGAAACTAATGTTCTAGCTCAGTTTACAGAATGGCTTAAACAAGTAGGGAAATCACCTAGTACGGTCACAACATATCAACGTGAAATTCAAAAATATCAAGACTGGCTTCAACAATATTCGATTTATTTAGAGGACATAACACAAAAGGACGTACAATTATATGTTTCTTTTTTAGAGCAGCAGGGGAAAAGTCCAGTAACTATTGATAAAATACTTGGATCGATTCGTACCTTTGCAAAATTTTTGAAGAAACCTGATATCATCATTGATATAACTGTGGTTCCCGTAGAGAAAAAAGACGAAATTGAAGTGTTAACCACTTTTGAATGTGACCAACTTGTTCGTGAAGTAAAAAAGGATGGACATAATAGAAACATTGCTATTGTCTATTTATTGCTTCATACGGGTATTAGAGTGTCAGAATTATGTTCTCTAAATAAGTCTGATATTGATTTCGAAAGAAATCTAGTGTTAGTTAAACATCACTCTACTGGTGAAGGTAGAGTGATACCATTATCTGATGAAGCAAGAGCTTATCTGGAGAATCATATAGAATTAAATCATATCGAAGATGCTTTGTTTGTTTCCAAGTCCAACGAACGACTTACTGAGAGATCGGTTCAGTATATGCTTAAAAAGTATCAAGTGAATCCTCACAAATTAAGGCATACCTTTTGTCAGCGACTTGTTGATAAAGGAGTTGCATTAGAAATAGTATCTGAATTAGCAGGTCACAAAGACATTAATGTAACAAAAAGGTATGCAAAATCTCGAATGAAACAACTAGAGTTAGAAAAGGCGATTCAGAATACTTTTTCTAAAGATACACTAGGTTAGGTTGTTTAAAATATCGGTTCTGTAATTAAAAGCCATGTACGAGTTGTACATGGCTTTTAATAATTCTTAACAAAAAGTTGTTGTATTATGTATAGGAATTATGTAGAATATAATTCTTGGCTTCAAAACGGTGAAGCCACTTAGAAAAATAATTTTAAAACAGAAGTTGACTTCTGCGAATTAAGATGATATAGTAATACATGTAGCCGACAACAACGACTTGAAAAAAACTTTCAAAAAAGTTTTTCGTAGAAGTTGACAATGGTGAAATGATATAGTAAGATAATCAAGTGCTTAATTGAACCTTGAAAACTGAACAAGACAACAACAAACGTCAACGTTTTAACTAAGTTTTAAACTTTAAGAGCTAATCTTACTCTTTATTGGA
>NZ_JBRKCV010000046.1:0-1285 GCF_052983275.1 Robertmurraya sp. GLU-23
TGAACTGACCCGTAAAAGTGAGACTTAGAAAAAACACCTATGCTGCCTGTCCCCTATATTCAAGTGGGGACAGGTAGTTTAGTTTTGCCTGAATACGTACATGATTATATCGATACATATATTGATTTACTATTTGTACTACTTTAGAATTGGACATAGATGCTCTACTTTGAGCGTTGAATCCTTCCGACTTTAGCGAGGAGTGAAAGGATTCGATGACGGCATTATCATGGCAGTTTCCTTTTCGAGACATGCTTGTGGTAATGCCTTTTTCTTTGGCTAAATTCTGATAAGCATATGAAGTATAGACAGCCCCCTGGTCACTATGAAGAAGTAAATCCTTTGGTTTACGTAATTCAACAGCCTCTTTTAATGTATCCAATACTAGTTTGACCTCTTGGCTTGTACCTATCTTATAAGCTACTATTTCGTTGTTATATAGGTCTATGATTGTTGATAAATATAACATAGTCGGGCCATAAGGTAAGTAGGTAATATCCGTGACCCATTTTTCATTTGATCGACTGGCTTTAAAGTTACGATTAAGGATATTGGGTACAACAATATTGCTCTCACCACTCACGTACTTCTGTCGCTTTTTCTTAACTTGGCACTGTATCTCGAATTTTTGCATAATCTTCTGAACGGTTTTGCGGTTTACATTAATCCCATATTTTCTGTTTAAAATCGCTTTGATTTTGCGATGACCATAGTGATGGTGGTTTTCCTCACACAGCTTAATAACCAACTGCTCTAAAGAAGTAAGTTTAATCTTTTGATATTTCTTTTTCCATCGGTAATATGTCGCCTTTGGTATGCCTAATACTCCTAGAATATCAATTATCTTAAAGCTGTCAGAGAGGCATTCTACTACTTGTAAAACAACTTCTGGCTCCAACCCCTTTCGATCTCTTGGTACTTTTTTAGTATTTCTAATTGTGTTTCTAGCTGTTTATTTTTCAATTTAAGTTGTTCTAACTCAGACAGTTCCTCCGTCCCCTTACCGTAGGAGTATTGCTTTCCCACTTGTTGAGAAAACCTGTAGGTTTGTCCTGCTTTGTACCATTTCATCCATGTCTTTAATTGCGTCTTACTTTTTATACCTAGTTGTGTCATTATATCTCGGTTGCTAATGCCTGCTTGCTTCATCTCAATAACTTTCCATTTTATCTCTTCTGGATAATGAACTCTTGTTCCCATAGAAAAACACCCTCCTAAGAATCATATTGTATAAATACGATCCAGGGGGTGTTTTTTCCTTGTCTCATTTATCTGGGTCTCTCCA
>NZ_JBRKCV010000047.1:0-1269 GCF_052983275.1 Robertmurraya sp. GLU-23
GCCAGGATCAAACTCTCCAATAAAGAGTAAGATTAGCTCTTAAAGTTAAAACGTTGGCTAGTGTATTTTCAACACTAATCATTTTTTTGTTGACGTATGATTTGTTTAGTTTTCAAAGAACAATTACCACTTCGTTTAGAAGCGACTTTACTATATTAACAGCACTCAATTGTGTTGTCAATAGTTTTTTTTGGTGGAGCCTAGCGGGATCGAACCGCTGACCTCCTGCGTGCAAGGCAGGCGCTCTCCCAGCAAGCTAAGGCCCCATAAATATAAAGTTAGTGGTCGGGAAGACAGGATTCGAACCTGCGACCCCTTGGTCCCAAACCAAGTGCTCTACCAAGCTGAGCTACTCCCCGTTAAATCAAATATGGCGCGCCCGAAAGGAGTCGAACCCATAACCTTCTGATCCGTAGTCAGACGCTCTATCCAATTGAGCTACGGGCGCATGCATTGTAATATTACTTATATTAGTGTGTTAAGGACAGCTATTTTGCAAGCGCAAAAAGCTTTGGTGCCGAGGACCGGAATCGAACCGGTACGGTAGTCACCTACCGCAGGATTTTAAGTCCTGTGCGTCTGCCAGTTCCGCCACCCCGGCAAGTACGTTCTGGAGCGGAAGACGGGATTCGAACCCGCGACCCCAACCTTGGCAAGGTTGTATTCTACCACTGAACTACTTCCGCATATAGAAAGTTATTTTACTAGTGTAAAAAACTATGGTGCGGGTGAAGGGAGTCGAACCCCCACGCCTTGCGGCGCTAGATCCTAAGTCTAGTGCGTCTGCCAATTCCGCCACACCCGCATATTGATAAGTTATATTACTGAAGAAAAATGGTGAGCCATGAAGGACTCGAACCTTCGACCCTCTGATTAAAAGTCAGATGCTCTACCGACTGAGCTAATGGCTCGGTATAAGTGGTGCCGGTGAGAGGACTTGAACCCCCAACCTACTGATTACAAGTCAGTTGCTCTACCAATTGAGCTACGCCGGCAATTAATAATTATTTTTTTCACTTTCATGAGTGATGGATAGTTATTTTCACTTCGTTAAAAAACTTTGGTGGAGGATGACGGGATCGAACCGCCGACCCCCTGCTTGTAAGGCAGGTGCTCTCCCAGCTGAGCTAATCCTCCATATATATGCCTAGCGACGTCCTACTCTCACAGAGGGAAACCCTCAACTACCATCGGCGCTGAAAAGCTTAACTTCCGTGTTCGGTATGGGAACGGGTGTGACCTTTTCGCTATCGCCACTAGACCAGTATT
>NZ_JBRKCV010000050.1:0-663 GCF_052983275.1 Robertmurraya sp. GLU-23
CGTCCTTCATCGGCTCCTAGTGCCAAGGCATCCACCGTGCGCCCTTTCTAACTTAACCTACAGTTAAAAAGTTTCTCTATATTAAATAGAGAGAAAACTAAAATGGCGATTACTCGGTATTTCTTTGTCCAGTTTCGGCTCCTAACTTCTCGGCCGTTTCGATCCGTCTAGTCAAATCCAAAAGCAGGATTTGTCAAGCAGGCTCTCCAACGTCTGTCGAAGTTGAACAGTCGCCTCCACTTTCCTTGGTTTTCTTCATATATCATTATCTAGTTTTCAAAGAACGATTTTTGGTGGAGCCTAGCGGGATCGAACCGCTGACCTCCTGCGTGCAAGGCAGGCGCTCTCCCAGCTGAGCTAAGGCCCCATTAAGTTTGTATGGTGGGCCTAAATGGACTCGAACCATCGACCTCACGCTTATCAGGCGTGCGCTCTAACCAGCTGAGCTATAGGCCCATACAACAGAAAAAAAGAACTTGCTATTTTATATATGAGAGTTTGCTCTCTCAAAACTAAACAAATCATATCATCAACGATAGTTAGCTTCGACCGAAGGTCGTAAGCCTCAATTTTCCTTAGAAAGGAGGTGATCCAGCCGCACCTTCCGATACGGCTACCTTGTTACGACTTCACCCCAATCATCTGTCCCACCTTAGGCGGCTG
>NZ_JBRKCV010000051.1:0-643 GCF_052983275.1 Robertmurraya sp. GLU-23
ATTGATGAGAATCGCCGGAATCCAATCGTTGATTCGACGCAAAGGCAAAAAATATAAGCCAAGTACACCCAAACATGTCGCTGAAAACATCTTGAACAGAGAATTCACCGCAGAGAACCCAAATGAAAAATGGTTAACAGATGTGACTGAAATGAAATATGGGGCTACACATAAGGCTTATTTGAGTGCAATTTTAGATTTGTGCGATGGATCCATTGTTAGTTATATATTAGGAACTTCTAATAATAATTCGTTGGTATTTAAAACTTTCGAATTAGCATTGGAAGCTAATCCGGGAGCAAAACCCCTCTTCCATAGTGATCGAGGATTTCAATACACTTCCCCTGCTTTTAAAAGGAAAATTGATAAAGCAGAGATGGTTCAAAGTATGTCGAGGGTCGGAAGGTGTATTGATAATGGACCAATGGAGTCTTTTTGGGGAACATTGAAAAGTGAAAAGTATTATCTGAACAAGTACAGCACCTTTGAAGAGTTGAAAAAAGACATTGAGGAGTACATAAAATTTTATAATTATGAAAGATTACAAAAAAGACTAAACGGCCTTAGTCCCTTAGAATACAGGGCTAAAGCCGCTTAGTGTCGTTTTTTTATTTCCGCTGTCTACTTGACGGGGGGCACTTCA
>NZ_JBRKCV010000052.1:0-627 GCF_052983275.1 Robertmurraya sp. GLU-23
CATTTGGGTTCTCTGCGGTGAATTCTCTGTTCAAGATGTTTTCAGCGACATGTTTGGGTGTACTTGGCTTATATTTTTTGCCTTTGCGTCGAATCAACGATTGGATTCCGGCGATTCTCATCAATCGATATACTCGCTTATGATTTATAGGCGTTGATAAGGTACGGTTCAGGTTCATCGTCATGCGACGATATCCATATATTCCGTTCACTTTCTCATATAAAGTTTTTATTTCCTCTAGAATTTTCTCATTCAATTTCTCATTATCTGAAGGGGTGCGATTAAGCCATTTATAATAAGAAGAACGTTGAATTCTCGCAATCTTGCATAATAGCACAATGGAGAATTTCTCTTCCTCATGCAGTTCCTGAATGGCTATATATTTATCTGTTAATCGAATTTGGCTTAATGACGTTTCTTTAAACGCCTCCTTTCGAGTTCCTCCAACTTTTTTAAGAATGCATTCTCGGCCCGAAGACGCTCATTTTCCCTCTCCAATCGCTTCATTTCGCGTTGGATTTTTTCTTCGGGGGTTAACTCCGGTTCTACTTTACGCTGGCCGCGCTTATCCTTGAGACCGTCTTCTCCTTCTTTCTCAAACTTCTTCACCCATTGATATACCTGTTG
>NZ_JBRKCV010000053.1:0-600 GCF_052983275.1 Robertmurraya sp. GLU-23
TTTTTTTATGGCGAAAAGTGCATATTCAGCACAAGAAAAATTAGAATTTATTATCAAATACCAAAACAGGAAGTCATCAATTCAAGCTTTCTGTCAACAACATAAAATAACTGAAGATACATTAAATAAATGGATTTATCTATATCAGACATATGGAATGGACGGACTTCAAGGATCAAAAGGATGGAAACGGTATTCTAAAGATATCAAAACAGCTGCAGTCCTTGATTATCTTTCTGGGAACTATTCTATGAATGAGGTTGTACGGAAGTATGAAATGTCCAGTCGTTCACTTTTGAAACAATGGATAAGGAATTATAATGATCATAGAGAATTAAAAGAGATGAAAAGGATGAATAACTCTATGATTAAAGGCCGGTCCACTACACTAGAAGAACGTTTGGAAATTGTTATGTACTGCGTACAGAACATGAAAAATTATCATCAAACATCTGAACATTTTAATGTTTCCTATCAACAGGTATATCAATGGGTGAAGAAGTTTGAGAAAGAAGGAGAAGACGGTCTCAAGGATAAGCGCGGCCAGCGTAAAGTAGAACCGGAGTTAACCCCCGAAGAAAAAATCCAACGCGAAATGAA
>NZ_JBRKCV010000054.1:0-573 GCF_052983275.1 Robertmurraya sp. GLU-23
TTCCCATACCGAACACGGAAGTTAAGCTTTTCAGCGCCGATGGTAGTTGAGGGTTTCCCTCTGTGAGAGTAGGACGTCGCTAGGCAAAGAAAAAAGCACCTGAATGGGTGCTTTTTTTGTTGTGTGTTTTTCTAATTGCCTGTATGCTCGTATTTTTGACTTTGGCTCTATAATTATTCATTGATGATTTCGTATAGGTAAGAGAATTAATAGGGGGAGAATTTCCGGCTAATGTATTGGGAGGAAGCTTAAGAAGCAGAGATAAGCGTAGGAATTCCGGTTAACTGCTCTAAATAAGCCAAAATTCAAAGATTTGGGTCAAATAAGCGGAAAAACTCCGCTTATTTTTAAGGAAATATGGCTATTTCCCAATTTAAACGGAATTTTTCCGGTTAGTTTCTCCATCTACTAACCAAGCCGGAGCTCGATTACGCAAAGTGATACCCGTGTATTTCTTCTTCTTCATTCATTATCTAGTTTTGAAGGAATGATTCCTTCAATTGAATACTGGTCTAGTGGCGATAGCGAAAAGGTCACACCCGTTCCCATACCGAACACGGAAGTTAAGCTTTT
>NZ_JBRKCV010000055.1:0-568 GCF_052983275.1 Robertmurraya sp. GLU-23
CCAGAAGATAACTTTTCCATTGATTTAGATTGTGAATTGGAAGCAGCATTCAACTTATTGTAAGTGTTAAGAGCTGCGATATTGTGATTGATTCTCATTTTATTATTCCTCCCTGAATGTGTTTGTATTCACGTCCTTGTGAACCACTATCTTTACTAAGGAGGGAGATTTCCAGGTCGGCCGCCCTTGTCTCTCCCACCTTACACTATTATTATCGGAGATTAAAACAAAAGTTTAATATTTTATCTATTTTTTTATAAGTTTTATTTTTAATTTTTCTAAAACCAATAAATGAATTAGACTATATCAAAATGCTCTAAACAGAAAAAGTCCTGCAGAGCGCAGGACCTTCCTTTTAAATATATTAACGAAGTAGTTGAAGAACACCTTGTGGTTGTTGGTTTGCTTGAGCCAACATCGCTTGAGCAGCTTGAGAAAGAATTGAATTCTTTGTTTGTGACATCATTTCTTTAGCCATATCAACGTCACGAACACGAGATTCTGCAGCTGTTAAGTTTTCTGAAGATGTGTTTAAGTTGTTGATAGTGTGCTCTAGACGGTTTTGGTT
>NZ_JBRKCV010000056.1:0-560 GCF_052983275.1 Robertmurraya sp. GLU-23
CCCATTCGGAAATCTCCGGATCAAAGCTTACTTACAGCTCCCCGAAGCATATCGGTGTTAGTCCCGTCCTTCATCGGCTCCTAGTGCCAAGGCATCCACCGTGCGCCCTTTCTAACTTAACCTACGGTTAAAAAGTTTCTCTATTAATATAGAGAGAAAACTAAAATGGCGATACTCGATTTCTTTCTTGACTTTTATACTTTATCTAGTTTTCAAAGAACAACTTGATGGATGGTTATTTTGCTTGCGCAAAAAAACTAATTAAACCATCAAAACTGAACAAGAACAAATCGTCACGTCTGTATTTTATGTCTTGCTATCGCAAGCATATTTCCTTAGAAAGGAGGTGATCCAGCCGCACCTTCCGATACGGCTACCTTGTTACGACTTCACCCCAATCATCTGTCCCACCTTAGGCGGCTGGCTCTCTTGCGAGTTACCCCACCGACTTCGGGTGTTACAAACTCTCGTGGTGTGACGGGCGGTGTGTACAAGGCCCGGGAACGTATTCACCGCGGCATGCTGATCCGCGATTACTAGCGATTCCAGCTTCATGTAGG
>NZ_JBRKCV010000057.1:0-551 GCF_052983275.1 Robertmurraya sp. GLU-23
TTTCACTCCCCTTCCGGGGTGCTTTTCACCTTTCCCTCACGGTACTGGTTCACTATCGGTCACTAGGTAGTATTTAGCCTTGGGAGATGGTCCTCCCTGCTTCCGACGGAATTTCACGTGTTCCGCCGTACTCAGGATCCACTCAAGAGGGAACGAAGTTTCAACTACAGGGTTGTTACCTTCTATGACTGACCTTTCCAGATCGATTCGTCTACTTCATTCCTTTGTAACTCCGTATAGAGTGTCCTACAACCCCAAGAGGCAAGCCTCTTGGTTTGGGCTAATCCCGTTTCGCTCGCCGCTACTTAGGGAATCGCGTTTGCTTTCTCTTCCTCCGGGTACTTAGATGTTTCAGTTCCCCGGGTCTGCCTTCAATACCCTATGTATTCAGGTAAAGATTCTATCCCATTACGGATAGAGGGTTTCCCCATTCGGAAATCTCCGGATCAAAGCTTACTTACAGCTCCCCGAAGCATATCGGTGTTAGTCCCGTCCTTCATCGGCTCCTAGTGCCAAGGCATCCACCGTGCGCCCTTTCTAACTTAACCTAC
>NZ_JBRKCV010000058.1:0-542 GCF_052983275.1 Robertmurraya sp. GLU-23
CCTACATGAAGCTGGAATCGCTAGTAATCGCGGATCAGCATGCCGCGGTGAATACGTTCCCGGGCCTTGTACACACCGCCCGTCACACCACGAGAGTTTGTAACACCCGAAGTCGGTGGGGTAACCGTAAGGAGCCAGCCGCCTAAGGTGGGACAGATGATTGGGGTGAAGTCGTAACAAGGTAGCCGTATCGGAAGGTGCGGCTGGATCACCTCCTTTCTAAGGAAAATTGAGGCTTACGACCTTCGGTCGAAGCTAACAACCGTTGATGATATGATTTGTTTAGTTTTGAGAGAGCAATCTCTCGATGATAATCGTTCTTTGAAAACTAGATAATGATAAATGAAGAAACCAAGAAATACCGAGTAATCGCCATTTTAGTTTTCTCTCTATTTAATATAGAGAAACTTTTTAACTGTAGGTTAAGTTAGAAAGGGCGCACGGTGGATGCCTTGGCACTAGGAGCCGATGAAGGACGGGACTAACACCGATATGCTTCGGGGAGCTGTAAGTAAGCTTTGATCCGGAGATTTCCGAATGGG